>JBCCCM010000008.1:0-121683 GCA_039033515.1 Pseudomonadota bacterium
CCCCTTTTGTTGCCTTCTTTGCATGATCCGCTTGTCGCATTTTTCCAACCGCTCGGCTGAGTGGCGAATCGCAATCTATACTTCTGGTCGGTCAGCCGTAATTTGATGGCAGATATATGACGATTGATTGGTGTATTGACTTTATTGCCTGAGGGCTCGAACCCAAGGGCTCGCGCGAATCCATGGACCACTCCGCTCGAAGCGGTGTGCTGATCAGAATGAGCCGCAAAGGGGAGCAACGAGTTGGCGGATAAAGACCAGGGCGGCGACAAGACAGAGCTTCCCACACCCCGCAAACTGAAAGACGCCCGCAAGAAGGGCGACATTGCCAAAGGGCGCGAACTCACGCCGACTTTTGGCACCATTGCCATGGCGATCCTGTTTATGACGGTTGCCGGGTTTATAGCGTCTCGTGTCACCGGGTTTGCCGATGCGACCGTGCAGAACGCCGCCAGCGGTGATTTTGAAACCCTTTTGACCGGGCTCGGGGCTGATGCGACGGCGCTGCTTATCTCGCTTTCCGCCATAGTGCTGATCCCGCTGTGTGCTGTGGCTCTGTTCTCCGAAACGCTGCAAACGCGGGGCCTGATCGCGCCCAAACGGCTGGAACCCAAGCTCGATAATATGAACCCTGTTGAAGGTCTCAAACGGATCTTTGGCAAGCATGGCCTCGTCGAGTTGGTAAAGACCTTGATCAAAGTGGCTGCGATCATCGCCATCGTGTGGTTCATCGCGCGCGATTACATCGACGACATGGGCGTGATGCTGCGCCCGGCAACACAGCCGATCTGGCGCGAAGGCGCGGCGATGCAGGCTGGCACCGCGGATGCAATGCGGCTGTACACGATTACCCTGAAAGTCCTCGCGTCGGTGGGCGCGGTCTTTGTCATCGTCGCCGTCGGAGACGCGATCTGGGCGCGTCAGCAATTCCTCAAAAAGATGATGATGAGCCGCCGAGACATTAAGGACGAACACAAACGAGACGAAGGCGACCCCCAGATGAAGGGGCAGCGTCGCCAGATGGCGCAGGAATGGGCGCAGTCGGGCGCGGTCTCCAAGACGGCGGACGCCAACGCTTTGCTGGTCAACCCGACGCACCTGGCGATTGCGCTCGAATTCAACCCGGAGACCGCGCCAGTCCCGGTGGTCATGGCGCGCGGCGAAGGCGAAGTCGCCGCGGCGATGCGCGCCGTCGCCGAGCATGCGGGCGTTCCTGTCATTCGGCACATCCCGACCGCGCGTTCGCTCTGGGCGCGCGGCGAAGTCGGCGAGATGATCCCGGAAGACATGTTTGACGCGATTGCCGAGATCATCCTGTGGGCGCGCAAAGCCCGATCAGGCGAGGCCCCCATGGATTGCGACCTTCACCGAGAAACCGCGAACGAACCGGAAAAGGCTTCGGCATGACCCTAGGCGCTCTTTTCTCATCCCTGCTTGCGGTTTTCCTCTCGCTTGCCCTTGTTGTGGCGCTCGCCTGGGGCGTTCTGTGGCTGCTCAAGCGCTTTCAAGACGGCAGCTTCGGACGGTTGTCTGGAGCCGATACGGGGCCCAGCTTGCGGTTTGAAAAAGCCCTGCCGGTGGGCCCTCGTGAGCGTCTCGTGTTGGTCGAAATCGAAGGCGAGCAATGGCTGTTTGGTGTGACGGCGCACGCGATCACTCCGATAAAGAGCTGGCCGGTCGGCGGTTCCTCCACCCAGGCCAAGGGGCCGGACACGGGGATGGACGACGCTGCATCCGACCCAGCTCAAAGCGACACGGCGGCGAAGCGTTTCCGCCTGAGAATGGCCGACCACGGTGAGGCCGAATGACTCACCCCTTGAACGACAAAAGCAAAAGCGCGCTTTCGGGCGCCATCGGTGGCCTGAGTGGAACGCTTTGCCACCTTAAGCCTGAAGCAATTGCGGTGGCGCGCCAGGCAGCGCAAAGACTGGTGAACGCGGGATATTCGGTGAGGCTAGCGCCTGTGCGCGAGCGAGATCAGCCATGGTATGTCGGCGAGCACTTGGCTTTCCTTCCGCCGCTTCAAACGCTGCCAAAGGGTATTTCGGCTGAGGAACTGATGCGCGTCCTCAGCGAGCACGAAGACGTTCTGAGCAACGTTGAGCGGGCGCTTGGTCTCGCGGGTGAGTTCGCCGACTACAGGACGCTCCCGCGCGATTTGCCCACGCTCAAGGTTGACCGGGAAGGCGAGGCGCTGATGCGTTTGGCAATTCTTCACGACGAGCCGCTGTCTGAGATTGACTGTCCGCCGACCGCGGATGCCCGGGGCGTGGTGACTAAACTGGCATTTATCGCTGCGCGTCTGCCTCTTCTCGAAGCGGAGGCGCTGACGGGCGGGGATATGCTCGTCCTCAATCACGGTCCCTGGCCCTTCGATACCGGCTTGCAGGGTGCTGTCTCGCGCATCCAAACACTTGTCGCACCGCTGGGCTTCGATCCGGGGTCCGGTGCGCTTGTGCCGCTTTTGTCCAACTCCGGAGTAGCCGGTCCTATGTCTTCATCTGAATCTCCCCAGCCGCATTCGGGCGAAGGGCTCAGCGTGCCCGTTGCGATCCATCTGGGCGACGCGCTGATTAGCCAGAAAGACTTGGAGCAACTCGCGCAAACCGGGACATTTGACCTTGGAGCCGTGAGCGAGGGTTTGAGCGCGCAACTATCGGTAGGTGGCCGCAGCATTGGGCGCGGTGAGATTGTGCGGATCGGCGACCGATTTGCGGTTCTCCTCGACCACGTGGAGACGCACTCTGAAACACCGCCGGAGGGCACCACTTCCGAAGATGTCGAAGCGCAGGATGACGATTGATGCTCGTCGACAGCTTCACCCCCGGCTCGGCGCTCATCACGGTTATTCTGATCGCGCTCGCACCCTTTCTGGCGGTGATGGTGACCAGCTTTACAAAGATCGTGGTCGTGCTTTCGATCGTCCGCACAGCGCTCGGCTTGCAGCAGACCCCGCCCAATGTTGTGCTGAATGGATTGGCGTTGATCCTGACGATTTACGTCATGTACCCGACCTTACAGGATATGAGCGAGGCGGCTGGGTTCACCGAAGAAGCCGCTGCAACGATGCCGGGGGATGAGCCCCCCGGGGTCGCTCAGATCCAGGATACGCAGGAGATCATTTCGACCGCTGACCGGGTGAAGGAACCCCTGCGTGAGTTCCTGATTTCGAACACCACCCGCGATGACCGTGCGTTTCTGTTGGCCACGCAAAAACGCATCAGCGGACCCGAGCGCGCGGATGAGCTTTCGGACACCGACTTCGTTATTGTCATCCCCGCCTTCGCGGTGCGCGAATTAAAGCTCGCCTTCCAAATCGGATTTCTGATCTTCTTGCCGTTTCTCATAATCGACCTGCTGATTTCGAACATCCTGCTCGCGCTCAACATGATGATGCTGAGCCCGGTCACGATATCCTTGCCGTTTAAGGTCTTGTTGTTCGTGCTGGTCGACGGCTGGGTGAAACTCTCGCACGGCTTGGTGCTGTCTTATGTCTGAGGCGAGGGGGTAGAGCACGCGCCGTGGATATGACCGACATCACGATGGAGGCGCTGTGGCTTGTGCTGCTGCTTTCCGCTCCGCCGGTCATTGCGGCCTCGATCGTCGGCCTGCTTGTGGCGGTGGTGCAGGCGGCCACGCAGATTCAGGAACAGACGCTGCAATTCACGCTCAAGTTTTTCGCGATCGTGCTGACCCTGTTCGTCACAGCCTCGCTGATGGCTGGAAGCCTTTACACCTTTGCCGATCGGATTTTCAGCGGTTTCGGGAACATGGTGGGGTGACACGGTGAGCGTGCCCGACACCCTTGGCACTTCGCTTTTTCAGGTGGTGCCCTGGACCCAGCAAGCGCTGTTGATCGGTGCCGGTTCGGCGCGTTTCGGTTTTGCCTTTTTGATGCTGCCGCTGTTCTCTCCGCAGCAAATTCCGCCATTGGTCCGCAATTCGCTCATTGTGACATTCGGGCTCGTAACTCTCTCGCTGCCGCTCAACTTCAACCCGCAGGTTTTGAGCGCCAGCGATTGGGTGCTTTTGCTTGGCCGTGAGGCCGCGGCGGGCGTGGTGCTTGGGCTGTTCTTCGGCACATTCTTGTGGGCGATGGCATCCGCGGGAGAAATCATTGACACCAAATCGGGCGCAACAATTGCGCAGATCGTTGACCCGGTCAGCGGATCAACACAGTCGCTGACCGCAACGCTGCTGGGTCGGTTTGCGCAAGTGACATTCGTGACGGCCGGCGGTCTTTCATTGTTGGTCGGCAGCGTGATGCTGAGCTTTTCCGTGTGGCCCATGGGTCCGGGCGGGCTGGTGATTGACACGCAAGGCGTGGCCTTGTTCGAAGGCGAGCTGGGGCGCTTCTTTCAGATCGCGTTCTTCATCGCTTCGCCCGTTTTGATGGTGTTGTTCATCATCGATCTGGGGATGGGGATCCTTAACCGCTTCGCCCCCAATTTCAACGTGTTCATGCTGTCGCTGTCGATCAAGACGACGGCGGCGGTGTTCATCGTGCTTTTGATTCTGCCGCTGCTCGGCCAAATGGTCATCAGCGAGCTGGCGACCCGGCAGGCGGTCGGGTTTGGCATCATGGAACGCGCAGGAGAGGCGCAATGAGCGGATCGGAGCAAGGTTTTGATCCCGCGTCGATCGATCCGGAATTGCTGACGCTCATCACGCGGATGCGGGAAGCCGCGCAGCGCGACCCGGCGCGCGCGCGCGACGTCGAAATCGGCGAGTTCACGGTCGATGGCGCACGCGTGCCGCTATCGCTGGTCGAGCCGTTGAAAGCGCTCACCCGAACCGAGGCCGCCGCGCTGCGCTTTGCCGGATGGGGGCGTTCAAATGCAGATATCGGCACGCTTTTGTCGATTGGCGAGGGGACTGTGCGCACGCATTTGAGCAACGCCGTGCGCAAGTTGGAATTGGACGGCATGCGTCAGCTGGTGGCGTTGGGTGGACTTCTATTCCATTCCCTCGACTAGTCGCGATCAAGCAACGCGTCCTGCCGACTTCTATACGCATTGCATAGGCCCCCTGTATGATGTGCAGATACACCAACGCACCGAGATCGGCGAAACAGAATGCGAAGACTGCGACACCGCGTCTTTCATTTTTGAAGATCAGTCAAAGGAGTTGGTACTATGCCTATCGGTGGAATTCTTCGTTCGGTCGTCAACCCGATCAGCCTCGCTCAACTGGCCATGGGCCCGGCCGGCTGGGCCAGTTTGGCCATGCGCACCCTCGGTCCGCAGATCGGCATGAATTTGATCCAGCGCCTGGGTCAGCAACTCAACCTCCCGCAGCCGATGATTGATCTGGCGCAGTCCGCTTTTGCCAACAGCATGGGCCAGCCCGGCCTTATGATGCGCGAACTCAACCAAGCGGTTTCAGGCTTTGCCGACCAGATGGACCTGCGCCCCAGTGAGGCTGGGCAGATGCGCCGCGAATTGTTGACCGAGACCGACCGGTCGTTCGACGCGATGGAGCGGATTGTTCAAGACTGGGCGATGCGCGGCCTTGAGGAAGAAGGCGAAGGCGGCGCGAGCGGCGCCGAGGCGGGCGGCAGCGTCCTGATGCGGATCGCGCGCGCTCTTGGTCAGCTCATGGACTCCAAAATGGACGATCTCGCGGCCAAGTCCGACCAGCTCGGGCGTCTTGGCGGTCAGAACGGCATGCGCAACGATGATGGCGGCTTCAACGCTCAGGGTCAGTCGCGCTTTGGTCAGCTGTCTGCCGAAGTTCAGGCGCTCAGCCAGGAAATCGGCTATCTTTCGCAAGCCATCAGCTCGACGATCAAGAGCATCGGCGAAGCTTCGGAGACAATTGCGCGCGCTTGATCGCAGAGCCGTTGCAAAATTGTGCGGAGGGGGCTTTGCTGTCCCCTCCGCTTTTCGTTTTGGGAGTCGCTCGATGAAAAGTCTGAAAACGTTTCTTGGTTGTCTGCTGGCTTGCAGTCTGGTCGGGACGGCCTTCGCGCAGTACACCTACACCCCCCCGGTCTACAGCCCGCTGCGCGCAATCACATCCGATGTGAAACATCAGGGCGTCGTCTCATCGCTCAATCGCAACGTGAATAACCGTCTGTCTGTGCCCGGCGTGGCGCTTTCCGCGCCGGCCACCGCAGCGCCGCGAGCCGCCGATCAAAGCTATGCGTATCAGTACAAGCGCGAGCGGACCCGCCAAAACCTGAACAACTTCATAAAGCGCTCACCCGAAGGCGGAGCGCGCGACGAGCTTGCAAAAATCATCAACGCGCAGCCCACGATGATGGACGATTTGCGCGCCGCTATTGCGCCATATGGCCTCGATACACACGATGTCGCCGACGCTTACACGTTGTGGTGGATCAACGCCTGGCTCGTGGCGAACAAGCGCGATGAAGATCCCAGCAAGGGAACGATCGCCATGGTTAAGCAGCAGGTGCGCGATGCGTTTGCAGCGACGCCGGACTTTGCCAACACAAACGATGTGCAGCGCCAGGAATACGCCGAGGCGTTGCTGCTTCAGGCGACTATGCTGAGCTCCGCATTCGAGCAATGGCAAGGCAACGCAGACAGGCTCGATCAATTGGCGCGGGCCGCGCGCAAAGGCGCAAAGGAAAGCGGAATTGACCTGTCGTTGATGACGCTCACGCGGAACGGTTTTATGCCGCGCGAAGGCGCTGAAGCAACGGACACCGACGCATCTGAGAGGGATGCGGGCGACATTGAGCGCCGCGCCGCTATTGAGGGGGACGATAACAGCACCGCATTGGCGCTCGCAGCAGGAGCAGGTCTAGGCTTCGTGCTCCTTGGCGGCGCCGTCATGATGCGCAGGCAGGGCTGAAATTCACATGGCAAAGCGGAGCTTATCATTGCCTCCTGGCGAACCGGTTTGATTTGAAAGCCCGGCGTAAGGGCGAGCTACTTCTGCGCCTGCTTGCGATCCAAAATATGTCTGCGTTGACCCGCGATCTACACGTTTTGCAGATGCCGACGGGCTGACGATTCCGATATGTTTCCTGCTAGATTTCCACTCGCAGGAGTCGGTAGCGATGAACGGCATTACCAGCACAGGGCAGGATCCCGGCACTAATCGGGGGCCGGACTTACCGCCAAGTGGCTTCGAGACGCTCAATCGCCTCGATGATGGCTTTGGCGCGCCTCCACCGGAGATGACGCGCAGCGAGTGGCTGGAAATGGCGCGCAACAGCGCCAATCCGGACATGCAAGCCTTTTACACCGAACTGGTCACTTTGGCGGGCGGTCGCACGGATGATGCGGCGCTTAATCAGGTGATTGATCGCTATCAGGCGCTTCAAAATGCCGGAACGGCGAGCGAAGTGGCAGCCGCACAGCGCGGGATGATCGATCAGGTCGCCTCGATGCTGAACCGTTTCGATCCGGTGGACCGCTTGCTTGACGCTGCGCAGCCGCAACTGGCGCAATGGACGCAACAAGCGGGACTTGGTGAAACCGAATGGGGCGCATCGCTGCAATCGGTGCTCGATGTGACGGGCAGCTTGGGCGCTTTTCGAGATGGCCTTCGCACCGGGATGCTCAACGGCGCTAAAGATATGGTGGTCGGCACGCTAGAGCTTGCCGGCCGTACGTTGCAGTATGGCGCGGACAGTTCGCTGTCCGGCTTTGCAGGCGATTGGCTGCGCGATCAGGTGGGAGAGCTTCCGGGTTTTCTTGACGAAGTGGTCCCCTCCGCCGAACGCGGCGCAGCGACCAGCGAAACCTTGGCCAATATGCGCGATGCCATAGGCGGCTATATCGGCTCGATCGTTGATGATCCGTCGAAGCTGCGGCGTGATGTCGTGTCAGCCATTGAGGGCCAATGGGACACTTTGAAAGCGTCCCACGATGCCGCTGCCGCGCAAGGCTCCGAGGCGCAGGCGCAGTGGTGGGGAGAAACGATCGGGCGGATCACCTTCGAAGTCGCCGCGACCTTTGTTCCGGTGGCGGGCCAGGCAGGCAAAGGCGCTCGGATCGCGGACACAGCCGGGGATCTCGCTGATGTAGCAGCGGACGCGGGCCGCATCGTAACGCGCAGCGGTGATGAAGCCGCGGATGCTCTGCGGGCCGCCGATGCAGCGACCGATGTGGCGGATCCTGCGATGGACGCAGCGCGCGCCGCGCGAGCTGGGCAATCTATCGACCACACCTTCGGCGGCAACACGGTGCGCTACACGTATGACGCGCAGGGGCGCCTGCAATCGGCGCGGGCGGAGTTGTCCGAAGTCTTTAGCGGGCTGGATCGAAGCAACGCCGAAGTGCAAGCGCAACGCGATGTCGCAAGGCGCGGAGTGGATGGCGACCAGGGCGGCCATGCGGTGGGCCATCGTTTCTTAAGCGACCAAGGCGAGCGCGGCATGTTCCCGCAAAACGGGACACCGGTGGACACCGTCATCGACGGTGAGATGGTACGGCTGAGAAACCTGAACAGCGGCGCGTTCGCACGGCTTGAAAACGAAATTGCCGACTGGATCCGCGCTGGTGGCACGGTCGACTACCAGATTGAATTCTTCGATTTCGATGGCGTCCGGCCTTCACGCATCCAGGTTTCCTACGAGGTGATGGGCCCTGATGGCGATGTCGTTTTCGATAACGTCAAGGAGTTCGCCAATGAAGCCGGCCAAAGCTTTGATCGCGTGCGCTCTGCTGATATGGCTCAATACTTCGAGTAACGCGCAAGAGGTGGCGTCCATGTCGGCCAAAGCAGAACCAGACCTGTCCTCGCTGGACCAGGCCAACGTGTACATGGCGGCTATCGCCAGGCTGCTTTTGTCGAGCGAAAAACTGGCCGATGAATGGGAGGCTGCCAGTCTGAGCGTTATTCTGGACGGGCAGGATTACGACGCTTCGGGCTTTAAGTATCGCGCCAATGGAAAAGCGGTGCCCTTCGCCCCGCGCGAACGCGAATTGTACCTCAAGCTTATCGAATACCGCGATTATCAGGCCCGCCAATCAGGCGATCCCACGTGGAAAGCGTGCCTCCTCCAAGTGGATAAAGCGACCAACGCGTTTGAGATCAAGGTTGAGTACGATGACGCGGCACGCTGGAAGATCACACCGGCGAATTTGAAAGCCATGCGTAAGGATCTGCGACCGTAGGGGATTATGTGCGGTTTCAACAGGATGCGCAGCGGCGCTTCAGCGCTCCGATCCCCTTGACCTCTGCGTCGCCCGCGAGGTGCCCACAGTGCGCTCGATCATTCCCGCGCTCGATTCCACAACCTCGGCCCTTCCGAAGGCAGAGGCCAGAGGTTCGAATCCTCTCGGGTGCGCCATTGCTTGTGGTCCTTGATCGACGGGCGGGTTATGGGCCGGACACCATGGTATTGGCGAGCGAACAGGTGGACGGATCGGCCCTTGGTGCAGCGGACGCTCGCACCATTGCTCCTAGGCTTTCGATCATCATTCCTACCCTCGACGAACGCGCCAATATCGCGCCGCTCGTCGCGCGGCTTGGCGAGGTGCTGGGCGATTTGTCTTGGGAGATCATCTTTGTCGATGATGACAGCCCGGATGGCACCTGTGAAGAGGTCAACCGCGTAGCGCAGAGCGAACCGCGTGTGCGCTGTTTGCGGCGGGTCGGGCGGCGCGGTCTGTCTTCGGCGGTGATCGAGGGGATGCTGGTCGCCAACGCCAGCGTCATTGCCGTGATGGACGCCGATTTTCAGCACGATGAAAGCAAGCTGCCCGAGATGTATCGGCTCCTCACGGATCAGCGCGCCGACGTGGTGGTCGCCACGCGCTATGGCGCGGGCGGCAGCGTGGGCGAGTGGGAACAGGGTCGTGCGCGCATGAGCGCCTTGGCTAACGGTTTGGCGCGCGCGCTGGTTAGCCACCAGACCACGGATCCGGTGAGCGGCTTTTTCATGCTGGATCGCCGGGTTTTGACCGAGGCGCTCTATGATCTCTCGCAGCAGGGTTACAAGATCCTGATCGATATCCTGACTTCCTCGCGCCGCCCGCTCAACGTGCTCGAAGTGCCCTATGTCTTTCGCGACCGGCGCGAAGGCGAAAGCAAGCTCAGCCTGCTTGTGATCGCGGAGTTTGGCTTTTTGCTGGTCGACAAGCTCACGCGCGGGCTGATCCCGCCGCGCTTTGTGCTGTTTTCGGCGGTCGGATCGCTGGGGCTGGTCGTGCATCTGATCGCCTTGCGCGCTTTACTGGGCGGAGGCGCGGAGTTTGTGCTGGCGCAGACGGGCGCGACCTATATCGCGATGGTCTCGAATTTCCTGATCAACAACGTCTTCACCTATGGCGACCGGCGGCTGCGCGGGTTCAGCATGATCAAGGGGCTCGCTTTGTTCATGATCATTTGCAGCGTGGGCGCGATTGCGAATGTGAGCGTCGCCGAACTCGCGATGCGCAGCACGCAAAGCTGGAGCCTGGCGGGGATCGCGGGGGCGTTGATGGGGGCGGTGTTCAATTTCGGCGCGGCGAGCGCGATCGTGTGGAACCGCAAGCGCGCCTCCTGATGCGTTAGACCGCGCGCGGTGCCTTGGTAACGCTTTCGCGTTCCACCCATTTGAACGCGGCGCGCTGATCGCCAGCGTCGTCGTCATCCGGTGAGGCGCTTTCCGGCTGCGGCTGATCGGTGCCTATGGCGCGCGCGATCAGCCTGGCGCAGCTTTCATGAAAGAGCCGCTCATACGGCTGGTACAGCGCGGCAATCGGCGGCCGTGATCGGGATAGGCTCGCGCTGTCTTCGAGTGCGATGATCGACAGATCACCCGGCACGCTCACCCCCAATTGCGCGGCGACATCCAGCACGGCGAGCGCCACTTCTTCAGTTTCAGCGATGATCGCGGTGGGGCGAATGGTCGGCTCCAGCCAGCTTTTTGCCAGAGCGCGAGCATCATCGAAGCCCAGCTGTCCGTGCGCGGTGAAATGGGTGTGCGCGCGGCTGCCTTTGGTCGCCATCGCGCGGTGGTATCCCGCGACGCGCCGCTGCGAGCGGGTCGGATCGGTCAGCCCGGTGATAAAGGCGATTTGCCGGTGCCCCAGCTTTGCGAGTCGCTGCGTCGCCGCTTCGCCCTGCGCGCCGTCATCGAGACCCGGCGCAGGCCGGCCGAATTCAACCCGCTCGCCCAGACATTCCAGCGCAATCCCGCGGCCCTTTATCGCGTCGCGCAGATCGGTGCGCTCGTCGAGCGGCGGGGTCAGGATGACGCCATCCGGGCTGAGCGCGGTGAGCGCGCGGTTCAAAGCGGTCAAACCGGAGGCCGCGTCGGTTTCAAGCTGATCGAACAAGATACGATACCCGGTGCTCGCGCACGCATCGAGCCCGGCGAGCAGCATCGCATCGAGCGGGAGGCGTCCGGTGCGCTGCCCCGCGCCGCCCGCTCCCGCGCCGCGCTGGATCACCGCCAGGATGAGCTCACTGCGCGCCCCACCCATCCGCCGCGCCGCCGCGTTGGGGACATAACCCAGTTCCGCAATCGCGGCCTCGATCCGGGCGCGTGAGGCGGCGGCGACATTGGTGCGGTTGTTGATCACGCGCGAGACCGTCTGGCGCGACACACCGGCGGCCTTGGCGACGTCTTCGATGGTGATGTTGACCCGGCTCACATGCCCTCACACGATTGCTTTGACATGGCGATCCCGAGGCCCCGTGTGAGCCACTTCTCTTTCAAGTTCAAGACAAGAGCGGCCCTGACGAGGGAGCGTTCACACAATCGCCGACGCGCAAAGACGTTACGGCATCGGCGCCAGCGTCCTCTTGCAATTAGCGCAAGAGGACCAATGTGGCTCTCGCGCCGCTGTGCCGGGTTTAGGCGGGGCGCGCCCAAGAATTGCGAAGACATTAACGCTTTTTGGCGATAATAGGACAATCATGGCAACGCCGATCTACGAATTCACGCAACTCCCGCAGGCGAGTGCGGGCGCTTCGCTCGCGCGCGCGCCGCGTCGTGAACGCGCGACTGGCGAACCGCCGCGCGTGGGCGTGATATACAACCCGCGCAGCCACCGCAATCAAGGCGCCGATTTCGACTGCGAGGTCTGCCCGCAAGTCCACATCGCAACGCCCGGCAATCGCGACGCTCTGCCCGATGCGCTGACGCAATTTGCGCGCGACGAGATCGACCTGTTGGTCATCAACGGCGGCGATGGCACCGTGCGCGATGTCTTGACCTGCGGTCAGAGCATCTTCGGGGACGATTGGCCCGCCGTTGCGGTCTTGCCCAAGGGTAAGACCAACGCGCTGACGGTGGATCTGGGCGTGCCGATCGAATGGAGCCTGCAAAACGCCATCGACGCCTTTGACGAGGGCGAGCGCGTGGTGCGCCGTCCGATTCAGGTGCGCGACCTGGCTAAAGGCGCGGAGGCGAGCGTGCTCGGTTTCTTGCTGGGCGCGGGCGCGTTTACCAAGGCGACGCAGGCCGGGCAAAGCGCGCACAAGCTGGGCGCGTTTAACAGCGCGGTGGTCGCCGTCACCGCGACCTGGGCCTTGGCCCAGGCGCTGTTCGCCTCGCGCACCAATCCATGGCGGCGCGGCGCGAAGATGGCGATTGCGCTTGGCAAGAACGGATCGCCGCTGGCGCATAGCGGCGCGGGCGATCCCGAATATCGGCAGGTCCTTCTGGCCACCACGCTTGAGCGCCTGCCCGCCGGGATCAAGCCGTTTGGCCGCCTTCGCACAGGGCTGCGGCTGGTCGCTCTGGATCAGGTCGGACGGCGCACGACGGCGCTTTTACCCTTTGCGATGACCGGCGCTTTGCAATCGGGCTTGCGCGAAAAAGGCATCCACCAGCTCAGCCTTTCCGAGTTTACGCTGACGATTGATGACGCGTTCATTTTCGATGGCGAGGCCTTTCCCGCCGGCGCCTATTCGGTGGGGCAGGGGCCCGCGATCGAGTTTGTGACGCCGCCTCAAGACGCCAAGTGATGGAGGCGCTCCAGCGGCGCCTCGAATCTCAGCTCAGCGCCCCGGTTGAACCGGCGGTGCGCGAATTTGCGCAAGCTCTCGCCGAGGAGGCGGGCGCGCTGGCGGTGCTGTTTTACGGGTCCAATCTGCGCACGCGCTCGCTCGAAGGGGTGCTGGATTTCTACGTCCTGATACCCGGCGATGCGAGCGAAGAGCCGCGCATCTGGCCCACGGTGAGCTATCATGAGCGCACCCACGGCGGTCAGACCCTGCGCGCCAAGGTCGCCACCATGCGCGCGCAAACCTTTGCTAAAGCCGCTTCGGGACACTTACGCGATACGACGATCTGGGCGCGCTTTGTCCAGCCATGCGCGTTGGTGTGGCAGCGCGATGAGGCGAGCGCGCAAAGCGTGTTGGTTGCCGTCGCCAGCGCCGCAATGACCGCCGCGCAGTTGGCCGTTGCGCTTGGGCCACCCAACGGCACCGCCGATAACTATTGGCGCGCGCTCTTTCAGGCGACCTACAAAGCGGAATTCCGCGTCGAAAAACCGGGCCGCGAAAACGACATCCTGAGCGTGAACGCGGCGCATTTCGATGGGCTTTTGCCCGCCGCGCTGGAGGCGGCCGGGATCGCCTTTACGGTGCAAGGCGAGCGTATCACCCCTGCCCTGTCACCGCGTGAACGCGAAAACCTGCTCAAGTGGTGGAAGACGCGGCAGCGCCTCGGCAAGCCGCTCAACTTCACCCGGCTGCTCAAGGCCAGCACCACGTTCGAAGGCGCGGCCAAATACGCGGCGTGGAAGATCGAGCGGCACACCGGAATGCCGGTCGAGGTCACGCCCTTTCGCGAGCGTTGCCCGGTGCTGGCCGCGCCAAGCGTGCTGTTCTCGCTGTGGCGGCACAAGCGCAAGCGAAGCGCTGCCGATTAACCGGAAGCGCTCGCCCGCTTAGCCAAAGTAAAGCATCGTGATCGCCATCCGCTTGACGCCTTGCGTGGCGGTAAAGCGGGTCTTGTCGACGCCGGGCTTGCCAAGGTTAAAGATGTTGATCGAGGGGTTGTTCGACATCGCGCCGCCATCTTGCGTGATATCGGTTTTGCCGTTGCCATTCGCGTCATGGCGCGCGGCGATGGCGTAGTCGCCGGGCCCGGGCACGGGAACGCAAAAGGTCATTGTGCCTTTGCGCGCGGGCACTTCGATCCGGTTGATCCATTTGCCCTTGGCCAGCCAATCCGCCTTGGTCGCGCGGTAGCTTTGCAGCCGGATCTTGCCCGCGGCGCTCTTGATGCCGCGAATGGTTACGCGCACCGCCGGGCCTGCACCCGGCGCGCATTGACGCATGTCGTTGCTAATCGTGTTGCGATAGGACGCGGCGCTCTGGCTGAAAGCCGCGCTGGTCACACCGGGAGCCAGCCCGAAAAGGAGCGCGGAGGCGCTCAGGGCCGCTGCTATTGCTTTCATTCTGAAACCGTCTTTCTGTCTGATGACCGGCGCAAGGAGACCCCCAGCGCGGTACAAGGCACGCCCGGCTGATGCCACGCCTGACCCTTTAAATATGGCCCCTAATTCGCACTTTGCGCGTGAATTGAGCCTGAATTTCGCGGTTTTTCCGGGAAACCGCCAGCAAAGGCCCCGGTGGAAAAGCCCCGGCGAGCGCTTGTGGCCCGATTCGCGCGCAACTACCCATCCAATGTCCTGCAATAGGGTAAACCGCGCCGTAACCATGTCCGCACCGCTCATCTCACCCTCTATTTTGTCCGCGGACTTCGCTTCGCTGGGTGAGGAAGTGCGCGCGATTGACGCCGCCGGG
Organism: Pseudomonadota bacterium; assembly: GCA_039033515.1. Lineage (GTDB taxonomy): Bacteria > Pseudomonadota > Alphaproteobacteria > Sphingomonadales > Sphingomonadaceae > Erythrobacter. The sequence continues at coordinate 14,665 of JBCCCM010000008.1, forward strand.
GCCGACTGGATCCATATCGATGTGATGGACGGGCATTTTGTGCCCAACATCACGATTGGCCCCGACGTGGTGAAGGCGCTGCGCCCGCACACTGACAAACCGTTCGATGTCCATCTGATGATTTCACCGGTGGACCCCTACCTGGAGGCGTTTGCTGAGGCCGGGGCTGACATCATCACGATCCACCCCGAAGCCGGGCCCCACGCGCACCGCACGCTGCAAGCGATCCGGGCGCTGGGCAAGAAAGCGGGCGTGGTTCTGAACCCCGGCACGCCGGTGGAGGTTCTCGATAATCTCATGGACCTGGTCGATCTCATCCTCGTGATGAGCGTCAATCCGGGATTTGGCGGGCAGAAATTCATCCCCTCTCAGCTCGCTAAGATCCGCCGGATCGCTGGCATGATCGAGGCGACGGGTCGCGAAATCCATCTTGAAGTCGATGGCGGTGTGAATGCGGACACCGCGCGGCAATGTGTGGAGGCGGGCGCGGATGTGCTGGTCGCGGGCTCGGCGACGTTCAAAGGCGGGCCGGATCGCTACGCCGCCAATATCGCCGCGTTGAGGGGGAGCTGATGGACACGCTGTTTCGCGATGAACGCGCCGAAGAGCTCGCGCAGGATCTCGCCCGCTTGCCCGACCCGGATACCGCGCTCCCGCTGGGCGATGGCAAAGAGGCGCTGGGCCAGACGCCCGAGGCCAAGCCATCCGACACCGCCCCGGACGAAGGCGAGGCGCCGGAAACCTCGCGCGCGCTGGCGCTGACCGATGTGATCGCGCCGCGCACGGGTCCGGGCGAGGCTTTGATCCGTATCGCCTATCGCATGGGCGTGCCGGGTCACGCGCTTGCCGCGCCTTTCCGACGAGCATCGCCCGTGCGGTTGCTTGCCCAGGTGCACACGCCGGTGAGCGGCAGCCGCGCGGCGGGCACGGCCCTTCGCGCCGGGCATTTCCTGGTCGACGCGGTCAAGCTGCCAATCGCTGAGGTCGATTTCACCGGGCACACGCGCCTGTCCCCTGGAATTGAGCGCAGCGTGCATGCGTTCAGCTGGCTCTATGATCTGGCCGCGAGCGCGCCGCTCGAAGCGTGCAACCCGGTGGCCGAGCGGATCACCAAGGGCTGGCTCGACGCGCATGGCGAGCCGCCCAAGCGCGCGGCGAAATCGGGCGCGTGGGAGGTTGAAAACGCCGGACTGCGTTTGATGGCGTGGCTGGTTCACGCGCCCATCATCATCGGTACGGGCGAGGCGGCTTTGCGCGGGCCCCTGCTCGATGCGATCTCGCAGACCGCGACATGGCTTGATCGCAAGGCGCTCAAAAGCGGTGCGGGTCTGGGCCAGATGATCGGCTGGGCGGCAGTGACGGCGGCGGGCCTGCTGTTGCCCGAGGGCAAGCCGCGCCGATTGTACGGGCAGGCCGCGCTGATCCGCTCGCTCGGTGACTTGGTCGCCGAGGATGGCGGGCTGCTCGCGCGGTGCCCGGCGGCGCAGATGCAGGCCATCGCAACGCTGACCAACCTTCTTGCGTGCTACGAAGCCGCCGAAATCGAAGCACCCGAAGCGGTGTTTGTCATGCGCGAATTGCTGGTGCCGCCCTTGCTCGCGCTGCGCCATGGCGATGGCGCGATGGGCAGCTGGCAGGGGCAGGCCGCGATCAGCGCGGACCGCGTGGCCAGCCTGATCGAAGCCACAGGGGTTCGCACGCGTCCGCTCAACGAACCCCAGCATTGGGGCTTTCAACGGCTTCGGGGAAACCAGACGGTGATCCAGTTCGACGCCGCCCCGCCGCCGCGCGCCCGCCACGCGCGCACTGGATGCGCCTCAACGCTGGCGTTTGAAATGTCCGATGGCCCGGCGCGCCTGATCGTTAATTGCGGCGGCGCGGCGCTGGCGGGCGGGCATGTGCCCGCGCATATCGGGCAGGGCCTGCGCGCCAGCGCCGCGCATTCGACCCTTGTGCTCGACAACGCCAATTCCACCGCCGTCCTGCTGCATGGCAAGCTGGGTAAGGGCGCGGAAATGGTCGAGGTCGAACGCCGCGATCTTAGCAAGCATGTCAGCCGCATCGAAGCGAGCCACGATGGCTATGTCGCGCGCTTTGGCCTCACGCATCAGCGCACCTTGTCGCTGCGCGCCGATGGTACGCAATTGGCGGGTGAAGATGTGCTGATCCCGGCGGGCCGCAAGGGCGTGCGCGGCAAGGTCGGCTTTGCGATCCGGTTCCATTTGGGCCGCGGGGTCGAGGCGCAGATGTCGTCCGACAAGCGCGGCGCGAGCTTGCTGACGCGCGATGGGCGCTTGTGGCAGTTCCGCCTGGCGGGCGAAGCGGCGCAGACGGGTGACGTTGCGCTCGCTATTGAAGACAGTCTGTGGGTCGACGGCGAAGGCCGCCCGCACGCGACGCACCAGCTCGTGATTGAAGGATTGACATCGCGCGGCGGCGGGCATTTCTCCTGGCTGTTTAAAAAGATGGGTGGATAGGCCCAAAGGGAAACCGACATGGCGGATGGTACGATCAAACGGGCGCTTCTTTCGGTGTCCGACAAAAGCGGTTTGGCCGAGCTCGGACAGGCTCTGGCCGCGCGCGGTGTCGAACTGGTGAGCACCGGCGGCACCGCGCGCACGCTTCGCGAGGCGGGGCTGGACGTGCGCGATGTGTCCGACCTCACCGGCTTTCCCGAGATGATGGACGGCCGCGTCAAGACGCTCCATCCCAAGGTCCATGGCGGTCTGTTGGCGCTGCGCGATAACGATGAACACGTCGCTGCGATGGAGGCCCACGCCATCGGCCCTATCGATCTGGTCGTGGTCAATCTCTACCCCTTCGAAGCGACCGTCGCGAAAGGCGCGAGCCGCGAGGAGATTATCGAGAACATCGATATTGGCGGGCCGAGCATGGTGCGCTCGGCGGCCAAGAACCATGGCTTCGTGACGATCGTGACCGATGCAGCGGATTACAGCGAGTTGCTCGAAGAGATCGAAGCGCATGACGGCGCGACCTCGCCCGCTTTTCGCATCCGCATGGCGGGCAAGGCTTACGCGCGCACCGCCGCCTATGATGCGGCGATTGCGAACTGGTTCGCCTTTGGCGATGCGTTCACGCATCCGCTGGGGGCCGAGGCGCTGAAAGCGACGCCGTTCACCGACACGATGCCGCTCGCTTTCAAGCGCGCTGACACCTTGCGCTATGGCGAGAACCCGCATCAATCCGCCGCGATTTACGTACCCCAGGTGGCCGGGACCGCAGGCGTCCCTCAGGCGGAGCAATTGCAGGGCAAGGCGCTCAGCTACAACAATCTCAACGACGCGGACGCGGCGCTCGAACTGGCGGCGGAGTTTGCGGACCAGGAGCCCGCCGTCGTCATCGTCAAGCATGCCAACCCATGCGGTGTAGCGCAAGCGGGCACCTTGCTTGAGGCGTGGGAAGCAGCGCTCGCGTGCGACAGCGTTTCGGCCTTTGGCGGGATCGTCGCGGTCAACACCGAGCTTGACGGCCCGACGGCGGAGGCCATCGCCAAGATCTTCACCGAAGTTGTGATCGCTCCCAGCGTCTCGCAACAGGCGCGTGAGATCTTCGCCAAGAAGAAAAACTTGCGCCTGCTCGAATGCGGCACCTTGCCTGATCCGCGCCGAGGCGGCTTCTTCATGAAGACCATTGCGGGCGGCATGCTGATCCAGGGCCGCGATAACGGCGCGGTCAGCGAGGCGGACCTCAAAGTCGTGACCAAGCGCGAGCCAACGCCGCAAGAGCTGAAGGACTGCTTTTTCGCTTGGACGGTGGCGCGGCATGTCAAATCCAACGCCATCGTCTACGCCAAGGACGGCGCGACCGCTGGCATTGGCGCAGGGCAAATGAACCGCCGCGATTCGGCGCGCATCGCCGCGATCAAGGCGAAGGAAGCGGCGGAAACCTATGAGTGGGGCGAGCCGCGCACTGTGGGCAGCGCTGTGGCGTCCGACGCGTTCTTCCCCTTTGCGGACGGGCTCATTTCCGCCGCCGAAGCGGGCGCGACCGCTGTGATCCAGCCGGGCGGTTCGATCCGCGACGAAGAGGTCATCTCCGCCGCCGACGAGGCGGGCCTCGCCATGGTCTTCACCGGGATGCGGCATTTCAGGCATTAATGTTTGCGAAGCCGCATCCGCGGCTTCGTCCTCGCTAGACGTCCTCCGGCAAATTTTCGCCTGCGGACCCGCTGCGGGCGGCCGCTTGGCCTTGCGGTCGGCTTCGCAGACCGCTGGCGGTGGACAGTCTTGTTGTGACCCGCATCACAGCGGCTCGGTAACGAATTCCTTATGGTTAACGCACAGCTGAGCAATAGCTTGGCTTGCCAGCGGCCAACTTTTTTCGCGTTGGTCCGTAACTAAGGGCAACCATGTAACGAATTGTAGCCTGACAGACCCGTTCACCGTGACGAAAGAGCACGGCCTGCAAAGGGCCACGCAGCGCACGAAACGAAGACCGCAAGAGACCGACTATGACCTTTTTCACCCCTGACCTGTATCGCCGCGTGGCCCTTGGCTTTCTGATCGGCGCCGGGCTTATCGCCGCCGCAAACGCAGGCGCGCTGGCCGACGAAGTGTCGCCGCCCGCGCAGGCCGCCGAACTGGCGCAGGCCCCGCAGCCCGCGCCCGAGTTCCTCATCCAGCCGATCACCTGAAGGATCTCCCATGCGCATTCCGTTCACCCGCATCTCCGTTCTGCCCGCTTTGGCCTCCATGGCGACCGTTGCTACGGCGGCGGCGCTCGGCCTTGGCGCGGTCAGCGCTCCGGCGATGGCCGAAGAGAAAGTGGTGAACGCGCCCGCCTCCAAGCGGATCGCGAAAGAGGGCGCCGGGCTTAAGACCGCAATCTTTGCCGGCGGCTGTTTCTGGGGCGTTGAAGGCGTCTTCAGCCACGTCAAAGGCGTCAAATCGGCGGTGTCGGGCTTTCACGGCGGCTCCGCTGGTACCGCGCAATACCGCACGATTATCACCGGTGTCACCAATCACGCCGAGGCGGTGAAGATCACCTACGACCCTTACGTCGTGCGCTATGATGAACTGCTGCGCATCTTCTTTTCCGTGGTCACCGACCCCACCCAATTGAACCGCCAGGGCCCGGATGTGGGCGCGCATTACCGCTCGGCGCTTGTTCCGCTCAACGGCGAACAGCGCGCGGTGGCGCAGGCCTATCTCAAACAGCTCGACGCCTCGGGCCTGTGGGACAAGCCGGTCGTCACCAAAATCGAGAAGCACCGCGAGTTCTACCCCGCCGAAGCGTACCATCAGGACTACATGATGAAGAACCCCTATAGCGGTTACATCATGCGCTTTGATGCGCCCAAAGTCGCGGCGTTCAAGGCGATGTTTCCGCGCGATTATCGCGAGGATTTTCTCCGCGATGGACCCGAGGCTTAAGCGCTTTTTGACGGCCATTGCGCCCACCCGCCGCGACCATGCCTCTGGCGCGGTGGCCTATGGCGCTGTATAACGCGCCCATGACAGAACCTCACATTCACGCGCTCGAAGAGCTTTCGGGCGAAGAGCTGATCGGCGCCGCGCGCGCCGCGTTGCTTGCCAGCGGGGAACAATGGACCTCGATGCGCGAGGCGGTGTTTGTCGAACTGGCGCGGTTTGAACGGCCGACCTCGGCCTATGATATCGCGGATCGCCTGTCTGAGCGTCGCGGCAAGCGGGTTGCACCCAATTCGATCTATCGCATTCTTGACCTGTTCGTGTCGAACGGTCTGGCGGTTCGGATCGAGAGCTCGAACGCCTATCTCGTCAACTCGCATCCGGGGCACGGGCACGATTGCATCTTCCTCGTATGCGAGGAATGCGGCGACGCGGCCCATGTGGATGACGTCGCGGTCAGCCGCTCGGTGCGCGAATTAATCGGCCGCCGGGAGTTTCAATCCGAACAGCCCGTGCTGGAAATTCGCGGTCTGTGCCGCCAATGCGCTTAATCGAGCGCTGCGAAGGCTTCGGCCACGCGGCGCGGATCGGTTAGGAACCCGTCGCGCGCCACGTCCAGCTCGACGAAATTCCAGCCCGGCTCGCGCCCTGGCCCGACCATCGCTTCGGAAGACTGTCTATAGGTCTGTCCGACAGCGTGGATACAGGTGCGCTTGAGCCCTTCCCAGCCGCCATTTTTGAGCTGCAACTCATCGGTCCATTGCTTGGCGGGGTGCCAGGTGAGATAGCGCTTGAGCTTGGCGCGGCTGGCCGCGTCCTCTTCAGGCACGAGCATGCGCAAGTCGTACTCCTCCCAGAAACTCATCTTGTAGCCGTCTTCGAATTTTGCCGCGCGTTTGAGCCACCATTCGGGATATTCGCCCGTCTCCGCATCGCGCATCACCGCCGCGCGGCGCTCGGCTGTAGGGATTAGCGCGTCGAAAAAGACGAGGTGGTTGATCCGCTCGCGCAGCGCGTCAGCGACCCCGGTGATGGTGATGCCGGAGAACGAATGTCCGATCAGCGTGACCGTGTCCGCGCCCGCAAATTCGATTGCGTTAAGGATATCGGTGACGTGGGTGTCGAGGCCCACTTCGGGCCCGATCAGATGTCGCCGCTCCCCGCAGCCCGTCAGCGTGGGCGTCGTCACCATGTGGCCCTGCGCGCGCAGCCTATCCGCGACCTCTTGCCAGCACCATCCGCCGTGCCACGTGCCGTGAACTAGGACGAAATGCCGCTTTCGCCGGGTTTGCACCGCCGTCGCCGTCAGACCCGACGGGGCCGAACCCAGCGCGAGGCCAGCGGCGCTCGCTTTGATCAATGTTCGTCGTTGAAGCACTTCAAGCATTTCCTTAAGAGCCTGCGTCCCGTCCTCTTCTCCACCCTGCAAGGGCGGCTCACAATGCGCAAGCGCGCCTGTTTTCAAGCCGAACCCGGCTCCGAGTCGCTCGCACGGCGATGCGTACATTTTGCTTGACACCTAGAGGTGTAAGGCAAAATTTGCACTCGGGTCTGAGAGGCGATATACAGGCGTATTCCAGCGTTCATCGACAGTTTTGATCGCAAGGTGTAAGGCAGGCCCTATATGACTAAGCCACCCCAAACTCCGCTTCTTGATCAGGCGCCTACGCCTGATGAGCTCCGCCAGCTTAAGCCTGAACAGCTGCGACAACTCTCGGACGAATTGCGCTCTGAGATGATCGATGCGGTCAGCGTTTCCGGCGGGCATCTGGGGTCGGGTCTGGGCGTTGTCGAACTGACGGTGGCAATCCATTATGTGTTTAACACGCCGGATGATCGGCTGATCTGGGACGTGGGCCACCAATGCTATCCGCACAAGATCCTGACCGGGCGCCGCGATCGGATTCGCACGCTGCGGCAGGGCGGCGGGCTGTCCGGTTTCACCAAGCGCTCCGAGAGCGAATACGATCCGTTCGGCGCGGCGCACTCGTCCACTTCGATCTCCGCCGCGCTTGGCTTTGCGGTTGCGAACAAGTTGAATGACAAGCCGGGCCGCGGCATCGCGGTCATCGGCGACGGCGCGATGAGCGCCGGGATGGCCTACGAAGCGATGAACAACGCCGCGCAGGCTGGCAATCGTCTGGTCGTGATCCTCAACGACAACGATATGTCGATCGCGCCGCCCGTCGGCGGTCTGTCGGCCTATCTGGCGCGCATGGTTTCCAGTTCCGAATATCTCGGCATTCGCAGCCTCGCTTCCAAAGCGATCAAGAAGATGAGCCGCCGCCTGCACGAAGGCGTGCGCCGCGCCGAAGAATATTCGCGCGGCATGGTGACGGGCGGGACCCTGTTTGAAGAGCTGGGCTTTTATTATGTCGGTCCGATTGACGGGCACAATCTCGACCACCTTATCCCGGTCCTCGAAAACGTGCGCGACACGTCTGAAGGGCCGGTTTTGATCCACGTCGTGACTGAAAAGGGCAAAGGCTACGCCCCGGCGGAAAACAGCGCTGATAAGTATCACGGTGTGCCCAAATTCAACGTCATCACCGGTGAGAAAGCGAAAGGTGCGGCTGGCCCGCCCGCCTATCAGAACGTGTTCGGCGACACGTTGGCGCAACTGGCTGAGACCGATAAGCGCATTTGCGCGATCACCGCCGCGATGCCCTCGGGTACAGGCGTTGATCGTTTTGCAAAGGCGCATCCGACCCGCAGCTTTGATGTCGGGATCGCAGAGCAGCACGGCGTGACCTTTGCCGCCGGACTGGCCGCGCAAGGTATGCGCCCGTTCGCCGCGATTTACTCAACCTTCCTCCAGCGCGCTTACGATCAGGTCGTGCACGACGTCGCGATCCAGAACCTGCCGGTGCGCTTCGCGATTGACCGCGCGGGGCTGGTGGGCGCGGATGGCTCGACCCACGCGGGCTCGTTTGACATCACCTATCTGGCAACGCTGCCCAACTTTGTCGTGATGGCGGCGGCTGATGAGGCCGAACTGGCCAATATGACTTACACCGCGGCGGAGTATGACGAGGGCCCGATTGCCTTTCGTTATCCGCGCGGTTCGGGCACGGGTGTGCCGATCCCTGAAACCCTCGAAAAGCTCGAAATCGGCAAAGGCCGGGTCGTGCGCGAAGGCAGCAAGGTCGCGATCCTGTCGCTCGGCGCGCGGTTGGAGGAGGCCAAGAAAGCCGCCGACCAGTTGGAGGCCAAGGGGCTCTCCACAACAGTCGCCGATATGCGCTTCGCCAAACCGCTCGACGAAGATCTGATCGCACGTCTGATGAAAACGCACGAGGTTGTCATCACCATCGAAGAAGGCGCGATTGGCGGTCTGGGCGCGCATGTCCTCACCTATGCGAGCGACGAAGGGCTGACTGATAACGGCCTTAAGGTGCGCACGATGCGCCTGCCCGATATCTTCATCGATCAGGATTCGCCCGACAAGCAATACGCTCTGGCAAAGCTGGACGCGGACGCCATCGTCGAAAAGGTGCTGGGCGCGCTCAAGCACAATTCCGCCGGCGTCAGCGCCGATGATGCGGAGGAAGCGCGGGCTTAATGTTCGCGCTGGCGCTGGTTCTCGCGCAAGTCGAGGCTGCGGACACCGCAGATCTGATAGACCCCGACAGTCCTGCGTTTCAGGCGAAGGTGGCCGCGTGTTTGAGGCAGCTTGGCGATGAGCCCGAAGACGCGGCCATGTGGACGTGCCTCGGTCTCAAAGAGCGCTTCGAAATCTGTACCGCTCAAGAGCAAGCGAGCGATCAGCTGATTGCGTTCGATCAGTGTATGGGGCTCAAAACACCCGAAACTATGTCGCTCGCCGATCTGCGTGAGGGCATAGCCGCGCGCCACCCGTTCGAAATGCTGACCTTGGCTCGCCGGACGTTCGACGAAGCGGAAGATAAAGCTGGCGGTCTATTCTGGTTTTACGCCAGCCAGTTGCGCTGGCGCACGCGGCTATCCTGCCGTGACTTTGAACCCGGCGGCGAAGGCGCGCTTTACGGCGCCATGTTTGAAACGCTGGGTCCGATGTTCAACGAATGGGCGGGCGAAAACATCAATGTCTGGCTGGCGACGATCGACAAGGTTCACGATTGGGATATCGCTACGAAAGAGCGCTTTGCCGAAGACGCCGACTGCCTGGCTCAGGCAAAGGAGCAGCGCGCCGGGATGCTCGCGCTGAAGCAGAGCCTCATCGACAATCGCGCTGAGATCGAAGCAAAAGCGGCTGAGCGACGCGAAGCCCGCGCAAAAGCCGCCCTTTAGAACCCGCGCTTGCGCCTCAATCAGCGCGGCTTGGTAATGACAAGCGCTACAATCGGCTTTTCGATTTCCGCGCTCGCCGTGCCGTCCGGCGCGTTCATGTCCTCTGGCGCATCCTCTGGCGGATCGGCGAAATCGCCCGTTCCTTCGACCTCATCCATGATCAGCGGGCGCTCGGGCGGTTCATCGCCTTTGAGCTCCGCGATCTCGCGCGCGCGGCGGTAGAGGTAGCTGTCGCGGCGCGCGGCGTAGGGATCGATGGTGTCTTCGATCCGGTCCAGTTCCGCGTCGACCTCCAACCGGTCTTCCAGATTGCTGACGAGGTAGAACGGCACGGTGAATTCGGGCCGGTCAAACGGCTTTCCAACCGCCACAGGCAGCAGCAATTGATCGAGGAAACTGCCCGAAAAATCGCGCACCGTGGTGGCGCCGGTCAACGGCAAATAGAGATACGGCCCTGAGCCAACCCCGTAAACGCCCAGCGTGTTGGCAAAACCGTTGCGCCGGAATGGCAGGTTGATGCCCGGTTTCTCAGCAATATCCACCAGCCCGCCAAGGCCCAGCGTGGAGTTGATCATGAAACGCCCGATGGTCTCGAACGTCTTGCCGATCTTGCCTTGCAGCAGGAAATTGAGCGCGTTGTTGGGCTCGCGCAAATTGTTCACCACATTGCCCAGCCCATTGCGCAGCGAGCCCGGTAGGCCATCGCGATAGGCGTAGGCCACGGGTTCGACCAGCGCATCGTCCAATTCCTGCGTGATGCGATAGCTTTCCGCGTTGATCTCTTGCACCGGGTCGTTCTCAGGCGGGCCGTAGGAACCTTCGACGACGATCTGCGAACCCTCGCCCTGCTGACCGCCCTGTTGGTCGCTCTCCTGATCCTCATCGTCCGCGGGTTCGTCTCCGGGCCCCTCTTCGGATGGCGGCGTATCCGCCGGTTGAGCAGCCGCGAGCGTCCATTGCAGGTTGAGCATCCCGGCTGTGCCGACACGCGTGACCGCATCCGGGTCCGCCATCGCGATCGCCTCAATCGTGGGGACGGGGCTCGCAACCGGGGCAAGCGCGGCTTCGGGAGCCTGCGCCAGCAAAAGCGGCGAGGTCAGGGCAATCAACGAGGCGTTCGGCATTCGCGTCCTTTCTATCCTGTGCGCCGCGCCGCTCGATTGATCGAGCGCCGCGCTTAATCAGGCTCAGCCCCTGTTTCTCCTAGTCCCGGCAACAGCTTGGCGCAGGATATGGCACATAACAGGGTGCGCTGTCTTTGATTTTTCGTACCAGCGCTCGCGCCCAAGGTTCCACGATCTTGCGCATTAAAGCGAGCGCGCCCTTTCACAATTCGTCATTATTCGTAACGATTGCTCATGGCCTTATTGAAAATAGAGAGCGATGGGCCGGTCACGACGCTGACGATTGACCGGGCTGACACCATGAACCCGCTGGGCAGCCCCGGTGACGGTGACGAGTTTGCCGAGGTGTGCCGCGCCATCAACCGCGACACGCGCGTGCGCTGCGTCATCCTGACCGGCGCGGGGCGCGCCTTTTCCGCTGGCGGCGATGTGAAAGCGATGCGCGACCGAACCGGCACGTTCGGCGGCTCGCCCCCGGCGATCTCCGATGGCTATCGCGAGAATATCCACGTGATGCTGCGCGCGCTCTATGGTCTGCGCGTTCCGTTGATCGCGGCGGTTAACGGGGCGGCGATTGGTTTGGGATGCGATGTCGCGTGCCTTGCGGATATGCGGATCGCAAGCGCGAAGGCCAAGTTCGGCGTCACGTTCCTCAAACTGGGCATCATACCGGGCGATGGCGGCACGTGGATCCTGCCGCGCGTTATCGGGCAGGCGCGCGCGGCGGAGTTGTTTTACACCGGTGACGTGATCGACACGGCGACAGCGCTCGAATGGGGACTTGTCAGCCGGGTGGTGGAGCCCGACGCGCTGTTGAGCGAGGCGCGTGCGCTTGCTGAGCGGGTTTGCGCTCAGCCGCCCCACGCACTGCGCCAGGCCAAGACGCTGCTGCGCCAAGGGCAGCTGATCAGCTATGACAGCGCGCTGGAAATGGCCGCCAACACCCAGGCGATGATGCATCTGACCAAGGATCACGAAGAGGGTATCGCCGCGCTGCTGGAAAAGCGCCGCGCTGATTTTAGCGGCGAGTAACCACGCAGCGCCTGTTGATCGAGAGGAGCGTGGTGTGGCTCTCTTGGATGCGCTTTTGTGGATTTGCCTCGCTATCTTTACCGTCGCGGCGGTGATCTGGCTGCTCGATATGAGGCGGGTTATCGATATGCGCGAGGACCAGCGAAAGCTGCTCAACATCGCCTTGGGCACGACGCTGATCGGCGGTATCGCGAGCTTCGCGGTCCAGAATCTGCCCGGCGGTGGGAAGATCTCCCTGTGGCCCCCGGCACACCCAGCCCCACCCCTAAAAACTTGGGCGCTCCGGCAAAAGACGAGGGCGGTGAGGGTGCTCCTACCGGTACGGGCACCGACTCCGATAGCGGGGCTGGCGCTGGCCCAGGCGCCAACACCGATCTCAAGCCCCGCGAGCCCACCGAACCCGATGATCCGCCCGATTCGCAAACCGATGCCGAAACGCCGATTGAGCGGTTGCTAAGGGTCAACAATCTCGTGCGTCCGTCGCTGGCGGCGGATTGGCGAGCGGCCTATCCCGATTGCGCGAAGCTGGCGCGCGAGGGGAGCGTCGCCGCCTTTGCCGCGCGCACCTGCCTCAAGACCGATATGCAGACGTTCAACACTGCGCATCTGGTGCCCTATCAAACGGCCTATGAGGTCTATGTGCCCAAGACGCAGGATCTCAGCTTTCGCCTGGATGCCGGGGCTGAGCTTGATTTTGTGACCGAGGAAGCGCGCGGGTTCACCCGCAAGACTCTGCCTGTGATACAGAGCTATTCCGAGGCGCGCGATTTGCGGGATGAGGACATGGCGAAGCTGCGGCGGCAGGCCTATTGAGCGTCAGCACGTCCGGCTAGAGGCTGATCCAGCGCCAGATCCCGGCCTCGATCCCGCCCAGGGGCATGTGCAGATAGCTCAGCCCTGCGAACAGAACGAGGCCGAGCGCCCACGGTACGACCCCTGCGTGCGCAAAGCCTGAGAGGCGCGGCCAATAGGTGGTGCGGCTTTCCCATTGGTGCCACGCCTCGCCCATCAATTGGCGCTTCTTGGCGTCTTGCAGCTTGGCTCCGACCAGCGCGAGCACGCCCATGGCGGAAGCGGTGATCATCGTGCGCGTGCTCCAGAGTGCGCGTGCTCCAGAACAGGACCATGTGCGAAAGCGCCCACAGGCCGAAGCCCCACATCATCGGGTGGCGCGTGATGGTGAAGACCCCCGAGGGCTCGGCGCGCGCGTTCTTCTCAGCCATGGGCGTGGGCAGAGCGGGATTGCCGAGAATAGAGCCGGCCAACAGCACCATCGCGGGCAGCGTTAGCGCGGTGGCGATGATCCAGCCAATATCGCCTGACCCGCCCAGGTCAGCGGGCGGCGCGGCCTTAAACGCGACGTACACCCAGGCGAGCGTGGCAAAGCTGACAAGCGAATAGGCAACCTGAAAGCCGAGCGCGCCCAAGACCTTGACCATGGGTGTGCGCAAAGGGTGCGACATCGCGAAATGGGTGCCGATAAAGGCCGCGTTGGCCGCGACAAGTTCGAGCATGTTTGTCCTCTCCCGCCGCGCGCCAAACTATCAGCCGACGGCCTTCGTGCCTAGGTTTTAAGGCCGGTTGGGATGATGGTGGCCTGCGCGCACGCGACATGGACTCGCGCTTCGGCCCCGTCCTCGCCCTCACTTCCGCCCCCGCTTTCGGCGTAAACATCGGCGCGCACGATAACCTGGCGCTTGCCCGGCTTTATCACCTGGCCGTGCGCGCGCAGCCGCTCGCCTTTGGCGGGGCGCAGGAAGTTGATCGTGTAGCTGCCCGTCACGACATCGCCCGCCACCGAAGCGCCCGCCCACGCGCAGGCGTTGTCCGCCATCAGCCCGACGATCGCGCCGTGCGCAAAGCCGTGATGCTGGGTCATTTCGGGGCGCAAGGTCAGCAACAATTCCGCTTCGCCCTGCCACACTGTGATGGGTTCAACGCCGAGCCAATTGGAAAAGCCGGAGCCTTTGACCGCGACCCGTTTCATGTAATCGAGCGAGGCTTGCGGGCTGTCAAAACGCGATTGGGTCATTGGGATGGCTCTCCGTAAAGTCTGGAAATCAGACCTATGGGCGTTCCGAATAGGCGGCGCAAGTCTGAATTGCAGACCGCTCCCGGATGTGTTTAGTGAACAAGACCCATGAAGACCTACCAAGCCTCCCGCTCCCCTTGCCCGATAGGCCGCGCCGCGCGCGTGCTTGGGGATCGCTGGATCATCATGATCGTGCGCGAAGCGTTTCTGGGCGCGGATCGGTTTGAGCAGTTCGTCGAGCGCACCGGGATCAATCGCGCCGCGCTGACCTCGCGGCTGGAGATCCTGCGCGAGGCCGGACTGATCCGGCGCGACCCGCCCGAAGGCAAGCGCGCACGCTACCTGCTCACGCCCGCGGGTGAGGCGCTGGTGCCGGTCTATCGAGCGATGGCCGAATGGGGCTCAGCGCATCTGTTCGAAGAGGGCGAGCCGCGCGGCCATTGGCCCGAAAGCGCGCTTGACGCGCTCGAAGCGGAGCGGTCGACCAAGGCGTAAATACAAAAACGCCCCGGACCCGCGCAAACGGACCGGGGCGTTTTGCACGCTCTGTTGAACGAAGGTTTACTCGGCCGGCTTGGTCGCCGGATGAATGCCAGCGGCCTGCGGTTCGCCCACCTCGCTTTGACCAACCAGATCGTCATCGACCGTGTCGTCGGAAAGGGTGTCGAGGTGCATCAGCTTCTTGACCAGCGGACTGACCAGAACCACGACGGCACCGACGCCTACAGCAACAAGGCCCATGCTCCAATAAACTTCGAGCGCGGCGTCACGCGTCATGTTGCCGCCTTCGCCTTCGCCCATAAGCGAGCCCATGAAACCCGCGACGTAGTTACCGCCAGCCGTTCCGAAGAAGAACGCGGCCATCATCAGGCTGGCCATGTGACGAGCCGAAAGGCGATTCATTGCCGACAGGCCAACGGGGGAAAGGCACAGCTCGCCCGTGGTTGAGAGCAAATAGAAGATAAAGATGAAGAGCACCGGCGTGAGCAACACCGCTTGCCCTTCGTATCCGCCTTGAACCCCGAATGCGTTCGCCCCCCACACCGTGACAAGGAAGGCCGCGCCCATCTGAACGATGCCCAGCCCCATTTTCGCTGGAGTCGAAGGTTCAATTCCGCGCTTGGCCATCCATTGCCAAAGCCCCGCAAAAACCGGGCCCAGCAAGATGATGTAGATCGGGTTGATCGACTGGAAAAAGGTCGTTGGAATGCCCCCGCGATCAACATAGCGATCCGTGAACAGGTTGAGCGATCCGCCAGCCTGCTCGAACAGCCCCCAGAACAACGGCATCAAAAGAATGAAAAAGATCATCGAAAACACGCGATCACGCGCTTCATTGTCCAGCTTGAACGCCTCAATCAACACATAAATCAGCAGCGATATCCCCGCGACTAGCAGGATCCAGCCAACCGCTTCTTGGAATTGGATCATCGCCCAGATTACCGCGACGCCGGCAAGGCCAACCCCGTAGAGGAGCCATTCGAACGGAAGCCCTGCGACTTTCTCTTTGAGTTTGGCGGGATCGGGCGCTTCGCCATTCCCGCGCAGCAGCGGTTTGCCAATGATGAACACGATCAGGCCCAGCAACATGCCAAAGCCAGCCAGCCCAAACCCAAGCGCCCAGCTGACTGTCTCACCTAGGAAAGCAGCGATCAAGACACCGGTGGCGGCACCAAGATTAATTCCCATGTAAAAGATCGTGTAAGCGCTGTCGCGGCGGATGTCTGTGCGCGGATAAAGCTGCCCGACCATCACTGAAATATTGGCTTTTAGAAAACCGGAGCCCACGATGATCAGCGCTAGAGCCAACCAAAACACGTTGAGCGTAGGATCGTTAGCGTAGCCTGACCCGTCGCCTTCAAACGCCATGAAAAAATGCCCAGCAGTCAACAGGACTGCTCCGAACAGCACCGCTTTGCGCTGGCCCAGATACCGGTCCGCCAGCCACCCGCCCAGCACAGGTGTGATATACACCAGCGAGGTATATGCGCCATAAATCAGGTTAGCGCTGCCATCCGAATACAGCCAATGCTTGACGAGGTAGAGCGTCAACAGCGCTCGCATGCCGTAGTAAGAGAAGCGCTCCCACATCTCGGCGAAGAACAGCATGTAGAGGCCTTTGGGATGGCCAAAGACTTCCTCTTGCGGACGGGTTACGGCCCATGCGCCTCCAATAAGGAACAGTCCTAAAACGCAAGACGCCGCAAACGCCGCCCATTCGCCATAGCCCCAAGTGGCCATATCCATCATGTCGTCAAATCCCAGAATTGCTGCACGCCCTATGACAGCGTGTCCCCGAAGTGCTGGGAGCGCACCCTAGCGCGCAATTTGCGTCTGTGAAGACTTTGTTACGCAAACCCCCGCGAGGTGTGCCGATCAGGGCACAGGCCCCCTCTGACCAGGGCTCGCTCCTTGACGCGAATGGGTGTATTATGGCACTGATGCACCTTCACGAGGACACGCATCATGACCACCAGCCCGACCAATCAGGCCCGCCCTGTGTATCTCAAGCTGCGCGACCAGATCGCTGCCGCCATCATCGAGGGTGTGTACCCCGAAGGCGAGCTGCTGCCCTCGGTTCGCGCACTGGCGGCGGAGCGGGGCGCGAACCCGCTGACTGTGGCCAAGGCGTATCAGCAATTTCAGAACGATGGCCTTGTCGAAGTGCAGCGCGGCGTTGGCATGTATGTCGTCAAAGGCGCGGCGCACAAACTGCGTGCGCGCGAACGCGACCAGTTTCTGAGCGAGGAATGGCCCGAAATCAGAGCGCGGATGGAGCGTCTGGGGCTTGATCCCGCTTTGCTGCTCGAAACTACATAATCGGGCGCCGCTACGGCTTTCGATCGGGCGGACCGCCTACTCAAAGCGCCGCGTGCACAATTGCGCGCGTTTGCTTGCTCATTTTGCATCTATCTGGCAACACGTGCATTAGCGCTGCTCATCGGGTCTGAGCGGTCTGAAACCGGGGTGATTCTTATGAAACGCCCACAGAGATAAGCGCGGCTTGGAGGGTGAAAGGGGATTCACCGTCAGGCCGAAGCGGGGAGATCGCGATGATCAGGTCCGAATTACTGGCCGAATTGCATAAAGATAATCCGGAATTGCGTGCCGAGGAAATCGAGCAGGTGGTCGATATTTTCTTTGACGAGATCGCCAAGCGTCTCGCCGAAGGGGGGCGTGTCGAACTGCGCGGGTTTGGCGCGTTTTCCACCCGCGAACGCGAAGCGCGCACCGGGCGTAACCCGCGCACCGGCGAAGCGGTGAGCGTGCCTTCGAAAAAGGTCCCGTACTTCAAGGCGGGCAAGGAAATCCGCGAGCGGTTAAACCCAAGCTGAGGTCGCTACGCGCCGCCTCAGTTGCGGCTCAGGCGTATTCGAGAGCGACATCCTCGTCATTGGCGAGGCTGGGAACGGGCAACTTTCGCTCCGTCTCCAGCGCGGCGAACACCGCTTCGATAATGCGCTCGGCCCCGCCCGAGGCGCTCATGTCGACTGGGATCATCCCCAGCTTGTCAAATTCGTCGATCTCAGCCGCGCTAGGCACCGCCAGAATGCGGGCCATATCAGGCAATCGCTCCTGAACGAGCGGGGTCAATTCGCGCGAGATCGAGACGTTGCCCGTGGCGATCACGAGCACTTCGCGCTTTTCCATGCCCAGCGCGTCCCAACTGCGCGGATCGGCCGGGTTGGCTTGCAAAACCTTGTAGCCGTCCGCCAGCGCGGTTTCGTAAGAGGCGTCGTTGTTTTCCAGCCCGATATAGTCGACTTCGCTGTAGGTGAGCGCGTCCGCGACCGCGCGTCCGGTTTCGCCGAGCCCGATGATCACCACAGGCGCGTTGTCGCCGGCAAGCTTCTCGTCGGGCGGGCCCCGGCGCAATTTGCCCGCCAGTTTGCGCCCGATGTTCGAGACGATAGGGGTCACTGCAAGGCTGATGGCGATAGCGGTCACGAGGATCGAGATCAGGCGCGGTTCCACCAATCCGGCGAGCGCGGGCAGAGCGAACAGGACCAGCGCAAATTCGCTGCCCTGTCCCAGCAAGAACCCTAATTGGATAGAGCCCGGCACCGACCACCGGTTAGCGAGACCCGCGGCGACGTTGAACCCGCATTTGAGCGTGATGAGCGCAATCGCAGCGGCGATAACCAACGCCCAGTTCTCGACCAGCAAAGCGGGATCGATGCTGAGCCCGACCGAGATGAAAAAGAAGCTCAGGAATAGCCCGCGAAAGGCGTCAATCTCGGTCTGGACCATGATGCGATAGCGCGAGTCGGCGACCGCCATCCCCCCCAGAAACGCGCCGAGCGTCAGCGAAAGCCCCGCAATCCCCGTCGCCCAGCCTGCCGCAAGCGCGATGAACAAAGCGGTGGCGGTGTAGACCTCGCTGCTGCCGGCCTGCGCGATCAAACGGAACACGGGGCCTGTGAGGTAGCGCGCAAACAGCACCGCGACGCCGAACGCGGCGAGCGCCTTGAGCCCGGCCATACCCAGCGCGGGCGCAATCGCTCCGCCTTCGGCCAGTGCGCCGACCGCGACCAGCAAGAGGATGGCGGCGATATCCTGAAAGATCAGGATCGATTGCGCCGCGCGGCCGACCGGGCAATCTTCCTGATGCCGCTCGCGCACCAGCCCGATAACGACCGCGGTCGATGACAGCCCCATCGCAAAACCGCCAATGATCGCAAAGGCGGGCGGTAGACCAATCGCGAAGAACACCAAGGCAAACGCGCCGCCTGCCACCAGCATCTGCAAGCTGCCAAACCCGAAAATGTTGCCCTTTTCAGCCCATATTCGCCCGAGCGAGAAATGCAGGCCGAGGTTGAACAGCAGGAACATCACTCCAGCTTCGGCCATGGTAGCCACCACCGGCCCACTGAAATCCTGTTTGAGGCCCAGCACCGACAGGCCCAGCCCCAGCACCAGATAGCCGACAATCGGGTTCAAACGGCACGCCCGGCTGACCAGAGCCGCGCCAATACCGAGGCCCAGCAGCGTGATCGCCGGTTGGATCGTCTGGAGAATGGCGTCTGTGCTCTCGCCAGCCATCTGCGCGTGTCCTTGCCTCTCGTCCCTCGGGGGAAACATTTGCCTCGAGGTGCGCAATGGCTCGCCAGCGGGTGACTGGCAAGGGAAAGGGCGCGTCTGCGATGTTGTCGAGCGCAGCGCATGTGGCTATCGGGACCACCAAGCGGGTGTGGCGGAATGGTAGACGCCGGGGACTTAAAATCCCCTGAGCTTTGCTCGTGCGGGTTCGAGTCCCGCCACCCGCACGTTTTTCTTGCCCTACCGCTTCGCTGCTTGAGGACGCCAGGCTTTTTGCCTCCGGAGAACCCATTCTGGGGGGCGCTTTACCTCGCTCTTTCCTTCGGGAAACCGATCGAATAGGCATGCCCACCATGGCGTTGAACAATCCAATTACGGCCCCGCATGTGGGTCTTCTGGGAGTGGGCCCTGAGAAGACGGGGACGACGTGGATTCACAATGTTCTTGAAGGCCATCCGGACGTCTGGTTGCCGCCCTGCAAGGAGCTGAGCTTTTTCTGGCAGGATTTCGCCTTCCCGGACGAGACCTTCTTCGATCGTCTCACCAAAAATGAATGGCACCACAAACGGCATCGCGATTACGCGAAATACCGTTTCAAACACGCGATGCGCTATCCGCGCAGCGCTTTGCGCGACATGGACCGGTTGAAGTGGGATCTGCACCATATCGTCACCACGCATGATGATCAGTGGTATCGTGACGCGTTTCCCACGGGCGCGGCGCGCCTGACCGGCGAGATCAGCCCGCAATATTTCTTCCTGCCTACCGAGCAGATTAAGAAGATTTTTCGCCTGTGCCCCAACGCCAAAATCATCATCACGCTGCGCGAGCCAAGCGCTTGGATCTGGTCTTTTGTGCGCATGCTGGTGAAGAAAGGCGAAATGGATGTCGATGACGGCTCGGTTGACGCCTTCCTCGATGAGAAGATCGCCGAAAACTCCTTTGCGCGCTCAGCCAAGCTGTGGCTGGACACGTTCCCCAAGGATCAGGTGAAGATCTTCTTTTACGAAGATTTGCAACGCGATCCGTGGAGCTTTTATTGCGCCATCTGCGAGTTTCTGGCGCTTGAGCCGCAAGCGAGCGCGCGCGAGACGAGCGAACGGCGTGTCAATGCGGGGCGCGCAATGGACCAGCCGGAGCGATTGCAGCGCAAAATGGCTGACGGATGGCGCGAGGATAAAGAGGCGTTGAGAGCCCTGCTTGGCCGATTACCCGAGGAATGGTCGACGCCCGTTTAGGACAGCGTGCTCGGACCCTATGACCGGGCCTACAACGTCTGCCCGTCATCCAGCACAAAATTCGCGCCGGTCACAAATTCGGCCTCGTCCGAGCACAGGAACAGCACCGGCCCATCCAGCCCCTCTTCGCCCATCAAGCGTTTGCGCGGGAAGCGGGCGATCTGTTTTTGGCCGGGCTCGGTTTCGAACCAGTCCGCGTTGATGGCGGTGCGGATGTAGCCGGGAGAGATGGCGTTGACGCAAATCCCGGCGCGCGCCCATTCGCGGGCCATGGACCGTGTCGCCTGGATCACGCCCGCTTTGCTGGCGGAATAGGCGACGATGCCGGGCGAGGCCTGAAACCCTGTGATGGAGGCGACCATGACGATCCGCCCCTTGGTGACGCCGCCGGCCATCATGCGCTTTGCGCCTTCGCGCGCGGTCAGGATTGCGCCTTTCAGGTTGATCGCCAGCGTGCGCTCGATCTCGGCTTCGGACATGTCGGTGATCATCCCCGCACCGTCGATCCCGGCGTTGGCGATCACCGTGTCAACCGGCGCATCGAACGCGGCCTCAGCGGCGTCGAACCCGCCGATGATGTCCGCTTCGCGCCCGACATCCATCGCCACCGCCTGCGCGTTCTCGCCGATCTCGCTGCTCAACGCTTCGAGCCGCTCCATCCGCCGAGCGCCCAGCGCCACGCGCGCGCCGTTACCCCCAAGCAAGCGGCCAAAACGCGCGCCGAGCCCCGACGACGCCCCTGTTATCAACGCGGTGCGACCATTCAAATCAACGCTCAAAGCCATAGTGCGATCTCCCTCAAAACCCCTCGGCGAGGGTGACAACAGGCGCGCACTCTGTATCTAGGCGGGCATGCACTTTCAACTGACCGACGAGCAGCGCGAGCTTCAAGAAACCGCGCGCAAATTCGCCCGCGCCGAATTGCCCAAACTGGCGCGCGAGATGGAGGAAAAGGATTATCCCGTCCCCCATGAGATGCTTGGGGCCTATGGCGAGATGGGCTTTCTGGGCGTCAATCTGCCTGAGGAATATGGCGGCCTGGGCTTGGGCCATATCGAGGCGTTGTTAGTGCTCGAAGAGTTTGCGCAAGTCTCCAACGCGGTCGCCTTTCCGGTCTTCGAAGCGTTGACCGGTCCGGTGCGGACCATCGAAAAGTTCGGCAGCGACGAGATGAAGGCGCGCGTCCTGCCCGAGGTTATCAGGGGCGAAAAGATCGTCGCTGTCTCCATGTCCGAACCCAACGCCGGCACGGCGCTGACTGATCTCACCACCAAGGCCGTGCCCGATGGCAATGGCTATGTGGTCAACGGCTACAAACGCTGGACCAGCGGCGGGGGGCATTCGGATTATTACGTGACCTACGCGCGATTCAGCGACGATCCGGGCGCGAAGGGGATCGGGGCGATCTTGCTGGAAAAGGATATGGAAGGCCTCGCCTTTGGCAAGCGCGAGGAGCTGATGGGTTTTCGCGGCATTCCCACCGCCGACATCGCGATCGAGGATGTGAAAGTGCCGGGCGAAAACGTCATCATCGGCGCGGGCGGCTTTGGCAAGCTGATGAGCGCCTTTGGCCTGGAGCGTTGCGGTAACGCGACGCAGGCGTTGGCGGTGGCCGCCGCCGCGCTCGAACAGGCGCTTGAATACACGCAAGAGCGCGAGGCGTTTGGAAAGCCCATCGTCGATTTTCAGGCAGTGCAGATGAAGCTGGCGGAAATGGCGATGAAGGTCGACGCCGCGCGCCTGCTGATCCACCGCGCCGCTGTGAACGCCGACGCGCAGCCTGATGGCCTTCCCACGGTCTACGAATCAAGCCTCGCCAAATGCTACGCCAATGAAATCGTGCGCGAGGTCACCGCGCTCGGCATGCAGGTGATGGGCGGCTATGGCTATCACAAGGATTACGGCATGGAGCAGCGCCTGCGCGACGCCTACGCCTGGGGTATCGCCGGGGGCGCGATCGACGTGCAGAAGACCAACATCGCCGCCGCCATGGTCGGCCGCCGCTTCAATCAGCGCAGCTGAGAGCGCTAAGGCCGGATAAGCGCTTGCAAGGGCGCGCTGTGTTGCTCATCTAACGCGCATGGATACCCTCGCCGCCTCCGCCCCTCTTCCCGCTCAGTCTGAGACGCCCGACGCGTATGGCGATGAAGCGCTGACCAAGGTTGATCCCGCGTATAAGACGGCGCTGAGGATCAGCGTCGCGTTGACGGCCATTCCTTTAGTGATCGGCGCGCTGATCCTGGAAAACGTGTTGGTTGAGGCGACCGAAGGCGCTTGGCCGGTGCCTTATGGCGTGTCGGTGGGCGTGATCGTGTTTCTCGCGCTCGCGGTGATCATCCGCTTGCCGGGGCGGCGCTGGCAGGCGCGCGGATACGACATGAGCGCGGATCGCTTGCGCGTCGTGCGCGGCATCCTGTTTCGTTCGGACACGGTGGTGCCGTTTGGCCGCGTCCAGCACATCGATGTCGACCAGGGCCCGGTGGAGCGTTGGCTCGATATTGCTACCTTGACCCTGCACACGGCGGGCAATCATAACGCGTCGGTGAAGCTGCCGGGTCTCAAGCATGAGAACGCGCGCGACATGCGCGAAGAAATCCGCCAGCGCATCAAGCGGGACACAGTGTGAGCGAGGACAGCGCCTCTCCCACGGTGTCGGTCCCGATCACGGCGCGCCCGGAGGATTCGTCGGTGGCCTCAGCCGACGCTCAGCCCCAGCGAACCGCTCCGCTCGGACTGATTGTCGGCGCGCTCAGCAGCGCGCAAAACGCGATCTTTCCCGCCATCGCAGTGGGTTTCGGCGCCAATCGCGGGGGTTTGGGTGTGCTCCTGTCGCTCGCGATGGCGGGCGCGGTGATCTTTCTGGGCACCTTTATGGCCTATCTGCGCTGGAAGCGGCTGACCTACACAATCGGCGAACAGGACATCCGCGTGGAAAGCGGCATCCTGAGCCGGTCGGCGCGCTCGGTCCCGTATGAACGTATTCAGGATGTCAGCCTTGAGCAGAAGCTGCTGCCACGCTTGCTGGGCCTTGTATCGGTTAAGTTTGAAACCGGCGCGGGCGGCGGTGATGATCTGGCGCTGACCTATCTGGTCGAGGCCGAGGGCGAGCGCCTGCGCGAATTGGTGCGCGAACGCCGCGATGACCCGCACAGCGGGGCTGAGACATCGAACGCGCAGGAAAAAGCCACCGCGCCCGAGCGCGCCGATGAGGGCGAGGCGCTGTTCACGATGGGGCCGAGGCGTCTCGTGACGTTTGGCCTTTTCGAATTCAGCCTTGCGGTATTCGCGGTTTTGGCGGGCTTGCTGCAATATCTCGACACCTTCTTTGAGATCGAGATCTGGGATGTCGATTTCTGGCGCGAGCTTGCCGAGGAACAGGGCGGGTGGCTATTCGAACTGGGCGCCTATGCGCAGGCGCTGAGCGTGATCGTCGGTCTGATCCTCGTGGTGCTGATCGGCATGGGGACCGGCTTGTTTCGCACCTTCAGCCGCGAATGGGGCTTCCGGCTGGAGCGCACAGCCAGGGGCTTTCGCCGCCGGCGCGGGCTGTTTACGCGCACCGATGTTGTGATGCCGGTGCACCGGGTGCAGGGGCTCACCATTGGCACGCGTTTCCTGCGCTACCGCTTTGGTTGGCACAGCCTCAAATTCGTCAGCCTCGCGCAGGACGCGGGGTCATCAAGCCATGTGGTCGCGCCGTTTGCGCAGCTTGACGAGCTTGATCCGGTCGTCGAGGCGGCGGGCTTTTCCCGACCGACCGAGAACGCCGAGTGGCACCGCGCCTCGCGGGCCTGGCTCAACGCGACGATCGCGATTGATCTGGCGATCTTTGCGGTGGCCATGCTCATTGCGGTCGGGGCGACCGAAACCTTTGCGCCGGAATGGACGATGGCGGCGACCCTTGCGATCCTTGCTGTCGCGATCATCACTCTGGTGGCTGAAATGCTGTCCTGGCAATTCAAGAAGCATGCGCTGGAAACCGACCAGATCGCGTCCGTCAGCGGTCTCTTCGCGCCCAAGACCGAGGTTGCGAAACGCGTCAAACTGCATTCGGTCGAGATCGCGCAAGGGCCGATTGGCAAACGCTGCGGCTACGCCACGTTACATCTGGGCATGGCGGGCGGCGAAATGGAGATCGAGGGCGTGGAGCTTGAGCGCGCCCGCAAAGTGCGCGCGCTGGTGCTTGAAACGATCGCGCAGACCGACTTTTCGCAGTTGGAAACCGAAATCAGAGCAGCCGCGGCCTAGGCGCGCAAATCCGCCCAGTCCGGGTTTTCTTCAAACTTCTTGGCCACGTAGGAACATTGCGGGTCAATGCGAAAGCCGCGTTCGCGCGCGTCCTCGACCAGGCGCTCGACGAGCCGCGCGGCTACGCCTCGCCCGCCGATTTCGCGCGGCACGATGGTGTGCGTCGCCACGCGCGTGTCGCTCGCCACATTCTTGCTCGGCAGACCGTCCTTGGGCTCCCACTCAAGCGAGCCTTGCGCGGTCTCGCCTTTGACATGGGCGACATATTTGCCGCCTTGCCCCTGGGCGTGGTGCGTGATGGTTATGTCGGGATCGGATTGGGGGCTGGCGGGCTGTGTCATGGGTGTCTCCTGCTTGCCATTGGCGACCGCGCGGTTAGAGGCGGCATCATGACCAAGTTTCTCTCCGACAACGCCGCCTGTGTCCACCCCGCTGTGTGGGAGGCGATGCGCGCGGCGGACGATGCCGACAACCCTTATGATGGCGATGCGCTCTCCGCTGAGCTTGATGCGCGCTTCACCGACCTGTTCGGCCGCGAATGCGCCGCCTTGTGGGTGGCGACCGGGACGGCGGCCAATTGCCTCGCGCTTGGCACGATGTGTGCGCCGCATGGCGGCGTGGTGTGCCACGAGGAAGCGCATATTGAAGTGGACGAAGGTGGCGCCCCCGGCTTCTATCTGCACGGCGCAAAGCTGATCCACGCGGGCGGTGAGGGCGCGAAACTGACGCCCGCCGATATCGCCGCTGTGATCGATCCCATCCGCGATGATGTGCACCAGGTGCAGCCGCATGCGCTGGCGATCACGCAGGCGAGCGAATATGGGCGGAGCTATCAGCCTCAGGAGCTGTCCGCGCTCGTCGCCTTTGTCAAAGAGCGTCGGCTGAGCCTCCATATGGACGGCGCGCGCTTTGCCAATTCGGCCGCGTTTCTGGGCGGGTCCGCGCAAGAGGCCGCGCGCGCGGCGGCGGGCGGCGTCGATAGCCTTGCGTTCGGTTTCATCAAGAACGGCGGGATGAGCGCCGAAGCGATCATTCTGTTCGATCCCGAGGCCGCCAACCACGTGCGCTATCGCCGCAAGCGCGCGGGCCATTTGCAGTGCAAAGGGCGCTATCTCGCTGCGCAAATCCTCGGCATGCTCGACGGCGATGTGTGGCTCGCCAACGCGGCCCACGCTAACGCCGCCGCGCAGGAAATCGCGTCTGGATGCGGCGAGCGGCTGATGCATCCGGTCGAGGCAAACGAATTGTTCGTGACCCTAACATCGCCCGAACGCGAGGCGCTGCGCAGCCAAGGGTTCGAATTCTACGATTGGGGCGATGCCTCAGCGCGTTTCGTGTCCGCCTGGAACACCGCGCAAGAGGACGCGGTGGCCTTGGGCAACGCCATCGCGGCGCTCTGAGAACCATGGCGTGACCGACACCAGCGGCGGGCTGCTTAAGCCCCGCGTCATCCTCGCCTTTCTTCTGACCGGCTCAATCTGGGGGTCGACCTGGCTCGTGATCACGGGCCAGATCGGCGAGGTGCCTGCGGCCTGGTCGGTCTTTTACCGCTTCGCGCTGGCGACCCCGGCTCTGTTTGCGGTGGCCGCTTTGATGAAGCGAAGGCTCAGGCTCAGCGGTCCAGAGAATCGGCTGGCTGCGATAGTGGGCGTGCTGCAATTCAGCGGCAATTTCCTGTTTGTCTATCACGCCGAGCTCTACATGACCTCGGGCGTGGTGGCGCTAATGTTTGGCCTCATGATGGTGCCCAACGCGATATTGGGCCGCCTCTTCCTGGGTGAGAAAGCCCATGGCGGCTTTGTTCTGGGAAGCGCCATCGCCATTATCGGTGTTGCGCTGCTGCTCGTCCACGAATGGCGGGCGAACCCGGACGCGGGCGTGGTCGGCGGAAGCGTGGCGCTGGGCATTGGCCTCACGCTTTTGGGTATGCTCGCCGCTTCGCTCGCCAACGTGGTGCAGGCGAACAAAGTGGGGCGCGCGGTGCCGATGGTGAGCCTGCTCGCCTGGGCGATGCTGTACGGCACGGCGTTTGATCTGGGCTTTGCCGCGCTGACCGCCGGAGCGCCGCCTGTCCCGACGCACCCGCAATTCTGGATGGGCACGCTCTATCTGGCGCTGATCGGTTCGGTGATCACCTTCCCGCTGCATTACAATCTGGTGCGCGAGATTGGTGCTGGGCGCACGGCGTATAACGGCATTCTGACGATCTCGGTCGCGATGCTGCTTTCGACGGTGTTCGAGGATTACCGCTGGACCGCGCTGACAGCGGGCGGAATGGGATTGGCGGTGATGGGGATGGTGCTTGCGCTGCGGTCAAAGAGTCGTTGATGGCGAAGCCGCATCCGCGGCTTCGTCCTCGCTAGACGTCCTCCGGCCAATCTTGGGCGCAGTTTATCCTGAGCGGCTGGCTTGCCAGCTAGCCGAAGGGGACCCGCTGCGGGCGGGCGGTCGCCCTTGCGAAATCGTAGATTTCGTCTCAGCTCAAAGCCGCCAGTCCCTCGAAGTAGGTCGGATAGGTCGGTTTCCAGCCCAGCACGCGCTTGGCCTTGCCGTTCGCGACGCGGCGGTTCTCGGCGTAAAAGCCTCGCGCCATTTCGGACAGGTCTGCCTCTTCCAGCGTTTCGAGCGGTGGTGGCGTGATCCCAAGCAGCCCGCAGGCGTGCTCGGTCACCGCGTTGCCGCTGGCGGGCAGATCATCGCCCAGATTATATGCGCCCGAGGGAGCGTTCTGCGTGAGCGCGGCCACCACGCCGCTCACGATATCGTCAACGTGGACGCGGCTGAACACCTGCCCCGGCATATCGATCCGGCGCGCGCGCCCGTCTTTCACCCGGTCAAGCGCGCTGCGCCCCGGACCGTAAATGCCCGGCAGACGAAAGCTGCGCGCGCCCAGCGCCAACCACGCTGCGTCCGCTTCGGCCCGCGCGTTGCGGCGGCCTGCGCCCGTTTCAGCCACCGTGGGCGTGCTCTCATCGACCCACGCTCCGTCGGCATCGCCATAGACGCCGGTCGAGGAGAGGTAGAACAGCTCGCGCTCGTTCAAAGCCTCGCCATAAGTGTCCAGCACCGGGTCTGCGCCGCTCTTGCGATCCGGCGGCACGCTGGAGAGGATATGCGTTGCGTCAATGACAGCCGCCTCCACCGACGCCGAATCGCCAAAGTCGAGATCGCCCGCGCTTCCGGTGGCGCGTACTTCCCAGCCGCGCTCTTCCATCGCCGCTTTCACGCGTCTTGCCGTGTAGCCGAGGCCGAAAATGAGCAATCGAGACATGCGAAAAGGCTGTGCCGCTGGACGCGGGCCAAAATCAATCTAAATCGGCACCCATGGATATTGCAACGACCCCATCGAACCCCCAAGGCAACCCTGAAATCGCGGACGCCGCGCCGTCCCCGCAAGAGCCGCCAGTGATCCGGCGCGAGGATTACACGCCCTTTGCGTGGATCGTGCCCGAAACACGGCTGCATTTTGATCTGGGAGTCGCAAAAACCACCGTCACCGCCACGCTCACCGTGCGGCGCAACGCCAAGACCGAAGCCAGCCAGATCCTGCGTCTGAACGGCGACGGGCTGACTGCGGCCCGTGTCAGCGTCGATGGCGCGCCAAGCGATGATTGGGTGATGGAGGGCGCCGATCTTCTCGTGACGCTTCAGGGTGAAGATCACGAAGTCACAATCGCCACCGAGATCGCTCCGGACAAGAACACCGCTTTGATGGGCCTCTACGCTTCCAACGGAATGCTGTGCACGCAATGCGAGGCGGAGGGCTTTCGCCGCATCACCTTCTTCCCGGACCGCCCTGATGTGTTGTCGACCTACAGCGTGCGGATGGAAGCGGATAAGGACGCTTTCCCGATCCTGCTGTGCAACGGCAATCTGACCGGCGAGGGCGATCTGGATGATGGCCGCCACTTTGCCGAATGGCATGATCCCTGGCCAAAACCTTCGTATCTCTTCGCGCTCGTTGCCGGAGACCTCTCAGCCCACTCAGGCCCCTTTACGACCCGTTCTGGCCGCGTTGTGGAATGCAATATCTGGGTGCGCAAAGAAGATCTCGACCGCACCGATCACGCGCTGCAATCGCTCCACCGTTCGATGAAATGGGACGAGGAGGTGTTCGGACGCGAATACGATCTCGACCTTTATAACATCGTTGCCGTGTCCGATTTCAACATGGGCGCGATGGAAAACAAGGGCCTCAACGTCTTCAACACCAAATACGTGCTGGCCGACAAAGACACCGCCACCGACGCCGATTTTGACGCGGTCGAAGGCGTGATTGCGCACGAATATTTTCACAATTGGTCGGGCAACCGGATCACCTGCCGCGACTGGTTCCAGCTGAGCCTCAAGGAAGGCTTTACCGTGCTGCGCGATCAGCTCTTCTCGCAGGATATGCGGGGCGAAGCGGTCAAGCGGATCGAGGATGTGCGCATCCTGCGCGCCGCGCAATTCCCCGAAGATGCTGGGCCGCTGGCGCATCCGATCCGCCCGGACAGTTTCCGCGAGATCAGCAATTTCTACACAGCGACCGTCTACAATAAAGGCGCCGAGGTCATCCGCATGATGCGTTCGATGGCTGGCGTCGCGAATTTCCGCAAAGGCACCGACCTCTATTTCGAGCGCCATGATGGCGAGGCGGCGACCTGCGAGGACTTTATCAAAGCGATCGAAGACGGTGCGGGTCTGGAACTGGCGCAGTTTCGTCGCTGGTATCGCCAAGCGGGCACGCCGCGTGTGACGGTGAAGCAAGAGCTGGCTGATGGCGGGCTCAAAGTGACCTTGAGCCAAATCATTCCCGATACGCCCGGACAAACCAACAAAGGCGCGATGCCGATCCCCCTGCGCGTGGCGGTGCATTGCCGCGAAACGGGCGCGATTGGTGAGGAACAGCTGATCGTTCTCAAGCTCGATGAAGAAAGGTTTGCGCTTCCGCTTGCCGGGCCCGCGCCGGTCGTGTCGATCAATCGCGGCTTTACCGCGCCGGTCATCATTGAGCGCGAGCTGAGCGGTGAAGATCTCGCTTTCCTTGCCGCGAGCGATAACGATCCCTTTGCCCGTTACGAAGCGATGCAGGAATTAAGCGTCAACCACCTGGTCTCCGCCGCCAGCGGCGATCTGGACGAGGCGGGCCGCGCGGCGGGCAAGACCGCGATCAGCGACGCGATGCGCGCGATCTTGAGCGACGAAGCGCTCGATGACAGCATGCGCGCCGAATTGATGAGCCTGCCTAGCGAGACTTATCTGTTTGAGGCCATGGCCACAGAGGAACGCAAGGCGGATCCGGGCGCAATCTTTGTAGAGCGCGAGCAGTTGAAAGCGGCTATCGCCGTCACCCTCAAGCGCGAATTGGAAGGCACCTATGCGCGCTGCGATGCGGTGCCGTTCGGCGATCCCGCTGGTGTCGGCGCGCGCAAAGTGGCGACGCAAGTGCTGGCGCTGATGGCGGCGGGCGACCCGGCGGTTGCCGCAACCATGGCCGCGCGTCAGTTCGACATGGCCGACAACATGACCGACCGCCAAGGCGCCTTGATGGTGCTGTGCGGGCTCGACAGCCCCTTGCGCGAGGATCGCCTGAAAGCCTTTTACGAGCGCTATGACGACAACGCGCTGGTGGTCGACAAATGGTTCACGCTTCAGGCGCTTTCGCTGCATCCCGATGTGCTTGAGCATGTGCGCGCGCTGTCGCAGCACAGCGACTTTACGATGTCGAACCCCAACCGTGTGCGCTCGCTCTACATGGCTTTTGCTGGCAATCCGCAAGGATTCCACGCCGCTGATGGGTCGGGCTATCGCATGATCGCCGACGTCATTCTGCAGCTTGATCCGATCAACCCGCAAACCGCGGCGCGCTTTGTGTCGCCGCTGGGCCGCTGGCGCCGGATCGAGCCGGCGCGCGCGGCCTTGATGAAAGCCGAGCTGGAGCGGATCGCGAAAGCCGAAGGGCTGTCGCGCGACACGTTTGAACAGGTCACCCGCAGCCTGGACGGTTAGGGCGTGGCCGCGCGCTTTGATATCGAACGCTCGCCCGCGCTTGACGGCGTAGCGCATGGCTTCTTTGGATCAGCGGGCGGCGCGCACCAGTTCGGTTTTGGCGGACCGGGGCGCGCGGACGAAGTGGCCGCGCTGCGCGCCGCTGCGGCTGACGCTATCGCTCCGGGCGCCCGCTGCGTGACGCCCCATCAGGAGCACACGAGCGACGTCTTGACCGTCAAAGCCGCGTGGGACGACACCGCGCAGGGCCGCCCGGTGGCCGACTCTGTTGTGACTGACCAAGCGGGGTTGGCGCTCGGCGTTGTCACGGCCGATTGCGGTCCGGTCCTTTTTGCGGACAAGCGCGCGGGCGTGATCGGCGCGACGCATGCGGGCTGGCGAGGGGCGCAGGGCGGGGTTCTGGAAAACACGATCTCGGCGATGGAGGCTTTGGGAGCGGACCGCGCCCGGATCGCCGCCGCTCTGGGCCCCACAATTGCGCAGGCCAACTACGAAGTGGATGCGCGGTTTCGTGAGCATTTCAGTTCTGAGGATGATGGGCATTTCGCGCCCGCCCCGTTTCGCGATGGAGCGGCGCGCTGGCGTTTTGACCTGCCCGGCTACATCATCGCGCGGCTTAAAGAGGCCGGGATCGACCAGATCGATGATCTTTGTCGGGATACTTTTCCACACCCCGCGCGTTACCACTCATATCGCAGAGCCTCAATCGCAGGTGAGCCGAATTATGGTCGAATGCTGGCGCTCATAGCGCTGTGATTTTGCTCCATTTTCCACGGCTTGCACCAAAGCGAAGGGGCGATGCTCAAAACACGGTTGGATTCGAAGGTAATTCTGGTATTTGACGCGCCCAAGTTGGGATCTGAAGAGCACGTTGGGCTGAACTAGGCCTTTTTTGCGCGACTGTCGCAGGCTCGTTAAGAGACCATCTTGGGATATTTCAATTCAAGGCCACGGCTTCGCTTTATGGAGCCAGCGGCGCTGGTGGGCTCATCCGGGTCTGCCATTGTCGGGCAGCAAGAAGAGCAGGGTAACGACACATGGCTTCCACCGGAGCTGATATGACCACCACTGACGCCGTCACCGAAGAGGAAGGCGTTCGTCGCCGCGACTGGATCCACATCGCTGCGGTCAGCACCGCGGCTGTTGGCGCGGGCGGGTTGATTATTCCGCTCGTAAGCCAGATGGGGCCGTCGAAAGACGTGCTCGCAGCGAGCACCACCGAAGTGGACGTCTCCGCCATTGAAGCGGGTCAGAGCATCAAGGACGTGTTCCGTGGCCAGCCGCTCTTCATCAAACGCCTGACGCCCCAAGAGATTGCCGCCGCCAAGGCCGATGATGCGGCCGGACTGCCAGACCCGCAAACGCTGGCCGAGCGCACCAATCCCGCGAACGAGGCCATTCTTGTGACTCTGGGTGTTTGCACCCACCTTGGTTGCGTGCCGCTTGGCGCGGCTGAAGGTGAGAACAAGGGTGATTTTGGCGGATACTTCTGCCCATGCCACGGTTCGCACTACGATGTGGCGGGCCGCATTCGTAAGGGCCCGGCTCCCAAAAACCTTGTGGTGCCGGAATTTGAATTCAAAACCGAAGCCGTCATCCGCGTAGGCTAAGCCAACGTAATTGTTACGACGAACACACTGTTACACTGAGAAGAACGAGAGAACGCCATGAGTTTCGCTTGGGCAAGCCAGTACGAACCGAAGTCAGACCTGACAAAGTGGATTGATGAAAAACTTCCGCTTCCCCGGATGGTCTACAACGCGGTCGGCGCCGGATATCCGGTGCCGCGTAACCTCAATTACATGTGGAATTTCGGGGTTCTCGCCGGCTTCTTCCTGATGGTGCAGATCGTCACGGGCGTTGTGCTCGCGATGCATTACACCGCTGACATCGACAGCGCGTTCGCCTCGACCGAGCACATCATGCGCAACGTCAATTACGGCTGGGTTCTGCGTTACGCGCACGCCAACGGCGCCAGCTTCTTCTTTATCGTCATTTACGCTCACATTTTTCGCGGCCTTTTCTATTCTTCGTACAAGGCCCCGCGCGAAATGATCTGGCTGCTTGGTGTGGTCATCTTCCTTTTGATGATGGCGACCGCGTTCATGGGTTACGTGCTTCCCTGGGGCCAGATGAGCTTCTGGGGTGCCAAGGTGATCACTGGTCTGTTTGGTGCGATTCCGTTCATTGGTGAGCCGCTGCAAGTGTGGCTGGTGGGTGGCTACGCGCCGAACGCGTCGACGCTCAACCGCTTTTTCTCGCTGCACTTCCTGCTGCCCTTCGTGATCGCAGGCGTTGTAATCCTGCACATCTGGGCGCTGCACATCCCCGGCTCGTCCAACCCGACCGGCGTTGAAGTGAAGAGCGAGAGCGACACGGTTCCTTTCCACCCGTTCTACACGGCGAAGGATGGCTGGTTCCTCGGCCTCGTGCTCATCATTTTCTCGGCCTTCGTTTTCTTTGCGCCGAACGTGTTGGGTCACCCGGACAACTACATCGAAGCGAACCCGCTTTCGACGCCAGCCCACATCGTTCCGGAATGGTACTTCCTGCCGTTCTACGCGATCCTGCGCGCCTTCACCGGCGACCTTATCATCCCGTTCACCGGTATCGTGCTGGTTCCGGCCAAACTGTTGGGCGTGATCGCGATGTTTGGTTCGATCCTGGTCTGGTTCTTCCTGCCGTGGCTCGACAAGTCGCCCGTGCGTTCGGGCAGCTATCGTCCGCTGTTCCAGAAATTCTTCTGGGTGCTGGTTGTGAC
Source organism: Pseudomonadota bacterium (assembly GCA_039033515.1). Taxonomy (GTDB): domain Bacteria; phylum Pseudomonadota; class Alphaproteobacteria; order Sphingomonadales; family Sphingomonadaceae; genus Erythrobacter. Next base: position 47,790 of record JBCCCM010000008.1, read on the forward strand.
TATGATCGTCCTGACGATCTGCGGCGGCGCTCCGGCTGAGCAGCCTTACATCCTGATCAGTCAGATCGCGACGGCTTACTACTTCCTCCACTTTCTGGTGATCCTGCCGATCGTCAGTCAGATTGAAGTTCCCAAGCCGCTGCCGTTCTCGATCACCGATGCGGTGCTGGGCACGGATGCAGACAAGTCGGCCAAACCGGCGGTCGCCGATACGCCTTCTTCGGGCGGCGATCTGCCCGGCGGTTCCCTCCAGCCGGCCGAATGAGGCCGGCCGGACGCGCCGTTTGCAACGACAATTCTGACCCCATAACGAGAAAGAGTTAGGTCATGACAATCCGTCTTGGAGGAATGCTGTTCGGAGCTGTGCTCGTCGGTATTCTGCTGTTCTGGTCACTGGTGCCCGACACCCTGAAATACGCGCCGGCGACCAAGGGCCCCTATTACGCCTTCCACGAAGAAAAGCTGACGCCTGCGGGTGGCTTCTCCTTCGACGGTGTCGGCGGCAAGTGGGATTACCAGCAGCTGCAACGTGGCTATCAGGTCTACAAAGAAGTCTGCTCGGCCTGCCACAGCATGAAGTTTGTGGCGTTCCGTAACCTGCAAGAGCTGGGCTACACCGAAGCGGAAGTTCAAGCCGAGGCGGCAAGCTGGACTGTACCGGGTCTCGACCCTGTCACCGGCGAAGCTTCAACGCGCCCCGGTGAGCCGACCGATTACTTCCCGTCGCCCTATCCCAACGAGGTGGCGGCGCGCGCGGCGAACAACAACGCGTATCCGCCCGACCTCTCGCTCATCACCAAAGCGCGCCCGGACGGCACCAAATACGTCTATTCGCTGCTGCAAGGCTATGTTGAGCCGACCGCAGAAGACCTTGCCAAGGCGAAGGAACTGGCGGGCGGTCAAGAATGGGAAACCCCTCCGGGTCTCTACTTCAACGAGCATTTCTACAATGCCAATATCGCGATGGGGCAGCCTCTCTATCCCGACCAGGTGACGTACGCTGACGGAACCGAAGCGACGCTCGAGCAACAAGCGCAGGATATCGCCGCGTTCCTGACCTGGACTGCGGAGCCCACGCTGGTGCAGCGCAAGCAGACCGGCTGGTTCGTGATCGGCTTCCTGCTGTTCGCCACCGGGCTTGGCTTCCTTTCGTACAAGCAAATCTGGGCTGAGAAGAAAAAGAAGAAAGCCTGATCGTAAAGGCTCCCTTCCTTTTCCCGAGACGAGATCAAACGCCCCATCGTCCACTGTTGGATGGTGGGGCGTTCTTTCGTTGAAGCGTCCACCTTACGGCATCAGAGGACCGAGCATGACCGCGCAATTGAGTGTCGATGAGCTGAAAACGCTGGTGCGCACCGTTCCGGACTTTCCCGAGCCTGGCATCCAGTTTCGCGACATCACGACGCTGATCGGTCACCCTCAGGGCATGGCCGCAAGTGTGCAGCACCTCTGCGCGCTCGCAACTGCCGCCGGGGCGCAGAAGATTGCTGGCATGGAAGCGCGCGGTTTCATCTTTGGCGCAGCGGTCGCGGTTGAATGCGGTCTTGGTTTTGTCCCGATCCGGAAACCGGGCAAATTGCCGGTCGAAACGATCGGGATCGAATACGATCTGGAGTACGGCACAGACCGTCTTGAAATGGATCCCGGCGCGGTTGAAGAGGGTGAAACCGTGGTCATTGTGGACGACTTGATTGCGACCGGCGGAACGGCTCTGGCCGCCGCGCAATTGCTCCGTCTCGCCGGGGCGCGGGTTGAAAACGCGCTCTTCGTTATCGATCTGCCCGATCTTGGCGGAGCCGCGAAATTGCAAGAAGCGCAGGTCGCTTTCGAAGCCTTGATGCATTTCGACGGCGACTGACCGCCTCGCCCGACTACGACTCGCTTACGCCTCAAAAGGACCGCAAGACCCGCAAGCCTCATGGAAAGCCAATCGCTCATGCTCGCCGCAATCGGCGTCCTCGGTATCGGGGCGCAATGGATTGCATGGCGCACTGGATGGCCTGCCATCGTCCTGATGCTTGCCGCAGGCTTTCTGGCTGGTCCGGTCGCGGGCGAGTTGGGCTATCGACTCATTGATCCGGCTGCAGCCTTTGGCGACTTGCTGGTCCCGGCAGTCAATATCGGCGTCGCCTTGATCCTGTTTGAAGGCGGCCTAAGCCTTGATCTGCGAGAGCTGCGCCATTCGGGCAGCGCGGTTTATCGCCTTGCGACGATCGGCGTGATCGTAGGCTGGGCGCTGGGTGCCGTGGCCGCTAACCAGATCGCCGGGCTCGCTCTGCCCGTGGCGATCCTGTTTGCGGGGATCCTGATTGTGACCGGACCGACCGTCGTGATCCCGCTCCTGCGGCAAGCGACAGTCCAGACCCGGCCAAACGCCATTCTCAAATGGGAAGGCATTGTGAACGATCCCATCGGCGCCCTGTGCGCTGTGATCGCTTATGAATATTTTCATTTCCTGCGCGAAGAAGGACCCGAGGCCAGCCTCCTCGATGTGGTCCCGCCGCTCATCATTGCCGCTGTGCTGGCGGGTCTGATCGGATACGCGGCAGCGCGCCTTATCGCTTATCTGTTCCCGCGCGGGGCGATCCCGGAATACCTCAAAGTACCGGTGCTCTTCACCGCTGTGATCGGCGTTTTCGTCGTGACCAACCAGATCGAGCATGAGCTGGGCCTTGTCGCAGTGACCGTGATGGGCGTGACGCTGGCCAATACCGGGTTCAGCAGCCTGCGCTCGATCCACCCGTTCAAGGAGAACGTCGCCGTTCTGCTGGTCTCCGGCATTTTCATCTTGCTGGCCTCGAGCCTCACCCTCAGTGATCTCGCTTATCTCGATCCCACCCAATCCGCTGGCTTGCGTTTCTGGCTGTTTGTTGCGGCGCTGTTATTCGTGGTCCGCCCGCTGACCGTGCTCATCAGCCTTCTGGGATCGAGCGTGCCGTGGAACGAGCGCATTTTCATCGGCTGGATCGCCCCGCGCGGTATCGTGCTGGTTGCGATCTCAGGCCTGTTTTCGCTGCGCCTGTCCGAGCTTGGCTATAATGACGGGCAGGTTCTCACCGCGCTCAGCTTTGCGGTCGTGGTGGCCACGGTCATCGCGCACGGCTTTACCATCGATATCGTGGCCAAATGGCTGGGCGTCAAAGGCGATACGCGCCCTGGCATCCTGATCGTGGGCTCCACGCCCTGGACCATCGCGCTTGCGCAGCAGGTCCAGGCGCTTTCGACCCCGGTCATGATCGTCGATTCCAGCTGGCAACGCCTCAGCGCGGCGCGGCGTGAAGGACTTCCCTTCTATCACGGCGAAATCCTGAACGAGGCGACCGAACACAATCTCGATCTATCGCCCTACCAGGTGTTGATCGCCGCCACGCAGAATGAGGCGTATAACACCCTCGTATGCAGCGAATTTGCGCATGAAATCGGACGCGATTCAGTCTACCAGCTGGGCCAGAACGAGCAGGGTGATAACAAGAACGCGCTGCCCGAAGCCCTTCGCGGGCGCGCGCTTTTTGAAAGCGGCTTTGGCGTCGACGAGGTCGCTGAGCGCACGGCGCAAGGCTGGGGCTTTCGCAAGACCAAATTGTCTGACACCTTCGATTTCGAACAGGCGCAAGAGAATATGCCGGACAGCACCAATCGGCTTTTGTTGGTGCGCAAGGGCGGCGAGCTGCGCTTCTTTACCCACGCCGCCAAGCCTACGCCGCGCGCTGGTGACACCGTGCTTTCTTTCCTCCCGCCTCAGACGAAACCCGCATGACACACTCATATCGCACCGCTTCGTTGAACCCTTCTCGCCGCCTTGCCCCGGCGTTCCTTTTAGCGTGTTTGGCCCCCATTGCATTGAGCGCGTGTTCTTCTTCAGACGAAGAAACCGCGCCTGAAGAAGCCACCGAACAGGTGAGCGAAGAGGTCGACGACACTGTGTCGATCCTGCGTCCCGAGATCGAGCTGCCCGAAGCGGAGCCGACTCCTGAGGCCCCGGAGCCCTACACGGCAACGATCGGCTTTCCCGAGGGTGGCCGCGAGCTCAATGCGGATGCGATTGCTGCGCTGGAGGAGGCCTTGGCCTCGCCAGCGACACCGCTTGGCCAGCCGATTACCTTGCGGGCGCACAGCGACAGTTCAGGCAGCGACCGGGCTAACCTCAGAGTGTCCGAAAACCGCGGCCTCGCGGTGGCGCAATGGTTGATTGATCAAGGCATCGACGAAACGCGGATAACGGTTATCGCTTTTGGGGAGCAAAACCCGACCGAGCCCAACGCGCTTCCCGATGGCTCTCCCAATGAGGAAGGCCGCGCGGCCAATCGGCGGGTAGAGATCGAAATCGCTGCGAGCGCCCCGGCTGCGCCTGAGTCGGAAGTTGATGCCGAAACGCCAGCGCCTTCCAACGCCGAAATGTCAGTCGAGACCGGCGACTAGGTCGAGCGCCTTTTGCGCCCATTCCGGGCGGCAGATCAGCAAATCGGGCAGGTAAGTATCTTGCGCGTTATAACGGATCGGCGATCCATCAATGCGCGAGCAATGCAGCCCGTAGGCCTGCGCCACCGCAACGGGTGCGCAGCTGTCCCATTCGTACTGGCCGCCCGAATGCAGATAAATCTCCGCTTCACCGCGCACGACCGCCATGGCTTTTGCGCCCGCGCTGCCCATGCCGACAAGCTCTCCATCCAGCGCCTCGGACACCGCAACCGCTTCTTTGGCCGGGCGCGTGCGGCTGACGAGAAAACGCGGTTTCGCGTTTGCTTCGGGAAGATCGCTCACCTGATCGGTGCGGAGCACGGTTCCGCCGTCGAGGCCCGGCAAAGCCACCGCGCCGGTATGCGCCACGCCATCAATCGCCAGGCCCACATGCACCGCCCAATCGCTGCGCTGCTCGCCATATTCGCGCGTGCCATCGACCGGATCGACGATCCAGACGCGCGATTTGGACAAGCGCTCGGTGGAATCCTTTTCTTCCTCCGAGAGCAAGCCGTCATCCGGCCGCGCCGCGCGCAGGGCGTGGCACAGAAACTCGTTCGCGGTTGCATCGCCCGCTTTGCCCAGCGCCTTGCCTTCGAACACGCCGCTGTCGCGCACGTTCAACAGGATGTGCCCCGCGACCTCGGCTAGATGCGCGGCGAGTTCGGCGTCGGTCATGTCGGCAGGGTTCATCTCGGCCTCATTCACTTGAGAGGAAGGATCTGGTCGATGATGTAATCCGCCGCCTCAGACGGCGTCATCGCCACGGTGTTGACCGTGATTTCTGGCGCTTCGGGCGGCTCGTAGGGGCTGTCGATCCCGGTGAAATTCTTGATCTCACCCGCGCGTGCTTTTTTGTACAGGCCCTTCACATCGCGCGCCTCGGCGACGTTCAGGGGCGTGTCGACGAAGACTTCGATAAACTCGCCCTCGCCCATCATTTCGCGCACCATGCGGCGCTCGGCCCGGAACGGGCTGATGAAGGCGGTGAGGACGATTAGGCCCGCATCGGTCATCAGCTTCGCGACCTCGCCGATGCGGCGGATGTTTTCGATCCGGTCGGTTTCGGTGAAGCCCAGATCCTTGTTGAGGCCCATGCGCACATTGTCGCCGTCCAGCAGGAAGGTGTGGCGGTTCATGATCGCCAGTTTACGCTCCACCTCGTTGGCAATGGTTGATTTGCCTGAGCCAGAAAGGCCGGTGAACCAGAGCACGCGCGGTGTCTGGTTCTTCATGCTCGCGTGATCATCGCGCGTGATCGTGGTCGCCTGCCAGTGCACGTTTTGCGCGCGGCGCAGGCTGAAGTCGATCATCCCGGCGCCCACAGTGGCGTTGGTGAACTTGTCGATCAGGATGAACCCGCCGAGCTGGCGCGAGGTCGAATAGGGCTCGAACGTGATCGGTCTGTCGGTCGCAAATTCGGCCACACCAATGGAGTTCAGCTCAAGCGTCTTGGCCGCGAGGTGCTCCAGACTGTTGACGTCGATCTCGTATTTCGGGGCCTGCACGGTGGCGGTGACCATCTGGCTGCCGAGTTTGAGCCAATAGCCCCGGCCCGGTTTGAGTGCGGCCTCGTCCATCCAGACAAAGGTCGCCTGAAACTGATCGGAGGCTTCGGGCGGATCGCCGGCGGCAGCGATCACATCGCCGCGGCTGCAATCGACCTCGTCCTCAAGCGTGACAGTCACGGACTGACCGGCGACCGCCTCACTGAGGTCGCCATCGAATGTGGAAATGCTCTTGACCACGCTTGTCTTGCCTGCGGGGACAATCCGCACCCCGTCGCCCGGCTTGACCGTGCCGTCGGTGATCAGCCCGGCAAAGCCGCGAAAGTCGAGATTGGGGCGGTTCACCCACTGCACCGGCATGCGGAAACTGCGGTCCTGCGCGGCGGTGTTGGCGAGCTCAACCGTCTCCAGATGCACGATCAGCGCGGGGCCATCGTACCACGGCGTGCTGGCCGAAGGGGAGGCGGTGATGTTGTCACCCTTGAACCCGGAAATCGGGATCGCGGTGAAGCTCTCGATGCCCACTTCCTTGGCGAAAGCTTCGTAGTCGGCCACGATCTGGTCAAAGGTGGTCTGGTCGTAATCGACCAAGTCCATCTTGTTCACCGCCAGCACCAGATGGCGAATGCCCAGAAGGTGCGTGATGTAGGAGTGGCGGCGGGTCTGCTGAAGAATGCCCTTGCGCGCGTCGACCAGGATGATCGCCAGATCGGCGGTCGATGCGCCGGTAACCATGTTGCGCGTGTATTGTTCGTGGCCCGGCGTGTCGGCGACGATGAATTTGCGCTTTTCGGTCGCGAAGAAGCGGTAGGCGACGTCGATCGTGATGCCCTGCTCGCGCTCAGCCGCCAGCCCGTCGACCAGCAGCGCAAAGTCGATCTCTTCGCCTTGCGTGCCGTGTTTGGCGCTGTCGCTTTCCAGCGCGGCCAGCTGATCCTCGAAGATCATCTTCGAATCGTAGAGCAGGCGCCCGATCAGCGTCGATTTGCCATCATCTACGCTGCCGCAGGTGATGAAGCGCAGCAGGCTCTTGTGCTGATGCTGGTCGAGATAGGCGTCGATGTCCTCGGCGATCAGCGCTTCGGTCTGGAAGGAGGAGTCTTGCGTCATCAGAAGTACCCCTCTTGCTTCTTGTCTTCCATTGAGGCTGACTGTCCCTTGTCAATCGCGCGGCCCTGGCGTTCCGACCCGGTGGCGAGCAGCATTTCCTGAATGATGAGGTTCATATCGGTCGCATCGCTCTCGGTCGCGCCGGTGAGCGGATAGCACCCCAATGTGCGGAAGCGGACCGAGCGTTCGACCACTTCTTCGCCTTCTTCGAAACGGAACCGGTCATCATCGACCACCAGGATTAGCCCGTCGCGCGTCACGGTCGGGCGCTTTTGCGACATATAGAGCGGCACGATGTCGATCTTTTCGAGAGCGATATACTGCCAGATATCGAGCTCGGTCCAGTTCGAGATTGGGAAGACGCGGATGCTCTCATCCTTGTTCTTCTTGGCGTTGTAGAGGTTCCACAGTTCCGGGCGCTGGTTCTTGGGATCCCAGCGATGCGCGGCGGTGCGGAAGCTGAAAACGCGTTCCTTGGCGCGCGCTTTCTCCTCATCGCGGCGCCCGCCACCGAAGGCGGCGTCGAAACCGTGCGCAGTGAGCGCTTTTTTGAGCGGATCGGTCAGTTGAGCCTGCGAATAGAGCGCGCTGCCGGTGTCGAACGGGTTGATGCCCTGTTCCTCGGCGTCGTCGTTTTGCGCAACGATCAGTTCCAGCCCGTATTCCTTGACCGTCTTGTCGCGGTGGTCGAGCAGCGCCTGAAAGTCCCACCCACTCGCGACATGCAGCATCGGAAAGGGCGGCGGCGCAGGGTAAAACGCTTTGCGCGCCAGGTGGAGCATGACAGACGAATCCTTGCCCACCGAATAGAGCATGACCGGGTTTTCAGCCTCAGCCACGACTTCGCGAAAGATGTGAATGCTCTCGGCTTCAAGCCGTTCGAGATGGGTCAACGTGCGCATGCAAAACCAGCTATACGCTGCGCTGCACAATGCAACTGTAGATTTTGTTGTTGGGGCCCAAGCCACCCGCTCCCTCCGCCCTTCCATCCGGATTATCACTCCGGAGTACGATCCGGGTGGAAGGGCGGAGGGAGCGGGTGGCTATGGCGCGAGCGTCAGCGAGCTTCGGACTAGGCCGCTTGGAGCGGGTAAGGGGAATCGAACCCCTCTACACAGCTTGGAAGGCTGGTGCATTACCACTATGCTATACCCGCCCGCTCGTGGAGCGCGCTCTTGCCATCACACCGGGGTGAGCGTCAACTCGCAAAATGCCCATGGCCTAGCCGACAGCCATGTTGTCGATCAGACGGGTGCCGCCGATGCGCGCGGCCACCAGCAGCCGGGCGGATGCGCTGGTCAGCGCGTCAATGGCGGCCAGAGAATTGGCGTCGGCCAGCACCGCGTAATCCACGCTGGAAAAGCCCTCCTTGATCAGTTCAGCTTGCAAATCGGCCAGCGCTTTGGCCGTATCAGCGCCCGCTTCAATCGCGGCCTTCGCGGTTTTCATCGCAGCAGGCAAAGTGGCGGCGGCGGCGCGGTTTTCGGGCGATAGATACCGATTGCGGCTCGACATCGCCAAACCATCGGCTTCGCGCATGGTCGGGACGCCGATGATCTGGTGCGCGGGCGGCGCGGTGAGGTCCAGATCGCGCGCCATGGTACGGATGACCGCGAGCTGCTGAAAATCCTTCTCGCCAAAAAACGCCATGTCCGGGCGCACCTGGTTGAACAATTTGCACACCACGGTCGCGACGCCGTCAAAATGGCCGGGCCGATCCGCGCCGCACAGCCCCTCGCTCACCCCTTTGACCGAGACGCTGGTGGCAAAATCGCGCGCGCCTTGCGGGTACATCGCGGCGACATCGGGAGCCCATAAGAGCGCGCACCCCTCCGCCTCCAGCATCGCCGCGTCCTCTTCGAGCTGACGCGGATAGGCGTCCAGGTCTTCGCCCTCGCCAAACTGGGTCGGGTTCACAAAGATCGAAGCGACCACATGGTCGCATTCCTCGCGCGCGCGGCGAACCAGAGTGAGATGCCCTTCGTGCAGAGCGCCCATGGTGGGGACAAGGCCGATGCGTTGTGGCGCGGCGCGCTCGCCGGGCTTGCGCAAGGCTGCTATGATCGCGCGCAACGCTTCGATCGTGCTTGTGGTTTGCACTGGTCTGACCCCTTTACGAGTGTGTTCAGGCACCCCTAGACAATCCTCAAGCCCTCTCACAAGCGGCTGTTGCCCCCGCCGGACAAAGGACCCGCCCGCGATGACCCAAAGCTCTAAAGCCAGCGTGGCCCACCGCATCGTCTTCGCGAACGAAAAGGGCGGGACAGGCAAATCGACGAGCGCGGTGCATGTCGCGGTGGCGCTGTCCTATCTGGGCGCCCGCGTGACGATGCTCGATCTGGACCCGCGCCAGCGCACCACGTTCCGCTATCTGGAAAACCGCGTCATCACGATGCAAAAGCGCGGGATTGATCTGCCCACGCCCGCCGCCGAAGTGTTCAAGGGTGAGACGACCGAAGACCTGCTCAAAGCCATGGCGCGGCTGGAGCAGGACACCGATTTCCTGATCGTCGACAATCCGGGAAAAGACGACCCCTTCGCGCGCGTCGCGGTCGAAAACGCGGACACGCTGGTCACGCCGCTTAATGACAGTTTTGTCGATTTTGATCTCATCGGTCAGGTCGATGGCGATACGTTCGAGGTTAAGAAGCTGTCCTTCTTCGCCGAACTGGTGTGGGAAGCGCGGATGCGGCGCAGCCGTCAGACCTTGCAGGAGCGCCGCCCGGAAATGGACTGGATCGTGGTTCGCAACCGCACCGGTTTTGTAGAAGCGAAGAACCAGGCGCGGCTGGAAAAAGCGCTTAAAGACATGTCGCAGCGCGTCGGCTTTCGCGCGGTCAAAGGCCTGTCGGAACGCGTGATCTATCGCGAGCTCTTCCCATCCGGCCTGACCCTGCTCGACAAGGGGCATCTGGGCGAATTGGGCACAAGTCATCTGGTCGCGCGCCAGGAATTGCGCACCTTGATAAAGGCGCTCAACCTGCCCGCCTTTGAAAAGGCGCAGGGCGAATTGGAAATGGCCTGACATGATCAAATTTGCGGTTCTTCTGGCGCTGATTTGCGTCGTGTGGCGCTGGGCGCTGGGACAATGGCCGTGGGACGCGCTTAAGCCGCCTCCAACGCGGGCGCAGGCGATCACCAAAGCGCGCGGTGTCCTGGGCGTGCCGGCAAACGCGTCGCGTGACGAGATCATGGCCGCGCACAAACGCCTGGTGGCCTCGGTTCATCCCGACCGTGGCGGGACGAGCGCCGCTGTGCACGAAGCGAACGATGCGCGCGATCTGCTTTTGTCGGGTTTGCCGAAGGATGAGGGCGGCCCGGATCCGGTGTAAACCACACGTTCCGGTTTGACGGTTCTGCACAAGACGCCCGTGCGGCGGCACCGCATTCCTCTCGTCACCGTGCATCCGGCGAACCGTCTCACTCAGCCTCAAAGAGTTAAGCGTTCATCGCAAGATTGACACAATCCGCGTCCACTTCCATCGAACACGCACCACTTTGATTCCAGAAGCTTTGAGCGCCCATAGCAGGGCGCTCATCAGCGCATTTCGGGACTAACATTTATGAAACACACCTTCGATCCGACCATCCTGCGCGAATACGACATTCGCGGCGTTATCGGCAAAACCCTGGGCGCGGATGACGCGCGCGCGATCGGCCATGTTTTCGGCAGTCTGCTGCGCCGGTCCGGCGGCGGTCTGGCCGAGCCGGGCACAAAGACGGTGGCGGTGGGCTACGATGGCCGGGTCAGTTCGCCAATGCTCGAACACGCGCTGGTCGAAGGGCTGAGCGCGTCGGGCTGCAATGTGGTGCGCATCGGGATGAGCGCGACGCCGATGCTGTACTACGCCGAAGCGTCATCCGAAGAGGTGGATGGCGGCATTCAGATAACTGGCAGCCACAATCCCCCCGATTACAACGGCTTCAAAATGGTGTTTGAAGGCCGACCCTTCTTCGGCAAGGATATCCAGACACTCGGCGCGCTGGCCGCGGAGGGCGATGTGACCGACGGCGTCGGCACCGTCACACAGCGCGACATCCTGAGCGAGTATGTCGAGCGCCTTCTCGAAGGCCTCTCCGGGATAGACGCCGCCGCTCTCGATAATCTCAAGGTCGGTTGGGATGCGGGCAACGGCGCGGCAGGGCCCGCTCTCGAAGCGCTCGCCGCCAAACTCCCCGGGGAGCATCACTTGCTGTTTACCGACGTTGACGGCCATTTTCCCAATCACCACCCTGATCCAACTGTTGAAGAGAACCTGGTCGATCTTCGCGCGCTCGTCGCGGAGAAGAACCTCGATTTCGGAGTGGCTTTCGATGGCGACGGCGACCGGATCGGCGCGATTGATGGTCAGGGCCGGGTGATCTGGGGCGATCAATTGCTGATGATCTACGCAGAGGATTTGCTCAGCGCGCCCAACGCCCAGGGTGATACCCACCAGGGCGCGACGATTATCGCCGATGTAAAGGCGAGCCGCGCGCTGTTTGACCACGTCGCAAAACATGGCGGAACGCCGCTGATGTGGAAGACTGGCCATTCGCTGATCAAGTCCAAAATGAAGGAAACAGGTTCCCCTCTGGCCGGCGAGATGAGCGGGCATGTGTTCTTCGCCGACACCTATTACGGGTTTGATGACGCGCTGTATGCCGGGATTCGTTTGCTCGCGGCCTCGGCTCGGCTGGGCAAATCGGTTACCGATCTGCGCGGCGCGATCCCGCCGATGCTCAACACGCCCGAAATGCGTTTCCAGGTGGACGAGGCGCGCAAATTCCCCGCCATGACCGAGATTACCGAGCGGCTCACCACCAATCCGGGCGAAGGCGTCGAAGAGGTGAACGCCACCGATGGCGTGCGCGTGAACACCGCGGATGGTTGGTGGCTGCTGCGCGCGTCGAACACGCAAGACGTGCTGGTCGCCCGCGCGGAGAGCGACAGCGAAGAAGGGCTTGAGCGGCTGATCGCGCAGATCGACGAACAATTGTCGCTGTCTGGCCTTGAACGCGGGGAGAGCGTTGGACACTGAGCGGGGTGCAGACGGGGGCTTGGACCGCGATTTGAACAGGGGCGTGACGGGCGAGAAATCAGCGGACGGCGAGGGCTGGCCGTGGTCCGCGCTCGGCATTCCCGCGACCGCTGATCGCGAGGCGATCCGGGCCGCTTACGCCGAGCGAAAAGCGGCGTTGGACGCCGAGGTGATGCGCGTTTCCGCGTTTGCCGAATTGTCTGAGGCGCGCGAGAAAGCGCTGTTTCTGGCGGCTGAAATGCGCCGCGCGCTCGACCGTGGGGAGGATTCGGAGCGGATCACCTTGACCTCCGCCACCAGGCCTGCGCCCTCACCGCCACCGCCACCGCCACCGACACCGCCACCGCCACCGCCACCGCCACCGCCACCGCCACCGCCACCGCCACCGCCACCGCCACCGCCGGAGCCGGAGCCGGAGCCGGAGCCGGAGCCGGAGCCAGAAGAGCTCGATCTTCTTCCCGAAACCTCGCCGCCGCCCATGAGCGCTTCTTTGCCGGTGCGTGCGGTTGCAAAGCCTTCCGCGCCGCTAGCTACTGCGCCTGTTGATCCGCCCAAGCCGCCAAAAGCCGACAGTGCGAGCGATGCAAAGCCTTCCGCGCCGCGCGTATCCGTCCCCGTCACGAAAGACGCTGATTCGGGTGACGAGTGGGGGCTCGGCGATGATCGCCTTTCAACGGACCCGACGACCGGGGTCAGCGCAGTTGAGGCACCCCACAGCGCCCCTTCGATGCCGTCGCTCGAAGAAGAAGCGCGCCAGTTTGCCAAAGCGTTTCGCCTGGATAGGTTCTGGCCGTTCTACATCTTCCCGATCATCCTGCTTTTCGCCATGTGCTCGGGCGAAGATGAGGACGCGGTTTCGGAATACTATAACCCGGTCCCGTACGGCGAAGACACGGCGCTGACTCAGCCCGTCGAAGTGGCTCCCGACAGCGCTACCGAGCCCACGAACCTCGATCCCGCGCGCGCCGACGCTATGGTCGCAACCCTGTTTGGGTCGAGCTTTGATTACGCGGCGCTGAGCGAGCGTGATCAGCCGCTCGCGTGGAACCTTGCCAATCGCCTGGCCGATGATGACCCCGCGTTCGAAGGCCCGCGCGCCTACTTGCGAACGCGCATCCTAAAGGCGCGCCACCGCGCTTCGCCTGAGCAAGCGCTGGCGATTGCGGAGCTCTATCTGGCGTGGCTTCAGACCGCGCAGGGCCAGGAAGAGGGCGGGTGCCGTGAAGTGACCAGCGCCCTGTTCTTCGACGGCATTCCCGCGATGCGCGAGGATTGGATCGTGTTCGAGCAATCGCTGGCCGCAGGGCTGGCGAGCACCGGGGTCTTTGCCTCGGCGAACACCGCACGCGAGGCTGCGATCATCAAGGCTGGCACCGATGCCAGCGCCTTTCCGGACTGGGCTGTGGCGGAGGCCCGCGCGAACCTTGAGCTTGAGGGCCCGGTGTTCAACGACGCCCTGCGCGAAATCTCGCATCCGGCGCGATGCCGCGTCGAGATTGCGTTGCTCAAAGCCATGCTCAGGCGCCCTGCCAGCGTTACGCCTGCCATGGTGGCCGGGTTATAGAATGCGCCGAATTCGCTGGGCAGCCGCGGCCGCTTCGCTTAGAAAAGGCTCATAACAAACGCGCAATTGCGCCGCGTCCCATCAGAGAGGTAGCCCCCATGAAACGCTTGCTTGCATCCATCGCCCCCGCGACCCTCACTGCGGTTTCCGCGCTCGCTTTGGCCACCGCCGTGCCGGTCGCGGCGCAGGACAACGCGTCGCCAGACGAGGCTGAAATGCAAAAAGAGATGGACGCGATTAGCTCTTTGTTCGGTGACATTTTCGGCACGGCTGACCCGTTGACGCCCGAGCAGGAAGCGCGCGTCCCCGCCGCGCAGGCCGTGGTCCTCCAGCTCTTCCCCGAAGGCACCTACGCCAAAATGATGGACGAGACGATGGCGCCGATGATGGACAGCCTGCTGGGCAACATCGCCGGTTCGCCCGCGATCCAGTTGATGGAACTGACAGGCCTTTCGCCCAGCGAACTGACATCGGTCGACGATGCCAATCTGGGCGAAGCGGTCGCGTTGCTCGACCCCAACGCGAGCGCGCGCAACGCGGAAATCGCGGATATGACGATGAGCCTCATCTCAAACGTCGTTGTGCAGATCGAGCCGAGCTATCGCGCCGGCCTCGCGCGCGCTTACGCGGTGCGCTTTACCCAGGACGAACTGGCGGATCTCGCCGCTTATTTCGCCACGCCCGTCGGAGAGAAATACGCGAGTGAGAGCTTTTTGATCTTTGCCGATCCGCAGGTCATGTCAGCGATGAACGAAATGATGCCCGCGGTCATGGAAGCGATGCCCAGCATGATGGGCAATGTCGGCGAGATCGCCGAGAAATTTCCCAAGGGCCGCACCTTTTCCGAGCTCAACCCGGAAGAACAGGACAAGCTCGCGGCCCTTTTAGGCGTGAGCCTGGAGGACTTGGCCGCGCGCGAACCGGATACCGCTGATACGCCGATGTCCGAGGCGGATGGTGAAGCGGAATGGGTTGAGGAAGAAGGCGCAAGCTAAGCGGGCGCGGGGACATCTGAGCCAGCCTTGCCGCGCGCTCATCAAAGCACCACTTAAGCCCCGTGAGCGCGCGTTCCGACCCTCTCGACCCCTCTTGTGTGCCGCCTGAAATTCAGGCGTGGTTCGATGCGCGCGATTGGCGCATACGCCGCCACCAGACCGAGATGCTGGCCAAAGCGCGCGAGGGGCGCCACGCCTTGCTGGTCGCCGACACCGGGGCGGGCAAAACGTTGGCGGGATTTCTTCCGACCTTGTGCGACTTCGCGCCCAGCGTGGGGGAGCTCCCTGAAGACGGCCTTCACACGCTTTACGTGTCGCCGCTCAAGGCTTTGGCGCACGATGTGAAGCGCAATCTGCTGACGCCGATTGACGAGATTGGCTTGCCAATCCGCGTGGAAACCCGATCAGGCGACACCTCTTCGGATCGCAAGAAACGCCAGCGGACCAAGCCGCCGCATGTGCTTCTCACGACGCCTGAGAGCCTGTCGCTGCTGTTATCCTATCCGGAAAGCATCGACCTCTTCCGCACGCTCAAGCGTGTCGTCATCGACGAGGTGCACGCCTTTGCGACGGGCAAGCGCGGCGATCTTCTGGCGCTGGCGTTGGCGCGCTTGCAGGCCCTAGCGCCCGAAATGCAGCGCGTTGCGTTGTCGGCGACGCTGGCGGATCCACTGGGTTTTCGTGAATGGCTGGCCCCGCAGGCGGTCGATGGCACCGGCGAAATTCATGCGGCGGATCTGGTGCTGGGCGAAGAAGGCGCGCCCGCTGAGCTCACCATCCTGTTGCCCATCGAAGAGCGCGTGCCGTGGGGCGGGCACGCCGGGCGCTGGGCGGTCGATCAGTTGTATCAGGAGATCAAGGCGAACCGCACCACGCTTGTCTTCACGAACACGCGCTTTTTGGCGGAGTTCATCTTCCAATGCCTGTGGGACGTGAACGAGGATCACCTGCCCATCGGTGTCCACCACGGCAGCCTCTCGAAAGAAGCGCGGCGCAAGGTCGAAGACGCCATGGCGGCGGGGGAGCTGCGCGGATTGGTGTGCACCGCGAGCCTAGATCTGGGTGTCGATTGGGGCGATATCGATTTGGTGGTGCAGATGGGCGCACCCAAGGGATCCTCGCGGCTTCTTCAACGGATCGGACGCGCCGGACACCGGCTGGACACCGCGAGCCGCGCGGTTCTGGTGCCCGGCAACCGGTTCGAATTTCTCGAAGCGATGGCGGCTAAGGACGCGGTCGATGAAGGCCAGCGCGACGGTGAGGATTTTCGCGCCGGGGGCCTCGATGTGCTTGCCCAGCATGTGATGGCCTGCGCCTGCGCTGCGCCGTTTCACGAAGACGATCTGCTCGCTGAGATCCGTTCAAGCGTGGCCTATGCATGGGTCGATAAACCGGCTTTCGACCGGGTGCTGTCGTTTGTCGAGAACGGCGGCTACGCGCTCAAGGCCTACGACAAATTCAAGCGGATCATCCGCGCGAAGGACGGCACGTGGCGGCTCGCGCATCCCAACCAGGCGCAGCGCCATCGGATGAACGCCGGGATTATCGTTGATTCCGAAATGCTCACGGTGCGCTTCAAGAACGGACGCCAGCTGGGAAAGGTCGAAGAGCGCTTTGCCGCGCAATTATCCGCCGGGGACACCTTCTTCTTTTCCGGCATGAGCCTTGAGGTGGAAGGCGTCAAAGACATGGACGTCATCGTGCGCGCGGCCAAGACATCGGCGACGATCCCGAGCTATGGTGGACTGCGCCTGCCGCTCACCACGCATCTGGCGACGCGGGTGCAGGAAATGCTGACTGACCGCGCGGGTTGGGCCCGGTTTCCCGACGATGTGCGCGAATGGCTGGAGGTGCAGGATTATCGCAGCCGCCTGCCCGCGCCGGGCGAATTGCTGGTGGAAAGCTTTCCGCACGGGGGCAAGCACTACACCACCTACTACACCTTTGAGGGGTGGAACGCGAACCAGTCGCTGGGCATGCTGATCACGCGGCGCATGGAGGATCGCGGGCTCATGCCGGGCGGGTTTGTCGCCAACGATTACACGCTGGCGGTGTGGGGGCTAAAGCCCGTGCGCGATCCGGTGCCGCTTTTGTCGCCGGACATTCTCACCGATGAATTTGTCGATTGGGTCACGGAAAGCCACTTGCTGCGCCGCGCGTTTCGCGAGGTTGCGGTGATCAGCGGGCTCGTTGAGCGCCAGCATCCCGGAAAGCGTAAGACGGGCAAGCAAGTCACCTTTTCAACCGACCTCATTTACGACGTGCTCAAGAAGTACGAGCCCGATCACATACTGCTCGAAGCGGCGTGGGCTGACGCGCGCGCGCGGATGACCGATGTCGGGCGGCTTGCAGACCTTCTGGAGCGCTCGGAGGGCGAGCTGGTCCATGTCGAGCTTGACCGCGTCTCCCCGCTCGCCGTACCCGTCATGACGATGATCGGGCGCGAAGCCGTGCCGCAAGGGGCGGTGGACGATGAGCTTTTGATCGAAGCCGAGGGCCTCATTGGCGAGGCGATGCGGATTGAACCGACCGATGGGCCCAGAGATCTGGATGGTGATTAGTTCGGTGTTTCTTCGGTCTGCTCGGTGCTCTCGATTTAAAACAAGGCGTATGGGTCGCTCGGAGGTCGCGCGCGCAAAAAAGGGCGCCGCGGTTGAACCGGGGCGCCCTCACCAAGCCGTTCAAACGGTTTGGACCGCTATTCCTTGTTGAACGTGCGATACTTTTCGTTGCCGACAAAGCCGAACTTCGTGACACCGCTTAGCTTAATAAGCTGCAACACCTTGGCTGAGCGATCATAGCTGGCAATCGCGTCGGGTTCGAATTGCAGTTCCGGCTCAACCGCCATCTGGGTGGAATCACGCAGGTTAGCGTCAAGACCTGCCAACGAGATCGGCTGCGCGTTCCAAAGCAGCTGGTCGTTTGCGTCAATTACCAGCTTATTCTTCACTGGATCAATCGGCGGCGGCGGCGTGTTCTGGCTATCCGCCGGAAGATCGATATCCACCGAGTGCGTTGCGATCGGGATGGTGATGATGAACATGATCAGAAGCACCAAAAGCACGTCGATCAGCGGTGTCATGTTCATGTCGAGCATCGGTTCGCCGTCGAGCTTACCTCCAGACATACCCATGTGAGTTCTCCTTAAATCCTATTGTCCGATCCGGCGATCAGCCGTTCGGGTCGACCGGGTTCGAGATGAAGCCCACGATCGGATAACCGGCGGCCTGCACGTTGTAGATGACACCGGCCACGCACTTCCAAGGCGCTTCTTTGTCGGCGCGAATGTGAACCTGCGGGATCGCTTCGGGGTCGTCCACGATCGCTTCGGCACCGCCCGGATAGTTCGAGACGATCGCGTCAAGACGCGCAAACGCCTTATCGTAGAGTTCTTCCGAGTTCACCGGCGTGATGTTGTTTATGTAGATCCGGCATTCGCCACCGCGCGTCGCGCCAGTGAAGCCGCTACGAACGAGGCCGGCGGTGTTGCCGCTCGCATCGGTCGTGCTGACGGTAAGTTGCAGGTTCTCAACCTTGTCCTTCGATTCTTCCATCTCAAGGATCGGGATTTCCAGCTGTTCGATCGTTTGGATCGCCACCGGAACCGCGATGAGAAAGATGATCAGAAGAACCAGCATCACGTCCACCAGCGGGGTCGTGTTGATGTCCGACATCGGGGTTTCGCCCGAACCGCTCATCGAAATTGCCATTGATACGTCCTATTCTGACTTGTCTGACAGCGCCCGATCAGGGCCCAAAATGGTCAGATGAGTAAGGGAAAAAGAGGAGGGGCCAAACGCTGTCCAAACGCGGGTGGTTTGGCCCCCAAATCTCTTGGACCGCTTACTTGGTAGCGGGCTTCGCGCCGCCAGCGGTGGTCGCAGGCTTGGCAGCCGGCTTCGCTACGGGCTTGGTTGCCGGAGCGCCCTGAACCGCCGGCTTGATCGTGCCGTCCGAACCGATGTAAGCGAGGATGTCGTTGCAGAAGTCGGTCATCATCGCGGCGATGCGACGGTTGCGCGACTGCAGCCAGTTGAACGCCAGCACGGCCGGAACCGCGACCAGCAGGCCGATGGCGGTCATGATGAGCGCTTCACCAACCGGGCCGGCAACCTTGTCGATTGAGGCCGAACCTTCGATGCCGATGTTGATCAGAGCGCGGTAGATCCCGATCACCGTGCCGAGCAAGCCGATGAACGGCGCGGTCGCACCGACCGAAGCGAGGAACGACAGGCCGCCCGAAAGCGCAGCGTTGATCGTTTCCTGGCTGTGCGCGAGGTTGTCCTCGACGTAGCTGGCTTCGCTGCCGGCGCCGTGCATTTTGGCGTGATCGTCGCGAGCCTTGACGGCGTCGTCGGCGAGCTGGCGCCAAGCCGAGTTCTTTTCAAACTTGAGAGCGCCGTCCTTGAGGCCCGAAGCCTTCCAGAAAGCCGCGCGACCCTTGCGATACTGGCCCATCACCTTGTTCTGTTCGAACAGCTTCGAGAACAGGATGTAGAACGAACCAACGCTCATGATGACCATGACGGCGAGGATCGACCAGGCGACGGGGCCGCCTTCTTCCATGGCTTGCATGAAGCCAAACTTGTTTTCCGGCGCAGCTTCTGCGGCAGCAATAAGATACGTGAACATGGCGAAATAGTCCTTTTAAAGAGTGTCCCCTGGCACCGGCTCAACCGCGTGGGAGGCCGGGGCCAATAATTCGTTTAGTTAAGTCGATACGTGATCGTGGTCGCATAGGAGCCCGAGGTCGGGTTTCCGCCAGCGTCCAGCGCTTCGTTAAAGCGTGCGTAGCGTTGCATACCCTTGCACGCAGCGTCGTCGAGCACGGATGATCCACTCGAGCGGACAACGCGGCAGCCTGTGACGCGGCCATTCGAACCGACTGTCACGCTGACGCCGACATTACCTTCCACTTCCTCACGCAGAGCGCGCGAGGGATAGTTTTCGGAAATACGACGCGACCAACGATTCAAGCCCTTGGGCGTGGCCGGACGCGCCTGTGAAGGCGGCGGCGGCGGAGCCGGTGGCGCGACCGGTGCCGGCGGCGGGATCACCAGCGCCGGCGGAGCGGGCGGTGGGATCGTCGGCGTCGTCACAATCGGCGGCGGAGCCGGTGCGATGCTGATCGGTGGGGGCGGCGCGACAGGCGGCGGCGGAGCCACTGGCTCAGGTTGCTCTGGCGGCGGCTCAGGCGGCTCTTCGGGAGGGGGTGGCTCCTCGATGTCGATCGTCGTGACGCGTTCAATTTCTTTTTTGACGGCGTCAACGGCGAGGCCGATGATCATCGCGAGGCCTATCCCTGCCACGATGCCGATCGAGATTAGTAGGGAAGTAAGCTTACTTCCCGTCATTCCTTGATCAACGTACGACATTCGGCTGATTTCTCTCCATCTAATCGCCAACTTGCGTCGGCATGCGTTCCACGTCCCGGCGAATCAGTTACCGGGTTCGTGAATCCCTAAACTCTGGTCCTCCCAACCGAACACCGCGTGCCTTCGAAAGAAGAGCGCGCCCATCCGGAATGCCATGCGTACTCTTCCCCGTGCGCTATGGCATATGTTTGCGTCGGCCATTGCTGCCAAGACCGCCGCGAACGTCTCCACGCTCTAACGGTCAACACCTAGTCAATCAAACGCTTTATCGGTTCAGGCGTGATTCAAAGGGCTCGTTCTGTAGTGTCAGGCACTGTATGAAAGCGACAAATCAACTCGCAAGGTGCCCTTGGAATGACCCGCGTTAACGAAAAATTTACGAATAAAATCATGGCCTTCGGGCTGTTAGCGGGCGCGCTGTGTCTCGCCCCGAATGCGCGGAGCGAAGCGCGGGCGCAAAATTCGTCGAACGGTTCAGCCGACGCTGCCCTCGGTTCGCCTGAAAGTCTGGCCGCGCGCGCGACATATGTTGATTTTGTGACCTTGGCGGAGCGCAGCGAAGTCGTTGTACGCGCGCAGATTCGCCGACAGACGACGGTAAAGCCGGAACGGGCTCCGGGCCTCGAACCGGGATTCGCGCGGCTTTACATTGAAGCGGATACTGTCGCCCTGATCGCTGGCACGAAGGGCGTAGGCGAGCAACTGGTCTACCTGGTCGATGTGCCGCTGACAGACAAAGGCAAAGCGCCCAAGCTTAAAAAGCGCGAGATGCTGCTTTTTGCCAACACAAGCGGGCGTGGCCCAAAGGGTGAAACACAGTTGCAGCTTGCCAATCCCAGCTCGCAACTGGCCTATACCCCTGCGCTCGAAGCTCGCTTGCGACCGATCCTTACCAGCCTCGTCGCCCCGGGCCAGCCGCCGATTATCACCGGGATCCGGGACGCGCTGGCGGTGCCCGGCACGCTGGCGGGCGAATCCGAAACGCAGATCTTTCTGAAAACCGCCGACCGATCGCCCGTGTCGGTCACGGTCCTGCGGCGACCGGGCCAGCGGCCGGCCTGGGGCGTGTCCTGGGGAGAAATCATCGATTCGTCCGCGCGCGCACCAGAGCCAGAGACCTTGCGCTGGTATCGCATGGCGTGCTCCTTACCCCCCGCTTTGCCGAGCGCGGCCAACCTCGCCCGTGATCCCGGCGCCAGGCGTCTCGCGGCGACCGATTACGCCTACATGATGACTTCGCTTGGGTCGTGCGCGCGGTCTATTACCGAAGCGCCGACTGGTTAACAGCCTCGCGCTGAGCGCTTGACCATCAGAGCGGCGCGGGTAAGCGCAGATCTTCGTTCATCGCGATTGCCTCTTTGCCAAGGATCCGCCCTTCATGTCTGACGCCCCTTCCACCTCGCCTTTGCGCGTTGCCATCGCCGGTCTTGGCACGGTGGGGGCCGGCGTCATCCGCTTGCTCGACACCAATCGCGACCTGATCGCCGCCCGGGCCGGCCGCGCGATTGAGGTCACCGCCGTCAGCGCGCGCGACCGTACCAAGGATCGCGGCGTCAACCATGAGCGGTTTTCGTGGGAGGACGACATGACCGCGCTTGCGGGCCGCGCCGACGTTGATGTCGTGCTCGAATTGGTGGGCGGTTCCGATGGCCCCGCTTTGGCGTTGTCGCGCGCCGCGCTGGCCGCTGGAAAAGGGTTGGTGACCGCCAACAAGGCGATGATCGCGCATCACGGCTTGGCGCTCGCCGCCGAGGCCGAGGCGAAGGGGTCACCGCTCAAATTCGAAGCGGCGGTCGCGGGCGGCATTCCGGTGGTAAAGGGTCTGCGCGAGGGCACCTCCGCTAACGCGCTGACCAAGGTTTACGGCATCCTTAACGGCACCTGCAATTACATCTTGTCCGAGATGGAGGCGACGGGCGCCGATTTTGACGAAACGCTGGCTGAGGCGCAGCGGTTGGGATACGCCGAGGCCGATCCGACCTTCGACATCGAAGGGATCGACGCTGCGCACAAGCTGGCGATTTTGGCGACCATCGGGTTCGGCACACGGCTCGACTTCGCCACTGTGCGCACCACGGGAATCGTAGCCGTGCGCGCCGCTGATATCGCGCAGGCGGACGCGCTGGGCTTTGTCATTCGCCTGATTGCCGAAGCGGACGTGGCCGAAGGGACGCTGCTGCAACGCGTGCGCCCCTGTCTGGTCGCCAAGGATCACCCTCTGGCTCCCGTCGATGGCCCGACCAACGCGGTCGTTGCCGAAGGGAATTTCTCGGGCCGCCTGCTGTTTCAGGGCGCGGGCGCGGGCGATGGCCCCACGGCGAGCGCGGTGGTGGCCGACCTCATCGATATCGCGCGCACATGGGAGACAAGCGGCGAGGTCGGCGCGCCGTTTTCCGTGCCGGTCGCGCAGCTCGCCTCGCTTCAACCGGC
Source organism: Pseudomonadota bacterium (assembly GCA_039033515.1). Classification (GTDB taxonomy): domain Bacteria; phylum Pseudomonadota; class Alphaproteobacteria; order Sphingomonadales; family Sphingomonadaceae; genus Erythrobacter. The sequence goes on from JBCCCM010000008.1 coordinate 70,251, forward strand.
GGAACCGGGTAATCGGCTGGAGCGCGCTTATCTGCGCTTTACCGTGAATGATCGGCCCGGCGTCCTTGCCGAGATCACCGCCGCAATGCGCGATGCCAATGTCTCGATTGAGAGCCTGATCCAACAAGGGCGCGGACGCGATGGCGGCGAAGTGCTGGTCGCGATGGTTGTGCACGAAGGGCCAGAGCGCAACGTCGCCAAGGCGCTGGAACTGCTCGATGGCTCGGACAGTCTGACCGCTTCGCCGCTGGTGCTGCCGATCCTGCCCGCCTGACCGCTATTTGTCGTCGTCGAGCGGGGCGAGCCCCCTTGCGATGCGGTCTGCGTCAGAACCGGGGGCTGCTTCGGGGAGTGCGGACACATCGATGAGCAGCGGTTGCTCGGGCGCTTCGCCAAGCTTGACACTGACATTGACCATCACCATCGATCCCAAAGCGCGATAGATAGGTGTGCCGCCCGCACCGGCCACATTGGGCGTCTTAACGCCCTGCGTGCGGCGGGCGTAATCGCGCTCCCACTTTTCCCGGTCGAAGCCCGAATAGGCCGCGTCATCTTCGCGTTGACGGCACACGATGATTTCCCCGCGCAGCCGCGCCGCGTCCTGTTCGGCGGTGCATGCATCATAAGATAGCTGTGCGCCCGGCGTTAGCTCCGGCTCGGCCATGAGATCGATGACGAGACGCCCTTCATCGGGTTCAGGCGCTGGGGGCTGCCCGTCTTCGTCGTCGGCTGATATCGGCTCAACCGGGCCGAGATCGATCGGGATTCGTTCCTGCGCCGCCAGGGGCGCGGCCAGTAGTGTGACGCTTAAGGCAAGCGCTCCGCTTGCGCAGGTGGAGGCGGCGTTGATCATGGCTTGGCCTCGTCAGAAAAATCGGGTTTGGGTGGAAGAGCCAATTCCTCTTCGAGCAATCGGCGCGCCTCCGGTGTCAACTCGCCTTCGCCGGGGCGCGCGCTGAACCCTTTGGATTGCCAATAGGCGTCGGAGCCGACGGGCGGCGGTGGCAGCGCTTCGACGTCGATCAGGACGGCGGGCGGCTTGGGGCACGGCGGAATAAAGCACATACCCGAGACCGAGGGCTCTCCGCGAAAGATGCCGCCGCCCGCAACATCGGGCGTGCCGGGCATATTGTAATTCTTTGAGCGCTCGGCGTAGTCCAGAAGCCAGGCCGAATAGCTTCCTGCAAACCGATCGGACGTATCCACTTTCTTGCGGCACACGACGATTTCGCCTGAAATCTCGCCCGCTTCGGCTTCCTCATCGCATTCAAGCGTTTGCGCCGCTGTTGGCGCGCCCGGTGTTGAAGGAGGGGCAAGAATGTCCACCACTTCGGGGGGCTCGCCCTTGGTGGCTTCAGGCGCGGGGCCAAGATCAATGGGGATGCGCTCTTGTGCGAGGGCGGGTGCGGCGCTGATCGCCAGCCCGCAGGCCAGAGCGGCGAGCGGTAAGCCGAGGGTCGCGAAACCCGCTTTGCTCGCGCCCCCCATCCGCTCAGTTGCCCTTTTTCTTGCTGAACGAGGGCGGTGGCAGGCCCAGAGCCTCGCGCCGTTGCCGGATCTCTTCCTCGGTCAAGTTTTCGTCCTGACCGAGCGGGGGCAGGCCGCGCGCGATCCGGTCCGCGTCCGATCCCGGCGGAGGCGGTGGCAAGGCGCCGACATCGATGATCAAAGCGGGCGGCGGCACACCGCCAATTCCGATGCCACGACCGTTATCGGACAGGCCGGAAACATTGGGCGTGGCTGGACTGCCCTTGAATGCGGTTTCGCGCGCGTAGCGTTTGCGGGCTTCGGCTGCGCTGCCGCTGTAATAATTCTCGCCGCTTTCGCCCAAACGGCGGCACACCACGATCTCGCCGCTGATCTCGCCCGCATCCGCCTCGTCCACGCATTGCTGGGCCTGCGCGACATTGACCTCGCCGCGCGGTACCGTGACCGAAAGATTGATCCGGGCTGGCGGTTCTTGCTCGTCTTCTTCGCCATCGTTTCGCGAATCGGTCTGGGTCTGCGTCGCGGTGTCTTCAGGCGTCACCGCCGTGTCATCCTGCGCCGCCAAAGGCGCCGAGACGAGCCCGCCGCTTGTCATCAGGCCGAGCGCGAAAACGCACCAGACCCGATGCGAAGGGCGGCTTGATCCGAAAAAGGGGTCGGGGTTGCTCGACAAGCCGGGCTCCTTGCGCTTAAGCGCTGCGAAAACACAACGCGCCAACAGCGCTTTGCGAAGAACATAAGACCATTCAAAGGATGAAACTCCCATGAACACGCCCACCACTACCGACCTTCTGGCTGCAAAGGAACCGTCGGGTGAAAACGCAATCGACCGCGTGCTGGTGCTGGAGATGGTTCGCGTGACCGAAGCGGCTGCGGTGGCCGCAGCGGAGTTGATTGGGCGCGGAGACGAGAAGGCGGCAGACGCCGCTGCGGTCGAAGCGATGCGCCGCGCCTTTGATGGGCTTTACATGGACGGCACGGTTGTGATTGGCGAAGGCGAGCGCGACGAAGCGCCCATGCTCTACATCGGCGAAAAAGTTGGCGGCGCGCCGGGCAAAGGGCCCAAGATCGATATCGCGCTCGATCCGCTTGAAGGCACGACCATCACGGCGAAAGCGGGTCCGAACGCGCTCGCTGTGCTGGCGGCGGCGGATGAGGGCAATCTGCTCAACGCGCCCGATGTCTACATGGACAAGCTGGCCGTCGGACCGGGCCTGCCCACCGATGTGATCAGCCTGGCCATGACGCCGACGCAAAACGTCGAAGCGGTCGCCAAGGCGAAGGGCCGCGAGCCCGCCGATATCAATGTGTGCGTCCTTGATCGCCCGCGCCACGCCGAACTGATCGCAGAGTTGCGCGCCATTGGTTGCGGCGTGCATCTGATCGGCGATGGCGATGTGGCGGGCGTGATCGCGGTGACGGATCAAGATACCGGGATCGACATGTATATGGGCTCTGGCGGCGCGCCCGAAGGTGTGTTGGCGGCGGCGGCTTTGCGCTGTGTCGGAGGCCAGTTCAACGGCCGCTTGCTGTTCCGCAACGACGATGAGCGTGCCCGCGCCAAGAAGTGGGGCATCACCGACCTCAACAAGATCTACAAACTGGAAGAGCTTGCCATGGGCGACTGCATTTTCGCCGCCACTGGCGTGACCTCGGGCTCGCTGCTCGAAGGGGTTAAGAAGCGCAAGAAAGCCAGCGGCGCGACGATCATGACCACCGAAAGCGTCGTCATGCGCGCATCATCAGGCACTGTTCGCTGGATCAAGGGCGAACACCGCATAGCGCCGCACGCGGCTTGGAGCTGAGCTGCCGGACAGCGAGGTGGATATGCGAATGCGAGAGCGGCGTATCGCCGCCCTCGCATTCGTTTAGTCGGAGGTTTGTCCCTCGGTTACTTCGCCTGACGCCCGGGTTCGCTCGACCAGTTCGCGCAAGCTCAGGCGCGTGCCTGCGATCGACTGGCGCGCGTGATCCGCGCCGACGATTTCGGCTGTGGCCGCGGCCTCGGCGAAGAGGCGTCCGCCAACCGAAACAACCAATGGGTGATCAGACACTGACCAGCGCGATTGCTCAACCGTCTCGCGCAATCTGGACACCTTGCTGTGACGAGGCAGCGCATCCGACAGCGCGATATCGACCGCGTCGGGTTGTTGTTCGTTGAGCTGGTTCTGAAGCGCTTCGTTGCTGGTGGGAAACACCATTTCCACTGACCAGCCCGCATCGGTAAGCTGATCCGCCAAGAGCGAGGGACCAAAGATATGCGGCTCGCCCGGCGCCGATGCGAGCAGGATCGTGTATTGGCTGCCGCGCAGCTCGTCCGGGTTCGTTCGGTAACGCACCGCATGACCCGCCATTTGCAGCATGCCCAGCCCAAGGGTCAGGTCAAACTCGCTGCATTCGTCGGCCAGCCACGCATCGCCCATCGCACGGGCTGCCGGTTCGAGCAGATCGCGTACAATATCATCGCCCGCCCAGCCTTTTTCAGTCAGTCGCGCAAACATATCGTTGAGCGCCGGCTCGTTCGCGTCGAGAGCCAGTTTGACCAGCAAGGGGATATGCTTGGCCAGCGGGTTGCGCTGGCGCAGGCGTTCCAGAAACGATTTGGGCGTCTGATCAAGCTTGCGATAGAGCAGCATATCCCAGTCGGAGAATATCCGGCCCGACACCAGGTGCTGCGAAAGCACCTCGATATCCTTGTGGCGCTCGTCCCTCTGGATCGATGACCAGATCACGTTGAGCCCTTGCGGGGGCCCTTCGAGCGTTTGCACAAATCGGCCATCTTCATACAGGAGCATGCCTGTGACACCGTGCCGCCGGTTGCGCGTGCGGGCGCGCTCGACCAGCTGTTCCAGCTCATTCGAAGAAGGCTCAGCCGCCGCTTGGCTTTGATAGGTTAGGCACCCGATCATTGCGTCGAGCTTGGGCTCTGGGTCGCGATATTCCAGCATCATCCTATCCTTACCGCTCCAGGTTCGAGGGAAAGGATATGGAATGAGCGCAAGGACGCCAGAGCGGCGCGTGTCACTTCATCCAATATCCGGGAAAGATCCCTCTTCCCGGGCATTGTCGTCTTGGCGAGTCATTAGGCCTTCGCTTTCATCGCCGCTTTTACCTCTCCCCGCCCGATCCAAGGAACGGGTGAGGGTGATCTAAGCGGCAGCGCCACACACGAAATCGTGCCGCGTCGGCCTGTGCGAGGTAAGGCAGATCCTAAACGCCCGTTTCGCAAAATTTCCCTCTTTCGGGGTCAACACGACTCCGATTTCCAAGAGAGTGTATTGTCAACTAGACGGACCTGCGCGTCAAGTCGATAAGTCGTTCTTTCGAGATCGGCTTTCATGGCGGGTTCATGCGCTGAGATCATGATAACGCACGATTTTTCGATACTGCCGCCCGATCCCTGCCACTGCTATGTAAAGCGATAAATGCTTCGCTCACTCGCTCTTGTATCTGCTCTTACCGCGTGGCTGATTCCCGCTTCTGCCGCGCTTGCTCAGCCTGCTGACAGCGCACGCGATCCGAGCGGCAAAGGCGAGCCAACGCCGATCGCTGAGCGATTGGCGCCTGTGCGAGCGTCCGAGACCGCGCTTGAACGCGCGCGGATGGGGCTGGTGGAATGCGAAACGGGATGCCTGACCCCCACCGAAGCGGTTGAAATGGCGTTTGCGGCTGGCGAGAATGCGAGGCGGAGCGGGCGCTTTCTGCTCGACGTGCGCGGCGGCGGGCGCAGCATTAGTGGCAATCTCGACCGGCTGTTCTTCATCAACTCGCAAGTGGATTACGCGCAGTTCGGCACGCTCACCATCGCGTTCGAAGAGGACGTGTTGCAGGCCCTGCTGCGACGGGCGCAATGGTGCGGCGGCGGCGAAATCGTCGATGGCGCAATCCAGGTCAAAGGGTGCCGTCAAAAGGGGATTTCAGGCGTGAACATTTTCACCATGATGCAGCGTCTCAACAACCGCCGGATCGTGGTCGATGGCGATGTGCGGCTGCAATGGATCGATTCGGCCAGCGGCCTTCGTCCACGCGAAAGCAACAAGCGCGGTGAATACGAACTTGGCTATTACCAGCCGTGGATCTGGGTGTACGACGCCGATCAGATCGCGTTTGTTTACGACGACTAAGACCCTCGCGGTGGCCCTAGAGCCTGCGTCTACAACCAGACCTCGCGATTGTCTTCAAAGCCCATTTGACGGGTGAGCTTGGCCTCCATCAGCGCGCTCATGCCTGCTTGTTCCAACAATGCGTCGAGTTCGGCGCGAGTCTCGTCGTCCATAGCCTCGCGTTCCGCTTGGGCGCGCGCGAGCAGGTAGAAGCGATAGGGCTGCGCCATCGCACTAACTGTCACGCCGCGCACCTCGAACTGACAGAAGCCCGCCATCCTCTCGCACGGTGTCATCGGCGCGAGATCGTCCTGCGCCGCAATCCAAGCGTTGATCGTATCGGCGGCGGCGAGCGTTTCGGGCACGAAATCGACCGCGAGCGCCTTGAGCAGATCGATCAGCGTTGCCGGGATCGCATCATCAGCGAGATAGCTTTCGCCGCTCGGGTCGAATTCAACCAGATCGCTGGTCTCGCGGCCCATCCGCTCCACCCAGCGAAAGACGCGGACCGCCTTACTCGCCATCATGGCAAGCGGTTTGGGGTCGCGGCCCAGATGGCCGAACATTGGAGCGTAAAGGCCAAAATCGCCCACGCATGGCTTGCTGCCAAGCAGATAGGGTTGCGCCGCAAAATGCGCTTCCATCGCAGCGAGCGCCTCGGCGTAGAGCTCTTCCACCATCGCGCTCGTCTCTTCATTGACACCAAACGCGCGCGCCGCTGCCCGCATGCGATCCGCCGCCTTGCGCGCCATCGCCGCGCCTTTTGGGCCGGGCGGCATCAGCATCTCGAAATGGTGGATCAGATAATCGAGATTCTCAGCCTCGAAATTCCAGCGATAATGCATCGCCGGGCGCAGCAGACCCTCCGCGCCTATGGCGTCGAACAGGCGGCTGAAAAAGCGTTGTTTGGGTGTTGTTGGCGAGAAGGCGTGACCGCCGGCTCCCTCGAATTGGTCGATGATCGCTGCGCCATCGCGGATGACCGTGCCATCTGGCAGCTCGACTGTTGGCAGGCCGAGCTTGCCTCCCGCCTTGGCGATCACCTCGTTTTGAAAATGCGGGTCGCTGGGCGACAATTCGCGATAGGGGATGCCCGCCTTGATCAGATAGGCTCGCGCGCGGCCTGTATAGAGCGAATGGGGAACGCCATAGAGTGTGAGGGGCGTGTCGGTTTTTATCGGGCTCATGCTCTTTGGGTCTCTCCGTGTCGCAAGCGATACCATTGGCCGCAATGGCAGCTCTGTAAACGCTCTTTCGCGCGAAACCCTTGCGGCGTTACGCACGAATTGACGACAAGCGCCCGGCGCGTGTTGCAAATCCATGACGCTGCTCTAGGCGGGGGCTAACACAGGCCGCATCGGGGATTCGCAACGATGAAAATCATGTCCGGCAACTCCAACCTGCCGCTGGCGCGCGCGATTGCCGCCTATCTCGAAATCCCCCTGACCGATGCCAGCGTGCGGCGGTTTGCGGATGAAGAGATCTTCGTCGAAATCCACGAGAATGTGCGCGGCGAAGATGTGTTTATTGTTCAGCCCACAGGCTTTCCGGCGAACGATAATCTGATGGAGCTGCTGATCTGCGTGGACGCTCTGCGGCGCGCTTCGGCCAAGCGGATCACGGCGGTGGTGCCGTACTTTGGCTACGCGCGGCAGGATCGCAAACCCGGGCCTCGCACGCCGATCTCCGCCAAGCTGGTCGCGAACCTTATCACCGAAGCGGGCGCGGACCGTGTGCTCGCGGTGGACTTGCACGCTGGGCAAATTCAGGGCTTCTTCGATATCCCGACCGATAACCTCTACGCTGCGCCCGTTATGGCTGCGGATATTCAGGCGCGGTATGGCGATCAGGATCTGATGGTGGTGAGCCCCGATGTCGGCGGCGTGGTGCGTGCCCGCGCGCTGGCCAAACGGCTGGACAACGCGCCGCTCGCGATTGTCGACAAACGCCGCGACCGGCCGGGCGAAAGTGAAGTGATGAACATCATCGGCGAGGTCGCTGGCCGGCACTGCATCCTGATTGATGACATCGTCGATTCCGGAGGCACATTGTGCAACGCGGCGGACGCGCTCCTGGCCGAAGGCGCGGCGAGCGTAGCGGCCTATATTACGCATGGCGTTCTGTCCGGCGGAGCGGTCGCGCGGGTGGATGGCTCGCAGCTGAAAGAGCTGGTCATCACCGATTCAATCCGCCCCACCGAAGCCGCCGAGGCCTCGGACCGCATCCGCATCCTGCCCATCGCCTCGCTGATGGGCGAAGCGATCCGGCGGATCGCCGATGAGAGCTCGGTGAGCAGCCTGTTCGATTGATGTTTGATCCCGAAGAGGTTCGGGAAATTCTGATTGGCGCGGCGCGCGCTCGGAACGCGTTGACCTATTCTCAGGCGTTGCAATTGCTTGGCTACCGCTTCACGCGGCCCAAGATGCGCGCGCTGTGCAGTGTGCTCGACAAGCTCGACAAAGACGGACGAGTGAACGGCGAACCGGGACTTGCCGTGCTCGTGGTGCGCCAGTCGGATGGGCTGCCGGGGCAAGGCTGGTTCGTCAGCCGCTCGCACTTGGCTGAGGAATTGCCGGGGACATGGCCGCTCGAATGGGAGGGGGCAGAGGGCAAGGCCTATGTCGCGCTCCACCAACGGATTGCGTTTGAGTATTGGAATGGCGTTTAGCTCACCTCTTGGTCATTGCGAGGACCCGGAGGCGACGTGGCAATCCATGGACCTGCGCTCTCAGTCGAGCGCGACCGCCATGGATTGCTTCACTTCGTTCGCAATGACGAATAGAGGAGCATCCCATGACACCCAAAGACGTAGCCTTTGCCAACCGCCTCGCTGACGCGGCCGGTGACGTGATCCGCCCGCTGTTTCGCGCTCACGGAGAGACCGAGGTCAAATCCGACAACTCCGCCGTCACCAAAGCGGATCGCGGCGCCGAAGAGGCGATGCGCGCGCTGATCGAGGCCGAGCGTCCCGAGGATGGCATCATTGGTGAGGAATACGGGCGCACGAACGAAGGCGCGGGGCGGCAATGGGTGCTTGATCCCATCGATGGCACGCAAAGCTTTGTCGCCGGTCGCCCGATCTTTGGCACCTTGATCGCGCTGATGCAGGATGGCTGGCCGGTGCTGGGTGTGATCGATCAGCCGATCACAAAAGAGCGCTGGGTCGGCCGCATCGGCGAGGGCACGACGTTGAACGGCAAGCCGGTTAAAGCGCGTGCCTGCAAGGCGGTGGAGGGAATGAGCCTCGCCACGACCAGCCCGCATTGCTTTGACGCCGACCAGTCGGATGCCTGGCTCAATCTCGTGGTAAACGCTTATCCTAAAAAGCCGTACCCGGTTTATGGCGGCGATTGCTACAATTACGCCATGCTGGCGAGCGGGCACATTGACTGCGTGATGGAAGCGGGGTTGAAGATCCACGATTACGCCGCGCTTGTTCCTGTCGTCGAAGGCGCAGGCGGCGTTATGAGCGATTGGCAGGGTAACCCGCTCGACGCGGACAGCGATGGCACGGTCATTGCTCTTGGCGATCCGGCGCGGATCGAGGATGTGCTCGCCGCTATGGGGTCATCGCCAGCTTCGTAAAGCGCCTTTTTTTGGACCCCATGGCCCGCCTGGGTGTTGGAGCAGAAACCGCGCGGTGTGCGCGGCGCTTTATCCGCATTCAGGGGACATCAACGCCATGCCAACCACCAACAACCCGATCATCACCAACTGGACACCCGCCGAGACGCCTGACCTTACCGGAAAGACGTTCCTGATCACCGGGGGCAATTCCGGGATTGGGTTCGAAGCGGCCAAGCTGCTTGCGGACAAGAACGCCGATGTCGTTATCGCGTGCCGGAGCGCGGAAAAAGGCAAGCAGGCGCTCGCAAAGATCGTCAATCGCGGGGCTGGGCGGTGCGAGCTGCTTGGCCTTGATCTGGCGGACAGCGCCTCCATCCGCGCCGCTGCGAAAGAGACAAGTGAGCGCTTCGGAGCGATCTATGGCCTGATTAATAACGCCGGGGTCATGCAGACTCCCAAGCAGAAAACCAAAGACGGTTTCGAGATGCAATTGGGCGTAAACCATCTTGGCCACTTCCTCTGGACCGCGCTGATGATCGGCCAGGTCGATGGACGCGGCGGACGCGTGGTGACGGTCTCCAGCATCGCGCACAAATTTGCGCGGATCGACTTTGACAATCTGATGCTGGAGCGCGGCTATGATCCCACGGCAAGCTACACGCGTTCCAAGCTTGCCAACTTGCTGTTTGCGCAGGAATTGCACCGGCGATTGGAAGCGGCGGGCTCGCGGATCAAGTCGATTGCATGTCACCCCGGCTATTCGTCGACGCCGCTCTTTTCCAAGACCGCCAATCCCGTGTCGCGCGTCGCGCAAATGGTGAGCTCGAAAGCCTTCGGCCAGCCACAAACTCGCGGCGCATGGCCAACCGTGCTCGCCGCCACCGATGAGCGCGCGGTGTCAGGCGGCTATTATGGCCCCACTGGCTTCTTCGACGCTCGTGGTCCGGTTGGCGATGGAATCATCGAACCGCGCGGCCGCGATGCGGCGGTGGCGAAGCGGTTGTGGGAGGTGAGCGAGAAGTTGGTCGGGGAGACGTTGAGGGTTTGATTGAGCCATCAATGACCGCATTAAAAACCATGGCTTCTACCTTGAACGCCCCGGCGTTCTCGGCGTGAAGCGGGGTCGTCGAGCCCTCTAAAAGCCCCACTTGCCGACATCAAACCTGTAGGTTTGACCGAATTTGCGGATGTCCTCTTCAAGCCACCCATACGCTTCAGCCCGCTCCGAAGCGTTGAGACGCATTTTGTCCGTCTTGGGCCCAAAGCGCATTAACTGCTTCCACTTTTGCCGTACCCGGTAAGGCGAATTCCAGAACGCCTTGCGCAAGATGGTGTTGCGGTAAACGAGATGCTCAACAACCGTTGGCCCTAGGGTCTTGTTGCTGACCGAGACGCTTTCGAGGTCGAACGTGTTCTCGAGCTCCAGAAAATCGGCCACCCGGGCGGTCAGCGCATCGGGGTCGTTTTTGAGCTCATCGAAGTCCAGCAGCAGCAGATCGCCGTTTTCATGAAAGTCGGCGTAGGGAGACAGGCGTTGCCAATATTTGGAATTGCCAAGGCCCACAATTTTTACCTTGGGGTCGAACATCGGACGATACAGGCCCCAATTGAGCTGGGATTCGATGCGGGCGATGGGGTCGCGAACGATATAGATCAATTTAGGCCGGATCTTTGCGGCGCGGATCTGTTCGGCGGAAATCTTGGCCGTGTAGTCTTTTGAATAGCCGGTCGAGGCCTCCAACAGATATTGGCCCGCCTGTATCGCCTCGTCGGGCCACAGATCGGTGTAGGTCGCCACGCCCTCGTGCTGAGGCGCGGGATCGCTTGAGAAATATTCGGGTTCTTTGATTCGGGCTGGCGCAATCTCGGGATGCGTGGCCAGAATATCAAACAGCGTTGTAGTGCCACATTTCATGGCGCCTATGATAATAAGATGCCGAGGCTCTGCCGCTGAGGCCGCCCTCTTTGCCATTACACTTGCCCCCAAAGTTATAGCACCGCTGCGAAGACACTCGCTTTTGGAAGGTGTCATAGGCGTTGGTGATTGGCAAGATTCCACGCTTGGCCTCTCGCGCCTGCGTTCCGCCACGAAGCGCTTGATCGGCTTTGCGCCCGAATCTCTTGCATTGCGCGGCCAAAAGAGTATGTGCGCGTGCTTCACGACGCAGATTACCGAGTTCGGCCTGGCGACAAGGGCTGCCAGGGCTGGTCCGCTGTGTCTTTCCGGATGCGTCTAAATACGGGCGTGCCCCTCATTAAGGAGATGAAAATGCCCAAGCTGAAGACAAAGAGCGGTGTGAAGAAGCGCTTCAAGATCACCGCTACCGGCAAGATCAAACACGGCGTCGCTGGCAAGCGTCACCGTCTGATGAGCCATAACGCGAAGTATATCCGTCAAAATCGCGGCACCGAGCTCGTCTCGGAAGCCGACACGAAGACGATCAAGAAATGGGCGCCCTACGGGCTCGATTAAGTCGGTCGTTCACGACCCCCCAGAAAGATATAAGGATATACGACCATGCCACGCATCAAACGCGGTGTTACCACCCGCGCCAAACACAAGCGTCTTCTTGATCAGGCCAAAGGCTATCGCGGCCGTCGCAAGAACACGATCCGCATCGCGCGCCAGGCCGTCGAAAAGGCCGGCCAATACGCCTACCGCGATCGCAAGATCAAAAAGCGCAACTTCCGCGCTCTGTGGATCCAGCGCATTAACGCAGCGGTTCGCGCCGAAGGCCTGACCTATTCCCAATTCATGCACGGCGTGAAACTCGCCGGGATCGAGCTAGACCGCAAAGTCATGGCGGACCTCGCCATGAACGAAGAAGCGGCGTTCAAGACGATCATCGCGCAAGCGAAAGACGCGCTTCCGGCCTAAGCGGTCCGGCGCTTCGTCTGAGCGCGCGTTCACGCGCATAAGGGGCGGCCTCGCGAGAGGTCGCCCTTTTGTTTGGGCGCTTGCAAGGCACCTGACCCGCGCGATTTCGTGCACAACGCGGTTTTTCAACGAATTGTATGAAACCGACAAAGCCCTTGTAAGAACTCGCCAGACTTGGCAATCACCGGCGCGCTATGGGGGATATGTAGCTGCAATGATGAGTTTGATATGGCTCGGTCGCCTTGGCCCGGTCCAAACGGCCAATCTAAAATGAAGGAACCGACACAAGCGCCATACACGGTGCGCAGTCGTGTCTTTACGCCGCCCAAGCAATTCGACGGTTGCTTCACGACGTTTTACCAGCTTTCGCTGGATGTGAAGGACACCGAAGACGGGCGTCCAGGGACGGTCACCGATTATCTCCAGCCCGAATGGGGCAACATCCGCTTCTTTGCCGGGAGCGCTCCTTCGGGCGCGATCGCTGGTTGCCGGGTGAGCGGGTCGCGCTTCACCGCGACCGGGCCCAGCTCGCTGCCCTGCCACTTCGAGCTGGGCACCGCCCGTATGTGGGGGATTGGCTTTCTGCCCTTGGGTTGGGCCCGCTTTATCGACGCCGAGGCGTTCGACCTGGCCAATCTGCTGTGCGCGGGCGCGTCCCACCCTGCCTTTGCCAAATTCGATACGCTGACCGCGGTTCTGACCGACCCCGAAGCCAGCGATGAAGAACAGCTGGCGTATATGGTGGAGACGTTCAGCGCGCTCATGCGGCCCAGCCGCGATGAGGCCAAAATCCACCGAGTGCATGACGCTCTGGTGGAAGGGTATTGCGCGACCGTCAGCGAACTCGCGGGCCATTGCGGGATGAGCGTGCGAACGCTGGAACGGGTGTGCCGCCGCTATTTCGGGTTTACGCCCAAGCGGCTGATGCGGCGCCAGCGCTTTATGCGCAGCCTCACGAGCTTCATGCTCCATCAGGCGAATGGCGGATCGACGGGCCGTTGGACCGAGGCGATGGACGCGGAGTATCACGACCAGGCACAGTTTACGCGCGAATTCCGTGAGTTTATGACCATGTTGCCCAGCGATTACGCCAGCCTCGAACATCCGATCCTTGCCTCCTTCATGGAAGCGCGGGCGCGGATTTGGGGCAGCGCGGCGCAAACACTGGACAAGCCGGGTCACACGCCCGAGGATGGTCCGAGCGAATAGAGACCATGGTTCAACGCCTTGAAAAACCGACGCAGTTGAAGTGAAAGCCGAAACCGGAAACGCGATCACCGTGCGCTTTGCTCTGCCGAGCAAGGCTTTGCGTCCCTACGTTACGACCTATTACCTGATCGAAGCGCAAACCTCGCAGGCCGAACCGGTGATCGAGGATTGCCTGCACCCGGAATGGCCCAATCTGCGTTTCTTGCCAGACGATTGGGCGGCTTCTGCTGTGGGCGATGAACCCTTGCGCGAGACGCCGGGTTTTGCGGTCACCGGCCCCACCACCAAGGCGACCCGGTTTCGCATCGGGAAAGAGGCGCATGAGGGCGGAGGGCCGGTCAAAGGCGGCAATTGGGGCATCGGCCTGTTGCCCTTGGGCTGGGCGAAATTCATCGGCGCGCCGGCGGATGATTACGCGGACCGTGTCGTCGATGCGAACGCCGATCCGACTTTTGAGCATTTGCGCGGTTTGCGCGCTGATCTGTCGGGCCGTTTCAATGGAAAGCCATGCGATTTTGCCGACGAAGTGGCTGCGATCGAGGCTTGCCTGAGCCAATGGCTTGGCCGCGAGGTTGCCCACGAAGAGCAGATCACCGCGATCAATTCAGCGCTTGTTGACCCCGATATTTCCAGCGCGACCCAGCTGGCTGAGCGTGTGGGGATGAACCTGCGTTCACTCGAGCGTCTGTCGCGCCGCGCCTTTGGGTTTCCGCCCAAACTCTTGCTGCGTCGCCAGCGTTTCTTGCGCAGCCTGGCGCAATTCATGCTCGACCCTTCGCTTAAATGGCTGAGTACGCTGGATTATCAGTATCACGACCAGGCGCATTTCGTGCGCGATTTCAAGCGTTTCATGGGCATGACGCCGGGCCAATACGCCAAATTGGAAAAGCCCATTTTGGTGGCCGCAGCGCAGGCCCGAATGGCGATAGCCGGGGAAGCGGTGCAGGGTTTGCACGATCCAAAATCCTAGCCTGGCCCAAAGCAAAGCTCAGACCCTTTGCAAGTGAGCCAGAATGGCGCTAGCGGCGTGGCCGTATTGCGCAGCCGGGCCTCCCGCGCCCTAGGACGAAGAATGACTGACCTGACACCTGATAAACAATCCACGCTCGCCGCTATCGATGCGGCTGAGACGCTCGAGGCGCTGGACGAACAGCGTGTGGCGGCGCTGGGTAAAAAGGGCTGGGTAAGCCTCGCGCTCAAGACGCTCGGCGGAATGAGCCCCGAAGAACGCAGCGAAGCCGCGCCCGCGATCCAGGCGGTGCGGGCCGAAATTGCCGCGGCGATTGACGCAAAGAAAGCCGAACTCGAAGCCGCCGCTCTCGAAGCGCAGTTGGCCTCGGAAAAGCTCGATCTTACACTGCCAGCACCGCGCACCCCTCAGGGGTCGATCCATCCGGTGAGCCAGGTGATGGACGAGCTCGCTGAGATCTTTGCCGACTTGGGCTTCGCAGTCGCGACCGGTCCCGAGATCGAGGATGACTGGCACAACTTCACCGCGCTCAACATGGCCGAAAGCCACCCTGCGCGCGCCATGCACGATACGTTCTATTTCCCGGATGCCTCGCCCGATGGTGGCAAGATGCTTTTGCGCACGCACACCTCGCCCGTGCAGATCCGCAGCATGAAAGAACAAGGCGCGCCGATCCGCCTGATCGCGCCGGGCCGCGTTTATCGCAGCGATTCCGATGCAACGCACACGCCGATGTTCCATCAGGTCGAAGGGTTGGTGGTCGACAAGGATATCCACCTGGGCCACTTGAAATGGACGCTGGAGACTTTCTTCAAGGCCTTCTTTGAGCGTGAGGACATCGTTCTGCGCCTGCGACCATCCTACTTCCCGTTCACCGAACCCAGTGTCGAGGTGGACGTGGGCTATTCCAATGAAGGCAACCGCCGCGTCGTGGGCGGCCACGGCGATGATGAGGGGCACGATTGGATGGAGCTGGGCGGCAGCGGCATGGTGAACCCTCGCGTGCTTGAAATGGCGGGTGTGGATCCGGACGAATACCAAGGCTTCGCCTTTGGCCTCGGCATCGACCGTATCGCCATGCTCAAATACGGAATGAATGATCTGCGCGCCTTTTTTGACGGCGATCCGCGCTGGCTATCGCATTATGGCTTCTCGCCATTTGATCAGCCGACGCTCTCCGCTGGCGTGGGAGCGAAAGCATGAAGTTTTCAACCACCTGGCTCAAAGACCACCTCGACACCGGGGCGTCCCTGCAAGAGATCCTCGACGCGCTGAACGCGATCGGGCTGGAGGTTGAAGGCGTCGAAGACCCATCCGAAGTTCTCAAGGGTTTCAAGGTCGCTCACGTCGTCTCGGCGGAAAAACACCCCGATGCGGACAAGCTGCAGGTCTTAAGAGTGGACACGGGCGAGGGCGAGCCTTTGCAAGTCGTGTGCGGAGCGCCCAACGCGCGCGCCGGGATGAAGGGCGTTTTGGGCCTGCCCGGCGCTGTGGTGCCCTCCAACGGGATGGAGCTGCGCAAGGCCGCGATCCGGGGCGTCGAATCGACCGGCATGATGTGCTCCGCGCGAGAGCTCGATCTGGGCGAAGACCACGACGGCATCATCGAATTGCCCGAGGACGCCAGCATCGGCCATTCCTTCGCCGATTATCAGGGTTCCTCGCCCATCATCGACGTCGCGATCACGCCCAATCGCCCTGATTGCATGGGCGTCTATGGCATCGCGCGCGACTTGGCGGCGGCGGGTCTGGGGACGCTCAAACCCATCGCTTTTCCCAGCTTTGACGCGGACGGCGAATGCCCGGTCGAGATCCGCACAGACGATCCGCAAGGGTGCCCGGCGTTCTACGGCCGCGTGATCAAAGGGGTCAAAAACGGTCCTTCGCCCGATTGGCTGCAACAGCGCCTGAAAAGCGCAGGCCAACGCCCGATCTCGTTGCTGGTCGACCTGACGAACTACCTAATGCTGGCCTTTGGCCGCCCCGCGCATGTCTACGATCTGGCTAAGCTTTCGGGCGCAATTGTCGCGCGCCGGGCGAAAGAGAGCGAGCAGGTGCTGGCGCTCAACGAGAAGACCTACACGCTCGATGAAAGCATGGTCGTGATTGCCGATGACGCGCAGGTTCACGATATTGCGGGCATTATGGGCGGCGAGGATTCCGGCGTTCAGGACGACACCAGCGATGTCCTCCTTGAGATCGCCTATTTCGAACCCGCGCGCATCGGCGTGACAGGTCGCAAGCTAGGCTTGGCCTCGGACGCGCGCACACGGTTTGAGCGCGGGGTGGACCCGGCCTTTCTGGATGATGGTCTCGATCTGCTGACCGGCCTCATTGTGGAGCTGGCGGGCGGATCAGCGAGCGAGGTCGTGCGCGCCGGATCTCCGCCCTCCGATCCGATGGTGATGCCGTTCGACACGGATATGACCGCGCGGCTGGGCGGGGTGAATGTTTCGGCGGATGAGCAAAAGCGCATCCTTGAAGCTCTCGATTTCACCGTAGCGGACGATTGGCAGGTCACCTGCCCGCTGCGTCGCCACGACATCGAAGGGCCCGCCGACCTGGTCGAAGAAGTCGTGCGCATTCACGGCCTCGACAAGGTGAAAAGCGTCGCTTTGCCGCGTGTCGAGGGCGTCGCTCGCCCGACCGCGACGCCCGCTCAGATCATGGAGCGTAAAGTGCGCCGCGCTGCGGCCGCGAGCGGTCTCCACGAAGCGATCACGTGGTCGTTCCTGCCGCAGGCTGAGGCCGAACATTTCGCTCCGGACGACGCCACCTTGTGGTCGCTCGACAACCCGATCAGCGAAGATATGAAGGTCTTGCGCCCCTCCTTGCTGCCCGGCCTCTTGATGGCGGCCAAGCGCAACGCGGATCGCGGCGCATCGTCCACTCGCGTTTTTGAATTGGGGCGGCGCTACTTTCAGGGCTCCGATGGGTTGAGCGACGAACGCGCGACCTTGAGCGTGGTTCTGGCCGGCGAGAAGACCTCGCGCGGCTGGGCGAACGGCAAGGCTGCCGATTTTGACGCTTACGACGCAAAGGGCTTGGCGCTGGAGCTGCTCGCGGCGGCGGGCGCGCCTGCGGACCGCTTGATAGTGATGGAGCCGGTGGCTGAAGGGACCGGACAGCAGTTCCACCCCGGACAAGCGGCGACCTTGCGCCTTGGCCCCAAAAAAGTGCTGGCGCGTTTCGGCATGCTGCATCCCGCGACGCTCAAGGCGTTTGATCTGGATGGCTCGGTCGCAGCGGTTGAGATCTTCCTTGACCAAGTGCCGCAGAAAAAGGCCAGCGCGGGCTTAGCGCGCGCCTCGTTCGCGCCGCCCGCTTTGCAAGCGGTGACGCGCGATTTTGCGTTTCTTGTGCCCGACGATCTGGCGGCGAACGACCTGCTCAAAGCGGTGCGCGGCGCAGAGAAGAACGCGATCACCGACGCGCGGATCTTCGATGTCTTCACTGGAGGAAACTTGCCCGAAGGCCAGAAATCGCTGGCGCTTGACGTGACGCTGCAACCGCAGGACAAGACGTTCAAAGACGCTGATCTCAAAGCGATTTCGGACAAGGTGGTTGCGGCGGCTGCCAAGCTGGGGGCGGAACTGCGCGGTTAAGCGCGCTTTGCAATGTCTATGTCCAACCGAAGAACCTTCGCGATCATCTCGCACCCTGACGCGGGTAAGACCACGCTGACCGAAAAGCTGCTGCTTCAGGGCGGCGCGATCCACTTGGCCGGCGAAGTGAAAGCGCGCGGGGCAGCTCGCCGGGCCCGGTCGGACTGGATGAAGATCGAGCAGCAGCGCGGCATCTCGGTCACTTCCAGCGTCATGACGTTTGAGCGTGAGGGGGTGACCTTTAACCTGCTCGATACGCCCGGCCACGAGGATTTCTCCGAAGACACCTATCGCACACTGACCGCGGTCGACAGCGCCGTCATGGTGATCGACGCGGCCAAGGGTATCGAGCCGCAGACGCGCAAGCTGTTCGAGGTGTGCCGCCTGCGCAACGTGCCGATCATCACCTTCGTCAACAAGGTCGACCGCGAGGGCCGCGACCCGTTCGAGACGCTCGACGAGGTCGCTGATATGCTCGCTCTCGATGTGAGTCCGCAAAGCTGGCCGATTGGTATGGGCGGGCAGTTCGAAGGTATCCTCGATTTTGAGAGCGGCGAAATCAGCCGTCCCGAGGGCCCTTCCAAGGAATTTCTGGGCACGCGAGAAAGCGACCCAACCATACCTGAAGAGTTCGCAGAAGAGGCTGAACTCGCCCGGGTCGGCTATCCCGAGTTCGATCTGGAAGCCTATCGCAGCGGTGATCTGACGCCGGTCTATTTCGGCTCGGCGCTCAAGAATTTCGGCGTCACGCAGTTGATCGAAGCGATTGCCAAGCACGCGCCGCCGCCGCGCCCGCAGCCCGCGGGTGAGGACCAGATCACGCCTGAGCATGGCGAAGTCACCGGCTTCATTTTCAAGGTCCAGGCGAACATGGACCCCAACCATCGTGACCGCATCGCGTTCATGCGGCAGGTCTCGGGCACGTTCAAACGCGGTATGAAGCTGACGCCGAGCGGTCTGGGCAAACCCATCGCGATCCACTCACCCATCCTGTTCTTCGCGCAGGACCGCGAGATCGCGGACACCGCCGAGGCGGGCGATATCATCGGCATCCCCAACCACGGGACCCTGAGGGTCGGCGATACTTTGTCTGAAAAAGACACGGTGCGCTTTATCGGGCTGCCCAACTTTGCACCCGAAATCCTACGCCGCGTGCAGCTCAAGGATCCGACCAAGACCAAGCAGCTTCGCAAAGCGCTCGATGACTTGTCCGAAGAGGGCGTCATCCAGGTCTTCTACCCCGAACTCGGCGCGCAGCACATTGTCGGCGTGGTCGGGCAGCTGCAGCTCGACGTGCTCGTTTCGCGGCTGTCAGCGGAATACAAGGTCGAAGCCGCGCTCGAAGCCGCTCCGTTCGCGACCGCGCGCTGGATCAAGGGCGACGCCAAGGCGATGGCCGAATTTGAAAGCTTCAACCGCCCCAATCTTGCGAAAGACCGCGACGGCGATCTCGTCTTCATGGCCAAGAGCCCGTGGGACGTGAACTACCAGGTGGAAAAGAACCCCGAGCTGACCTTTTCCGCGACCAAGGAACGCTAGGCGTCGTCAAAGGCAAGGTTGCGAGCCGCGTAACTTCGCGCCAAAGCGTCGAGCATGACACCGCACGGCCCGAATTCGCAAACCTTCATTTCGCAGCGCCTGCGCCTCAATTACTGCGATTGGGGCGCTGATGATGGGGAGGGGCGCGAAAAGCCGCCGCTGATCCTCGTCCATGGCGGGCGCGATCATGCGCGCAGCTGGGACTGGACCGCCGAGGCGCTGGCCGATGATTGGCATGTCGTCGCGATGGATCACCGTGGGCATGGCGACAGCGATTGGGTGTCGGACGGCAATTACAATTCGAACGATATGGTCTACGATCTGGCGCAGCTGGTGCATCAGTTGGGCCGCGGGCCGGTCACGATTGTGGCGCACTCGATGGGCGGCAACGTCGCGCTTCGCTACGCGGGCATGTTTCCCGATATGGTGACCAAACTGGTCGCGATCGAAGGGCTTGGCCCCTCGCCCGAATGGAAGGAAAAGCAGCGCGCCACGCCCTATCCTGAGCGCATGCGCGAATGGATCGAGAAGAAGCGCAAGGCCGCCGGTCGCACCCCGCGCAAATATGAAAGCATCGAAGCCGCCTTTGCGCGGATGATCGAGGAAAATTCCTACCTGACCAAGGAACAGGCCCGCCACCTGACCATCCACGGCGTCAATCGCAACGAGGACGGAACCTACAGCTGGAAATTCGACCCGCACCTCAACGTGTGGCAGGTTGAGGATGTAGCGGATGAATTCCTTGAAGCGACGTGGGCGGCGATCACCTGCCCGACGCTGCTCCTTTATGGAGCGGATAGTTGGGCCTCGAACCCGGAGAAGGACGGGCGCCTCAAACACTTCACCAACGCCCAGGTCATCGAATTCGAGAAAGCGGGGCACTGGCTCCATCACGACCAGTTCGACCGTTTCATGAAGGTTCTGGGCGACTTCCTGTGAGGCACGAATAGGAGAGAGACATGGCTGATTTTACCGACACCTTGACCGACAAACACGTCGCCATGATCGAGAAACAGCCGGTTTTCTTTGTCGCCACCGCTGCACAGGACGCGCGCATCAATCTCAGCCCCAAGGGGTACGACGCGTTTCGCGTGCTCGGGCCTGACCGGGTCGCCTATCTGGATCTGGGTGGATCGGGGAATGAGACGCACGCGCATCTGGCGGCCGATGGTCGCATCACCATCATGTTCTGCAACTTCGACCGGCCCGCTCTAATCCTGCGGATCTATGGGCGCGGTAAAGCGGTGCTGCCTCAAGATGATGGTTGGGACGCTTTGGCTGAGCGCTTCACGCTGCTCCCCGGCACGCGGCAGATCTTCGATATCGCGGTGGAAAGCGTGCAGACCTCGTGCGGGTGGGGCGTGCCGTTCATGGCGCTCGAAGGGGAGCGTGAGACGTTGCAGAAGGCCCACCGCCAATCGGATCCGGCGCAGTGGGAGGCCAAGATGGCGGCGCGCGTGACCAGCATCGACGGCCTGCCGACGCGGGCAACCGATCGCTTTGTTGCAGGCGACTAGGCCAGCGAGCCACTGACCCAGCGGTGGAGCTGATTGCCTAAAAACTAAGCAACAGGTTAATTCTAAGGCACGTGTTCGCCCTGATCGGCGTGCGCGTCGACGGGTTTCCCCTGCGGCATCGGGCGCGTCGCAAAGGTGGCATGGCTCTTGCGAAAGCGTGCGAGAAGCCTAGGCAAAAAAGGGGAGCAGGCCATGAAGTTCATCATCGCCGTCATAAAGCCGTTTAAATTGGATGAGGTGCGCGAGGCGCTGAGCAATATCGGCATCGCCGGGATGACAGTCTCGGAGGTGAAGGGTTTTGGCCGCCAGAAAGGCCAGACCGAAATCTATCGCGGGGCCGAATATTCGACCAACATGCTGCCCAAGGTGAAGCTCGAAATCGCGGCCAGCGACGATGTGGCCGCGCAGGTGGTCGAAACGATCCAGCAAACCGCCAACACTGAAGCGATTGGCGATGGCAAAATCTTCGTTCTCGATCTCGCATCCGCCACCCGTATTCGCACCGGCGAATCGGGCGAAACCGCGCTGTAAGGGGGCCGCGATCATGAAGAAATTCTGTCTTACGCTGGGAGCGCTGCTGATGTCGCAGCCCGCCCTTGCCGCCGCGCCGGTGCCCAATCCGGGCAACAACGCCTGGATGATGACCTCGACGGTTCTGGTGATGCTGATGATCCTGCCAGGTCTGGCGCTGTTTTATGGGGGGCTGACGCGCTCCAAGAACATGCTGTCGATGCTCACGCAAATCGGCGCGACCGCGTCGCTGGCGATGATTATCTGGGTGATGTGGGGGTATAGCCTCGCCTTTGGAGACACCGCCTACCCCGCGCCGCTGGGCAGTTTTGTGAGCGGGGGGAGCTATTTCCTCAGCGGCACCGATGCGTCGAGCACGGCGGCCACTTTCTCGGACGAAGTCATCAGCAAATACGTCTTTATCAGTTTCCAGATGACCTTTGCCGCGATCACCGCTGCGCTGATCCTTGGCGCGACGGCGGAGCGGATGAAG
Organism: Pseudomonadota bacterium; assembly: GCA_039033515.1. Classification (GTDB taxonomy): domain Bacteria; phylum Pseudomonadota; class Alphaproteobacteria; order Sphingomonadales; family Sphingomonadaceae; genus Erythrobacter. The sequence continues at coordinate 92,130 of JBCCCM010000008.1, forward strand.
TTCAGCGCGGTCATGATGTTTGTCCCGATCTGGCTGACAATTGTCTATTTCCCGATCGCTCACATGGTGTGGTTCGACGGCGGGGATGCCGGGGCGAGCGGGCTGCTGTTCGAAGACGGCGCACTCGATTTCGCCGGAGGCACCGTGGTGCATATCAACGCAGGCGTTTCGGGCTTGGTGCTGGCCTATCTGCTGGGCAAGCGGCGCGGATGGCCGCAAGAGCCGATGCCGCCGCACAGTCTGGTGATGACCATGATCGGCACGGGCCTGCTCTGGGTGGGCTGGTTCGGCTTCAACGCCGGATCAGCGCTCGAAGCGGACGGGTCAGCGGGCCTGGCAATGATCAACACTTTCGTTGCGACCGCAGCGGGTGGCCTCGCGTGGATGGTGATCGAGCGGATGCTGGGTCACAAGGGGTCTGCGCTGGGCTTTTGCTCCGGCGTGATCGCGGGTCTCGTCGCGGTGACCCCGGCGGCGGGTAACAGCGGGCCGTTCGGGGCGATCCTGCTCGGCATTGTCTCGTCGGCGGTATGCTATCTCTTCGTTGCCAAGATGAAGGCCAAGCTGGGCTATGACGACGCGCTCGACGCGTTTGGCATCCACGGCATTGGTGGTGTTGTCGGCGCGATTGGCACCGCTGTTGTTTACCAGCCGTTCCTCGGCGGGCCAGGCGATGGATCGGTTGCTCTGGGCGCGCAGCTGTGGGTGCAGATCTTCAGCGTTCTGATCACGCTCGCTTGGGCCGGTGTCGGCACCGTTGCGGCTGGTATGCTCGTCAAAGTGACCATCGGCTTGCGGGTCTCTGAAGAGGACGAGGTCAACGGCCTCGACATCGCCGAGCACGGTGAGCGCGCTTACAACTAAGCGCACGATCCAAAGGAAATGGGGGAGCGACCGCGAGGTCGCTCCCCCTTTTCTTAGGCGGCTTGCGCTTGGCGTTCGGCGGTCATGACGAAGTCGGCGCAGCGTTCTCCGATCATGATACTGGGCGCATTGGTATTGCCGCTGACAATTTTGGGCATGACGCTGGCGTCCGCGACCCACAGCCCGTCCAGACCGCGCACGGTGAGATCGGGGGCCACAACGCTGTCCGCATCCGAGCCCATCCGGCAGGTGCCGACGGGGTGGTAGACCGTATCCGCGCGGTTGCGGATCAGGCTGTCGAGCTCGCTATCATCCTCCAGGTTGATCGGATGACGGTCGGTCGGGCCGAACGCCTGAAGGGCGGGCGCGCTGGCGAGGCGGTGTGACAGCCGCACGCCGGCGCGCAGGGTTTCAATGTCGCGTTCGTCGTCAAGGAAGTTGGGATCGATGACCGGCGCAGCGCCCGCGTCTTTTGATCCCAACCGCACGGTCCCACGGCTTTCGGGCCGAAGCACACAGGCGTGCAGGGAGAAGCCGTGCTCCTTTATTGATTCGCGCCCATGGTCTTCGAGCACAGCGGGCACGAAGTGCCACTGAATGTCCGGGCACGGCGCGTCCGGCATGACCGACCAGAACCCGCCGCTCTCAGCGTAAGGCGTGGCCATCGCGCCGGTGCGTTTGCGACGGTGTTCAAGAATGGCGCCCGCCATCTTCATGGTGCCTTTGAGCGTCCCGCCGATGGGCACATCACTCTCGGTTTCCCATGCGGAAACATAGTCGATGTGATCTTGCAGGTTGGAGCCGACAGCGGGCCGGTCCACCACAACATCGATGCCCTGCTGCTTAAGATGGTCGCCGGGACCGATGCCGGACAGCATGAGGATCTGCGGAGAATTGAAAGCCCCCGCGCACAAGATGACCCCGCGCCGGGCGTAGAGCATATCAGAGCCGCTGCCCGGCTTCTTGCCACGCCGCACGCGAACGCCGATGACACGGCCGTGTTCGACCACCAGTTGCTCAACCAGAGTGTTGGTACGGATCGAGACATTGCCCTGATCGCGAATCGGTTCAACATAAGCGCGCGCGGCGGACCAACGCTCACCGTTGCGCTGGGTCACTTGATAGAGGCCAAAGCCTTCCTGCCGCTCGCCGTTGAAATCTTCGTTGGTGCGCAGTTGAAGTTCGCGCGCAGCATCGACGAAGGCGTGGCTGACCGGGTTGGGAGAGCGCTGGTCAGAGACGAACAGCGGGCCGTTTTCACCGTGATAGGCGTCTGATCCGCGCTCGTTCGCCTCGGCTTTGCGAAAATAGGGAAGGACATCGTCATACGACCATCCCTCGCAGCCCATCGCCGCCCAGTTGTCGTAATCCCATTTGTGCCCGCGGATATAGACCATCGCGTTGATGGCGGAGGATCCCCCCAGCCCTTTGCCGCGCGGTTGGTAGCCTATGCGCCCGCTCAGTCCCTTTTGTGGGACCGTGTCGTACTTGTAGTTCGACGAATTGCGGATGAAGGGCATGAAGCCGGGCGTCTTGATCAGGACGTTGTCGTTACGCCCGCCCGCTTCGAGGACGCAGACCCTGCGGGTGCCATCCACCGCCAGCCGGCCCGCCACTGCGCTGCCGCCGCTTCCACCGCCGATAACGATGTAGTCGAAACTTTCCATGTCTCTCTCCTTTGACGAGGGAGACTATGCGGCTTCTTGCGGCGGTGCAATCGGGTTTCGATTGGCAACTGGGCTAGTCTCGCGCTGTGCGCCTTGCTGCGTGCGATCACGCCAGCGCGCTCGGATCATATCCGAGGTCTCGCGGCTGCCATCGTGGCTCCAGCCGGGCTCGCGCAGCAGATAGGACAACTTGTGCTTCCAGGGCGCGCGTGCAATGTCAGTGATCATCCCGATCCATTCGTGAAACACGCACCAAAGCAGGTTGAAACTGCCCAGCTGTTTGACGATGCCATAGCGAATCGTTTCGTCATCGCGTTCAGGCTCGAACGTGCCGAACATTTTGTCCCAGATGATGAAAACACCGGCGTAATTGCGGTCGAGATAGCGCGGATTGGTTGCGTGATGCACGCGGTGATGGCTGGGCGTGTTCATCACAGCCTCGAACCAGCGCGGCATCTTGCCGATCGCTTCGGTGTGGATCCAGAACTGATAGATCAGGTTGAAGCCGCCCACGATTCCAATCATCACCGGATGAAAGCCAAGCAGAATAAGCGGCAACGCAAACAGCAGCCCAAAGGTGAAATTGCCCGTCCATGTCTGGCGCAGAGCGGTCGACAGATTGTAGTGCTGGCTCGAATGGTGGTTCACATGCGCGGCCCACATCCAGCGAATGCGATGGCCGGCGCGGTGTACCCAATAATATTTGAGATCATCGAGGATGAAGGCGAGCGGCCACGCCCACCAGACGAGCCACCATTGCTCGCCCATATCGAACACTCGGTATTCGTAGGCGGCGAAAACTATCGCGACTGAAAGGCCTCCAAAGAGCGCTCCGGCTATCGTCGAGCCTAGGCCAAAGGAAAGACTGACGAGCGTGTCTTTGGGTTCATACGCTTCGGGCGCGCGCAGGCGGGACCACGCCATCTCGATCAGGATCGCGATGACGAACAGCGGTACGGCGTATTGCGTGGGAGAAAACTCGGGCATCGTATCGGCAGCTATAGCCGATTGATCGCGTCAGCCCAATATGGCGCATCGGCAAGCGAGAGCCGGACCGTGCCGAAACGCGCTTCGCCCGAATCGACGATCAGCGCATCGACTTGCTCTTTCGCTGTCGCCGAGGGCGTGAGAACGCGGCCCGCGTATTTGTTGCCATGGCGTTTGATCACCATGATCCGCCCGGTTGGATCGCGGGCCAGCGCCGCCTGCCCGCCGCGCGCAATAGAGCTGCGCATGGTTTCAAAACCGTCCTCAACTTCGTTTGCCGCTTGGCTGACGGCGGCTTCATCCCTCAGCGCGGTTTTGCCGCCGAGTTTGAGAAACACGGCCAAGCCCGCGAGCACCAGTATCGCGATGAGCGATCCGCCAAACTGGATGAGCATCCGATAAGCTCCCTCTGTTCAGCGCTTAACGCGCCGCGAGCATATCCAGCATCGGGCGAATGGGGCTGACGTCATACCCAGCTTTCATCGCAGCTATAGTAATATCCTCCGGGTTTCCTCCGGCTTTGGCCTGAGCCAGCGCCCACAGAAAGGTCGAACGTGTCCCCGAACGGCAATAGGCGAGGACCGGACCATCCGCCGCGTCGAGCGCGGCCATCATCTGATCGATTTGCGGTTCGCTGAAACCCGCGTGCCCGATAGGGATCGCAACATACTCCATTCCGGCCGACCGGGCCGCTTCGGCGATGTCGTCACCTTGAGGGGCGGAGGGGTCTTCGCCATCTGGCCGATTGTTGACGATCAGCGCAAAGCCTTCGGCCTTGGCGGTCTCGACATCGCCTTGGTCGATCTGAGGACTGGCGAACACCGCGTCTGTGAGTTTGCGGAAGTCTGTCATGGGGATGCCTCTTCTTCTGGCAGCGCTGCGCTCGACCCTCATCAGCCATCAAACAGCGATTGAGAGGTCTGTCGCGGCATAGGCATAGAGGCTTGTAGATGGAAACCGCTTTCGTGTGCAATGCGCTGCAAAGTTGTCGTGATCGCTGCGCCGGTTGAACCACTCGCTGGATCAGAAAGGATCCCGACTCGCCAAAGGACGGCTGTCCAACGGCTGGGCTCCTGTTCTCGGGCCAAGCAGATCACACCAAGGCGCGACCGGCTTTCTCGTCAAAGGCGGGCATTTGACACGGCCTGAAAGCTCGAAATTGTCATAAAACTGCGTCACACAATGGTTGTCGGTTAAATCATTCGCCACCGAAGTGTTTGTGCGCTATGAACGACTTTGCGATTCAGCCACAATTCGCTGGTTGGTCATCTGCGCTTGGTGCGGCTTGCTGTCCCCGCCACCAGTGCATTGGAGGATGGGCAGTGAAATAAGGTACGTACTGAGTTATGGGTTACGATAGAGGACGTCGGCGCGGACGGGACAAGCGCGACGGATTCGGCGAAGACAGCTTCGATCCTTTTGGCGGCGGCAATGATGGCTTTCCGCCCCCCAGTTACGGCAATGACCGTGGCGGTTTTGGCGGCGGAGATCGCGGTGGTGACCGCGGCGGCTTTGGCGGCGGTGATCGTTACAGCGGCGGCGGCGGCGGCGGAGATCGCGGTGGCTTCGGCGGCGGCGGTCGTGGAGGCCACGGCGGCGGCGGTGGAGGCGGCGGTTCGCGCATGCCCGCGCAGGTCGTCGGCACCGGCAAAGGCACGGTGAAGTTCTTTAACAGCCAAAAAGGCTTCGGTTTCATCCAGCAAGAGACAGGCGGCGAAGATGTGTTCGTGCACATCAGCGCTGTTGAGCGCGCGGGCCTTGAAGGGCTTGCCGAAGGTCAAGAGCTCGAATTTAATCTGGTCGATCGCGGCGGAAAGATTTCCGCGCAAGATCTCCAGATTGTTGGCGAAGTGGTCGCTGTTCAGCAGTCCGGCCCTCCCAAGCGCGAGTTGACCGGCGAAAAAGCGACCGGAACCGTCAAGTTCTTCAACTCGACAAAAGGCTTTGGCTTCCTCGTGCGCGATGACGGCCAGCCGGACGCTTTCGTCCATATCAGCGCGGTAGAGCGCTCGGGCCTCTCGAACATCAACGAGGGCGAGCGTTTCGAGTTCGACCTTGAAGTTGACCGACGAGGTAAGCACTCAGCGGTTAATCTGGTGCCCGTGCAAGGTTAAATTCCAAGCGCAACAGTGCCGTTTGACCCGATCGGGGAGCGGCCTTACCATCTCAAATGGCGGCCCTCGATAAAGGGTCGCCATTTTGTTTTGTACCTTTGAGGCCGCGCGCCTCACCAATTCTGGGATTGTTCTGATGTCGATTACGCCGCTTATGCCGACCTATCCGCGCTGCGGAGTGCGGCCCGTCAAAGGGGACCACTGCCACCTCATCGACGAGGATGGCACACGCTATCTCGATTTCGCAAGCGGGATCGCGGTCAACCTGTTGGGCCATTCGCATAAGGGCCTAATTGAGGCCATTCAGACGCAGGCCCAGACGCTGATGCACGTGTCTAATCTGTATGGCAGCCCGCAGGGTGAAGACCTGGCGCAACAATTGGTCGATCACACCTTTGCCGACACGGTCTTCTTCACCAATTCCGGCGCTGAGGCGGTTGAAACCGCGATCAAGTGCGCGCGCGCCTATCACCAGAACGCGGGCAAGGATGGTAATACCAATCGGTTTGAGATCATCACCTTCGCCAACGCGTTTCACGGGCGCACGATGGCGACCATCAGCGCGTCAAACCAGACCAAGATGCATCATGGCTTCTCGCCGCTGCTCGATGGCTTTAAATACGCCGAGTTTGATGATCTCGAGGCGGCAAAAGCCTTGATCGGGCCCAACACAGCCGGGTTCCTCGTCGAACCGATCCAGGGTGAGGGCGGTATCCGTCCCGCTTCGACCGAATTCATGCAAGGTCTGCGTCAATTGGCGGATGAGAACGATCTCATGCTGGTTCTTGATGAGGTGCAGTGCGGCATGGCCCGGACAGGCAAGCTCTACGCTTATGAACATTACGGCATTGAGCCCGATATCCTCGCCTCGGCCAAGGGGCTGGGCGGTGGATTCCCGATTGGCGCATGTCTTGCCACGGAAAAGGCGGCGCGGGGCATGACTTTTGGCACGCACGGTTCAACCTATGGCGGAAACCCGCTGGGCATGGCCGCGGGCCGCGCCGTGATGGACGCGGTGGCCAACGATGAGTTTCTCGCGGAAGTGACCGAGAAGGGCGAGCGTATCCGAACACGCCTTGAGCAGTTTATCGGCAATTACCCTGAGCTCTTCGAGCTCGTGCGGGGCAAGGGGCTGATGCTGGGGTTGAAAATGAAGGTCGAAAGCCGGCCCTTCTTCGTCCATCTGCGCGATAACCACCAATTGCTGACCGTGGCTGCCGGAGATCAAACGCTTCGCGTGATCCCGCCGCTCGTTATCGGCGACGCTGAGATCGACGAGTTCTTCGACAAACTGTCAGCGGGTGCGGCGAGCTTCAAAGTGCCTGAGCCAGCATGACCGGGAGCAAGCCCGAAGCTCGGAGCTTCCTCGATCTCGGCGACGCTGGAGCCGACGCGGTGGCCGCCATGCTGTCGGACGCCATGGACAGGAAAGAGGCCCGCCGCAGTTGGCCAAAGGGTCGCGCCGACGCCGACGCGCCTTTAGACGGCCGCGTTCTCGCTATGGTGTTTGAGAAGAACTCCACCCGCACGCGGGTCAGCTTTGACATCGCCATGCGCCAGCTTGGCGGGTCGGTCTTGATCCTGGAGGCGGGATCAAGCCAGCTTGGAAGGGGCGAAACAATCGCCGACACGGCCAGAGTGCTGAGCCGGATGGTGGACGCGATCATGCTGCGCACGGATGACCATTCCAAGATCGAAGAAATGGCGCGGCACGCCACTGTTCCGGTCATCAACGGCCTGACTGACCGCTCGCATCCGTGTCAGATCGTGGCGGATCTTCTGACGCTCGTTGAGCACGGCAAAGCGCTGCCCGGCCTCGAAGTCGCGTGGTTTGGCGACGGCAACAACGTCTTGCATTCTGTCCTGGAGGCCGCCGGTATGTTCAAGTTCAACATTCGCGTGGCCACTCCAGCCGGATATGAGCCGGAGGAGGAGTTTGTAGAGCTTGCAAGAGCCGGCGGGGTGAGCGTTACGTTCACCCAAGACCCCTCCGCGGCGGCGAAAGATGCGGACGTTCTGGTGACAGACACGTGGATTTCCATGGGGCAGGCCGATGCAGACGACAAGCGGCGCGCCATGGCACCGCACCAGATCAACGCAGCGCGCATGGCCGAGGCCAAGCGCGATGCGATTTTCCTGCATTGCCTGCCCGCGCATGTCGGCGAAGAGGTGAGCGAAGAGGTCTTCGAAGGCCCTCAATCCGCGGTGTTCGACGAAGCGGAAAATCGGATTCACGCGCAAAAGTCGGTGCTTTTGTGGAGCTTGGGTTTGTTGCCCTGACAGATTTGTGGCGCCGGGGTCTTTCAGCGATCTGTTCAACCCCCATATCTGCGATCATGCAAGACGTTTCCGAAACATTCTCCGACACGCTGATGGGCTTCACTCTGCCCAATCGGAACGCCCGCGGCCGCATCGTTCGGCTCGAGCGTGTCCTCGACGATATTCTAAAGACGCACGATTACCCCGCGCCCATCACCCATTTGCTGGGCGAAGGGCTGGTTCTTGGCGCGTTGATGGGAGGGCTGCTCAAAGGCGCAAACGCGCAAATGACGATGCAGGCTCAGACGCAGGAAGGCGTCGTGCGGCTGCTGGTCTGCGATTTTCGCGCCGGAGAGATGCGGGGGTATGCCGACTTCGATAGCGAAGCCTTGATCGAGCTTGGCGCTAATCCGTCGCTATCCGCGCTTTTTGGCTCAGGTTATCTCGCGATAACCTTTGAGGCAGATGGCGGCGCCGGGGCGGTGGAGCGCTATCAGGGCATCGTCCCGCTTGAAGGGGACACGCTGTCGCAGGCGTGCGAAAGCTACTTCAAGCAGTCTGAGCAAATCCCGACAACAATCCGCGTCGCCAGCCGATCTGGGCAGGACGGCTCGATCGCCGGGGGCCTTTTGGTTCAACATCTTGCCGATGGAGAAGAAGGGCGCGAGCGTCTGCATGTCCGGATGGATCATCCTGATTGGGAGCACGTGAACACTCTATCGAGCACGATCAGCCATGCAGAACTGCTCGACCCCGCACTGTCGATGGAGGCGATTGCCTGGCGCTTGTTCCACGAAGAAGACGAAGTTCGGGTTCAGCGTGGCGCGGACCTCTCGCGCGGCTGCCGGTGCAGCACCGAATATTATGAGAGCGTGATCGCTCGCTTTCCCAAAGACGAACAGGCAGAGATGCGCAACGAAGACGGCGTGATCGAAGTGGACTGCGCGTTTTGCTCACGTAAATTTGCGTTAGAAGCCTAATTTACTTACCGGTTCACTCGAACTTCATACGATTCTGGCTAGGCAAGTCGCGTCGCGCGTTTATTCATCGGAGCATCCGGTATGGCATCAGGATCATTCAAGATGACGAATGAAATCAAAGTCCTTTTGGGTCTTTCCCTGTGTGCGGTAGCGATTCCCGTAGCGGGTCAGTCAAAAAGCCTGCCCATGCTTGAGGGTCTCACCAAGGGCGAGTGGACGGTTAAGTATCGCGATGGCTCGGCGGACCAAAAGCTCTGCATCAACAGCGGCAAAGAGCTCATCCAGCTCAAACATGGCCCGGCCGATTGCAGCCGATTTGTGGTTGAAGATAGCCCGACCAAAGTAACCGTGCAGTACACTTGTCCCGGCAACGGATATGGGCGCACCAATATCCGGCGCGAAACCGCTTCGTTGGTGCAGATCGAAAGCCAGGGTATCGCCTCGGGCTTGCCATTCGAGTTTGCTGCCGAAGCGCGCCGAACGGGGAGCTGCGCTCCCTAGGTCTAGCGATTGCGTCGCCTGCCCGCCGAGGCTAGCGAGCGGTAGCATGACACATTCTACCGATGATACGCAGCGGCCGATGGCCGTCGTCCTGCTTTCGGGCGGCCTCGATTCGATGGTAACGGCGGCTTTGGCTCAAGAACAAGGGTACGCCGTTCGCGCTCTGACGGTCGATTATGGCCAGCGCCACCGGATTGAGCTCGAATCGGCTCGAGATATCGGGCGGCGGCTAAAGGTCAGTGGACACACTGAAATCGGCCTCGATTTGCGCGCCTTTGGTGGCTCCGCGCTCACTGATGCCATTGATGTGCCCAAAGAGGGCGTCGGAGACACCATCCCGGCTACATATGTGCCGGCTCGTAACCTTGTGTTTCTCGCTCTGACGACAGCTTGCGCCGAAGCGGCGAACGCGCATGACGTCTTTATCGGTGTTAACGCGCTGGACTATTCGGGTTACCCCGATTGCCGCCCGGAGTTTATCGAAAGCTTCGCGGAGACAGCTCGTCTGGGAACAAAGGCGGGAGTTGAAGGCGCCGCGTTCACCATTCATGCGCCGCTTCAACACATGACGAAGGCCGAAATCGCTCAGGAATGTGCGAGGCTTGGTCTTGATCCGGCTTGGAGTTGGTCTTGCTATGACCCGACCGCCGAAGGTCTGGCGTGCGGGCGCTGCGATTCGTGCCGTTTGCGCAAAAAGGGTTTTGCTGAGGCCGGAATTACCGATAGCACCGTCTATGCAAACTGAGCGGCTCAGATCTGCGGGTTAGACGGGTAGGGGATTGGTTTTGAGTGAAACGGATATGGTGCGGGAGCCAGGCGAGAAGACCCAGGTTCCGGCCTACAGTTGGTACGCGCTCAGCGTCCTCGTTCTCGTTTACGTCCTCAATTTCGTCGATCGCAATATCATTTCCATCCTTGCCGAGGATATCAAGGCGGATCTTGGCTTGCGTGATGACCAGATCGGCTTTCTCTATGGGACCGCTTTTGGTGTCTTTTACGCCCTTTTCGGGATCCCGTTGGGTAAGCTTGCGGACAATTGGCACCGGGTAAGGCTGATGTCAGTGGGGTTGGCGATCTGGTCGGCGTTTACGGTTTTCTCTGGCTTTGCGCGGAATTTCGCGACCCTGAGCGTGGCAAGGATCGGCGTCGGAGTGGGAGAGGCCACCGCCAGTCCGAGCGCGTATTCGCTCATCTCCGATTGGTTTCCCAAGTCAATGCGCGCCACGGCGCTCGCGATCTATTCGTCGGGTCTCTACATCGGCGGCGGGGTTTCGCTTTTGATCGGCGGTGCGATCGTTGAAACCTGGAACGAGGCTTATCCCACAAACGCGCCGCTTGACCTTGCGGGGTGGCAGGCGGCGTTCATCATTGTCGGCCTCCCCGGACTTCTCTTGGCGCTGCTGGTGTCCACACTTCGCGAGCCGCTACGCGGAGAGAGCGAGGGTATGATTGCCCCTCCCGTGAAAGATCCATTTCGCGGCTTCTTTCGTGAATTGGTCGCGGTGATCCCGCCCTTTACGCTCATCGGGGCCTCGCAAGCGGGATCGCGCGGGATCGCTCTCAATCTTGCCGGAGCCGCTGTGATTGGAGGGGTTGCCTTTACGCTGATCACCGTCACGGGCAATGCGCAACAATGGATCGCGGTGGGCGTCGGATATTACGCGATCTTCTCATGGGCATCGACCTTGAAAAGACGCGATGCCCCGACTTTCGATCTGATTTGGCGCACCCCGGCCTTCCTCACCACCATTCTTGGTTATGGCATGGTTGCCTTTATGTCTTACGCCGCTTCTTTCTGGGCCGCGCCCTATGCGATCCGTGTGCTTGGCGAAGCGCCATCGGTTGCAGGGTGGTGGATCGGTGGCCCCGGTGCCCTTAGCGGATTTCTAGGCGTCATCATCGGTGGCCGGATTTCCGATTGGCTCCGTCGCCGCAACCCCTCAGGTCGCCTGATCACGGTCGCCTTTGGCCTGGTCGCGGCCGCACCGTTTCTGTTCTTGATGTTCACCGCGAGTGGCCCCACGGTTTTCTACATCGCGGCGTTTTTGCAATCGCTCTTCGGAAGCTCTGCGCTTGGCGCGGCGGCGGCGACAACGCAGGATCTGGTCCTGCCTCGGATGCGCGGTACGGCGACCGCTACTTTTTTCTTGGCCACAACCCTCGTGGGGCTGGCCTTGGGCCCATATATGGCAGGGCAGGTGTCGACGATGACGGGGAGCCTTTCGACGGGCGGGCTGAGCTTGCTTGTCGCTGTGCCGATAGGCCTCGTTTTGCTGATCGTAGCCTATCGGACCGTGCCGGAAGCTGAGAGAACCGTGGTGGACCGCGCCCGAGCCGCTGGCGAGGAGTAAGCTCTATATTCTCGTGCCGTTCGCGCAGTCATGGCACTTGGGAATCTAGTGCCACAGACGCATTTTTGTCTGGCATCCGCTCCCTGCTTCACCGCGGCCTCTTAATCGACAGACGCCTTGGAGAGACCGTGCCCGGAAGTCAGGCTGCACAAGAGCATTTGTGCGAGCGTGGAAAGGCGCAGTCTCAACCGCCCGATGGGTTAGGTCAGGCAAACCACACATCCGCGCATAGAAAAAGGGGCCGGATCGCTCCGGCCCCTCTTCAAAGTCTTGCCGTGAGGCGTGGTTCTTACATGCCCGAGTTCGGGCCATAGGTAACCACAACGCGGCGGTTTTTCTGCTCACGAACACCGTCGGCGGTCGGGACCTGAAGGTCCGTCTCACCAAAGGCTTCGGACATGATCCGAGCTTCGGGAATACCGCGACCGACCAGATAGGCCTGAACAGCGGTGTTACGACGCTCAGCCAGAGCCATGTTGTAGGTCATCGAACCCGACGTATCGGTGTGACCGGCCAACATCACGCTCGCCGTGCCACAGTTGGCATAGGAGGTGACGGCCTGATTAAGGATCGTCGCGGCGCCGTCCGTGATGTCCGACTGATCAAAGTCGAAATACACCGTGTAGGGGCCCGTGTTGCACTCAACCTTCGGCGGCGGAGGCGGCGGAGGCGGGGGCGGAGGCGGCGGAGGCGGCGGGGGTGGCGGCGGAGGAGGTGGCGGCGGTGGCGGCGGAGGCGGAGCCTCACCACCAAAGTTGTACGTCACCGTGCCGAGGATCGAATGCGAGCTCGGATCCGCCGAGAATTCGCGGCCGATGGTGTCAATGAAGTTGACGTCCACGGCGTTGAAGTAGCGATATTTGAGACCGACGTCCCACTTTTCGCTGATCGGCGCGCGGATACCCGCGATGAGCTGCCATGCGAGACCCGTGTCCGAATCATCGAAAGCGCCCGGACCGCTCAGAGCGACCGTGCCATCAAATTCAACGCGAGCGATACCGATACCACCACCAGCGAAAGCCTGAAGGCCATCGTCGGGGCCGAAATCGAAGAGGCCGTTGAGCATGAACGAAAGCGCGGTGATGTCACCGCTTCCGGGAAGCGTGGTGTTGCTGACCAGCGTGCCTGCGCCGCCCGCCGGGTTACCAGCCTGAAGGCCAAGCGACCCAGCGGTCAACTGATCGACATCAGCCGATTTATACGCCGTTTCAGCTTCGAGGCGGAACGCGCCGAAATCATAACCAACGATGGCGCCAAAATCGTAGCCAGCATCGTAGTCGGCCGCAGCTTCGCCCGAGCTTTCGTTGATTTCGAAGTCGACGTCTTCAACGATCATCGCACCGCCTTCGCCCTGAATATACCATTGACCTTCGCGGGCCATGGCAGGCGCGGTGAGAGCAGTTGAAGCCATCGCCATTCCAATGACGAGTTTACGCATTCTAACTTTCCCCTTATTTTTGAACTTGAGGCTCTGGCAGGCTCTATCTTTTCAAAGGTTGAGTGGCAAGCAATCAATGCCCCCCAACTGTTGCAAGAATGCCGCTTAAGCCGCTCTCAAGGGAAAAAGGGCGATTTGAGCGCGCATCTTGGCCTGGTTTTGGCTGATTTTCGGCCATTTGCGCCGTGCGGATCAGGTCGGTTCGGTCAGGACGCCAGCGCTCTTTAGCGCCTCTATGAGTCCGATAATCGCGGTGCGCGCCTCGGTATCGATGACAGTCCCGCCCGCTGGATTGGTTGGAGCTGCGGAGCGAATCCACTGCGAACGAAAGATAAGCGTTTGCTCGGTGGCGCGATCATAGAGCTCCATGCCTTCGGTTGGGGCGACGAAGTGCCACCCTCCCGCGATCCGGACGGCGATATGATCGGCCCGCCCCGACCATTCCGCTGTTGCGTCCGGCGCAACCAAATAGCACGCACCATCGCCGGGATCGGATGGCGGCGCGCTTGAACTGGACTCGACCGCTTTGGATAAAAGCGCGTCGATTGTTTCAAGAGATTGATTGATAAAGAACTCTTTTTGCGATTGCCCGCTGAATAGCAGCGGTAATCCAGCGTTCGGGGTGGTCGAAGAAAAGGTGATTGGATTGGCCATTACTAACTCCGTTGATGCTTATGAGAGATGGCTCAGCCACAGCGCGCTCGACCTGGCGAAGGTGCCAATTTGCTGGACCCACAGATCGGCCGCCCCATGCGTTGATACAAGCTCGGCGCGTTGGCTCGGACTCAGGATGAAGCGCGCCTCGCTGATAGCGAAAGCGGTGTGAGGGGCATCAACAGGCCCATACCCGACCGCGTAGCTCTCGCTCTCTTCCACAAGTGGCACTTCTACGCCGTCGCTCGAGACCCATTGCCCTCGTGCGCGCCGCGTCCAACACCACTCGATTACGCCATCGGCCAGAACCTGGCTTCGGGGATGGACTGGGGTGAGAGGGCGACGCGAGAGACCGGGGTTGTCTAGCGCGGCGTACACGGCTTCCTCGTCGCCACGTCCAATGGCTGCGATGCGCTGCGAGGAAGAATTCGACGCGCCCGTGAGGTCAATCAGGCTGGTGTCGAGCAGGGTGACCGGCGTTTGAGCGGGGTGCGTTTTGGCCGCGTGCTCTTCAGTTCCGGCTCTTCCGCGCAACAGGCCACACAAGCGCCATTGACCATCTCCGAGCGGCACAGCGCTCTGAAATTGAACAATTTCCCCGCCAGCCAGCAGGCGGTTAGCGCCCGCCGCGAGACCAGCAATATCTGTGCTGGTGAACAGCAAGTCGCCTGCGACACCGTGCACTTCCATCGCGGCTTCGGGTTCGAAGAGCAGCGCGTTTGATGGTTCGAGCGGGGCGCTCAACGCCCCCATGGTTGAGCGGTCTCGGCCCGTCGACTCCAACGGGACGAGCGTATCGCTTTGCTCGGCAAACAGCGCCGCGCCGTTCCACGCCGCGCTACTCGAGGAAGCCGCTGCAAACACGAGGGGGCTTGTGGTGGGAGAGGTGTCTTCGGCGGGCAGTTCGAAAAACCGCAACTGCGTCACCCCGACCGTCAGATCCTGCGGCGGGGTCGGGGCGCCCGTATCGGCGCCTGCGCTTGAAACGGTCCCCGCCACGACACGCTCGAGAGTCAATTCGATCCCTTGATCAAACCATTCCCAGCTCATCACCCTCCAGATCCCCGGATTTTCGGGGAGCCTCACAACGCTACCGGGCCGCACGTATGGGTCGAGTTCGCCGACGCGCCATGTAATTGTCTCGTTTCGCCAGCGCGCGCGGTTAGCGTTGGCGTTAACCAGGGCTTTAGCGCCGTTTGCGGTAAGGGTCGCAGGCAGATCGATTGTTCGTTCGCGGCCATTGGGCCGCCGTCCGATCGCGCGTTGCACGCCGGGCTGATAGTCGCGATCTTCGTCGTAATAGCGCAGCGCGAGGGGTTCGGCTTGCTCTGCGTTGGCGCGGCTTTTGAACCGTCCGCCTTCATCGGGCTCTTGGGTCGCGAGTTGCTCGGGCAGTGTCACGAGAGGTTGCGTGATCGGAGCCCTCGTCTCGAGGGCCAGGCCTTCCGGTGTCGTCAGGCAAACCAAGGGGTAGACCTGATCAATCGCCGAGAGCGTGCCGGAAAGCGGCCCGCCTTCGTCCGCAAAGCCCCGCGTGTTTTCCAGCCGGTCACCGGTTGGCGGTTTGAGAGCGGAAGGGACCAATTGCGTAAGCGCGAAGTTTTCCCCTTCCTCAGCGAAGATCTCAAACGTCAGCGCTGGAATGCGATTGCCGAAATCGGCGAGCTGCAAGCTTTCAAAGACGACATAAGCGCAGTCGCGAAAGGCGGGCGCCTGTTCGCCCTTATCCGCCGCGATCAGCGGGTCGACGCGGTCATCGCCCTCACCGAGATAGACGCGCAAGTCCCCTTCGACTTTCAGGTCGCCGGCGGACCCACGTAAGAGATTTCCGTCAGCCCAAACGCGTCCCAGCCGCTGGATAGGTGTCGATGACAAAGCGACCGCGAAGCTCGCGCTGTAGCTGTATGTCGTCGTCTTCGGCTTTCCCTTGCCGCCTTGCGTGCTCGATTGCTCCACAAGGTCAGTGGCCCAGATCACCGAACCAGCCACGCGCATGCGCCCGAAATGGCGCGCGATGGGCTGTCCATAGCTTGAGGTGGTGACCGATAGTTCCTTGAGTCGCGGCCCCTGAGCCGAGCCGGAACCAAAAATCGCGCGATCCGCCTGCTGGCCGACTAACGCGCCAAGCGCGCCACCAAAAGGTCCACCAATCGCGGTGCCGACGGCGGTCAAAAGCAGAGTTGCCATTACAATTCCTTCAAGAATGAGCGGACAATCGCCACCGCGCTTGGATACGTTCGTCTGTGGCAAGAGGTTGACGCACAACGCGTCGTAATCCGGCGTGCGCATGGATCGCTGTTTCCGATGTGTCAGCGATCAAAATGTGATGTTGCAGGGGGCCGGGGCTCACCAGCATGACGTCGCCCAATTCGAGCGGGGCAGAGACACGCATCAAGCCTGATTGATCCGCGCATTCGAGCCAGCGATCAATCTTGCGGTTGCGAAGCGCGTATCCAACCGGGTCGACGGCGCGCGCTCCGATAGCGCGCAGGCTGGCAACAAGCAGGCCAACGCAATCCATTCCAAGAACCGGGTCGCGCCCGTGCAACCGAAAGGGAACTCCGACAAATCCGCGCGCGGCCTTGGCCAAAGCGTGCGCGCGGCTCATCCACTCCCCCGGCCATAGCGCGTCAGAAGGTCATTGCCTGGAAGGAAGGGCTCACCCCGGAAATTGGCGACATTTCCAAATCGCGTCGCACAGGTCGCAAGAGTGTGATCGCATCCTTCTCGCAGTTCGAGCGCGGTTCCAATTTCGATGCCTTGCGCAAGGGGATGGTCAAGAGTGAGCCACCCCTCATCAGCGTCGATAACGCCGAAGACGAGACCGGTTTGCGGCCCATCCAAAAGGCGCAGCTGTCCATCGACCAGCTCGCTGCCCCGCAGCGAGTTCGTTCTTACTCGGTTCGTATCGAAATCGACGTCGAGAAGCGTTTGCCTGGCTGTAAAGCGGGGCGCTGAAAGCCCGCAGCCGGGGCCGCAGAATTGCGCTCGGCATGTCGGACTGGTGCGCGGCACAAGATCGTGATCAAGAATGTGCTTGGCGGATCGCAGCTGCGCTTTGAAGCCGTGTCCATCATCCTCGATCCGGCCGAGCTTGCCGGAATACAAGACCTCGTTCTCGAGGCTTTCCCAATCGACCGCGCCGATGAGGATTGCCGCTTCGTCAAACAGGCCGTGGGATAAGTCTTCTCCGCTGATGGAATCGTGCGTGAGCGCGCCTTCGACTTCGGCGCTGTCGTCGCTGATCGCGCTGGTCATTCGGATGGCGGTCGGCACCATGCCCGGGGCCGCGCGGTGGCGGATGCCGGAGAAGGTCAGGTCCCGGTCGTGGCTGGTGGAGCCGTAAGCGACACCGTCACGCCGAAAGACGCGCCAGAAAGTGGCAACCGTGTCGAGATCGCGGTCGAAAAAGACCCTCATTGCGCGGCCTCGCGCAATTCGATCAGCGGGATGCTGGGCGCTTCGCCGGCGGCGAAATTGACCCCGGACACATCGATGCGATCTTCGGCAAAGCGGACAGGAACGTCGAAGAGGAACCCGGCGCGAATATCAGCGCCATTGGCCGGAGCCTCGGCGAAGGCGACGACACCGTTTTCCAGCAGCGTCCAACTTGTCGTCAGTACACCATCCACGCTGACCAGAAGTGTGGCGGAGCGCGGTCGGGTGATACGGCGGATCTGCGGTTCGCTGCCTTCTCCATAGGTTTTGACCAGCGGGAAATCGGCTTGCACCCCGTCGCCAACGCCAATCGGCTGGTCCACCATTGTCGGCGTGCCTGTCATCTGGTTCGAGCTGAAGTCGAAGGGATCGCTGATCCGAAAGCCTCTCGCTGCGCCTCTGCGCGCGCGAAAGAAGCCGATCAGTTGCGACAATTCCGCTTCGGACCGGATGCCAGGGCCAACGTCAAAGTTGACCCGCGCGTCCGACCACTGCGCGTTGCGGCGTTCGTGCCCTGATGAGGTGACGTTTACGCGGGTTGAAAACTCAGGCGCGACGGCGGTGTTCTGGCCGAGCGCAAAAGGGTAAAGCACATCGTCGAAAGACTGCATTGCGTCGTCCTCTTTATAGGGTAGGCGGGTGTATCCATCGCGCGTGACCTGCGGCAGCGCCCAGATGTAGCGCCGGGTAACTCCGCGCGCTGCGGCCTCGTCGGTGCCTTGATCAATGCGCGCCCACTTCGCCTCGGCGTCTTCGGGAAGCAGTACGAAACCGGACAAATAGTCCTGCTCTTCCATCGGGTAGCCAAGGCGTGCATTCACAAAGCCATAGGCTGCGCGCCGATCCGCCTGGTGCCCATTTGTGAGCCAGTCATAGTCTTCAACTTGCAACCGATCGAAGGCGGGCCGCGCCCAGCCGGAAGGCAGGTTCGCGCGGTACGCTTCGGGTGTGGCCGGATCCAGAATGGTTGGGGTGAAAGCCAGCAAGAGCACTTGCGCTTCCGTGCTTGTTGCGGCGCGGATGGCCGCTGTCAGGTCGGCGGTTGATTGCGCCAGTAAAGCGCCCGCCTGATCCAGCAGCGCGGTCTGCGCGGCGTTGAGGTCCGCGCGCATATCGGTGATAATGGGAGGCGCGCCGCCAAACGCGGCCTTCGCGGCGTCGTCGTAGAGGCAAATCTCGAAGGTGTTGAACGTCGTCCACCACCACGGTTCCCCGATCTGCATACGGACGGGCAATCCCGCGTCCTCAAGCAGAGCCACAAATCGAGCTGCGCTGGTCTGGAGCCACGCCATCGCCTCGGTGTTGGCCGGAGACAAAAGCGTTGAAGGCGGCACCCAACCGGTCAAAGCGGGCTCTCCGGTTGCAGTGCGCTGCTTCCAGTTTTCTGGGCAGAAGGCGTTGAACAGTTCATAGGAAATCGAGGCAATCGCCTCCAGATCATGCCGGGCGCACTCTTCGAAGTAATTGCGGTGCCAATGCGTGCACGGCTCACGCAATTCGGCGGCTGGGCCCACCAACAGCGCACCACCAGCGTCTATTTCGAGCCGCATGTAGTGGCTCATCCCGACATAGTGGACGACGTCCTCTCGGTAGCCCAATGCGATGATGTTGCGCACAAGGCGCGCGGGTGTCTGATTGTACGCATCGTCATAGGCGCTTGCCATGCGTTCGCCATGAACGGGCAGGCGGACATCGCCGATCTCGATCATCGCGCGCCCGCCATCGGCGTTGATCTGCGAGAGGGTTACGCGCCCGTTGGCCCTTTGCGCCAAAGGTTCGGTCGAGCCCGCCACAAAATCAGGAGCGACGAGCGAGATGAACATCCGATCGATCTGGCCGGGAAAGACCTTTTCGCCGGGCAGGGTGAAGCCCGCTTCAAGGTCAGAGAACGCGATGCTCACGAGGGCGTCCTCGGGCGTGCCCTGAGCGTAATTCCAGAGGCGCACGAACCACGTTCTGGGCTGGCCTACTTCGTCTCGTCCCTCAATCGTAAGGGTCGGACCGTTCACGCCGTCTAGCGCAATGACCCCCTGGGATTGCCAGCGAAAACTCAGCGTAGTGTGCGCATAATCCCGGTCGGTTTCGTAGGCGAGCAAGGGATGGTCGAGCGTATCTTCGCTCTCCCAGATCAGGCCGACAAGCTCGCCCTTATGGTGCAGTTCGACATCCACTTGCAGCGCGTCAGGAGCGGTTGTGATCACGCTCGCCATAGCGGGGCGGGGAAAGTTGACGGTCCAGAAGCGAGGGTCGAAACGCTGGATGTGGCTGGATTTCTGCCCCCTGCGAGCCTCGCAAAGCCAGTAGGCCATGGCGCGTCCTCCTGTTTCTAGCGGTCGAGCAGGGCCAAGCGCACTGCGCTTGCGACCTGCCGGGATGAGCGGCGCATGGCGACGGGGGCGCTGGTGCCGCGCGGGGCGACCATGTTGATGGCGACGCGCACGTCGCGCCCGCCACTCGTGTGGTTGTCGTGGCGCTCCACACGGCCCGCGCTGGTCGGGACGAAGAGTTCAGGCCCGCGTTCGCCGACCATGTAAGCGCGCCCGGGGGAGACCGACCCGCCCGTCTCGCGCCCCGGCAGACCCAGCAAAGCGCCCAGCGACTGGCCCAGCAATCCGCCAAGCCCGCCCGATTGCCCACCAAATAAAGAGCCGACACCCGCGTTCAGAGCGTGCGCGGCGATCTCATCAAGCGAACGCAGCGCGAGCCGTTTGAGATCGTCAAACCCAAGCGACCCTTTTCGCAAGGCGGAGACGAGGCTCCGCTCCAGAGAATTGCCTGCCTTTTCGAACCCGCTGATGAGCGAGGTGTCGAGCGCGGTGTTCAACCCTTCAAGGTCGGTGGCAAATTTCTGAGTGTTGGCGCGAACATCGACTACGAGTTCGTCGAAACGGTCATCCATGGGCGTCACGCTCCATCAATTGAGTAATGAGATCCCGGCTGGGAGGCGCTTGCACCTGTTCGCCGAGCGGGTCGCTGAGCGCGCCGACAAGCTCGCTCGGGGTGGCGCGCCAGAATTCGTCTGGTCTCCACCCCAGCGCTCGGGCGGCGAACGCGGCCCACATCGGAGCCTGTTCGCGGAACGTCACGAGGAGCCAGCGGAGGCTTCGCCTTGCAACGCCTGGCCAAGAATGGCGCGCACGGGCGCGGTGGCGGCGACAAGGCCCATCGCCATGACCGCCGACCCGACCGCGCTGCGGTCCGGGCGCGCCTCGCACGGCAGGCAATGCCAGATCAGCGCGGCGATTTCGCTTAACGCGAGAGCGCCCGCTGACGCCCGCTCGACAAGCGCGAAGAGCGAGCCCAGCTCCTCTTCAGCGGCGACCAGGTTTTCAAAACTTGGCCGCAGAACCAGACTCTGCCCGGCAATGGTGAAACTGGCCTCGCCGCGAAGAGCGTTGGCCGGCCGGCTCATACCGGGATCACCGCGCCGGAGCTTTCCAGCTGAAAGGAGTAGGTGCGCTCAGCGTTGAAATCGCCCGAATAATCGAGGCGTTGAACCAGAAAGCGACCTCGCAGGCGCTCGCCGTTTTCGAACGAGAGCTCGTAATCATCGATTGTCCCGGCCAGAGCGTGCGCTCGCACCGTGCTTTCGGCCTCGCTGGCGAGGAAGATGCCCGAAGCGCTGACGGAGACCGAGCGCGTGCCCGCCCCGGTCAGCAGGTCGCGCCATCCGCCCGATTGCTTATGCGTCACGACGACCGCGTCGCCGTTGATGGTCATTTGTGTGGTTCGCAGGCCCGCGACCGTTTCATAGGTCACCGGGTCACCGCCATCGCCCAGCTTGAGAAGGAAGGCGGCGCCATTTTGTGCTGGCATGATGTGTTACTCCGTCAATGCGTGAAAAAGGCGAAATCGAAATTCGATAAGGGCACCGCGCCGATTGTTGGCGCGCTGTTCGCTGCGCGCGCGCAGGAAGCGGACCGAGGCGAGCTCGTAACCCTGTCCAAAGATCGGCAGGCTGAGGGCGCGGCTCTCAATCGCGCTGAGCCAGTCGGCGTCGGCGGCGGTTTCGTCGCTGCGCGTTTCGAGCTCCAGAGCGATGCGGATTTCGCGGCCCGGGCGATCTTTCGTCCCCCAATCGCTCGATGCGCTGGCTGAGATGCCCAGCCAGGGCGGCGAGGCGCGCAGTGGGCTTTCTTCTTCGATGGCGTTCACACCGACCAGCGCCGGATCGTCGCGAAGCCAGTGTATGAGGTCTGCTCGCAAGCGGTTTTCCATGGTCTAT
This sequence comes from Pseudomonadota bacterium, assembly GCA_039033515.1. GTDB lineage: Bacteria > Pseudomonadota > Alphaproteobacteria > Sphingomonadales > Sphingomonadaceae > Erythrobacter. The sequence continues at coordinate 113,608 of JBCCCM010000008.1, forward strand.
GCGTCCTCGAAAAGGTCCGGCCAAAGGGCTGTGGGGCTGCGCCAGGGGTGCGCGTGGGCAGCGGGAGAGGCGGATGTCGATTTGCGGGATCGGGCGATCCGTTCGGCGCGTGCCCGCAGCCGCTTGATCAACAGTCCCACGCCCGCGTTGGTGCTGGCGCGGATCATGTCAGGCGGACCACACGCCAGGGCCGCCAAAGCGCGGTGACGCTCGATGGCGCGTTTGCGGGGCGGCCTTCGTCGCGTTCGCGGTAGTGGAACGCGGCGAGCCGGATCACACCTTGCTTCAACGCGCCCGGCAGGGCGCTCCAATCAGCAGCGATCCCTGCTCGAAAGGCCACCGTCACGCCGCGTGCGTCGAAACCTGCGCTCAATGCGAGGCAGCCTTGCCCAGCAGCGTCGATCCGAAAATCGAACGCATTCGCGGTTAGCGGGTTGCGCGCGCCGTCCTGACCGATCAGTTCGGCGGAAACAAAGGAGCGCACCGGTCGCGATTGCACCGGGTATTCGCCGGCGAGCGGCGGTACGATTTCCTCCACCGTTTGTTCGATTGGCGTTTGCCCGGTGAACGCCTCGCACATGGACAGGCTGGCGTGCAGAAGATCCGCTAACAAGGCGTCTTCGGTCGAACGGCTGATCCCGAGCCATCCTTTAAGCTCCTCCAGCGCGTCGACACCAATCTGGGGTGGTGTGATGACAGTTCGCTGCATCGCGGCTTCTCCCGATATGAAATGAAAACAAGGGTGCGCCCGCGCCGCTCAGGCATGGCCGGGGTGTCCATCATCCGATGGTCCCGTGCGTAGAGGCCATTAGGCGGCGCGGGCGCGGGGCCGGCAAGGGAGGAAAGGGGGATCCTCAACCTTGCCGGGAGCGCAGATCAGCGGGCGGTTTTAGGCCTCGATCTTGAGCAGCTTGATCGCGTTGGAATCGAGCACTTGCCCACCCACACGCTTGGTCGCGTAGAAGTGGACGAACGGCTTGTTGCTGAACGGATCGCGCAGGATCTTGGTCGCGCTGTGTTCCGCGATCAGATAGCCATGGCGGAAATTGCCGAACGCGATCGGAAATTCGCCGCTCTCGACGCCGGGCATGTCTTCGGCTTCGACCACGGGATAGCCGAGCAGGCGATCGGGTTGCCCTTCGACGAGTCCCGGCTGCCACAGGAACGCGCCATCGGACGTTTTGAGCTTACGCACTGAAGCGAGGGTCGATGAATTCATCACAAAGCTCGCGCCCTGGCGGTGGCCTGCTTTGAGCGAATGGATGAGGTCGATGAGCTTGGCTCCGGGAGCCGCGTCAAAGCCCGATGCATCGCCCGAGCCGATATATTGCACCGTTCCGAAGGCACGCGCGCCGTCTTCGCTGGTCGACGTGGGAGCGCTGAGGAAACCTTCGGGTTGGTTGGTGCCGGTGCCGCCCACAAAAGCGGCGCCCTCGGCCCGTGCAAATTCGACCGCGATCTCGTTGGCGAGCCAGGTTTCGATATCAAACGCCGCGTCATCGAGCATGGTCTGGCTGGCCGCCGGATTGGCGAACAGGTCGCCGCTGGGCGGAGCGATTTCGGCAAAGTTGGGCGCTTCGGTTTCAGGGCGCGCGGCGATCTCGCTCACCCAGCCCGACGCAGTCCCGCCGGTGGAAACAAGCTTGCGATAGCCCGACGTGCCCGTTTGGACGACTTGCGCCAGAGCGCGGATCGGGCTGATTTCGGTCAGCTCACGGGCGATCATCTGATCGATCGATTGCGGCACGGCGAACCCGCCATCGCTCGGCGAGACCGTGTTAAGCGATTTGACTTCGGGCTCACGGCCAGCGCGCAGATAGCCGTTGACGAAGCTTTTCACTTCCTGGTTTTGCGGCATCGAACCGCTCATCGCGGGGCGCGCGGCGGCGCGGGCGACTTTATCGAGGCGGGCTTTCACCTCGTCGACATCGCTGCGCAGCGCGGCGACAGCGGCGTCGGTCTGGTCCTGCCGTTCGACCAGATCAAAGCTCTGCTCGAGCGGGTCAGCCGAAGGCGTGTTCGCTTCGGGAAGGATGGGGGTGACAGTGATATCCATGGGGCATCAAACCTTTCGTGGGGAAATGGCGGGTTGGGTGGTTGGGAGACGGGCACAAAAAAGGCCGCCCGAAAAAGGCAGCCGTTTGGTGTTTCGAAGGTGCGCGGCAGCTAGGTGATCAGGTGCACCCGGGCGGCGTGTTGAAGTGGGTTGGTGACGAGGCTGACCTCGAACAGATCAATGCTCAACAATTCGCGACCCGCTCGGCTCTGACGGGCCTCGCGGGCCCGGTATCCAAAGCTTAAGCCCGTCACATCGCCTCGCTTAAGAGCTGTGGCGGCGCGGCTGTTGAGCCGGTCGAGGCGAGCGATGACGCGCAAGCCGCGCTCATCCTCGCTCACGCTTTCGATCTCACCAATCGGCTGGTCGGGGCGATGCTGCCAGAGCAGCGGCAGCGCGGAGGCGCGCGCCTCAAGCGTTTGCGCAAACGCGCCTTTGCGAATGGTGTCGCGGTCGGCATCGGGAATGTCGAACAGGCCGGCATATCCGGCAAAGCGGATGGATTGATCCGCCATCACAGCATGTCCCACACGCCAAGGCGCACGGCCATGCCGATCAAGAGCAGCGCCAGGACCGCCCGGATGATCCATTCCACCATGGCTTTCCAGGCGCTCGATTTCGCGTCCCGCCAGGCGGAGAGAAGCTCGCGCAATTCGTCGAGGTCATCGCCAGCGTTGGCATCGCCAAGGCCGATGCGCGCCAGAACGCGGTCGGCGGCCAGTTCGCTGGTTTCCTCGACAATCGCGCGCAGGGTGTCGAGATTGGCGCCCTCCTGGCTTGCCTGAGAGAGCAGGCTGGCGAGCATATCTTCGCGCGGGCTCGCGCGCTTGGCGGCGTCGGTCATGGGTTGGTCTCCGATGAGGGGGCAGGTTGCGTTTCGGGCGCAATGCCGAGCAATTGGCGCTTTTCTTCGCGGGAGAGGAAATCGGCGTCGGACACCTGCTTCCACAGCTTCTCGCGGTCCTCCGCGAGCGCGGGCACCTTATCGAGGTCCACCGTGAGGCTTGCTTCAGGATACCACGGAGCAAGGCCCTCCATCAGCGCGGAGAAAATTTTGCTGGCGAGCGGCAGAAGTGTCAGCCGCCACAGCGCCTTGTTGGCCTCGCGGTAGTTGGAATAGGTGTTGTCGCCGGGCAGGCCCAGCAACATCGGCGGCACCCCAAAAGCCAAGGCCACTTCGCGCGCGGCGGTGCTTTTCAAGGTCGCGAAATCCATGTCGCTGGGTGACAGCGCCATGCTCTGCCATTTGAGCCCACCATCGAGCAGCATCGGACGCCCGGCGTTCGCTGACCCGGTGTAGGTCACGTTGAGCTCGGCCTTGAGCCGCTCGAATTGCTCGCTCGTCAGCACCGATCCGTCGGGCGATTCGTAGACCAGCGCGCCCGAGGGACGCGCCGCGTTGTCCAGCAGCGCGCGGTTCCACGCCGAGGCCGCGTTGTGGATTTTGACCGCCTGATTGGCCGCGGCCAATGCGCTCGCGCCGTAATGATCTTCGAGCGGATGCATCGCCTTGATCTGGATGAGATTGGGCCAGCCGTTTTCATCCTCTAGGAAAATGCGCCGCTGATCCGCGCCAACCGCGTAATCGGCGGCAAAAGGCCAGCCGTTTTCATCCACCGCGATCTGGATGCGGTCGGGTCTCAAGGCGAACAGCTCAATCGGCTTTCCGCCCGCATCCTTGACGATCTGCACATAGCCATTGCCGTGCAAGAGCAGATGGGCCGTGATCGTCTCAATCAGCGGCTGTCCCGCGCTGGTCGCCGCGACAAGCGAGGCGACCGTTTCGCTGGAGCTGGCAATGGGCGCTTGCGCGATTCCTTCAGCGACGATCCGCACCGCGCGTTGGGCGATGGGGTTGGATAGAAAGCTGCGGCGCACCGCGCTCGTATATTCAAAGCTTTCGTGGGACTGGGTGTCAAACGCGCCGTACCACGGCAGTTCAGCGGCAAAGCCCGGTGTAAGAGGCACGCGATCTGTCGCCCCGCCTTTGAAGGCGGAGAGCAGAGTATCGATCCAAGCCATGGGTGTTCCTTTTCAGATCGAGCGGACGCTGGGATGCGCGCTCGGGTGGAGCATCAATTCGGTGAGAGCCCAGACCAGCGCGTCGGCGCGGTCGGGGCTGCGGCCCGGTCCGGCGTATTCACCGCCGGTCATCAGGCCGCACAATTGGTCTTCGAGTTTCGCGAACGCGCCGCAATGGCGCACACGGCGCGCTTCATAGAGCGCGGCGATCGGTTCGGCGCGCGCCACTTTCCCGCGCGAGGCGTGGACGAGCTTGACCGGCAGCGACTGGTTGGCGGCGCGCAAAACGCTCTCCACCATGGCGCCGCCCTGGTTGGCTTCGGCCACGACGCGGTCCGCGCGCCATTCCTGAGCGGCGGTGTTGACCGCCTTGGCCCAGACGCCGGGAAGCGCGCCGCCCAAACTGCAATCAGCGAGCACCTGGCCGATCCCGTCTGCGGTGAGCGCGGCGACGATGATGCCGCATTCGTCCCCTTTGCTGGAGACCGGCGGATCGACCGCCACTACGATGCGGCTTCGCTCCGCGCCAAGGCTTACATCGCGCGCGGTTTCCAGCAGGCTGCGGGTCCATAGCGCGCCTTCGACATCCGACAGAAATTCGCCGCCAATTTCCTGGCGTCCCAATTGGGTGCCTTCAAATTCGCTCGCCATGGCTTGCAAAAAGCGGGCGGGCAGATTGGCCGCGTTCTCATGCGTTGAACCGCGCGTGATGGCGACCGAACCATCATCGCTCTGTTTCATCAAGCGCTCGACCAATGGCACCGCGCGCGGCGTCGTGGTGACCAGCGTTTGCGGGTTCTCTCCGACACGCAGGCCCATCAAGAGATTGTCCCAGGCGCGCATCGCACGCTCGCCCGAATGCGGCCATTTGCCGATTTCATCGCACCAGGCGTGGCTGTGCTGCGGCCCTCGAAGGCTTTCGGGCTCCGCGGCCGAAAACATCTGAGCCTGCGCTCCATTGGGAAAGCGCAGCCGTCGCAAGGACGGCTCGAACACCGGGCGATTTTCCGGCGTGGAGCACGCGATCACCCCGCTTTCCCCTTCGATCATCACGCTGCGCGCCTCGTTTAGAGAGGACGCGACAAGCGCAATGCGCGCGCCCGGATGGCTTTCGGCGATCTCGCGCACCCATTCGGCGCCGGCTCTGGTTTTGCCAAAGCCGCGCCCCGCCATGATCATCCAGACGCGCCAATCCCCGTCCGGGGCCAACTGCGACGGGCGCGCTTGCAGGCCCCAGTGGTAGTCGAAGCCGTTGCGCTCACGCTGATTGAGGGCTCTGGCGACTGTGTCGCGCGCCGCCTCTTTTTCCCCTACGAGAAACGAGAGGTTCATCATCATGATCGCGCGGTGTTCTTTTGCTTGTCGCGCTGCAATTGCGCGCGGATGGTCTCGACCTTGCGATCAATCGAGGCGCGCACTTCGGCGGCGCTGACATTGCGCTGTTGCGCTTGGGCCTGGCTGGCCGTTTCGCGGTGCGCGCTGAGCAGGCGGATGGCGTTGGCAAAGTCGTATTTGCCCTTGTCGCCGGTGCAGTTGTCGCCTTCGCGCAGGCGGCGCAGCACCTCCATTTCGAGGTGTGAATACCCTTCCCACAGCGCCGCCAGCCATTGGCGGGCAAACTCGGGCTCCTCGCGGCGAACCTTGTAGGCGCGGCTGGGATTGATCCCCGCGCGCCGGGCGGATTCGGACACATTGGAAGTTTCAGCCAGCAAGTCGAGGAACAGGCCTCGCCAGTGGCGGTTTAATCCGGCCTCCTCGCCGGTTTTGAGTGACGCCTTGATCTTGGTGCGGTTGCGCGAAGAGCTCATGAAAGCCTCCCGGAATTGGTGCCACAAAAAAGGCGGCCCCACCGAACATGGAGCCGCCCTTTGGTGTGCGCCGCGATCCCGAAGCGACTCACACTTTTGCGATGTTGCCTTCTTCTAGCCAAAGAGCGTTACGATGTCAATAAAAAAGTGCCAAATAGGTTAATTCAGTCTCTTGCGCCTAGGGCCAAGCTGCCCTAGTGGCCGCAGGCGGAGGCCGCCGTGGTCGCTGAACTTTGGGAAAGGTGGCCGATGGCCTGGCTGCGCGCTCTTTACGAATGGACGATGGACAAGGCCTCGCATCCTTTCGCGGTGTGGTGGCTGGCGTTCTTCTGCTTCATCGAGGCCAGCTTCTTCCCGATCCCGCCGCATCCGCTGCTGGGATTGATGTGTCTGGCCGAACCCAAGAAAGCGCTGCGCTTTTCGATCATTGCCACCCTCGCCTCGGTTGCGGGGGGCCTGTTTGGTTACGCAATCGGCTATCTGCTTTACGACGCGGTGGGCGTGCCGTTGCTGACGGCCATCGGTCTGATCGACAGCCTTCCTGCGGCGCAATGCACCTTTGACGAATACGGCGCGTTTGCGGTGACGATCGCCGCGGCGACGCCGGTGCCGTTCAAATTGCTCACGATAACAGCCGGATTTCTGAGCATGGATCTGGCGCCGTTTATGCTTGCCGCTTTTGTCGGACGCGCGCTCATCTTCGTCACCGTAGGGGTTTTGTTTCAGGTGTTTGGACGCCCGATCAAGCGGATCATCGACGAATATCTGGGCACGGTAACCACGATTTTCGTTGTGCTGGTGATCGGCGGGTTCCTCGCGATCACGCAGCTCGCATCGGACGACGAAGAGGAAGACCCCTGCGCCCGGATTTCGGCGCAGCAGAATGTTCTAGGTTAAGCGGCAACGAAACCGCGTTAGATAATGCCGGTGCTCTTACCCGCGCGCTCGAACATTTGCAGGATCGTCTCGACTTCCTCAGCCGAATGCTCCGCGCACAGCGAACAGCGCAGCAGCGTCATCCCGGCAGGCGTCGCGGGCGGCCGCGCGAGATTGACGTAGAGGCCCTCTTTCAAAAGCGCCTCCCACATCACCGCGCCGCGCTCCAGATCGGGCATGATGACCGCGACGATGGCGCTTTGCGGTTCGGTGGTGCCGAGCGAGAAACCCATTTCGGTCAGCCCGCCATGCAACCGCTTGGAATTCTCCCACAGATGCGCGCGTTTGTTAGCGCCATGCTGAAGCTTGCGGATTGAGGTCGCCGCTGTGGCAACAACGCTGGGCGGGAGGCTGGCGGTGAAGACATAGGGGCGGCACACCAGCCGCAGAACATCGAATTTGGGATGGTTCGAGACGCAAAAGCCGCCAACGGTGCCGACGCTCTTTGAAAAGGTGCCGATGATGAAGTCTACGTCGTCGATCACGCCCTGATCTTCCGCGACGCCGCGCCCGTTCTCGCCGATAAAGCCCATCGAGTGCGCTTCATCGACCAGCACCATCGCGCCATATTGCTTGGCAATCGCGATCATTTCCTTGAGCGGCGCGACATCGCCCAGCATCGAATAGACGCCTTCGAGGATCACCAGCTTGCCCGCTTCGGGCGGCAGGCGGCGCAGGCGCTTTTCCATCGCTTCGATGTCGTTATGCTTGAACGGCACGACCTCGGCCTTGCCCATGGCGCAGCCATCATAGATCGACGCGTGGCTGTCGATATCCATGATGATGTAATCGCCTTTGCCAGCGATCGTCGAGATGATGCCAAGGTTCGCCTGATAGCCCGTCGAAAAGACCATCGCGTGGTCCATCGCGTAAAATTCCTTAAGCGCGTCCTCGCATTCCTTGTGGCCTTGATAGGTGCCGTTGAGAACGCGGCTGCCGGTCGTGCCCGAACCGTATTTCTCCAACGCCTCCTTGCCCGCGTCGAGCACGTCAGGGTCGAAGGTCATGCCCATGTAATTGTAGGTGCCAAGCAGGATCGTGTCGCGCCCGTTGCAGATCGCCCGCGTGGGCGAGAGCACTTTTTCCATCACCAGATTGTAGGGATCTTCAACGCCGGTCGCGAGGATCGTCTCGCGCAGTTCGATCATGCCATCGAACTTTGACATGAGATCACCTTGCGGGGCGGAGGCTTCGGCGGGTTTGGTCGCGGTATCAGTCATGGCGGTTGTGTATCAATTATCCTGGAGCTTGTGC
>JBCCCM010000009.1:0-116184 GCA_039033515.1 Pseudomonadota bacterium
CCGCAGGATCTGGCCGCCAAAACCGGCGAAAACCTTGGCAGCAGCGAATGGGTCGAAATGACTCAGGACAAGGTCAACATGTTCGCGGATGCGACCGGTGACCACCAGTTCATCCATATCGACGAAGAAAAGGCCAAGATGACGCCGTTTGGCGGCACCATCGTGCATGGCTTCATGACGCTTTCGATGATTCCGTATCTTGGCGCGAACAGCGATATGCCCAAGATGGACGGCGTGAAGATGGGCGTGAACTATGGCGGCAACAAAACCCGCTTCATCGCGCCCGTGCGCGTCGGCAAGCGTATTCGCGGTCACTGGAAGCTCGTTGAAATGATCGAAAAACGCCCCGGCCAATGGCAACAAACCGCTGAAATCACCATCGAGATCGAAGGCGAGGACAAGCCCGCGCTGATCTGCGAGTGGATCACGCAATACTTCGTTTGATGGCTCGGTGAGTCCCCGCGCAGGCGGGGACCTCTCTCAGATTTGCACCCCAATTGAATGAGGCCCCCGCTTTCGCGGGGGCGCGCACTACCGAAAAAGGACACTCTTATGTCACGCGATGCAGTCATCGTCTCCACCGCTCGCACGGCCATCGGCCGCGCTTACAAAGGCGGCTTTAACGCCACGCCGGGCGCCACGCTCGGCTCTTATTCCTTCGCCGCCGCCGTTGATCGCGCTGGCATCGACGCCGGTGAAATCGACGACGTCATCTGGGGCAGCGCGCTGCAACAGGGCGCGCAGGGCGGCAATATCGGTCGTCAGGTGGCGCTGCGCGGCGGCGCTCCGGTCACCGTGTCGGGCCAGTCGATCGACCGCCAATGCTCCAGCGGCATGATGGCGATTGCGACCGCAGCCAAGCAGGTCATCACCGACAATATGGATATCGTCGTGGGCGGTGGTCAGGAATCGATCAGCCTCGTCCAGACGCCCGAAATGCGCGTGCAGCCCGATCCCTCGCTGATCGCGATGCACAAGGACATCTATATGCCGATGCTCAGCACCGCTGAGACCGTGGCCGTGCGTTACAATGTCAGCCGCGAGGCGCAGGACGAATACGCGCTCCAATCGCAAATGCGCACCGCCGCCGCGCAGCAGGCCGGCAAGTTCGATGACGAGATCGTGCCCGTCACCACCACCATGATGGTGAAGGACAAGGAAACCGGCGAGATTTCGAAAGTGGAAGTCACCATCGACAAGGATGAAGGCAACCGCCCCTCGACGACGCTCGAAGGTCTGAACTCGCTTAAGCCCGTCATGGGCCCGGACAAATTCATCACCGCGGGCAACGCCTCGCAGCTGTCCGACGGCTCGTCCGCCAGCGTCGTGATGGAAGCCAAGGTGGCTGAGAAGAAGGGCCTCAATCCGCTGGGCCGTTATGTCGGCATGGCGGTCGCAGGCACTGAGCCTGACGAGATGGGCATCGGCCCCGTCTTCGCGATTCCCAAGCTGCTTGAGCGTTTTGGCCTCAAGATGGACGATATCGGGCTGTGGGAATTGAACGAAGCCTTCGCCGTGCAGGTTCTGTATTGCCGCGACAAGCTGGGCATCGACAACGACCTGCTCAACGTCAACGGCGGCTCGATCTCGATCGGTCACCCCTACGGCATGACCGGCGCGCGCTGCGTCGGCCACACCCTGATCGAAGGCAAGCGCCGCGGCGCCAAATACGCCGTCACCACGATGTGCGTGGGTGGCGGCATGGGCGCGGCTGGGTTGTTTGAGGTCTTCTAAGCGCGTTGGTTTGCGCTCACGGCCAGCGGGCTGATGCCCGTGCCTATCCGGGGGCGGCTCAAGGGCCGGCGCGCGGTCGCGCTTCAACTCCCGTGACCAAGATTTGAAGGCGGCGTGAAGAGCAATCTTCGCGCCGTTCTTTTTTGCGATAGTGGAAGTCGAGCGAGATCCGTATTAGCCTTTTCTGGAAATAAGGCAGGACCGCCCTATGATCACCAACACCTACCTGCGCTCGATGGCGCGCTACAATCGCTGGCAGAATGAGAGCCTGTTTGAGGCGGCCTTTGGGCTTTCCGACGAGGCGCGGCGCGAGGAGCGCGGGGCGTTCTTCGGATCGATCCACGCAACGCTCAGCCATATCTATTGGGCGGACCGCATCTGGCTCTCGCGTTTCGACCTGTGCGAGCCGCCCGGCGTGCCTAACGCGCAAAGCGTACAATTCGTGCAGGATTTCCCAGAGCTTATCGCCAAACGCGAAGAGCTCGACGCGGTTCTGATCGGCTATTGCGACGCCTACGAGACCGGTCCGGTTACAGGCGCGCTCGAATGGTATAGCGGCGCGATCAAGGCGGAGGCGAAAGCGCCGTTGGGCGTGGTCTTCACGCACCTTTTCAACCACCAGACGCACCATCGCGGCCAGGTCCACGCCATGCTGACGGCGGCAGGGGCAAGCCCCAAAGACACGTGCCTGTTCATCATGCCGCTGGAGCTTTGGCCGCAAGGGTAGGGCAGAAAAAAGGGACCACACTGACAACAGCATGGTCCCTTTTCTTTTTGATTGGATCGCCGATTAGTCGATGGCGGCGCTCAGCTCAATCGGATCAGCGTCAAAGTCCGTCACGCGATAGCCGCGTTCCGTCATTTCTTCGCGATAGTCGGCGCGCGCATCGCGCAGCTCCGAGAAATACTCGGCGTAGGCTTCGCGGCGGTCTTCTTCGTCGGTGGCGCGTTCAAGATCGCTCACCAGCTCACGCTTGGCTTCGCTCACATCGGTCTTGTAGTCTACCCAGAACGAGTTGGTATCGCTGTTAGGCGAGGGGTCCATGATGTCGGCGCGAACGACGATTTCGCCTTCCTGCTCAATATCTTGCGCGACGGTCGGGGCGGCGGTCAGAGTCATGGCGGCGGCGATTGCGGTTGCGATTGTCTTGGTCATAATTGTCTCCTTCTTTTCGTTGGTGACCTATGCGTCGGCTATGGACGGGACCGATGATCGTTCAGTTTTGCGCGATGAGACGAGCTGACCCAGCAGGCCAATCGAGCGTGCCGTGAATCAGCTGCGACGAAGCGAGGGGAGTGGGCGCAGTTGAGCCAGAAACTCTTGGAGCATGCGATGACCGACCGCTCTTATTTCATTTGAACAGATTGAGAGTGCAATCAGCCTTGGCTCAGCCCAGCAGTACACGCGCCTCTTGGGTGATCGTTTCGATCGCCTCCCCGGCGCTGGCGTTGGAATTGATCAGACCGGTGCCTTCGCCCACCGTCACATGGGCGCGGGTGTAGTCTTCGGTGGCGACCCCATCCTTGTAGTCGGCGATGGCTGCGGCGGGGTTGGCGCGCAGCTCTTCGAGGCGGTCTTCCCATTCACGGTGGATGGCGTTTCGCAAAGAGCGGAAGTTGTACCCGGTGGGCCAGTCCTTTTCGCGCAAGATATCGAAGACGGCTGAGCGCGCTGTCCCATCTCCGTCGGCCATTATCGCTTGCGCGATCGCCGCGTCCGGCGCCAACGATTCCTCGGTCGCCCACAGGCGCGATCCGATCAGCGCGCCATCCGCGCCCAACATCATCGCCGCCGCGAGGCCTCGGCCATCGGCGATCCCGCCGGCGGCCAGCAGCAACACATCGGGCGAGCGCGCGGCCAGCCAGTCCGCGATTTCGGGCACAAAGGTGAATGTCGAGCGGCCTTCAGAAGCGCTGTATCCGTGTCCGCCCGCCTCAACGCCTTGCGCCACGATCACATCCGCGCCTGCATCCACCGCCTGCGGCAATTGCGCCATGGACTGGATCTGGCAGATGAGCTTTATGCCCCGCTCTTTGATATCGCGCGCGAAAGGCGTGGGATCGCCAAAGGAGAGCATCAGCGCGGCAGGCGGGATCTCGTGTTCAAGCACCACGTCGAGCGCGGAGCGGTCCTGCTCCATCTTGAAGGTGATAAACCCGCAGCCAAGCCGCGCGGCGGCCGCGCGATCAGCCGACAGGGCCTGAGCGGCGATGCCATATTCGCGCTGCGTCCAGTCGCGCTCGCCATAGCCGCCGCCCAGCAATCCGAGCGCGCCCGCCTTGCAGCAGGCCGCCGTCAGATCCGCGCCCGAAGCCCCCGCCATCGGCGCGAGCGCGATAGGGGTGGTGAGGCCAAAGGCTTTGGCAAAGCGGCTGTCAGAGAGGCGGCCGGTCATACCATGTGGCTCCTATCCAAGGCCGCGAGGCGCCGCCGCAAGCGCGTTTGCGCTAGCCACGCGGTTCTCCTTTGCGGGCGGGCTGGTGGACCACGCAAGTGGGTGTTTTCAAAAAGTTTGCCCCCAGCGTCTAAGCCCGCTTTCCCGCCGGTTTGCGCGCATTTCAGGCCCCTCAATGTGTCACCTTTCGCACAAAGGGCGACCGGGGGGGCGGCAGGGCAGGCGAAAGGGGGCTGTGAACGGCGCATAATGCAGCCCGTCTAGCGTAGCGGGCAGAAGTAGGAAAACACCGCGCATTCGGTCAGCCGAGCGTGATGGGACAAAGCCTGTTGATGGCGGAACGCCAGCGCTGATGCGGTTAAATCGGATTCGAGATTTGCCTATGGCTGATGGGGGGTGCTGACTGTCTGCTTTTGGTCGGTCGCGCTGGAATGCTGTCTATGTTGAAATTAGGTATGGTGTCTCTGGATTTGCACTGCGCCTAGATTTCGAGTGTTCTTGGATTTTCGATCTGCATCTTGAGCCGGATCGTTCGATCAATCTCCTCGTTGTGTTGGAGTCGTTCCAGAATGCGGAGGGACCATTTGCGAAAAGGTTTCCTCCGATGCAATCAGCTCCCGCCGTCGTCCTCGTCGTCGAGGACGAGATTCTCATCCGGATGGATGTGGTCGACCAACTGGCAGAGATCGGTTTTGCTGTTCTCGAAGCGGGTTCCGGCCAGGAAGCACTTGCCATAATCGAGAGCGAGGAGCGGGTAGACGTCGTTTTCACAGATGTCGATATGCCGGGCAGCGTGAACGGCATCGATCTAGCGCGCACGGTCGACGAACGATGGCCGACGATCGCAATCATCGTGACGTCGGGACAGGCCATCATAAGGGCCGATGAATTGCCGGCAGGCAGTCTGTTTTACCCAAAGCCTTACCAATCGGCCAAGGTTCACCAAGCCATTCAGGAACTGCTTGCTTGAGGTTTGCCTCCCGGCAGCTCGAAGAGAAATGTCGTGAGACCGTTCGCGGATTCGACGTGCAGTTTTCCGCCGTGCGCCTTGGCGATCTGGGAGCAGATAAACAGGCCAAGCCCCAGTCCTTCCTGGGAAGGCCGTGCCTCTTCGCGAACGAACGGTTCGAAGAGGTTGTCGATTACCTTCTCGCTCATCGTTTCGCCATTATTGCGTACGCGGACGATCAAGCCGCCATTTTCATTCACCGCTTCGAGTTCGATCCTCCCGCCCTCTTCGCCGTGCGTAACCGCGTTCGCGACAAGATTGGAGCAAAGCTGACAGATCCGACCGACATCGCAGGGAACATCTTGCGGCAAGTCGATGCGGGTATCGATGCGGCGTTCAGGGTGCACGTCCCGTATTTCGTCGACCGTCGCTTCCATTGCAGGGCCAAGATCGGAGCCGTCCGAGATATCCAAAGAAAGTCCGCTGCCCAAACGTGTCCTTGCGAAGTCCATCAGATCTTCGATCAGGCGCGACATTCGATCGACCGTGCGATGGCTGGCATCGATGACGCTCTGCCCGCGCTCGCTCAGAGCCTCCTCCTTGTCGAGCAGTCGGAAACCCGACTGGAGAGCGGCTAGCGGGTTACGCAGATCGTGGCCGAGCACCGCCATGAACTGCTCGCGAAGCTTTGCTTCTTCCTCCCTGCTGGCAAGCGCGGTCCGATTTTCGACAGCGCGAGTTATATCCCTCGCGCTGCAATAGAATTTCCCGCCTTCCGGCACGCAGTTCCAGGACAACCACCGGTAGCTGCCGTCCTTGTGCCGGTATCTGTTGACGAAATTCAAGACCGGTTCGCCTGTCTGTATCTCGACGAAGGCTTCTTCCGCTTGCGCGATGTCATCCGGGTGAAGAAAATCGAAAAAGGGACGACTCTCGATCTCCTCGGCCGTCCATCCCAGCGTCGTAAACCAGGCCGGATTCGTCGCTTCGAACAAGGCATTGTCGCTCAATATGCCCAGCATTTCGGGCGTCACGTGCCAGGTCAGGCCGTATCGTTCTTCGGTATCACTCGGCATCTGCGTCCCCCAGCGGCAGGGTCGTGTTTGTCTGATCGTCCAAGCTCAAGATAGTAACCCCGTTTCCGACCCACTGCGGCGGGTTTCCGATAGCGGGTAATGGAGCGAGTAGATGAGCTAAGGGGTTTTTAGCCGAGTTGCGGGCTATACGCCAGCTTATGGTTCTGAATGCAGGCCTCAGGCATGAAGTTGACCCGATGCCGCTGCCAATGAACGGCGGCTTTCAGTCCCAAGCGACATCGCTGGCAATGTCCAAGCTTGAGGTCGGAAGCCGACCCCTCTGCATCGCTCGATCAATCACCCGGGCCCTACGAGTGCTCAGCGATAAACTCTTCGAACACCGGCGCGACCTTGCCGCGCCATTTGCTGCCGTTGAAGATGCCATAATGGCCCGCGCCTTCGGCCATGTAATACCGTTTTTTGTCCGCGGGCAGGTTGGGCGTGAGCTTGAGCGCCGCCTTGGTCTGGCCGAGGCCTGAGATATCGTCGCGCTCGCCTTCGATGGCGAGCAGCGCGGTGTCGGTGATGGCGGTGAGGTCCACGATCTCGCCTTTGTGGCGGAACGTGCCGTTGGGGATCGAGTGTTTCTGGAACACTTCCTCGACCGTCTGGAGGTAGAACTCCGCCGTCATATCGCAGACCGCGCGGTATTCGTCGTAAAACGTCTTGGTCGCCTGCGCGCCTTCGTCGTTGCCGGCCGTGAGGTGTTTGAACATCTCGTAATGGCTCATCATGTGGCTTTGCAGGTTCATGCTCATGAAGGCCGAAAGCTGCATGAAGCCGGGATAGACCTTGCGGCCTGCGCCGGGATATTTGAACGGCACCGTCGCGATCACCGACTGGCGGAACCATTCGATCGGACGCTTCATCGCGTGGTTGTTGACGCTGGTGGGGCTTTCGCGCGTGTCGATCGGACCGCCCATCATGGTCAGCGTGAGCGGGGTCGCAGGCGACTTCGCTTGGTTGAGCAGCGCGGTGGCGGCGAAAGCGGGGACCGAGGGCTGACACACCGCCATCATATGCGGGCGGCGGCCTTCGTTCTTCTCGGTGATGTGTTCGAGGAATTCGATCAGGTAGTCGATGTAATCGTCCAGATCGAAGCTTCCGGCGTCGGTCGGGACCATCTTGGCGTCCGCCCAGTCGGTGATGAACACCTCGCAGCTTTGCAACAGGCGCTCGACCGTGCCGCGCAGCAGCGTCGCGTAATGGCCGCTCATGGGCGCAACCAGCAGCACGCGCGGGCGATCCTTGCCGAGCCCTGCGACGCGGAAGCGTTTGAGCTCGCCGAACGGTTTGCGCAGGACGTTGGCGACGGTGACCGGGTGCATCTCGCCGTCGATCTCGATTTCCTGAATGCCAAAGCGCGGCTTGTCGTAAGCGGCGGTCGCGTGGGCAAACACGTCGAGCGCGTTGGCGGCCATCGGGGCAAAGCCCGAATAACCGAACGGTGTCGCGCGGCTGGAGAGCATTTCAGCCCCCATCGCGGCGAGCGAGCTCACCGAGTTCATCCAATTGCGCTGCAATTCATACGCTTGATAAAGCATGGTGATGCGTGTCCTTTGTCCATTGGGCCCGGTTTGGCGCGGATCCACCCACTTGCGCGTGGGAAGAGGTATCCCATGCCTCTTCGCAAGCGGCCTCGTCCCACCCGATCCCTGGGGCGCGACAAAGGCTTAACGGGCGCTCCTTATGGAGGCCTTTATGCGGCGCTAGATGGGGTTTTTTGCGCCATTGTGCAATGCACAATATGGTCTGGCTGGACGGATGAGGGGCAAATAACCGCTTTTTGCACGTGAAATTGCGCAAAAGAACGACTAGGTCGGCGATCCTATGACTGGCGATATCGCGCACATTTCCTCCGATGACCAAGACCAACCTTCCGCTGATGCGGTGACCGCCGATGAGGCGGCGAAGGTCGAAACGATCAAGGGCGACGACGACATCGCCAGCAAAGACGCGCCCAAACCGCGCTCGCTCGCGCCTCTCGCGATGATCTATCGCGAGGCTGCCAAATATCCGCGCGAGGTGATCTTTGCCTTTCTGTCGCTGGTGGTCACCGCCGCCGCGACGCTCGCGCTGGCCCCGGCGGCGCAGCTGATCGTGGATCGCGGCTTTGGCGCGATGGGCGAGGAGCCCGGCGGGATCGCGCGCTGGTTCCGCTATCTCGGGCTTTTGGTGATTGTGCTGGGCCTTGGCACGGCGGCGCGGTTCTATTTTGTCAGCTGGATCGGGGAGCGTGTGGTCGCCGATATCCGCGCGAAAGTGCACCGCAACCTGATGCGCCTGTCGCCCGGTTTCTACGAAGAAAACAGCCCGAAAGAAATCTCCAGCCGTATGACATCCGACACCGCGATCATCGAAACGGTGGTCGCGACAACCGTGTCCATTGCGCTGCGCAACACGTTCCTTGCGGTCGGAGGGACGGCTTACCTCTTCTGGCTGCTGCCCGAACTGACCGTGTGGCTGGTGGTCGGCATTCCCGGCATCATGCTGCCGATCATCATCTTTGCCCGCCGCATCCGCAACATCTCGCGCGACAGTCAGGACCGGATCGCTGACGTGGGCGCGATGGTGTCCGAAGTGCTGGGCGCGATGAAGATCGTCCAAAGCTTTAACCAGCAAGGGCGCGAGGCCGACCGATTTGGCGAAGCGGTGGATCGCACGTTCCAGACCGCGCGTCGGCGTATCATCTTGCGCGCGGTGATGACCGCACTGATCATCACGGCGATCTTTGGCTCGATTGTGCTGCTGCTGTGGCGCGGCGCAGAGGGCGTTGCGGCGGGCGAGATCACGGGCGGGACGATCCTCGCCTTTATCTTCGGCGCGCTGCTGGTGGCCGGATCGTTTCAGGCCCTTTCCGAGGTCTATGGCGAATTGCTGCGCGGGGCTGGCGCGGCGAGCCGTCTTGCCGAATTGCTTTCAGCCGAACCCGATATTGCCCCGCCGGCGCGGCCTGAGAGCCTGCCGGTTCCCCCGCGCGGCAGCTTGTCTTTCCGCAATGTGACCTTCCGCTATCCCGCGCGGCCCGAAACCGAGGCGTTGTCCGACTTCACCCTTGAGATCGAACCGGGCGAAACGGTCGCCATTGTCGGTCCGTCGGGGGCGGGCAAGTCGACGATCTTCCAATTGGTTGAACGGTTTTATGACCCGCAGGCGGGCACGATCCGTCTCGACGGTGTGCCTCTGACCGCCGCAGACCCAGCCGATGTACGCGACCGTTTGGCGCTCGTGCCGCAGGATGGGACGCTGTTCAGCGCCAACGCGCGCGACAATCTGCGCTATGGCCAATGGGACGCGAGCGACGCCGATATATGGGCCGCGGCCCGCGCTGCGAACGCGGAAGAATTTCTGCAAGCGCTGCCGCAAGGTCTCGATACCTATCTGGGCGAAGGCGGCACGCAATTGTCGGGCGGCCAGCAACAACGTGTCGCTATCGCGCGCGCCCTGCTGCGCGACGCGCCGATCCTGCTGCTCGACGAGGCGACAAGCGCGCTCGACGCGCAAAGCGAGCAATTGGTGCAGGCCGCGCTCGATACTCTCATGCAGAACCGCACAACGCTCGTGATTGCGCACCGTTTGGCGACCGTGCGCAAGGCGGACCGGATCGTCGTGCTCGAAAATGGCCGCATCGTCGAACAGGGCACGCACGCCGAACTGGCACAGGCGGGCGGTCTTTATTCGCGCCTCGCCAAACTGCAATTCGCCGCCAGCGAAGCCGCCTAGCGCGGCGCATAAGATGGTAAATTTCTACGAACGGCATGGCTCGCAGGACCAGCGCAACCCTGTCACACGTTCGTCATGCTAGACATTACCTCGTATTGATCAAACGCAGGGACGCAACCATGATCCAGACCAATCGCCTTTTGGGCGCCACGCTGCTCGCGGGCGCTGCCAGCCTCGCCCTTTCCACCGCCAGCTTCGCGCAGTCGCACGATCACGACGAGACACACAGCGCCGCGCATGATCACGGCGAGCTCTCGCCGGAGGCCAGCGCCGCCGGGGTCGAACTGCTGTTCGAAATGCAAGATGAGGGCGGCGATGAGGGCGGCGATGAGGGCGAGGCGATGCCCACCATGAGCTTTGGCGCATGGGGCGTCGACCCGGCGCTGCTGGCCGATGGGGTCAAGCCGGGCGACGATTTCTTCGCGTACGTCAACAAGCCGTGGCTCGATGCCAACCCGCTGCCGAGCGATTTCAGCCGCTTCGGCGCGTTTACGTTGCTGGGCGAGAAATCGACCACTGACGTTAAGGCGTTGATGGATGAGCTGGTCAACAAGCCCGCTGCCGAGCTGACTTCGGATGAAGCGCGCCTCGTCGCGGTTCACAACGCGTTTCTCGACACCGATGCGATTGACGCCGCTGGCCTTGCACCCGCGCAGCCTTATCTGAACGCCATCGCGGGTGCTTCGTCGATGAAGGAATTGGCGATGCTGTGGGCGACGCCGGGTTATCCCAGCGCTCTGGGCGGATCGGTGAGCGTCGATGCCAAACAGCCTGACCGCTACGTCTCCTATCTCGGTTTTGGCGGGCTGGGCCTACCGGACCGCGACTATTACCTCGACGACAGCGAAAAGGGCCGCAAACTTCAGGCGGCGTATAAGGACTACCTGACCTTCCTGTTCACCGAAGCGGGCTACGCCGATCCGGCAGCCGCGACGGCGGCCGTGTACGCTTTGGAAGAGCGGATCGCGCGCGATGTCAGCTGGGACCGCACGGTCCGCCGCAACCGCGACCTCACGTACAACGCGCTGTCCAAGGAAGACGTCAACGCGCTGGCGGGCGATTTCCCGGCCGCTGAGATGCTCGCAAAGATCGGCCTCGACGCATCGCCCATCTACGTCGTCAGCCTGATGCCGCCGAGCGATGAGCGCGCGCAAGAGCTGGGCCTTTCGCCCGAGGTTCGCGCCAAGATCGGGTCGGGCCTGCCGGGCATGATGGAGCTGCTGAACGAAGTTCCGCTCGCGACGTGGCAGGCGTGGACGATCAAGACCTTCCTGTCGAATAACGCCTCGGTGCTGCCAAGCCGCTTCGACGAGGCGAGCTTTGCTTTTTACGGCAACACGCTGCGCGGCACGCCCGAGCAGCGCCCGCGCTGGAAACGCGCCATCAGCGCCACACAAGGCGCGCTGGGTGAATTGCTGGGCAAGTCCTATGTGGCGCGCTATTTCCCGCCCGAAAACAAGGCCGCGATGGACGAGTTGGTCGCCAATCTGCGCCTCGCGGTGGCCGATAGCATCGCCGAGATCGACTGGATGGGCGAAGAAACCAAGAAACAGGCGTTGGAAAAGCTCGCGAGCTTTGATCCCAAGATCGGCTATCGCCCCAACCTTGAAACCTATGAGGGCCTCGAAGTCAGCGACAACCCGCTCGAAAACCGCATCGCGGCGGGCGCATGGGGTCTCAAAGACGATATCGCCAAGCTGGGCGGCCCGATTGACCGGACCGAGTGGTTCATGCTGCCCCAGACGGTCAACGCCTATTACAACCCGACCAAGAACGAGATCGTCTTTCCTGCCGCGATTCTGCAACAGCCGTTCTTCGCACTCAGCAACGACATCGCGGTCAATTACGGCGGCATTGGCGGCGTGATCGGTCACGAAATCGGCCACGGCTTCGACGATCAGGGATCGAAATACGATTCCACCGGCAAGCTGCGCAATTGGTGGACCGACGATGATCGCGCTGCGTTCGATGAGCTGGGCGATGCGCTGGTGGCGCAGTACAATTCCTATTGCCCGCTGGATGACGGCGAAACCTGCGTAAACGGTCGCCTCACGCTGGGCGAGAATATCGGCGACGTAGGCGGGCTGAGCCTCGCCTACCGCGCCTACAAGATCGCGACCAAAGGTAAGGACGTGCCAGTGATCGACGGACTGACCGGCGATCAGCGCTTCTTCCTCGCTTGGGCGCAGGTGTGGCGTTCCGCGCAGCGCGAAGAGACCTATCGCAACCGCCTGCGCACCGACAGCCACAGCCCCGAAGAGTTCCGCGTCAACGGCGTCGTGCGCAATCTGGATGAATGGTACGAAGCGTTCGGCGTGAAAGAGGGCGATGCGATGTATCTCCCGCCTGAAAAGCGCGTGCGTATCTGGTGAGGCCACGGGCCTGACCATGTTAGAGCCTGTCATTCCCGCGTAAGCGAAGACCCAGGGCGGCTAGGCGCACAGCTTGAACCCGCTGGGTTCCCGCTTGCGCGGGAATGACGGGTCATGGGTGATTGACAAGGCTTCACCCCCTGTCATGGAGCGCGGGCTATGACCTTTCTGCAGCTCCTCATCATCGCGGTGGTTCAGGGGATCACCGAGTTCCTGCCGATTTCGTCGTCAGGGCACCTGATCCTCATCTCGTTCTTTACCGGCTTTGCTGACCAGGGACCGTTGATCGATGTCGCGGTGCATGTCGGCTCGTTGCTGGCGATCATCGTCTATTTCTTCAAGGATGTGCTGGTTCTGGCGCGCGGCGGTTTCGCCAGCGTCGGGATCGGGGCCAAAGCGCCCAATGCGCCCGCTGAGCGCAAGCTGTTCTGGTGGATCGCGCTCGGCACGATCCCGGCGGTGGCGTTCGGCCTGTCGATCAAGCTGGGCGCTTTTAACGCGCTGGCGACGAGCGTTTTTGGGATCACCATCGTCGATGGTGACTTGATGAACTCGATCCGCTTCACCGATCTGATCGCGTTCAACCTCATCGTCTACGGCATCCTGCTGGGCCTCGCCGACTGGCTGGGGCGCGAGGAGAAGGTATTCGAAGACATGAGCTGGCGCGACGGTTTGCTGGTGGGTCTGGCGCAGGCGCTGGCGATCATTCCGGGCACCAGCCGCTCCGGCGTCACGATGACCGCGGCGCGCGCGCTGGGTTACAAGCGCGTGGAGGCGGCGCGGTTCAGCTTCCTCCTGTCGATCCCGGCGGTGGCGGGAGCGGGCGTGCTGATCGTGCCGGAGATTTTCGAGGCTGGGACGGCGCTGGCTCTGGATGCGCTGATCGCAGGAGCGCTAACCTTTGTTGCGGCGTTCGTGACGATGGCGTTCCTGATGAACTTTCTCAAACGCGCCTCGATGATGGTGTTTGTGCTTTACCGCGTCGCAATGGGCGTCGCGCTCCTCACCTTTTTGTGAATCGAAGGCTAGGCCCAGATCGCGCGGAACCAGCGCCGCCGCCGTTGGTTGATTGCGTGAGACAAAACAGTCCATCCTTTACGACACGTTTCCAAGGCAATACGTTTAGACAATATGGCGCTCTTCGTCCTCTTCATTCTGGGCTCCAGCTTGGGCTGGTTCAGCTCAATCCTTGTCCGCACCGAAAATGCGCGCGCGATCCTGAGCCAGATGGCTCTGGGCGTCGTCGCGGCGTTGGTTGCCGGATTGATCTCGAACGGCGGCAATATCCTAGGCGGATTGACGCTGTTCGGGCTTGGCGCGGGGGCAGTCGCCGCGATGGCGGCTCTGGTCCTGTACCACGCGATCGTCACGCGCGCGCAGGCCGCTGAAGGCTAGACCGGCGCGGCTCCGCTGCCCGCGCCGCCGCGCAGATGGTATTCCTGCGTGCCCCGGTGCCGCACATAATCGACATCGATGACCGCGCTGTTGGCGTAGGTGAAGCCCGCGCCCAGATTGCGATAAAGCCGGTCGAAATCGCGCTCCACCGTCTGGCGATAGAGGTCCTCAAAGCTTTCGATCACGAAATAGGTCGGCTGTAGATCGCTGATGACGTAATCGGTGCGCATTACTCGATCAACGTTGAGCATGATGCGGTTGGGGCTCTGCGCCTCCACCGCGAACACCGCTTCGGTCGGGCCGGACAGAATGCCAGCGCCGTATGCCTTGATCCCGTCTTCCTCTTCGATGAGGCCGAATTCCACTGTGTACCAGTAGAGAGAGCCCAGCGATTTCAAACGGTTATAGCGCATCGCCTTCCAGCCGGCGCGGCCATATTCCTGCATGTAATCAGCGAACACCGGATCGGTCAGCATTGGCACATGGCCAAACACGTCGTGAAAGACGTCTGGCTCCTGAATGTAGTCAAACGTCTCGCGCGTGCGGATGAAATTGCCTGCGGGAAAGCGTCTGTTGGCAAGGTGCCAGAAAAAGACGTGATCGGGGATCAGCATCGGCACGGGCACGACGCTCCACCCGGTCAGCGCGCTCAATTCTTCCGACATCGCGCCGAAATCGGGCACGCCGCCTTTGCCAAGGTCAAGTTTGGTCAGCCCGTCCAGAAACGCGCTCGCCGCGCGTCCGGGCAGGATCTCCATCTGGCGCGCAAACAGATCGTCCCAGATGGCGTGCTCTTCACTTGAATAGACGGTTTGCGCGGGCTCCAGCCAATCCTCGCCAACATGCGGCGGTTTGGCGAGCGGCGCGGTGAACACATCGCCCGGCAATTCGGGCAGCGCGGTGTAGTCGGTGTGCGGGTCAGCCAGTGTAGCCATGCGCGTCAATTTGGGGCTAGCGTGGGCGCGAGACAAGACAAAAGGATACGCCATGGGCCTGAAGGGCAAAGAATATCGCAAACTCCTCGAACCGATGACCGAGGAACTGGTCGGTATGGCGCGCTGGGCGCGTATGACGGGCGCGCGGATCGTGGTGCTGTTCGAAGGCCGCGACACGGCGGGCAAGGGCGGCGCGATCCGCGCCGTACGCGACAAGCTGAACCCGCGCCAATGCTACACCGTCGCGCTGGGCAAGCCGACCGAGGATCAGCGCACGCAGTGGTATTACCAGCGCTATATCCGGCATTTGCCCAGCGCGGGCCAGATCGCTCTGTTCGACCGCAGCTGGTACAACCGCGCGGGCGTTGAAAAGGTGATGGGCTTTGCCAGCGATGATGAGGTTGATCGGTTCCTCCAGCAAACGCCGGTGTTTGAAAAGATGCTGACGGACGACGGCATCTTGTTGTTCAAATACTGGCTCACCACGGATCAGGAAAACCAGGAAGAGCGGCTGCGCGAACGGCTGGACGATCCGCTCAAACGCTGGAAATTGTCGCCCATCGATCTCGCCGCGCGTGAGCAATACGACGCCTACACAAACGCGCGTGAGGTGATGCTCAAGGCGACCCATACGCCCAACGCGCCGTGGACTCTCGTCGATTTCAACGATCAAAAGCGTGGGCGCTTGACGCTGGTGCGCGACCTCTTGGACCGCTTGCCGGACACCCGGGTCGACCCGCCGGCCATCGATTTCCCCGAACTGGGCCGCGAACCCAAGGTTGAGACCTATGGTGTGATGAAGCCGATCAGCGATTACCCGATCTGACCGGGCCAGCCGAGCCAATTTCGCTCGACACACTGCCTCCTATGATATAAATATGATATCACATTAAAACAGGAGGCGACCGATGAATTCCCCAAACACCAATATGTCCGCGAGCAAGGAGCGCGGCGGCTCGGCCTATAACGGTTATACCATGCTGCTCATATTGGTGGCGTTGCCTCTCGTACCTTTCGTGCTTTTATCGGCGGGTCTTGGCCGGGTGCTTGGTCCAGAGATCGGCGTATCTTTGTTGATCGTGAGCGCTATCGGCTTTGTCCTGATCGCGGTTGGCTTCTTCATGATCCAGCCTAACCAGGCAGTCGTCATCACGCTGTTCGGTGAATATCGCAGGACGGTTCGCAAAGAAGGGCTGCAATGGATCTGGCCGTGGATGGGCAAGAAAAAGGTCAGCGTGCGCGCGCACAACATCCATTCCGACAAGGTCAAAATCAACGATCTGCGCGGCAACCCGATTGAGATTGCGTGCAACGTCGTGTGGCGCGTCGCGGACACCGCGCAAGCGGTCTTCGATGTCGAGGATTACGAGGAATTCGTGAACATCCAGATTGAGGCTGGTCTCCGCACCGTGGGCTCGCGCCACCCTTATGACGACATGTCCGAAGAAGACGAGGTGACGCTGCGCGGCAGCGCGGATGTGGTCAATTCCGAGCTTATCGAGGAATTGAACGACCGCCTCAAAGTCTCCGGCATTCTGGTTGACGAAGCGGGCCTCACTCACCTTGCCTACGCGCCCGAAATCGCCGGGGCCATGCTGCGCCGCCAACAGGCGGACGCGGTGATTGCGGCGCGGCAAAAGGTCGTGCTGGGGGCGGTCGGCATGGTCGAGGATGCGCTGGAGAAGCTCTCCAAGGACAACATCGTTGAACTCGACGATGAACGCCGCGCCGCGATGGTCTCGAACCTGATGGTGGTGCTGTGCGGCGATCGCGAGGCGCAGCCCGTCGTTAACGCCGGAACGCTCTATCAATAAACCTGCAACGCTCGGAGGCAGCCATGGCTGCACCCTCAAGCACAAACCCGCCTTCCAGGAAGGCCCCGGCCAAAAAGGCCTACGCGCTGCGGCTCGATCCGGCGGTTCACGCCGCGATTGAGCGGCTGGCGGGGGCGGAATTGCGATCCGCCAACGCTCAGATCGAGATGCTGCTGCGCGAGGCTCTGGAGGCGCGGGGCATCACGGTGGAGCGGTCGGCCACCCCGCGCCGAGGCCGCCCACCAAAAACCAAGGGATCGGAGGAGAGTTGAGATATGAAGAAGACGATCGCGACACTTGCAATTATGGGTCTTGCAGCGACCGCAGCCGTGGCTGAGCCGCGTGAGATCACAGCCAAGGGCCCGCTAGGCGACTTGGCGGGCACGTTGATCCCGGCCAGCGAGGGGCAGCCCACGGTCCTGCTCATCCCCGGATCGGGGCCGACCGACCGCGACGGAAACAACCCGCTCGGCGTGACGGCGGCGAGCTATCGCTTGCTCGCCGAGGCGTTGGCGACGCGTGGGATCGGAAGTGTCCGCATCGACAAGCGTGGCATGTTCGCCAGCAAGGCCGCCGTGCCCGACCCGAACGATGTGACTATTGCCGACTACGCTGACGACGCGCATGCGTGGATCGCGGCGACGCGCGCACAGACGGGAGCCGAATGTCTCTGGCTGCTTGGCCATAGCGAAGGTGGCCTCGTGGCCTTGGCGGCGGCGCAACGAACCGAGGGCGTGTGCGGTGTGTTGCTTGTCGCCTCGGTCGGACGCCCATTGGGCGCGATCCTGCGCGAACAGCTGACCGCTAACCCCGCCAACGCGCCGATCCTGGACGAAGCGCTGAGCGCGATCACCGCGCTGGAAGCCGGAGAGCGTGTCTTGACCGAAGGGATGCACCCGGCGCTCAAGGGGCTGTTCAACCCGACCGTTCAGGGCTTTCTGATTGACATGATGAGCCGCGATCCCGCCGCGCTAGCGGCCTCGCTCAGCGTGCCCACGCTGATCGTGGCGGGCGGCAAGGATTTGCAAACGCCCGTCTCGGACGGCCAGACGCTGTCCGCCGCACAGCCCGAGGCGAAGCTGGTGATCGTGCCGGACATGAACCACGTACTCAAAGCGGTCGAAGCGGACGCGCGCACG
The DNA here is from genome assembly GCA_039033515.1 of Pseudomonadota bacterium. Classification (GTDB taxonomy): domain Bacteria; phylum Pseudomonadota; class Alphaproteobacteria; order Sphingomonadales; family Sphingomonadaceae; genus Erythrobacter. Next base: position 17,534 of record JBCCCM010000009.1, read on the forward strand.
GCGAATTTGGCGGCTTATGCGGATCCTTCGCTGCCCGTTCATCCTGACTTGGTGGACGCGCTCGCTGACTTTATAGCGCCACCGGCCGATTGAGCGCACGTTCTGGAGGTTCGATCCTCAGAGGCTCGCGCTGGCTTTCGTCACCTGTCGCCCGTCGCTGGCAAAGGCGCCCAGTTCGAAGCCATCGCCGCCCTTTCGCATGGCAAGGTGTAGTTCCTCATCCGCGATGGCCGGAGACACCCCGCGAAAGTTGAAAGCGCGCAGCCGATTTTCGCCCACTTCCTCAGCCGCCAATCGCAGCAACAAGCTCGCAGTAAGTGGCCCGTGGACGACGAGTCCGCGATATCGCTCGACCTCTCGCGCGTAGGGCGCGTCGTAGTGGATGCGGTGCGTGTTGAAGGTCAGCGCGGAAAACCGCTGCAACAGGCGTGTGTCGGGGGTGAGAGTGCGGACCGTATCCCAATCCCCGGCTTTGAAAATGCCCTCGCCTGGTTCAGGCGGGCTCAGCGGCGCGTCGGGCGCGGCGGCTTCGCGATAGACCAGCGCCTGCGTTTCGCGAATACTCAGCGTCCCGTTCGAACGCGTGTCGTGCTCAACATTGACGAAGGCAAGCTGGCCCGAACCGCCTTCCTTCTCGCTAATCGAAGCGACGCGGCTCGTGCGCTCAATCGCCGCGCCCATGGCGAGGGGAGCGATGAACGCAATCTCGCTCGACGCCCACATGCGGCGGGGCCCAGAACCAAATTGGGGGAAGGGCGGCAGGAAGCTGTCCGCGCTCTCGTCGCGCACCGGGTGCCCGTCTTCGCCCAGCGCGCGCGTGGGCGCCTCAGGCGTGCACAGGACAAAATGAACGCCCTGCGGCATAATCGGCGGCTCGGGCGTATCGAGATCAAAGGTCGCCAGCCAGCGTGCGGCAAGGGCGGGATCGAGGATATCCTTTGCCCTCTGCTCGCGGCCTATCCACGCGTCGAATTTGCTCATTGCGCGCGCTCGAACACCGCCGCGATGCCTTGGCCGCCGCCGATGCACATGGTCTCCAGACCCAGCTTCGCGTCGCGGCGCTTCATCTCATAGGCCATATCCGCGAGGATCCGCCCACCGGTTGCGCCGATAGGATGGCCGAGCGAAATGCCCGACCCGTTGACGTTGAGGATGTCTCGGCGCGAATCGTCCGCGCTCCAACCCCAGCCTTTCAGGACCGCGAGCACTTGCGGGGCGAAGGCTTCGTTCAGCTCGACCAGATCGATATCGTCCCAGCTGTATCCGCGCCGCGCGAACAGGCGCCCCACGGCGGGCACCGGACCGATCCCCATGCGCGAAGGATCGCAGCCCGCCGCCGCCCAACCACCAAACCACAGCATGGGTTCAAGGCCGAGCTCGTCGAGCTTGTCTTCCGCAACAACCAGACACGCCGCCGCCGCATCGTTTTGCTGGCTGGCGTTGCCTGCGGTAACGATGGCTTCAGGGTCGCGTTTGCCATCGAGCGCGCGCAATTTGCCGAGCGTCTCCATCGAGGCGTCGGTGCGATAGCCTTCGTCGCGCACGAAGGGGACCGGATCGCCGCGCCGCTGCGGCACATCGATGGTGACGAGTTGCTCATCAAATTTGCCCTCTTCCCACGCGCGCGCCGCGTTCTGGTGCGAGCGCACCGCGTATTCATCCGCCTCTTGGCGTGTGATGTTGTAGTCTTTGGCGAGGTTGTCAGCGGTTTCGATCATGCCGGTGATGACGCCAAAGCGTTCGATTGGCTGGCTCATCAATCGCCCACGCGAAAGACGGTCGTGCAAGGTGATGTCGCCCATGCGTTGCCCGCCGCGCCCTTGCAGTGTGTAATGCTCCACGTTCGACATGCTCTCGCACCCGCCCGCGACCACGACGTCGGCCATGCCGGTTTCCACCATCATCGCCGCGTTGGCGACGGCTTGCAGGCCCGATCCGCAACGGCGGTCTAGCTGATAGCCGGGCACTTCGAGAGGGAGACCAGCGGCGAGCCAGCTCCAGTGGCCGATAGCGGGCGCTTCGGCGTTGCCGTAGCCCTGCGAGAAGACCACATCGTCGACACGCTCAGGATCGATGCCGGATCGCTCGATCAACGCTTTGAGGATCACCGCGCCGAGCTCGCCGGCGTTGAGGCTGGAAAGGCCTCCTAGATACTTGCCGACGGGGGTGCGCAGCGGCGTGCAGATGGCGACGCGTCTGGTCATGAATGATCTCTCTTAGCGGGCCGAATAGTCGGCGTTTTCATCGGACAGGGCGACGGTGCCAGCGTCCACCAGCTTGGCAATCGAGCCAGAAGACAGGCCAAGGCGCTCGGCCAAGACCTCTTCGGAATGCTGGCCGAGATAAGGCGCGGGCGCGGGATCGCCCGCTTCGTGTTCGGGCATGTTCGCGAAGGAGCGTGTGGCGGGATATTCAAAGCCCGAGGGGTTGTCGGGCGAGGGGCCGAACAGCGGGTTGTCCGCCACCAACTGCGCATCCTGCGAGGCCTCGTAATGCGAGCGGTAATGTTCAAAGGTGCAGCCATGCGCGGCCATGCGCTCAGCAAGCGAGGCATAGTCTTCAGCTTCGGCGGCGGTCTGGAAAGTGTCGAATAGGCGGTGACGGTTTTCAAAGCGCGGGCGGTCGCCAGCGTTGAAATCGACGCCCAGCTCTTTCTCAAGCGCGGCGATGGGCTCGGCCACGTTGAAGGCGGCCACAAGGCCCGTCCATTGCTTCGGCGTGAGCGCAGCGACCATAAAGCGTTTGCCGTCTCTTGACCGGAAATCGCGCCCAACCGCGCCCCAGATGGCGTTACCAAGACGCTGGCGATCGCCGCCGCGATAAAGCATTTCGGCCATGGTGCCCGAGTTCGCCATGGTCCCAATCGCAACATCGCCCAGAGGCACGCGGATCTCCGAGCCCTGGCCCGTGGCGGCGCGGTTGTGGAGCGCGCTCATCAAAGCGAAAGCGGAATAGGCCCCGGTGATAAAGTCCCAAGCGGGCAAAGGCTGGCTGATCGGCGGAGCGGTTTCCGGATCCCATTCCTCTGGCCCCGTCATCAGCGGATAGCCCGAAGCGGCGTTGACGGTGAAATCCATCGCCTGACGCCCATCGTGCCAGCCCATGATCCGCACCGAAATCAGACCCTCGGGGTCAAGACCCTCGGGGTCGTTTACCCGCGCCTCTTGCATAGCCGCATGGCTCATAAAGCTCTTTTCGGGCAGGTTGGTAATGCACTGACCCGTCTTCGCCGCCAATTCGACGCACAATTCGCGACCCTCGCCGCTGCGCAGATCGAGCGCGACCGATTTCTTGGCCCGGTTGAGGTTCTCCCAAGAAAGCGAGCGGCCCTCTTTGGTCAGCATGAAGCGGTCGTAGTCGAGCCCGCCCGCCTTGTGATCGACGCGGATCACCTCGGCGCCCATTTGCGCGCAATAGAGCCCGGCTGTTGGCGAGGCGACAAAGCTGGAGACCTCGATGATGCTCAGATTATTCAGAAGTTTATACAATGGTCATCCCCGCGAAAGCGGGGACCCAGAGCCACCCGCTCAACTTTTCCATCCTGGGTTCCCGCGCCCCAAAAGAATCGTTGGCGCGGCAATGACGAAGAGAAGATCTTAGCCGTTGGTGGCTTCCCATTCGCGCAGCATATGCTTGGCGATCTGGAGTTGCAGGATCTGCGTCGTGCCCTCGTAAATGCGGTAGATGCGCGCGTCGCGGAAATAGCGCTCGGCCTCGTATTCGGCGAGGTAGCCTGCGCCGCCATAGATCTGGACGACTCTGTCCACGACACGGCCGCACATCTCGCTGGCAAAGACCTTGAAGGCGGCGGCTTTCACAAGGATGTTCTCGCCCCGGTCCGCGCGCTCGGTCACGTCGCGCATCATGCATTCGGCGGCGTAGATCTCGGTCTCGCTGTCGGCCAGCATCGCCTGGATCAGCTGGAACCGCGCAATCGGCTCGCCGAACGCCTTGCGTTCCTGTGCGTAACGGATCGCGGAATTGAGCGCGCGGCGCGCGTAGCCGGTAGCGGTCGCGCCGACCGAAATGCGGCCATTGTCCAGGCTCTGCATCGCAAAACGGAAGCCCTTGCCGGTCTCCCCACCGAGCAACGCATCGCCCGGCACTTTCACATCGTCGAGCATGATATCCGAGATATGGCTGCCCGCCTGGCCCATTTTCTTGTCCGGCGATCCGGTGGACACGCCCGGCGCGTTCATCGGCACCAGAAAGGCGCTGACATGGGCGTTTTTGGGCAGGTTTTCCTTTTCGGTGCGCGCCATGATCAAGCCGACATCGGCATGCGGGGCGTTGGTGATATAGCGCTTGGTGCCGTTGAGGATCCATCCATTGCCGTCCGGATCGGGCTTGGCAAAGGTTTGCAGCCCGGCGCTGTCGCTGCCAGAACCCGGTTCGGTGAGGCCGAAACAAGCGATCTTGCCTTCGACCAGCTTGGGAAACCACTCGGCCCGCTGCGCCTCCGTCGCGCCATTTTTCAGAGCGCTGGCAAACATGCCGATATTGATCGAGAAGATCGAGCGATAGGCGGGCGCGGCGTAGGCCATGATGTTCACGATGCGCGCGTATTGGCCCATATTGAGGCCTGCTCCGCCGTACTCCTCGGGCACGCTGAGCCCGAACAGGCCCATCTCGCGCATTTCGCCGACGATTTCATCGGGAATACGGTCGTTCTCGATCACGTCGCTTTCGGCCGGGATCAATCGTTCGCGCACGTATTTTTCGAGCTGCTCGGCGAATTGTTCGAAGATGTCTTCGTCCATGCCGGAATTGAAGGCCGTGTCGGAAAGCGGGGCGTTCATGCGTGTCCTATCGGGTTGGTTCCGGTGTCGCTGGACGGGTTTCCGGAGCGGGCGCGGGCGGATCAACGTCCGGCAGGGCCCCTTGTGGCAGGCGTTGGTCGTCCAGCATTTTGGCTGCCTCGTCCAAAGCCGCCGCTTCGCCTTCGCTCACCGCGCCCGGCGGGTTCGCATCTCCAGCCGCATCGTCGCAAGCGGACAACGCAGCCAATGACAGGCCCGCCAAAAGAGCGGCTGCAAGGCAGTCTGAAACGCGCATCGGCGCCGGTTTAATCGATGATTTCGTTGGCGTTGTCAGCGGTCTCACCGATCCGGTCGAGCGTGTTCTGCCCCTCTTCGACCGCCTCATCGATATCGTCGAGCACGGCGTCCACCTCATCGGCGGCGGCAGCGGCGGCCTCGGCTTCGGCGGCGACGGCGGCGGCGTCATCGGCGGCGGTGGTGGCGTCTTCCTCGCTTACCGCGTCAGGGCCTTCGACCGCGTCAAGATCGGCGGCGTCATCGGCGACCGGCTCATCGGTCACGACTTCAAGCGCGTCGTCTGCGGCCATTTCGACCGTGTCGGGACTCGCTTCGGTCGACGCGTCTTCGGCGGTGCCACAGGCGGCCAAGGCGATCGACAGCGCGCCAAGCGAGGCCAGAGTGGTGAACTTTTTCATGCTACTCTCCCAGTTGAAAAGCCCCGGCGCAAAAGGGCAAACCATGCGCGCCGCGGCAATATCGGATTAGCGCACGGTGTAGCCGCAAGCCGCGCGTTAAGCCAAGGGCGAAATGCTGCGCCGAAACGGTACAGCGGTAACACGCGGCTTGGCGAAGCGCGCCGCCCGGTAGAGCGTGCGGGGCATGACACACGTAACGCTCCCCTCGCCCGGCTCCTCGTCCAAACCCTCTGCGATAGCGCGAACTTTGGCCAAGTCCGCCCTGTTTGCAGCGGCGGCCATCTGCGCCTTGCCCGGCGCGGCGGTGAGCGCGCAAGGTCGCCCGTCGCCCTTTACTGTGGTGGAGACGGGCCAGAGCTATCTCAAGCTGCAACAAGCGGTCGACGCGATTGGCGAGCGGCGCGGGACGATCCGCATCGCCAATGGCACCCATCGCCAATGCGCGGTGCAGGAGCGCGGCGTGATCACCTATCTCGCCGCTGAAGCGGGCAAGGCGATCCTTGCGGGCGCGGCGTGCGAAGGCAAAGCGGGTCTGGTCCTGCGCGGCGTGGGGGCCGAAGTGCGCGGGCTGACCTTCACAGGCTATCAAGTGCCCGATGGCAACGGCGCCGGCATCCGGCTCGAGCGCGGCCAGCTCAACATCGCCTATGCGCGCTTTATGGACAGCCAACAGGGCATCTTGTCCGCGAGCGACCCGTCCTCGCAGATCTACATCATCCGCTCGACTTTCAGCGGGCTTGGCACGTGCGAGAACTCCGCCGGTTGCGCGCATTCGATCTATATCGGCGATTATGGCAAGCTCACCGTGCTCGAGAGCCGGTTCGAGCGCGGGCGCGGCGGGCACTACGTCAAATCGCGCAGCGGGCACGTGGTGATCGAGGAAAATTCCTTTGACGATGCCGCCGGCGTGCAGACCAACTACATGATCGACCTGCCCTCAGGCGCGATCGGATCGATTGCCAACAATTGGTTCGTCCAAGGCAAGAGCAAGGAAAACTACTCCGCCTTCATCGCGGTGGGGGCGGAGCAGAGCATTCACAATTCCGATGGCCTGCGCGTGGTCAACAACGAAGCGCGCTTCGTGCCCGGTGTGCGCCGTAACAGCGCGTTCGTCGCGGATTGGACCGGCGCCAGCGTGCAATTGGCGAACAACCGCCTGGCGGCGGGGCTTACCCAGTACGAGCGGCGCTAACCGAAGGCGTGCGAATAGGCGATGTCGCCGCTGGGTAGATCGCCATCAAGCAGCAGACACTGAAAGTTTTCCGCCGGTGGCCCGGGATATCGCAGCTGCGGTTCATGCTTGAAGCCGAAGCGCGGGTAATAGTCGGTGCTTCCCAGCAGCGCGATGCCCTTGGCGCCGCGCTCGCGCATGTCGGCAATGGCGCGCAAGATCAGCGCGCTGCCGATCCCAAGCCTCTGCAGCTCAGTCCAGACCGAGACCGGGCCAAGGCCGTACCAGTCGCGCGTGCCGTCCGAAATAGTGATCGGCGATATCGCGACATGGCCAACGATGCGCTGTTTATCGAGCGCGACGAGTGACAAGCTGAGGTCGCCGTCTTCGCGCAGTTTGTCGACGATATAGGGCTCGGTTCCGTCGGAAAAGGGCATGCCTTTAAAGGCGGCCTGCGTGAGCTCGAAGATCGCCGCTTCATCCCCCGGCCCCTCTGGCCGGATCGTGATGGGGTGTCCCAGTCCGCTCATGACAGCCCGCTCATAATGAGCCGCTCACAGCAACAAATGCCCTGAACGATCGCGCTTTGTCGCGAGGTATTTGGCGTTATGCGGGTTATCGGGCAGCTGGTGCTGCACACGCTCGGTAATCGTGATGCCGGTCGCCTCAAGGCCTTTGACCTTGGCCGGGTTATTGGTGAGCAGACGGATCCGGGTTGCGCCGATCAGTTCGAGCATCCGGCCCGCAACGGGAAAGTCGCGCGCTTCGTCCGGCAAGCCCAGGCGGTTGTTCGCATCGACCGTGTCAAAGCCCTGGTCCTGCAAGCGATAGGCGCGCAGCTTGTTGATGATCCCGATCCCGCGCCCTTCCTGACGCATGTAGAGCAGCACGCCCCAGCCACCGTCCTCGCGCGCGTGGGCTGCCATAGCCTCAAGCGCGGCGTCCAATTGCGGGCCGCAATCGCATTTGAGGCTGCCCAGAACATCGCCGGTGAGGCACTCCGAATGCAGCCGCACCAGAGGCTCGCGATCCCCGTTTTGCTGGCCCACAACAAGCGCGACGTGTTCGCGCGTGTCCGCCGTGGAGCGGAAGGCGATGATTTCGCCACCGTCGCTGCGGGCGACCGGTAACCGCGCGCGCGTCACGAGTTTGAGCGCGCCCGCATCGGTGTAGGCGGCCAGATCCGTGGCTTCCAGCTGATGCGGCTCCAGGGCTGATGGACCGTCCGCAACCTCCGGTTCGACCATAAAAGCGGGCAGGATACCGGCAATCCGCGCCAGCTCCATCGCAGCGCGTGCGGTGTCATCCCAATCGATGCTTTCCGCTTTGAACGGCCCTTTGAACGGGTTTCGCAGATCCAGTGCCGGATCGGCAATCGGCAGGGCCTGCGCCATGTCGAACGGCTCACCGCCTCGGATAAGGACCGGCGCGTGTGGCACCGCCGCTTCGCGTTGGTTCGCCAGTTTGAGCGTCGCAGCGCGCGCGGCGGAGATCAGCAAGCGCGGCGCGGTGGCCCCGCGCGCGACCGCGGTTTCGATCGGCAAAAGCGTCGGACCATCCTTGAAGGCGAGCGGCCACCCATGGCGCAGCGCATCCACCGCCTGAGCGGCGCGGCGCGAAGGGGACGGCGTCCCGCAAGGCGCGCCCTGTGGGCTCAGAGGTCAAACTCCGTAACAAGCGGAATGTGGTCCGAGGGTTTCTCCCAGGACCGCGCCTCTTCCAGAATGCGGTGCCCGCTAGCTTGGCTTGCCAGCGCTTCGCTTGCCCACATATGGTCAAGCCGCCGCCCGCGATCGTTCTTGCGCCAGTCGGGCGAACGGTAGGACCACCAGCTGAAATAACGCTCGGGATCCTGAATGAATTCGCGCCCCAGATCGACCCAGCCATGCGCGTCCTTGAAGCGCTGCAAGGTCTCCACTTCAAGCGGGGTGTGGCTGACGACTTTGAGCAGCTGCTTGTGGCTCCACACATCGGATTCCAGCGGCGCGATGTTGAAATCGCCCACGATCAGCGTTGGGTGATCCAAGGCGCCGGCCCATTGCGTCATGCGTTCGAGAAAATCGAGTTTCTGACCGAACTTCGCGTTCTTCTCCCGGTCGGGAATATCGCCGCCTGCGGGCACATAGACGTTGTCGATGCGCATATTCTTGCCGACCAACTCTACGCCCACATGCCGCGCTTCGCCATTGGCTTGCCAGTCATGGCGCGACACTTCGCGGATCGGCAGGCGGCTGACCGTGGCGACGCCGTGATACCCCTTTTGCCCGCAGATCGCCTGATGCTCATACCCCAGCTCTGCCAGCGCCTGCGCCGGGAACAGGTGCTCCTCGCACTTGATCTCTTGCAAGCACAGGACATCAGGCGCTTCGTCGGCCAGATATTTCTCGATGATCGGCAGGCGCAGGCGGGCCGAATTGATATTCCAAGTCGCGACAGAAACCATGCGGTGTGACTTAGGCACGAGGAACCGGGGCGACAAGCTTTAGCTTGCCCGTCACAAAGCTGCGCGATAGCGGCAAGACAACGCGGCCAAGACCGCCATTTGGAGACTGACGATGACCGCCCAGCGCCCGCTCGTGCCCCTTTTCGCCCCGCTACTCGCCGTCGCCGCGCTGCCTTTGGGCGGCTGCGTGATCCAGGCGGGCGATAGCTACGCTGCGCCGCGTGCCGCGTCCGAACCGGCTCCTGTTCAAGCCGCGGCTCCCAAAAAGGCGAAGAACGTCATTTTGTTCATCGGCGATGGCATGGGCATTTCCACCATCACCGCCGCGCGCATTTACGAAGGGCAAAAGCGCGGCGAGACCGGCGAGGAGAACCTCCTCAGCTTTGAAAATTTCGACAACGTCGCTCTGGTCAAGACCTACAACACCAACGCGCAGGTGCCCGACAGCGCCGGGACCGCGACCGCGATGCATTCGGGCAAGAAGACCAATATCGGCCTGATCGGTGTAGGGCCCGAGACCATTCGCGGGCAATGCGCCACTGCGCTGGCCAACCCGCTCCCGCTGCTCGGCGAAGAGGTCAAGGCCGAGGGCAAGGCGCTGGGCATCGTCTCGACCGCGCGCATCACGCACGCCACCCCGGCCAGCGTCTACGCCCGCAGCGCGGACCGCAATTGGGAAGCGGACCGGGCGGTGCGCGAGGACCAAAAGGGCAAGGGCTGCAAGGATATCGCGACCCAGCTGATCGAAGCGGATTGGGATCTCGCGCTGGGCGGCGGCAGCGCGGCGTTCTTTGGCAAAGACAATCGCGGCGGGCGCATCGCGGACGATGCAAATCTGCCCGCTGAGTGGACCGCGCGCACGGGTGGCACCTATGTGGTGGATCGCCCCTCGCTTGAGGCGGCGCCGATGGATCGCCCGGTGCTCGGCCTGTTTACCAGCAGCCATATGACCTACACAGCGGAACGCGAGGACGGCACAGCCGAGCCCACGCTGACCGACCTGACCGCTCAGGCGATCATGCGGCTCAAGAATGATCCCGAGGGCTATTACCTGATGGTGGAGGCGGGCCGGATCGACCACGCGCACCATTGGGGCCGTGCGGGTGTCGCCTTGGAAGAGACGGTCGAACTGGCGCGCGCGGTGCAGTACGCGCTCGACAACACCGACCCGGAAGAGACGCTGATCATGGTGACGGCGGATCATAGCCACGTTTTCACGATCGCGGGCTATCCCCGGCGCGGCAACGACATTCTTGGCATTGTCGTTCCGCCCGAAGGTGAGCTCGCCAACAGCGAAGAGCCGATCCTGGCCGACGACAAGCAGCCCTACACGACGCTGGGATACGCTAACGGGCCCGGCGCGGTGACGGGTCTTGCTGAACGGCCGAGGCCCGAAACCGGCATCATGGCGCGCCAGCAATCAACCGTCCCCTTGCGCAGCGAAACGCATGCGGGCGAGGACGTGGCGCTCTACGCGCAAGGGCCGGGCGCGGAAAATGTGCGCGGCGTGGTCGAGCAAAACCGGATCTATAACTTCATCCGCAAGGCGTTTGGCTGGGAATAAGGGGAGTTTTAGTGGTTACGCTCGCCCATCCGGGAGCTTTTTTTGGCCTCAAGCGCCGGCGGGGCCATCCGGCTCCTTAGGCTTACGGCCTACCGGCCGGCGCGCTTGCAGGTGGCCTTTGGCCAGCTCCGTCTGCGACTTCGCTTCCGCGCGCTGGCTCGCCTGCGGCTCGCACTATTCCAAGCCATCGACGAAGCGCCAAGCGTCTTGGCGCGGTGCGGATAGGTTGAGCGGGTAACGAAATCTACGATTTCGCAAGGACGACCGTCCGCCCGCAGGTGCCCCGGAGGCCCAGATGGGCCGGAGGGAACAGCACCGAGGACGCAGCCCCGGATGGGGCTGCACGAAACAAGAGACTCAAAAACCCCAGCCCCGGGGGCGGTGGGACTGGGGTTCCATTGAGCGTTCGTCACGCTTGTACAAGACGAATATATTACGAAGATCAGGGCAACAGGGGGGAAACCCGTCTTCATTCGCCTTGTCGGACTGATATAGTCCGATTTAGCTTTCGCGTCTATGAACACGCACCTAGTTTTGTCGCGTGCGTACAACTTGTCGGGGTCGAAACGTTTACTTTGGGCGACGAGAAGAGCGGCGCGGATCGCGGAAGGTGAACGTGGAGTCGGCGACGCTGAGACCATAGCGATGGTTCGACAGGCGCACGGTCGTTCGATAGTTCTGCGCGTCCTTGGCGACCCAATTGACTAGTTGCAAGCCGCCCGGCGCGCTGGGATCAGCGAAGAAAATCAGGCTGATAGCGCCGTATTCGGGTTTCTTGGGGTCTTCGACCAGCACGTTGACCACGTCCGGGCTGCCGGTTTCGATCAGCGTGCCGAACCGCTTCACATCCTGATCGGGATCGAGCAGCGCGCCCAGCGGCGTGTTCTTGATCGGCCAGCGTTCGACCTGATCGACCTCGTAATCGACGAGGTACAGCGACTTGCCGTTTGAGACCATCAGCAGGTCGGAATCCTTACCATAGTCAAAGCGGATCTTGCCGCCGCGCTTTAACGTGAGGACACCGCGCGAGGCGTTGCCTGAGCGGTCGGTCTGCGTGAAGTCGGCGCGCATCGTGGAGATACCGCGCAAGGCAGCAACCGCGCGGTCGAGATCGCCGGCCTGGCTCTGCGCGGCGGCTGGCGCGCCCAGTGCTAACAGCGCAGCGCCGGGAACAGCCGCAGCGGCGAGCGCAAAAGCAGCGCAAGCGGCGACCGTGACCGGGCGCTTCAAAAATCGGGCGGAGAGTTTGGAAGTCAGCGTCATCATGGGCCGTGCTCTGGATGAGAGGCCTTGAATAGCGGCTGAATTTGGAAAGAGCGAGGGGATCGGTGAAACCCGAAAGGGCTTACTTGATCTTCGCTTCCTTGAATTCCACGTGCTTTTTCGCGACCGGATCGTATTTGCGGAACACCATCTTTTCGGTGATGTTGCGCGGGTTCTTCTTGGTCACGTAGTAAAAGCCCGTGCCCTCGGTCGAGACGAGCTTGATCTTGACGGTTGCGGGCTTCGCCATGGTGGTATCCTAAAGATCGGGTGATGGCCCGGCCCAAGGGGCCAAACCTGAAAAACAAAGGGCGACGCGATCCGTGAAAGATCGAGGCGCCGCCTCACAGACGCGCGCCATTGGGTGATTCTCGGGGAAAAGTCAACCCGAATAGGCGCGCCTGCGCGGTTTGCGGGGCTGCGCCTGATTGCCTTACAGCGAGGCATATGACCGACCCGGATCGCCCGATTGCTCTAGACGCTTATGAAGCGCTTGCCGATGCTTACGCCGCCAAGGCTGAAACCAAGGCGGAAAACGGTTTCAACGAACATCCCGCGATCCGCGCCGTGATCGGCGATGTCGCGGGAGTGGAGGCGCTTGATGCGGGCTGTGGGCCCGGATTTCTCACCCGCGATCTGCTCGCGGCTGGCGCGTCGCGCGTCGCAGCCTTTGATGTGAGCCCGCGAATGGTCGAACTCGCGCAGACACGCGTCGGGGCCAAGGCTCATGTCTTTTGCGCCGATATGGCCCAGCCGCTCACCGGACTGGCGGATGCGAGTTTTGATCTCGTCGTCTCTTCGCTGGCGCTGGACTATGTGCGCGATTGGTCGCGGCCCTTGGGGGAATTTTGCCGGGTGTTGCGCGCTGGCGGGCGACTGGTCTTCAGCGTCCAGCACCCGATGGGCTCGTTTGACTGGTTCCAGCCGACAAGCGCCTTTGGCGTCCACTATTGCGAGGCGCAGTGGCGCGGCTTTACTGATGAGCCTGTTACGGTGCCGGATTATTACCGATCCTTCGAAGAGATCATCAATCCGCTGTTGGCGAGCGGCTTTACGCTCACCCGCCTGCACGAAACGCGGACCATCGAAGCGCTCAAGGCCATCGATCCGCGCAAATATGAGCGGCACAGCGTCAAGCCGACCTTCATGGTGATCGACGCGCAGCGCGCCTGATAGCCACGACGCAGGCTACCAATCGGAGCGGCTGGGTTTCCCGCGATTGGCTTTGACCGCGCCGCGCGCCTTCTTCGATTTGAGCCGCTGGACCTTGCCCACCCTATTAAGCCGCGTTTTGGCGCGGCGTTTGGGCGCGCGGTGCGCGGCTTTGAGCATCTCTTCGAGCTTGTCGCGCGCGGCTTGCCGATTGGCATCCTGCGTGCGGTGTTGGCGCGCGGTGATCAGCAGATCGCCCGAAGCGGTCAGCTTGGACCCCGCGGCCTCGCGCAGCCGCGCAAACACGGGTGGCGGCAGGCGCAGCTGATAGATGTTGACGCGCAGCTGGACTTCGGTCGCAACCTTGTTGGCGTTCTGCCCGCCGGGGCCGGAGCCAGCCAGGAAGCTTTCCTCAGCGATGGCGTGGGCGCGGTCGAGGAGCGTTTTATCCATCGCCGCCGCCTGTAGGCTCGTTCGTGCTGTCCTTTGGCGGCGCCATGGGAGGAAGGTCATTCACCCCCATCCGGGTGAAATCGGCGGGCAGCGGCGCGTGCGCTTCGATCGCGGGCTTGCCAGCGCGTGGAACGATCAGGGTCGAGGCGTGCAGCATGGTGCGCGTCGCGCCTTTGCCGCGCTGCGCCTCTGATCCATAGACCGGATCGCCCAAGAGCGGCGCGCCCAGACCTTTGTGCGCGTGAATGCGCAATTGGTGGGTGCGGCCGGTTTCGGGGGTGAAGCGGATGACGCTATGCGCGCCCAATTCCTGCACCAGCTCCCAATGCGAGACCGCCTCTTTGCCCTTTTTGGCCGCGATCATGCGCCAGCCTTTGGCCTCCGAACTGATCTTGGCGAGTTTAAGGCGGACCGTGCCGCTCGGCTCAGGCGGATGGCCCGCCAGCACCGCTAGATAGGTTTTGGTGACAAGCCGGTCTTCAAACGCCTTGTTGAACCGCCTCAAAGCCTTGGGATTGCGCGCCAGCAGCAGGCAGCCGCTGGTGTCGGTGTCGAGTCGGTGGACCGGCATCGGCGCGCGCTGAAAGCCCAGTTTGAGCGCTTCGAGATGGTCCTCAAGGCACTCACCCCCGCGCCGTGGCCGGTCAATCGGCAGGCCAGAGGGTTTGTTGATGACCAGCGCTTCGCCGTCTTCATAAATGATGGTGGGGGTGGTCATTTTCGTTCTATCCTCCGGGTCACACGCTCCCTCCACCTTTCCACCCGGATTGTCACTCCGGAGTACGATCCGGGTGGAAAGGTGGAGCGAGCGGGTGGCTTGGCTCGTGCCTAAATCAAACGCGCCGAGAACAACCCGCGCACCGCGTTGCCCAATTGAAAACCATCGGCGAGATCATCGAGCGTCAACTCCGCCTCGCGCGCTTGGCCCTTTTCGATGAGAAACGCGCGTAAGACGCCGGGCAACAGCCCATGGCGAGTCGGCGGCGTGAGCAAAACCCCGTCGCGTTCGACGAACACACTGGTCCAGCAGCCCTCGGTCACAAATCCATCCTCGCGAACCAGAACGGCTTCGACGGCGTCCACGCCGCGCGCGGCTTCAAGCCCGTCTTCGTAAAAGCCTCGGTCCGATGTCTTGTGCGCCAAGCGCCAATCGCTGGGGTCGAGCGGATGCGGTAAGGCGACAACAGGCACAGCGTCCTCGAACGGTGCGGGCATGGGCGCGGTTTCGAGCGCGATGGCCCCGCTGCGCGCGGTCAAAAGCCGCAGTTTCGCCGGCGCATCGAGCTCAAAGCACAGCGCCTGGATCTGGTTGCGCGCGGCGTGGCGGTCGAACGCAAAGCCCAGCTCTCGCGCGCTTTTCTTCATGCGTCCAAGGTGCAATTCGAGCAGCGCGATGCCGATTTCGGGGTTGAATTCCATCGTCTCGATCAGATCGAAACCGGGCGCCGTTGATTCGGGCGAAGAGGCGCGCGCAAAGCCCGCCTTGACCTCGCATTCGCGCCGTTCAGCTAAGGGATCGCTGTCCGCCACAATGGCCGAACCCACGCCGAGAACGGCGCTGCCTTGCGCGTTCTCGATAGGGGTAAGCCTAAGGCTTCGGATCGCGACGTTGAAGGCCGCTGACCTGTCTGAGCCAATCCGCCCCATCGCCCCGCAATAAGGCCCGCGCGCGTCGCGCTCGACAGCGTTGATCAGCTCCATCGCGCGGATCTTGGGCGCGCCGGTGATCGATCCGCACGGAAAGAGCGCGCGCACCATGTCCATCGCGCCTTTGCCCGGCGCTAGTGTGGCGCGCACACTTGAGACCATCTGGTGCACCGTCGGGTAACTCTCAACCGCGAACGGCGCATCCACGCGCACGCTGCCCGGCACCGCCACGCGGGAGAGATCGTTGCGCATCAGATCAACGATCATGAGGTTTTCCGCGCGGTCTTTGACCGAGCTGGCCAACTCATCCTTGAGCGCGGCGTCGCTGTGCGCGTCCTCGCCCCTTGGCCGCGTCCCCTTCATCGGTTTGACCTTGGCGTTCTGGCCCTCAGGCGAACTATCAAGGGCAACGAACAATTCAGGCGAAAAGCTTAAGAGCCAGTGGCTGCCATCGTAGATCAGCCCGCCATAGCCCGCCTTCGCGCTGGCTCTGAGCTGGGCGTAAAGCGCCACCGGGTCGCCGCGATACGACCCGGACAGCGGATAGGTGAGGTTGGCCTGATAGATATCGCCCGCCTCAATCGCGTCACGCAGAGTTTTAAATGCCGTTTCGTAGCCGCCGGGCGAAAGCTGCGGCTCCAACGGACCGAGCGTGGCGCGGCCCGAAGCCTGCGCCGTGAGCCAATCGGGCACCAAATCTGGCGCCAGCAAATCGGGTTCCTCGTCAAACAGACCAAGCCACACCAGCGCGCCGGCAGCCCCGCTGCGCGCCTTGGCGAGACCCGCCAATTTCGGCTCCAGCGCCAGCCCCGCTTCATAGGCGATATACCCGGCCAACTCCCCGCGCCCGGCGCTGCGGGCGGCTTCGGCTTCGCTCAGCACGCGCTCGACATCATCGGGACGATAGGCGGCAAACACCTCCACCGGCGCATGGTAAACGCGGGTGTCCGCCGCGCCGCTCTCGCGGGCGTCGTCAAGCAGTACGAATGGTTCTGGCGAGGAGGGCTGACCCATGCCCTTCATCTAGTCGTTCCTTCTCCCAAGTCGAGAGGCGTTGCGCGTTGATGTGGTGTTGACCGGCGCGCACCGCCCCTGCACATCGGTATCAAGAACCAATTGCGAGGGGCACACTGACCGATGAGCG
Source organism: Pseudomonadota bacterium (assembly GCA_039033515.1). Taxonomy (GTDB): domain Bacteria; phylum Pseudomonadota; class Alphaproteobacteria; order Sphingomonadales; family Sphingomonadaceae; genus Erythrobacter. The sequence continues at coordinate 33,826 of JBCCCM010000009.1, forward strand.
ATATTTTCCTGGGCCCGGGCGGCAATGGCGAGAACCAGTCGCTCGCCCTGAGCCGCGCGAACCGCCACGGCCTGATCGCGGGCGCGACCGGCACGGGCAAGACGGTGACCTTGCAAGGGCTCGCGGAGAGTTTTTCCGCCAACGGCGTGCCGGTCTTCGTGGCCGATGTGAAGGGCGATCTGTCCGGCATCGCGATGCCCGGTTCGCCCACCTTCAAACACGCCGATAAGCTGGAAGGCCGCGCCCAAGAGCTGGGCATGGAGGATTACGCCTATTCGGATAATCCGGTGATTTTCTGGGATTTGTACGGGGAACAGGGCCACCCGATCCGCACCACGATTTCGGAAATGGGTCCGCTGCTTCTTTCTCGGCTGCTGGAGCTGAACGACACGCAGGAAGGCGTGCTCCAAATCATTTTCAAGCACGCCGATGATAATGGGCTGCTGCTGCTCGATTTCGGCGACCTGCAATCGATGCTGCAATTCGCTTATGAAAATTCGAAGGAGCTTTCGGGCGTGTACGGCAACGTCTCCAAGCAATCGGTCGGCGCGATCCAGCGCCAATTGCTTAGTTTCGAAGCGCAAGGGGCGAACCACTTCTTTGGCGAGCCCGCGCTGGAAATCGACGATTTTCTCAAAGTGGACGAACAGGGCCGGGGCTATGTCAACGTGCTTGCTGCCGACCAATTGATGCGCAGTCCCAAACTCTACGCGACGTTCCTCTTGTGGCTGCTCGCCGAATTGTTCGAAAGCCTTCCCGAAGTGGGTGATCCCGAAAAGCCGACGCTGGTCTTCTTCTTTGACGAAGCGCACCTGCTGTTCGACGACGCGCCCAAGGCGTTGCAGGAAAAGATTGAGCAGGTCGTGCGCCTGATCCGGTCCAAAGGGGTGGGCGTGTTCTTCGTGACGCAGAACCCGATCGACATTCCCGAAGAAGTCGCCGGCCAATTGGGCAACCGCGTGCAGCACGCCTTGCGCGCTTTCACCAAACGCGACCAGCGCGCGATCAAGGCGGCGGCGGAAACCTTTCGCATCAACGAAGATCTCGACACCGAAGAGGTCATCACCGAATTGCGCGTGGGTGAGGCGTTGGTTTCAACGCTCGACGAAGAAGGCGCGCCCACCGTGGTGCAGCGCACGCTGAGCAAACCGCCGCGCTCGCGCCTTGGCCCCGTGACCAAGAAAGAGCGCGCGATCATCCAGTCGATCAGCCCGTTCGAAGGCAAATATGACGAGGCGATTGACCGCGAAAGCGCGGAAGAAATGCTGCTCGCAAAGGCCGAAGACGCCGCCGCCACCGCTGAGGAAGTCGCCGAAATGGGCGAGGAAGAGGTGCGCAAACGCCCTCGCAAGACCAAGTCGATCTGGGAAAAGGCGTTTTCACGCGGCGCGAAGGTTGCCGCTGGGTCTGCCGCCAGCATCGCGGCGGCTTCCGTGCTGGGTAAGAGGAGCCGCGCTAATCCGATGCGCACCGGGATCACGTCGGCTGCCGGTTCCATTGCGACTGATCTGGCCGGGCCTTTGGCGGGACGGTTCGTGCGTAATCTGATCGGCGGATTGATGCGTTAGGCGTATTCGCGGGCTTGATGAAACTTTGGCTAGACCGGGATGCGCAGCTCTGCGGTCAGCCCTGTTGCCGCGCCCGCCTCCTGACGATTGATCAGCGTCAGCTTGCCGCCATGCGCTTCGGCGATGGCTCGTGCGAGGGTCAGACCAAGGCCCGCTCCCCCGGTTGCCCGGTTGCGTGAGGCTTCGCCGCGCGTGAACGCTTCGAGCATGTCGGTGATGCGGTCGGCGGGGATGCCGGGGCCATCGTCTTCCACCCGCAGGACAACCACGCCTCCACTTTGGCCCAGATCCTGCCCGACCGAGACGCGTGCGCATCCGCCGTACCGCACCGCGTTGCTGACCAGATTGCGCAGCGCGCGTTTGAGCCACGTGACCTGAACCGGCGCGACCAGGCGCTTTGCGCCCTCGTGCGCTGCATCAAAGTCCGCTGCGGCCAACGTCACCGGGTCGCCCAGATCCTCAAATTCCTCAACCACGCTATCCGCCAGCGCGGTGATGTCGACCGCTTCGAACGGTTCGGCGCTGGCGTCCGCCCGGCCCACTCGCGCGAGCGACAAAATATCGTCGAGCGTTCGGGTGATATCCTCAATGCTGTCCGCCATGCGCGCGCGCTGCGCTTCGTCGGGGACGCTTTCGATCCGCACGCGCAGGGCCGCCAAAGGTGTTTTGAGATCGTGGCCGATGGCGCCCAGCATCACGTCCTTTTCATCCAGCATCGCGGCGATCCGGCTTTCCATCGCGTTGTGCGCACGGATCAGCTGGCGCGTGTCGGAGGGCCCGCTTTCCTCAAGCCGCACGGCGCGTTCCGGAGCTCTGGAAAAGTCATCAACCCGCGCGGTCAGCAGCGCGAGTGGACGGGTGATCCGGCGCAGCACGAGGAACAAGATCCCGGCGAGAAGGGCGTAAGTCAGGATGGTTTGCGCAAACAGCAGGAACAGCGCCTGTTTGGGCGGCTTGCGCTCGAATACGCGCGCCGTCTCCCATGGTGCACCCGGCGTGCGTTGGAGGCTCGCGACAAAGAGTTCGCGCGTTCGCCAAGTGGTACGCGAAGCGATACGGGGGCGATCTCTCACGAATTCGAGCAATTGTGGATCGCTGCCCGCGCTGCGGATTTCGAGCGCCAGCGCGGTCGGATCAATCCCTTCGAGCGCAAGCAATTCACGCAGCCTTTTCACCGCCGCCGATTGGGTAGTAGCATCGGTCAGCGCCGCGTCGGGCTGATCGCTAACCCGGTAGCGCAAATGGCGCGGCAGCCGCGCGGCAGGTTGCAGCGGCGCGGCGTCCATGGGGCGCAGGCGGCGCGGACCGGGGCGATTGCGCAGATCGCGCTGGTCACTTCCCCGCTCGCCCAAGCGCCGGCGCGGCGCAAAGCGATCCGGGTTGTCTCCGCCAATTGAAAGTTGGAACGTCAACGCGGTCAGCGCGGAGAGCTCCAACCGGTCTTCGGTCGCCTTGTACAACAGGAAGGCGCTCGCGATTTGCGCCACAAGCAAAGCCAGCATCGCGCTCGCCATGACCTGGCCCAGCAGACTGGTGGGCAGCCATTTGCGCTTATCAGGGCGGCTCGTCATCGCTCGTTAGCTGGACGGTGTGACACGCCGCACCAGCGCGCCGAAACGATAGCCGCCGCCGCGAACAGTCTGGATGAAATGCGGCACTTTGGTGTCGGTCTCGACCTTGCGGCGCAGGCGGCTGACCTGGTTGTCGACCGCGCGGTCGAACAGATGCGCGGTGCGCCCTTGCACCATGTCGAGCAACAGATCGCGGTCGAGCACACGCTTGGGATGGTCGAGAAAGGCGCGCAACAGGCGAAACTCCGCCGTCGAGATCGGAACCGTCACGCCGTCGGGATCGGTCAGCTTGCGTTTGAGCGGGTCGAGCCTCCAGCCTTCAAATTCGTAGAGCCAGTCTTCGTTTGCGGTGTCCGGCGCTGTGCCGCGCGCCACGCGCCGCAACACGGTGCGGATGCGGGCGACCAGTTCGCGTGGCTCAAAGGGCTTGAGGACGTAATCATCCGCGCCCAGTTCCAGCCCGACGATACGATCCATCGCTTCGGTTTTGGCGGTCAGGAAAATCACCGGGATTTTGCGCGTCTCAACCAGATGGCGGCACAGCGACAGCCCGTCTTCGCCCGGCATCATAATGTCGAGCAGAACGAGATCGGGGGCGTCATGGCTGTCATTTTCGACCAGCGCGCTGCGCGCGCGCGCCGCGCTTTCGGCCTGACGCACGGCAAAGCCCTGACCGGTCAGATATTCGGCAAGCGGTTCGCGCAGCGTCGCCTCGTCATCAACCAGCAGGATCGAGACGGGTTTGGTCTCGCTCGTTGCGGTGCCATCGTGATGCAGGTGGCTATCGTGTTCGCTCATCGGCTGTCTCTTTGTTACGGGGGAAGGGATGCGGCAGCGGGTTGAAAAGCGCAAGGCGAGCGGGCTTTCGCTCTTGCCCGGGCGCAAGGTGGCCCGGCGCGCTGTCTCTGTTGAGATCAGCGGCCGGGCCAGGCGAGGGAGCCTTTGGGGAGACGCGGCGGACCTACAGGGGCGTGTTGTCCGACACATCAGCGAGGCGTCCCTTGCAAGCGGTGTGCTTAGGAACCGGCGCCGGTGGAGCGTTCGCCGCGCGGAGGTCCGCGACGCCCGCCTCGGCGGTCTTTTGCGGCGTCGCGCTCGGCCTGTGTGATCGTTCCTGATCCGTCTGTATCGACGCGGGCAAAGCGCGCTTCGACCATGGCGTCGAATTCCTCACGGCTGACGGCCTCGTCCTTGTTGGTGTCCGCGCGGCGCAGCATGCGCATTCCGCGTTCGGAGCCGCCGCGACGACCCATGCGTTCAGCGCCACCGCGCCCACGCCGTTCGCCGCGCGCTTCGCCTCCGCGTTCGTCTCTCGCCTCGGCGCGCAGCGCCTTGCCGGCTTCCATTTCGGCTTGCGAAAGGCCGCCGCTGCCATCGGTGTCGAGCGTTTCAAACATTTTGACCTGACGCGAGGCCTGACGCTGCGAGCGGCGCTCGGCGCGCATGGCTTCGCGCGCTTCGTGCGCGGCGGTCATTTCGGCGGGCGTGAGCTCGCCATCGCCGTTCGTATCCGCTTCGGCAAAGCGCTGCGCCTGGCGCGCTTCGCGGTCCGCTTTGGTAATGGCGCCGTCCGCGTTGGCGTCCATCTTGGCAAAGCGCTCGGCGCTCTTTGCCTTGGCTTCAGCGAGCGTGATCTGGCCATCGCCATCAGCGTCGGCCTGTTCAAAGCCGCCCGCATGGTGGCCACCGGCGCGGTGCTGCGCCACCGCGATACCCGCGCCGCCAATGGCAAGCGCGCTGGCCGCCGCGATAAGAGTGAGTTTACGCATAATCATATCTCCAATTCAGGGCGGCTTGTCAGTGGGGGAGGCCGCCTCCTTGTTTCACAGAGTTGCGATGCACGCGCCTGGCCCGGCGAAAGGTGCCAGGGGTGACACGAGGGGAGAGGTGGGCGTTCAGAGTGCCTCACTCATGGCATGCAGCCATGGAAACGAGGCGGGGGGGTAAGGTCCGAACGCCCGGGTCTCACCGGGCTTAAAGGCTTTGGGGGGCGCCTTTCCGACGCGTCCACCGCAACTCACAAGACCCCTTCTAGAAGCCTCGTGTCGCAGGATTATCCCGGCTTACGGGAGAATTGTCGCAGCGTGTATCGACCTGACAGGCCGGTTCATAACAGCGCAAGCCTGCGCCCGCCTTTACTCCATCCCGCCAACCGCCGCGCGTGTCATGCGGAGGGCGCTGTCATGCAAAAGACGTTGAGCTTGTTGCCGTCCGGATCGCGGAAATAGCCCGCGTAAAAGCCATCGTCCCCGCGCGGGCCCGGCGCGCCTTCATCCGCGCCGCCATTGGCTATCGCGGTGTCGTAGACCGCTTGCACCTTTTCCGGAGCGTCCACCTCAAGCGCGACCATCGTCCCGTTGCCAACAGTGGCCTCTTTTTCATCAAAGGGCTTGGTCGCCGCAACGCCGGGCGCACCGCCCATCTGTCCCCACGCGATAAAGGTGTCGAATTCCATCATGCGACCAACGCCGAAATGCTTCGCAATGGCGTCATAAAACGCCGCCGCGCGCGGCAGGTCGTTGGTGCCCAGCGTTACGTAACCGATCATTGTCGTGTTCTCCCTTATGCGACTCGCAATGGAAGAACATTAGAGGAACATTTGGAGCGGCGCAAATGGTGTAGACGATCGCCCACGCGTTCTTGTCTTGAGTTCGCTAGCGCTCACCGATCGCCCACCCCCGGCAATCCGGGCCACGAATACAAAATCAAAGAGGCATGGTCTCACGCTCGACCCAAGCCCGATCGTCGCCTTCGAGCTGCGGCGCGAGGATCGCACGCACGCGGTTGTGATAGGCGTCAAGCCACGCGACTTCCGCTTCGCTCAACAGCCCTTTCTCGATCAGGCGGCGATCAATCGGCACCCAGGTGAGGCAGTCAAAGCCAAGATAACGGCCTTCCGCCCCTTCGATCGACCGCTCCACGGTCAGCACGAGGTTCTCGATCCGAATGCCGAACGCGTCCGGCTTGTAATAGCCCGGTTCGTTGGAGAGGATCATGCCTTCGTGCAGTTCAGCATTGGTGCCCGCTTGCCCGCCGGCGGGCTTGGCGATGCGCTGCGGCCCTTCGTGGACCGCTAGGAAGCTGCCGACGCCGTGGCCGGTGCCGTGCGCGTAATCTACGCCCGCTTCCCACAGATATTGCCGCGCCAAGATGTCCAACTGGCCGCCGGTGGTCCCTTGCGGAAAGACCGCCTGGTCGATCTGAATGTGCCCCTTGAGGACGCGGGTAAAGCGGTCTTTCATCTCCGCGGTCGGCTCGGCTCCTGCCGGGCTGCCCACCCACACCGTGCGGGTGATGTCGGTGGTGCCGGCCGGGTATTGGCCGCCGCTATCCACCAGATAGATCGAGCCGGGCGGGATGGTGATGTTGCTGTCTTCGTCGACGCGGTAATGCGGCAAAGCGGCGTGGCCGGCGGCGGCGGAAATCGTGTCAAAGCTGGTGTCGCGAAGGTCGCCATGCGCCTGGCGAAATTCGAGCAGTTTGGCCGCCGCGCCCAGCTCATCCACCTCGCCCGAAGGTGCGGTCACTTCAAGCCAGCGCAGGAACCGCGCGACCGCCGCGCCATCGCGCGCTTGCGCGGATTTGTGGCCGTCGATCTCGGTCTGGTTCTTGACCGCTTTGGCAAGGATCGTGGGATCATCCTTGAAGGTGAATTTCGCGCCGCCTTCGCGCAAGGCCTGAGCGATGCCGACCACGCCGAAATTGGGGTCGATGCTGACGCGCTGTCCAGCAAAGTCGGCCTTTAAGGCCCCCTCGAACGCGCTGCGATCGCGCACGGTGACCGCGTTGCCCAGATGCTGGGTCAGCTCTGGCGTCACCTTTTCGGGCGCGATGAACAGCTTAGCGGTTCCGTCAGCCTTGGCGATGACATAGGACAGCGCGACCGGCGTGTGGCTCACATCGCTGCCGCGCACGTTCAGCAGCCAGGCGATCGAATCGAGCGCGGGCACCACCACTGCATCGAGCTTTTCGCGCTCCAGCCATTCGGCAATCTCAGCGCGTTTTTCCGATGAAGAGCGACCGGCCAGCTCGTTCTCATGCGCCAGCGCCACCGCGTCCGAGGGCGCGGGTTGATCGGACCAGACCGCGTCAATCGGGTTGCTTTTGGCGGGCGTCATGGTGATGCTGGCGCTTTCAACCTCGCGCTCCAACGCCTCGACCCAGGCCCAGGTGTGCAGCCAGGGGTCATAGGCGATGCGGCTGTCGGGCCCGCACACCTCCTTGAGCCAGGCGCCTAGCGTTTGCGAGGGGATCGAGCGGTATTCAAACAGGCTTTCATCGACCTGATCGCGCACCTGCACGGTGTAGCGCCCATCGACGAAGATCGCGGCGTGCGTCAGCGTTACGGCGGCAAACCCCGCCGACCCGCCAAAGCCGGTCAGCCACGCGAGACGCTGCGCGTATTCGCCGACATATTCGCTCATATGCTCATCCGAGATCGGCACGACAAAGCCATCAAGCTCGCGGCGTTTGAGCTCTTCGCGCAAAGCGGCGAGGCGGGCTTCATGGGTTTGCATCAGCATTATCGTTAATCCTCGAACAAGATCGCAGGGCTGCGCGCCATTGCGAAGGCGCGGGACTCGTGATTAGAAGGTGACAACATAACGCTTCCCCCAAGCGCTTTAAACCCAGTCGGGTTGAACCCTGCGCTTCCCAATCAAAGGATGACGCCTCATGGCCCACCTCTCGAAAATTCGTGCCCTTGCGCTTAGCTGCGCGGCGAGCCTTGCCTTTGCGCCCCACTTCGCGGCGCTGGCGGATAATCATAAGGAAAAGACCAGCGTGAGCGCAGACCAAGTAACGCCTCCCATCGCCAAGAAAGTCCCGCACACTTACACATATCACGGCATCACGATCGAAGACCCGTATGATTGGCTTTACGACAAATCCTATCCCACGATCGATGACGAGGATGTGCTCGATTATGTGAAGGCCGAAAACGCCTATTTCGAAGCGCAGATGAAACCGCTGGAGGCTCAGACCGAAGCGCTGTTTCAGGAGATGAAGGCGCGCATCAAGGAGGACGACAATTCCGTCCCGCAGCGCCGCGGCGATTACCTCTACTGGTCGGCAATTTCCGAAGGCGAGCAATATTCGAAATACTATCGCAAGCCCTTCGATGCTCCGGCCGACGCTGAAGGGGTCATCATTCTGGACCAGAACGAGCTGGCCGAGGGGCTGGAATATTTCCGGCTTGGCGCGTTTTCGATCAGCAAAAATGGCCGCTATCTCGCTTACGCCACGGACACAAACGGGTCTGAACGCTACACAGCGGTGATCAAGGATCTGGAAACCGGCGAGCTGCTGGAGGATCGGATCGAAAACCTGCGCGGCGGGCTGACCTGGGTCGCGAATGACAGCGCGTTGGTCTATACCCCGTCGACCGAAGAATGGCGCTCGCTCGAGATCAAGCTGCACACAATCGGTCAGCCGAACGACACCGATGTGTCGCTCTATCTCGAAGATGACCAGAGCTTCAGCGTGGGGGCGGGCCTGTCCGCGCAGGACGATTACCTGATCATCGCAAGCGGCGATAACGAGACGAGCGAAGTGCGCTTTGTTTCGGCCGACAACCCGACCGGAGAGCTCACGCTAATCAAGCCGCGCAAAAAGGGTGTCGAATATAGCGTCGACATCCGCACCGATGATTCAGGGGCGAACCTGTGGGTGTGGACCAATGATGACCACATCAACTTTCGCCTGGCAAAAGCATCGCTCGACGCGCCCGGCAGCTGGGAAACCGTGATTGCAGGCTCGGACGAGTTTTATCTGACCAGCTTTGACCTGTTCAAGGATTTCTTCGTTACCGAAGGGCGCCTGAACGGCCTCGATAAGGTGCAGATCCATCAATACGACGCGCCGCAGACGGTCCAGTCGATCACCTTCCCGGAGGAAAGCTATTCAGCCGGTTTGTCGAACAATCCCGAATACGATCAGACCAGATTGCGGCTCTCTTATGAGAGTATGATTACACCCGATACGGTGTATGATTACGACGTTGTCGCGAACACGCTGGAGACCTTAAAGCAGCAGGAAATCCCGAGCGGCTACAACGCCGCCGATTACGTCACGCGCCGCCTCGAAGTGGAAGCGCGCGATGGAACGATGGTGCCGGCCAGCGTGGTGATGCACAAGGACCGGGCCAAGATCCTCGCCGAGGCTGGAATTGAGGGGCCGGGGCCGCTGCATCTCTACGCCTATGGTGCCTATGGCTATGCAGTGCCCCCGGGCTTTTCGACCACGCGTCTGAGCCTTGTGGATCGCGGCTTTGCCTTCGCCATCGCGCATATTCGCGGCGGCGATGATCTGGGGCGCAAATGGTATCTGCAAGGCAAGATGATGGAGCGCACCAACACGTTCAACGATTTCGTCGATGTGGGCCGGGGCCTCATTGATATGGGCCTGACGGCTGAGGGCATGGTTACGGCCAGTGGCGGCTCGGCTGGAGGCGAGCTGATGGGCGCGATCATCAACCAGGATCCCGAGCAATACGGGGCGATTGTCGCCGCTGTGCCGTTCGTCGATGTTCTGAACACGATGCTCAACAAGGATCTGCCGCTGACACCGGGCGAATGGCAGGAGTGGGGCAATCCGATCGAAAGCAAGGAGGCGTTTGCCTTCCTGCTGAGCTATTCCCCCTACGATCAGGTCAAGGCGCAGGATTACCCCGCGCTGATGGTCACCGCCGGGCTGAACGATCCGCGCGTCACCTATTGGGAGCCCGCCAAATGGGTCGCAAAACTGCGCGACACCAAGACCGACGACAACTTGCTGGTGATGAAGACCAATATGGGCGCGGGCCATGGTGGCAAGTCAGGCCGCTGGAATTCGCTGTTTGAAACAGCGGAAGAATACAGCTTCCTGATCTCGCAAATGGGGCTGGGCGTTGATATGGACAGCGGCTCCAAGAAGGGCGGCTGATGCCTGTTCGCAACATCGTCTTTGACGTCGGCAATGTGCTCGTGCCGTGGGATCCCGCTGGTATCGAGGTGACGGCTTTCGGTCAGGAGCGGCTGGAGGCCGATGGCTTCGTCCCGCCTCTGCGCGGCAACCCCACCTGGCTTGCGGTCAATCGGGGCGAATTGTCGCTGGAGGAAGCCAAGGCGGTCTATGTGGCGCAGCAGGGCTTTGCGCCTGAGGAAATCGACGCTTTGTGGGAAGCGCTCTTTAAGGCCTTTCCGTTGATGAGCGACACGCGCGCCATGATGGATGAGCTCAAAACTAGCGGATATCGCCTGTTTGCGATTACCGACAATGTCCATGAAATCGTGGCTCAACTAAAGCGCGATTACGATTTCTTCGACCAGTTCGAAGTTGCAGCGGTGTCAGCAGAACTCGGCGTCTTGAAACCCGATCCGCGCATCTATCAGTGGCTGCTCGACACCGCCAAGTTCGAGGCGACCGAGTGCGTCTTCCTCGATGATGTCCAGCGCAATGTCGACGGCGCAAAAGCGGTGGGTATGGAAGCCTGCCTCTTCACCACAGCGGCCAAAGCGCGCGAGGATCTGCGAGCGCTTGGGGTGTCGCTGTCTTAGGGCTTGGGACGGTCCGAGCGCGACTTTGCCAAGGTAACAAGATCCGGCGGCAGCGAGACGCCGTGGTGCACGGCCTCCTCGACTAGAGCGATCAAGATCTCTTCCATTTCGGGGCCGAACATCGCCAGCTTGCGATAGAGCTCGGGCGCGTGGCGCAGGAGGCCAAACCCGGCTTCGATCCCAAACACCGGAATGGGGCCGCGCGGAAGATCGGCCTTTTTGGGGTCGATGCTGGCGGGCCAGACCATCCCCACTTTGCGGCTGTTGAAGATGTTCAGAAGGCGCGGGTAATCGCTGGCGAGAAGCGGTTCGGGCATCGCGTTGAGATAACGGCAAGCCGCGACAGCCGAGGTACGATCACGCAGACCCAAGGAGGCTTCGAGCCATCCCAGCGTGCGGCGCAGGTCTTCGCGTGTGGCGTCGGCTGCGTTACTTACCAGCGTGTCATAGCCGCGCAGTTCGCTGTTCCAGTCGCGCGCGTCGCATTCCACCTGTTTCCAGAAAGCGTCGACGGGGTTTGCAGGCGCATTAAGCACGCCGTCCTCAGAGATGTACCCGTCAGTCGATGTGAAGATCGACTTTTGGGGCGAGCTGTCTTCTTTGCGTTCAGGCTCGTTGTTCATGCGTTGACCCACCCTTTAATTTGGCGTGCCGAGAGTACCGCGCATACAATAACAAGGCGTTAGTGGCCTTGCTCTGCCAGAGGAGCAAAGCTAGGCCTCCGGGCGCAATGACCGACACACCAATTCGCGGGTTTTCCAAGCTCATCACCGCTGGGCCAGAGCACATTGATGAGCTTGGCCACGTCAACAACGCGGTGTGGGTGCAATGGATACAGGATCTCGCCACCGCGCATTGGGACGCGGCGGCGCGGCGAGAGGATCATGCGAAGTTCTTTTGGGTCGTTGTCCGGCACGAGATCGACTATCGTGGCAATATCGCGTTGGGAGAGACGGTGACGGGCGCAACCCACATTCCCGACCCACCCAGGGGCGCCAAATCGGTGCGCGCAGTGACCTTCACCGATGAAGCCGGGAAGGCAATCGTCTCGGCGCGGACCACGTGGGCCATGCTCGAAAAGGCAACGCAAAGACTGGCCCGCGTGCGTCCCGAAGTGATCGCGCCGTTCCAGATCGAGGGCTGATTTTACGCAGCTTTCTTCGCCTGCCCGCGCTTGGGCGCTTCAAACACCTTCAGCTTTTCAAATAGCATCCGATTGCGCCCGGCGCTTTTTGCTTCGTAGAGAAGGCGATCCGCGCGGGCGTAGATGGTGTCGAAGCTCATGGGCGTGACGCTTGCGGGCGGTGCCTCGAGGACGCCCATGCTTGCGGTCACGAGCCGGTCCAGCGCAGGCACATCCTCAGCCACCCGGCGCGGGATCGCCTGGCGCAAAGCTTCGGCGCGTTCCATCGCGCGTGGTCCGCGCAGCATCAGAACAAATTCCTCACCGCCCAGCCGCATCGCCTTGCAGTCCTGCGTCCCGCTTTGCGTAAAGGCTTTGGCGCATGCCTCCAGAACCGTGTCGCCGGTCTGGTGTCCAAAGCGATCGTTGATGTCCTTGAAATGGTCGAGGTCGAGCAGGGCAAAGGTGTCAAACCCCTCGCTGCGCAGCGCGTCAAAGCTCTCGTCGACCGCGCGCCGATTGTAGAGCCCGGTAAGCGCGTCGTGCCGGGCGACCCCTGCGAGCATGTCTTTCTCGGCGTGAAACCGATCGCGTTCCCGCTTGAGAGAGATAAAGCGCGTGGCCACACCCCAGGCGGTGGTGACGACTTCGATAAACATGGCCGCAAGCAAAAGCTCATTGGCGTCCACCACCGGCACGCCGGGAAGCAGAAAGCTGACCACGCGCGTGAGCGCGATCAGCAACAGCGGGCTCAGACCAATAATCAAGAAATGGACCGTGCGGCTGCCCTTGCGGTAAGCGGAAACCATCCAAGCAATAAGAGCAACGCCGAGCGGCGCGCCCGATGCGAAATAGAACAGGGCAGGCCAACGTCCCAGCGTCTCTATTCCCGCCATATGCACGAGCGAGCAGGCGGTGAAAACGCCTGTCAGAGCGATGACGGCCTTGCCGATAGGCACCGAGCGTTTGTCCCGCTCGATAAAGCGGAGCGAGAACATGATCCCGGCGATGATCATCAGGTTGAAGCTGCCAATCGTCAGCACTCGGACCATCGGCAAATGCACGTCGAAAAACGCCGCGTAGAGCCCGAAACCGCACGCCACCTGAACGCCGAGCGCCCCCACCAGCAAGGCGTGCCACGCGATGAAGCGTTCACGCAGGATGAGAAAAGCGCCGAAGTCGAACAGCATCGGCATCAACATCATGCCGGTGAACACGCCGACAAGCAGCAGGATCGCGAAATCCTCGCGCGAGGCGCCGGGCAGCTCGCTTTCAAGAACGAGGTGATCAAAGGTTGTTGCCTGGGTCATGCGGTCAACCTCGACAAAGACCGCGATCGCCTGGCCGTCATATTGAGGAAGGGGCACGGCGAACTGGCGGTTGAAGAATGTCGCTTTGATCGTTTCGAAGGGGTGGTGTGACCAGACCAGCGCGTCCTCGGTCAGAACGCCTGTGCGCATGGTCGAAAACTTGGCCGCCCGGCTGATGACATAGCGTGGATTGTCTCCGGGATTTACCTCGATCCGCGCCAGATTGCGCGGTTTATCGAGGTTCACGCGTTCGGATTGGCAGGCAAGCCGCTGCACGTCCTCCCTCTCCAGATCAACGATGCTGAGACTGTTTGGTGGTAGCGTACAGATGGGCGTTGTTTCGGCCATGGCGACGACGGGTGTGAGCCAAGCGCACGCAGCCAGACCGATGGCAAAAAGCGCTGCCCATAGCCTGCGTAGACTATCCGTTGACCCCATCCGACCCATGCGAGCAACCCTAATGGAAAAGCTCTATACAGACGGTAAAATATACCTCGCCAGGTTCGCTTTTTCGTCGATTTCGCTGCGTTCCAAATCAGCGACGCGCCTCGACGCGGATGGGTTAAGCGACCTTGGGTTGATCTTGGCCCTCACGGCGCTTTGCATCATCGCCGCTCTCGCATTGGCGGGACTCGCTGATCGGGCGGCGCGGCGGCGCTTTATCAAAGACGGTCAGGCGTTCGTACAGCATGCGGTTGCGCCCGGTGGCTTTGGCTTCGTACATCAGCGCGTCCGCCCGAGCGTAGAGCGCTTCGAACGACATGATTGTGTTCGAGGCGCGCGGCACTTCGATCACGCCCGAACTCGCCGTGACGGGGGCATCGAGCCCTTCGACTTGCGTTGCGATCCGCATCGGGATCGCCTTGCGCAGGGCCTCGGCGCGTTCCAGCGCACGTTCGCTGCGGAGCATGACGACGAATTCCTCGCCGCCCAAGCGCGCGGCGACCAGATCGCGGTTACCGCCATTGATGAGCGCCTGTGCACACGCCACGAGCGCCGCATCACCGACCTGGTGGCCGTGGCGGTCGTTGACCTGTTTGAACCGGTCGAGATCGATCAGCGCAAAGGTGTCGAACCCTTGCGCGATCAGCTCATCAAAGCGCGCTTCGAGCCCGCGCCGATTGAGCAGCCCGGTCAGCGGATCGCGGGTCGATAGCCGTTCCAACATGCGGGCCTCGGTCCGCGCGGCGTCGCGCTCGCGCTTGAGCTGGAAGACACGGTCCACAATGCCAAGCGCGGTCACCGAAACCTCGGTTACCGCTCCCACTCGAAAAACCCAGGTGGCTTCAATGTAGGGAGCGTCAGGATACAACATGCTCACGATCCGCACGATGCCGAGCGCAAAAAATGGCAGCCATGCCACCAGTTGGAACCAGACTGCGCGGCTGCCGCGTCGGATGGCGAGGCCGATGAAAGCGATCACCAACAGCAGCAATGGGACGAATGCGGCAAAGTAAACCTTGGCGGAGATGGGCGTGAAGGCGTCAAACCGCGCCACGCGCGCCGCTGTCAGAAGCGAAAGCACCACCAACCATCCTGTCAAAGCGGCGAACAGGCGAGGGTCTTGCTTGTCCTTTTCGATGAAATGAGTGGCAAACATGATCGCGAAGACGATCACAGCGCCAAAGCTGATGATGGCGTGATCGTTGATCGCGTTGACGGAAAGCGGCGTTAGCGCGGTAATCGCCCCGCTGGAGGACAAATGCCACGCCATCGCCAGAGCCAGAGCAGCGTGCCACAACAGGAAATTGGCTTTGAGCACGCGGTAGAACGCAATGTCCAGGATAACCGGGAGCAGCAAAAAGCCCATCATCATCGCAATAACGACAAGGTTGATCAAACTTTGCGGACGCGCGTTCACCGGGATTTCGACCACGCGAGCCTCTAGAATGGTCGTGGGAAATTCGGGATTTTCGAAAACCGCGATATAGGTTTCGGGGCCGATATCTGAGCTCGCATAGGGGCTCACATCGGCGTGACGCTGCGCGCTGGGAAGCGGCACGGCAAAGCTGACATCGGTAAGCGATGCGTACACATGGTCCGCCTTGTGACGCGCCGCACGCACAACGCGTCCATCGCGCACCGCCAGCAGCGTCAATTCATCGAAATACCCGGTCCGCGTTTCCATGTAGGCGCTTTGCGAAGCTTCGCCCAAATGGACCGCCACGCGCCCCGGCCCCAATCTCTCGACCTTGTCATCGCATTGCCACGCCATCGCCAGCGTCGCGCCCGGCTTCAGCGCGAGCGAAGAGGGCAGCGTCGCCGTGCACGGCCCGCTGTTCTGCGCGAGCGCCGGCGCAGCCCAGAGGCTCGCCAAGACGATCATCGCCGCCACGACGAATTTGCACAAGTTCCGCAAGTACATGGGGTGAACCTAAGTTCAAGCGGTTATGAATGACTTAAATTGCAAGCGAAAGTGTCAGATTTTCCGACCCTGCGCGCATCAATTATCGGCGTAAGCCTTCAAATCGCGTGGCGAAACGTGCGGCCTACCCGGTGGTAAATACGGCTAAGTCGGCCCTTTTCAGCCATGTGTAAAGCCGCTCGACAATGGTACAACATCACTTGCACGCGCTCGAACACCGCGCCGCTGTGCCCTCTCGCGTTGACCGCTAAGTGCGAGCGGGCTCTTGCGGTTGCCATTCGTCATGCGCGTGTCACAGTGGGTGCCTAGCGCCCGCACCAGCCAATCGAAGGGATCACCGCAATCATGCAACGCCGCCAGAAGGCTCCGCTTAAGGGCTCGCTCAACGCCCTCTCTTTTGCGCGCGCCGGCGCCTTGGCTCTTAGCGCAGCGGCGAGTTTGGCTCTGGCGGGGTGCGGCGGCGACACCTCGCGCGATTCAATCCGCGCGGTGGGATCCTCGACCGTCTACCCCTTCGCCAAACAGATTGCCGAAAGCTACGCGCTGTCCAATCCGGAATACAAATCGCCGCTGATTGAAAGTACGGGCACGGGCGGCGGCATTCAGCTGTTCTGCCAGGCCGTGGGTGCGGAGACGCCTGATATGGCCAACGCCTCGCGCCGGATGAAGGTGAGCGAGTTTGACAAGTGTCAGGCCAACGGCGTGACCGACATTATTGAGCTTCAGGTCGGCCTTGACGGGATCGCCTTTGCCTCGGCGAAGGGCGGGATCATGCTCAACCTGTCGCCCCGCACGGTCTATGAAGCGCTCGCCGCGCGGCCCTACGGCGGCGAGCAGACGAATGAGACGTGGCGCGATGTTGACCCTTCGCTGCCCGATGAACCGATCCTCGTTTATGGCCCGCCAAGCACGAGCGGCACGCGCGACGCGCTCAAAGAGCTGGTGCTGGAGGCGGGCTGCGACACCAATCCGGCGATGGAGCGCTTAAAGGAAGAGGACAAGGACGAGCATCAGGTTGTGTGCACCGAAGTGCGCTCGGACGGCGCCTATGTCGATCAGGGCGAGCAGGATAATCTCATCGTCCAAAAGATCGAAAGCAATCCGCGTTCGGTCGGCGTGTTCGGCTTTTCCTATCTCGATGAGAACACCGACAAGGTGCAGGGCCTGCCGATGAACGGCGTCGACCCGACTTACGAAAACATCGCCAGCTTCGCCTATCCCGGCGCGCGCCCGCTCTATGTCTATGTGAAGAAGGCGCATATGCGCGCCATCCCCGGCCTTGATCTGTATCTCGCGGAATGGGTCAAGAATTGGGACAAGGGCGGCCCACTGGCCAAGATCGGACTGGTCGCCTCGCCTGGTCCCCAAATGGCGGCGAACGCGGCGAAGGTGGATCAACTGACCACGCTGACACGCGAAGAGCTAACGGGGGAAGCGTCCGCGAGCGTCGCCACCGCTGAGGGCGGCGAGGCCTGATCGGCGCACAATTCAGCGGAGCAGCCATACCAGCGCGGGTCGGTAAATGGGGGGGAGCTTTGGATGAACCACACGTCGAAATGCGTGCGCCGCGCCTTTATCGCCTTGTCCGCCGTGGCGGTCGGCCTCTCGCTTTCGGGGTGCGCCGAGCTTGCGAGCGACGAGGCCCAGCCGATTGTCATCACCGGTTCCTCGACCATCTACCCCTTCGCCAGAAAGGTCGCGCAGATCACGCGCGCGGCGCACGAGAATATCGCTCCTCTCGCGCTCACATCGACGGGCTCGACCGAAGGTATCGCGACATTCTGCGAAGGGCAGGGACCGGGCACCGTCGATATCGTCAACGCCTCGCGCCGCATGACCCTAGCCGAGTTTGAAACTTGCCGCGCCAGCGGGGTTGCGGACATTATCGAGGTCACGATCGGGCGCGACGGCATTGTGTTCGCCTCGGCGCTGGAAAAGGGCTTTGCCTTCAATCTTACTCCGGCGAATGTCTACCGCGCGCTCGCCGCCAACCCGTTCGGCGAAGAGCAGACCCGCGCCGCGTGGCACGATGTCGATGATGCGTTGCCCAAGGAGCCGATCCTCGTCTATGGGCCCGCGCCATCATCGGGCACGCGCGACGCTTTGATGGATGTGATCATGCGCCCTGTTTGCACCGCGAACCCGGCGATGGCGACGCTGGAAACGCGCGATCCCGAAGCGTTCGACGCCGCCTGCCACTCGCTGCGCGCCGACGCGGCCTATATCGACCAGGGCGAAAAGGACGATCTGATCGTCGGCAAGATCGCCAATAATCCGCGCGCGATTGGCGTCTTTGGCTATTCTTATCTCGAAGAGAACGCCGACACGATCAAAGCGCTGACACTGGACGGCGTTGCGCCCAGCGCAAAGAGCATCGCGGACGGCACCTATCCCGGATCGCGGCCCCTCTACATGTACATCAAGAAAGCCCATATCGGCGTGACGCCGGGGTTAAAGCGGTATCTCGACGCATGGCCCGAAGCGTGGAAGGCGGGAGGAGAGCTAAGCGAAATTGGTCTCGTCCCGGCAACGCGGGAGACTCAGATGGGAAGCGCGCGCGCCATCGCCGACCAGACCACGCTGAGCGCGGCGGATTTCGAATAATCCGACCGCCGCGTCTCGCAATGTTTAACACGTTTGCTGCGCGCCCGCGTCGCGGGTAGGCTTGACCACAATGAGCGCACGCAAAATTGAAATCTGGCACAGCGCCGGCCTGATCGACGCGGATACGCGCGCGGCCTTGTTGGCCTTTGAAGAGGAACACAGCCGCCCGCTCGCATTGTGGGCGGTGTTCGGCATCGGGGCGCTGGCGATCGGGCTTGGCTTGATTTCGGTGGTTGCCGCCAATTGGGAAGAGGTTCCGGGCCAGGTGCGTCTGGGGCTTCACCTGATGGTGCTCGGCGGGGTCTTGGGCGCGGTCTTCGTAAAGGAGCAATCGCTGGCCGACGCGTCGCCATGGGCGCTGGAAGCGATGGCAGCGATTGCGGGTGCGCTTGGCCTCACCTTTTTTGGTCATTTAGGGCAAGTCTATCAGACGAGCTCACCATTATGGGTGCCGATTGGGTTGTGGCTCGCGCTGTTTGGGCCGGCCTTGCTGATGACCGGGCGCGGGTGGCTTTCGGCCAGCTTTGTCATGGGCGCGGCGATCTATTGCGCGTGGGATTACGCCGCGTCGGCTTCGTTCATCCGCTTCGACGAAACCGGTCCTGAGGCCCCGCATGTCTGGATCGCCGCGATCACAGCCGCGCCTGTCTTGTTTGCGCCCGTGGCCGCCTATTTGCGGGCTCGGTCTTCCCGGCCCGAATTCTGGCGATACCTCGAACAGCTCGCGCTGGTCTACGCAGTGGTGGGCGCCTCTTTGTGCGCGGCCGTGGCCAGCGCTGACGGGTTTCGCGGCGAAGAGAGCGGGCCGTTGAGCGCCGCCGCGATGGCTATGCGGGCCGCCATTGGTCTGGTCGCTGGCGGCTTGGTTGCCTTTGTTCGCCCGACGCTTTCGGGACGCATGGCCGGCGCGATTTTCGCGGGCGCGGCGCTGACGATGCTGTTGGCGCGCGCGGTCGACGGCGTTGAACTGGCCGCCGCGCTTTTGTTCATGGCCTTGTGGCTCGGTATTGCCGCGGCGGCGCTCAAGGCCGGGTGGCGCGCTGTGTTCCAGCTGGCGGTGGCGGTGATTGCGCTGCGTTTGATCGTGCTCAGTTTCGAGCTTGCGAGCGACCTCTTGCTGAGCGGCTTTGGCCTCATCGTCTCGGGTCTCCTGATCCTCGGCGTCGCTTGGGCGGCGTTTCGGGTCAGCCGCGAATTCGCGCCTCTCAATTCTGATGACGGTTCGGACAAAGCATCACCGCAGGACGCGTCATGATCGGCTCGGCAGGCCATAAAGCCGCGCGCGCGCTATTGCTTGTGGCTTTGCCGCTAGCCGGTCTCGCCGCTCTTTGGGTTCAGAGCGACACGCTCAGCCGCCAAGGCACCGATTGGGAGGTGCCGATCCAGGGCTACGACCCGCGCGATCTTTTGCGCGGGCATTATGTGGAATTCCGCTACGACTGGCCGATCCGCGAAGGCGGTCCCGAAAACGCGCGCACGCGGGCTTTGCGTGAGCCCCTTTATCTGTGCCTGATTGGCGAACCGCCCGTGATCGAAGAGGCGGTCCCCTATGCCAGCCCCTATGACCCCGGCTTTGAAGCGTGCGAGCATTCGCTGCGCGTCCAGCCCGGCAGCGTCTACGGCTATTCCAGCCTTACGCGCGGGCGGCTTTATGTCGGGCAAGACCGCGCGGCGGCGCTGGATGAGCAATTGCGCGACCGCGAACAGCTAGGCATCGTCTCGTTCCGCCAGCGCGATGACGGCGTGTTGACCCCGCTCGACATCCGTTTTCGCCCTTTGACCGAACAAGAGCTCGAAGAGCGCGAGCGCACCCGCGCAGCGGACGTGGTGATCGATCAGGCGCGCGAGACAGCCGAAGCGCAGGAACCTTCGCCGCCCGCAGCCGATCAAGCTGACACGCCCGAGACCGAGTAAGGGCGCCGCGCTCTTTGCAAAACGCAGCGCCCTTCGACGGTGATCCTTAGTCGCCGAACCGCGCGGTCAGCTGCACGCCGTAGAACCGCGGCTCCGCCGGGATGAAAGTCGGGATGCCAAACGCCCCGCCGGTGTTGCCCGCGTCGAGCAGGTAATCCTCGTTGAAGGCGTTGCGAATAAAGCCAGCGATCTCATAGCGGCGATCGTTGAAGCTCACCCCGACGCGCGCGTTCACCAGCGTCACCGCCTCTTGGCTGATCAGTGGGTTGTTAGGCACTTCGAAGAAGATGCGGCTGCGATGCGTGACGCTGGGCGTTGCGAAAAAGCGCACGCCATCCGCCAGATCATAGTCGATGGTCACCCCGCCCGAGGCCTGAAATTCGGGCTGTAAGCGGAATTGCGCGCCCGAGAAGGCGGGCGAGAAGGCCCCGTCCTCATCGATGCCGCCGTCGATATAGCCCGCATTGCCGAACACCTGGAACCAGTCGGTCAGGTCAATCGCCAGTTCGGCTTCGAAACCCAGATTGCTGGCGCTGCCCGCGCTCGCCGTTTCAAACGCGCCGGTCGGGTTGCCTTGCGCATCGAGCTGGGCGATCGAGACCTGAAAGTCGTCATAGACCTGATAATAGACGCCCAGCGAGCCCGAAACCGGGCCGCTCGCAAGCTTGATCCCGCCTTCGTAGTTCCACACCGTTTCCTCGGCGATGGTGTTGAGATTGGGTGTGGCGAGCCCGTTTATGTCGAGCGCCGCGTTGAGCTGCACCACGGGAGAGCGGCGACCCTTTGAGACGGTCGCGAAGACGTTCACATCATCGCTGATCCGGTAAAGCGCGTTAAAACGCGGCAACACCGCCTGAAAGCTGTCATCCGCCACAAAGGTACGCCCCTGCGTGTCGATCTGGCCCGGGATCAGCGGCCCGCCGCTCAGCGCGCCGTTGGGCACACTCGCGAAGAAGCCGGATTGGCGGTATTCGTCGAGAAAGCGCACGCCAGCGGTCAGCTCCAGCGCGTCGGTCGCGATCCAGGTGACATCGGCGAAGACCGAATAGGCCTCGTTGCGGCCCTGGTTTTCAAACACCGAGGCGTAGGGCACGTTGGTCAGACCGGCGGAGGGCACGCTGCCATCAGCCGCGACGCAAGGCAGATCGCCAAACGGGCGGGCCGCGGCGGGCACGCCGAAAAGACCGGTGAGGCATTGCAGATAGGTGCCCTCTTCCACGGCGAAGGGGACGTTTTGCACGCCGTCTTCGATAAAGACGTTGTAGCCCATGCTGGCGCGCAGATTGTCGCCATTATAGGCAAAGCGTCCTTCATGGCTGATTTGCCAGCCATCCGCGATTTCGCTGAATTCGAGGAAGGCGGCGGCTGTGCCGTCGGCGTCGAACACTTCGCGGCTGTCAAATTCGCGATAGCCGTTGACCATGGTGAAGGTCCAATCGTCGGCAAACCGGTATTCCGCCGTCAGATTGAGGTCATAGACCTCGCGGTTGAGCCCCAGCTGATCATCGCCCAGCGCCGCTGCGCCTGCCGGATTGCCGCCCAGATTGGCGGGTTCAAACGCGTTGGCCGCGCCGCCCGGAGCGCCCGCGAAGGCGGGGAAGGTGCCCGAGATGAAGGGCGTGCCGCCGTTGCGCTGTTGATCGTAGGTCGCGATCAGGTCAACCGTCAGATCGACATTCGGCGTGTAGCGCAGCGAGGCGCGCACACCCAGCTGATCTTGCGCGTAGAGTTCCTCTTCCTGATTAGGCGAGAGGTTTTCAACATAGCCATCGCGCGTGCGGTATTCGAACGCGATGCGGCCAGCGAGCACATCGGACCCGGCGTTGACGAAACCGCCCAGCAACGTCTGATCGAAGTTGCCGTATCCGCCGGTGAGCTCAGCGGAGAAGCCCTCGCGCGGTTTGGCCGAGACAAGGCTGACCGCGCCCACGGCACTGGCGGTGCCGAACAGGGTCGCTTGCGGGCCTTTGATGACTTCGACGCGTTCCAGATCGTAGATCGCTTGATACGAACCGCGCGAACGCGAGATGTCGACGCCATTGTAGTACAGCGTCACGCGCGGGCCTTGCTGAGAGGAGCCGGAATCCGAGGTGATCCCGCGAATGACGATGCCCGGGTTGTTGGCGCTCTGCTCCTGAACGAGCAGGCCGGGCACGTAGTTGGACAGTTCATCGAGGTCGGTGACGCCGAGCTGCTCGATCCGCTCGCCGCTGGTGGCGGTGATGGTGATCGGCACGTCCTGCGCGCGCTGTTCGAGCTTTTGCGCGGTGACGATGATCTGGTTGCCGGAGGCCCCCTCTTGGGCGCTCTCATCGGTCTCGGCGTCCTGCGCGAAAGCGATGCGCGGGGTGAGGGCCAAGGCGGCGGTGAGCGCGAGCGCGGAGGCTCCGCGAACGAAGTGTACGGGGGTCATCGGATTGTTCCTTAGAACGTGGAGAGGTGCCACCCCCGTGGCAGCCAAGCGTGACGCCGCCGCGACCGCACGATGACGCTAGCGCGACGTTGAATTTACAGTTTTGAGACGTTGCGCCGCTGCACCAACCCCTCAACGAGGCTTCCCGCACGCGCCAGCCAATTGCTGCGGACCCTTGGCCCCAAAGCGTTTGGCCTAGATCGGATTGCCGTCGCGATCGCGGAAGATTTCGCGACGGCCCACATGGTTGGCGGGGCCCACCAGGCCTTCGCTTTCCATGCGCTCGATCCACTTGGCCGCGGTGTTGTAGCCCACGCCCATCTGACGCTGGAGCCACGAGCCGCTGGCCTTCTGGTTCTCGATCACGATCTGACACGCCTGACGGTATTTGCGCTCTTCGGGATTATCCGAAGCGGTGAGGTCGTCCTCGAAAGTGAGGCCGCCCTCTTCTGGCTCCTCGGTGACCGCGTCGACATATTCGGGTTCGCCCTGCGCGCGCCAGAAGTCGGCCACCGCTTCAACCTCTTCGTCCGAGACGAACGGCCCGTGGACGCGCACCGTGGCGCCGGTGTTGGGCTTGTAGAGCATATCGCCCTTGCCAAGCAGCTGTTCCGCGCCCTGTTCGCCCAGGATCGTGCGGCTGTCGATGCGGCTCGTGACTTTGAAGCTGATGCGGGTGGGCAAGTTGGCTTTGATTACGCCGGTGATGACGTCCACCGAGGGTCGCTGGGTGGCCATGATCAGGTGGATGCCCGCCGCGCGGCTTTTCTGGCTGAGGCGCTGTATCAGAACCTCGATCTCCTTGCCCACGGTGACCATCAAATCGGCGAGTTCATCGACGATCAGCACGATCAGCGGCAGCGGTTCGTAATCGAGCTGTTCTTCTTCGTAGAGCTGCTCGCCCGTTTCCGGATCGAACCCGGTCTGCACCCGGCGGCCCAGCGGCTTGCCCTTCGCGGCGGCCGCGCGCACTTTGTCGTTGAAGGAGTTGATATTGCGCGAGTTCACGGAGGACATCATGCGATAACGCTTCTCCATCTCCTCAACCGCCCATTTGAGCGCGCGCACCGATTTATGCGGCTCGGTCACCACCGGGCTGAGCAGGTGGGGAATGTCGTCGTAGCTTTTGAGCTCCAGCACCTTGGGATCGATCAGGATCAGGCGGCATTGCGAGGGCGTGAAGGTGTAGAGCAAGCTGAGCAGGATGCAGTTGAGCCCGACCGATTTACCCGAACCCGTCGTCCCCGCGACCAACAAGTGGGGCATGGCGGCGAGGTCCGCGATGATCGGCTGGCCCGCGATGTCCTTGCCCAGGATGATCGGCAGATTGCCCTTATGCTCAGCGAAGTCGGCGCTCGCGGCGAGCTCTTTCAAAAGCACCATCTGACGGTCCGCGTTAGGCAGTTCGATGCCGATCACGGTCTTGCCCGGAATGGTCGAGACGCGCGCGCTGATCGCGCTCATATTGCGGGCGATGTCCTCGGCGAGGCCCACGACGCGGCTGGCTTTGATGCCGGGCGCGGGCTCAAGCTCGTACATGGTCACGACCGGGCCCGTGCGCACCGCCGTGATTTCGCCCTTGACGTTGAAATCGTCGAGCACGTTTTCGAGCAGCCGCGCGTTGCGTTCGAGCGCCATCTTATCGAGCACGGGCCCCGCGTCCTGCGGCGGTTCTTCGAGCAGGTCGAGGCTGGGCAGATCGAAGGTTGCGAACATGTCGCGCTGGTTCGCCTTGGCCGGCTGAGCCTTGCGCGGCGGCGCTTTGGGATCGCTGATTTCGGGCGCGCGGCGTTCGCTGGTTTCATCGACGGGCGCGCGAGGGGTTTCGGGCGCGGCGTCAGGCGCGCTGCGGGCGCGGCGGATCTTCGCGGGCGCTTCGTCCTCGTCGATGGGCGCTGCGAGGCGTTCCGAGCGGGGGCCAAGGCCGGGCAAGCGCGCGAGAACGCCGGTCAGACCGCCGCCACCGCTAAGAAAATCGGGCAAGGTGAGAAGCTCGCGCCAGTCAATCGCAAACACCTTCGTAAGCAGGGCGACCGCGCCGGCGAGGCTGGCGACCGCTGCGCCCAGTGTGACCCAGCCTGCCCCTTCACCCGCGATGCGCGTGGCGATCGCCTCAATCGCGCCCGCGCCCAGCAAGCCGGTCAGCCCGCCCAGTTGCGCAGGAAGAGCACCGCCGGGCGATGGCAGCGCGATGGCAAGGACGGTCGAGAGCAACGCCATCGCGACGCCGAGCAACGCCAGCGGCCCCCACCAGCGGGTGTTCTCCTCCGTTTCAGGATCGTCATCGTGTTCGACATCGCTCCACAGCTTGCGCGCGGAAACATAGAGCAGCGGCAGCAGCAACGCGCTGGGCGCGCCAAAGACAAGCAGCGCAAAATCGGAGACCCACGCGCCCGCGCGGCCCATCCAATTGCCGATCTGCTCACCGCTGGCCGCTGTCGAATAGCTGGGGTCGGTGGGCGTGTAGCTGACCAGCGCCAGCGCGAGGAAGAACATCGCCAACAGCAACACACCTGCGCCCGACATCTGCGCCAGACGGCGGACCCCGCGCTGGAACCCGGCGCGCCAGTCGGCGGTCGATTTTTTGGTGGTGACTGCTCGGCTTGCCATCACATGCTCCGTTATTGAGAACACATCATGAATCCTCGAGCGATCCCGGTCAAGCAATCTGCGGCGGGCGGTGGCGCTAGCTCAGGCCATCAATTGCGGCCCATCGGGGCCAATTTAGTTCTTTCGCGCGCTCGGCGTTCATTCCGCCCAGAGCGATGACGGGGCATGCGGCAAAGCGGGCGAGCGCGCGGAACCGCTCTCTCCCTAGGGTCGCGGCGCCGGGATGCGAGCGGGTGGGAAACACGGGCGAGAGCATGACGGCGTCGGCGCCGTATTCGTTGGCCTGCGCGATTTCAGCTTCGTCATGCGCGGTGGCGATCCAGCGCAATTGCGCCGGGGCTCGGTCGCCAGGCGCGCCATAGACCCCGTCCGCGCGCCATTGCTCGGCGGTTTCAAACGTGTCCGAAACGATGACCCAATGCCCCGCGTCGCGCAGCGCGGGCAGCAAAGCGGCAAACCGCTCGGCGCGAGGCTCGGGCGCCAAATGGTAATGGCGGTACACAAATCCGCTCCCGCTCGGCAGGCGCGCGACGGCCTGTTCGAGCCCCTCATCGTTCCGCTCATCGGAGAGCAGCCAGAGCAGCGGCAGCGATTGCGGATCGAGGGTCTGGTCTTGCGGCACAGCGCCGCTATAGCGCCTCCATTATGGAAAGTGCAGCCTCCACTCCGCAGCAACGCCTCGCCGCCGTTGAAGAAAACATCGCAAAGGCGCTCAAGCCCGCGCGGCGCAAACGCGAAGATGTAACGCTGATCGCGGTGAGCAAGACCCATCCCGCTGAGCGGATCACGCCGCTGCTTGAGATCGGCCATAGGGTGTTTGGCGAAAACCGCGTGCAGGAAGCGCAGGGCAAATGGCCCGCGCTGCTTGAGCAACATCCCGACACCAAGCTGCACCTGATCGGCCAGTTGCAGTCGAACAAGGCCGAAGACGCGGTCGCGCTGTTCGATTGCATCCACGCGCTTGACCGGCCCAGTCTTTTGAAAGCGCTCGCCAAGGCGATGGACAAGGCCGACAAACGCGTGCCGTGCTTTGTGCAGGTCAATATCGGCGATGAGGAGCAAAAGGGCGGGTGTCCGATTTCCGAGGTGCCCGATTTTCTCGCCAAGGTGCGCGATGCTGACGTCCCAATTGCGGGGCTGATGTGCCTGCCGCCTGCTGATATCGAGCCCGCGCCGTTCTTCGCCTTTCTGGCCAAGCTTGCGCGGGATAACGGTGTTGAGGGGCTTTCGATGGGGATGAGCGGGGACTACCCGACCGCAGTGCAACTGGGCGCGAGCCATATTCGTGTGGGCACGGCTCTGTTCGGCGCGCGCGGGTGAGCGAGACGCTCGCACAATTGGATGCGTTCTTCGTGCAGTGGCGTGAAGCGCTGGAGGCGCGCGCGCTCGTGCGATTTGAGGCGGGCGCCTTGCCGCAAGAGGGCCTGACACCGGCGGTCAAGGCGGACGCGTTTTCAAGCCGGCTCGGTTGCAAGCCCATCGGTTTCAACTGGGAGATGCTTGACCCCAGCGATGATCTGGCCGCGCCGCGATCTGCGCGCGCCACCATGGTCGAGGCGCTGACCAACGACATGATCCAGACGAAGACGCCATGGCTGGGCGCTCAGCGCTCGCTTGAATGCGCGCAGGCGCTTTTTGCGCCGTTTGACCAAGGCGCGCTGAGCGTGGTGACCAATCACCTCAACGGGCTGTGGTATCCGATTTCGGGCGCGAGCGATGAATGGACCTTTGTCGCGATGGATGATGAGACCATCGCTCTCCTGATTCTCGTCCCGCGCGGCTAACGAAAAAGGGCGCCCCGTTTCCGGAGCGCCCCATTCGGTTAGTTTTTAATCCTCGGTCGCGAAGCGATCGCAAGGGCGACCGCCCGCCCGCAGCGTGGCGGCCGCGAGGCCGCTGCTAGCGAGGAAATCGCACCCCGGATGGGGTGCGACCGACCAAGCATCTTACCATTCGATCATGGCTTCGACACCGATCGTGCGACCGCGTTGCAGCGGCGAGAAGGTGCCCGCGCCCGGAACCGGATCGAACGGAGCGTTCACGCCGTTCGAAAGCGGACCGCCAAACGGCAGCTGGGTGTCACCACCGGCCTGCACTTCGTCGAACAGGTTGCGGCCATAGACCGACAACGAGAACCCTTCGAGCGGCGTCACCCAGGTGATGTTGCCTTCGAGGTTGCTGATCGACTGGATGAAACCACGGTTGTCATCGGTGAAAGCGAATTCATCGCGCCACTGATAGTTGAAGCGCGTCACAAACTCATTGTCGCCCAGGAACAGCTCGTGGATGAAGCCAAAGCCAAAGGTAAGTTCCGGCACACGCGGGATGCGCAGGTCCAGATCGTCGTCGTTGATGACGCCATCGCCCGAAATGTCGAACAGGATCTCGTCATACTGATCGTCGATCACGCCGACATTACCCGTCAGGATCAGGCCGTTAGTGACGCGGAAGCGACCTTCAGCTTCGAAGCCCATGATGGTCGCGTCAGCGGTGTTGAAGATCGACTGCGCGACGCCCGTGGCCGGATCGGCCTGGTTCACTTCGCGCTGCATGTCCTGGATCTTGGTCACGTAAGCGGCGAGGTTAACGGTCAGCTTGCTGTCCGCGGTCTGGAATTTGCCGCCGATTTCGAAGTTGTCGACCTGCTCTTCGTCAAACGCGAAGTTGGTGCCGACGATCGCTTCGAACGCGTTGGCGTTGGTGATGCGGAAGTTGTAGCCGCCCGAACGGAAACCGCGCGTCCAGTGACCGTAGATCTGGCCCGCGTCCATTTCATACTGGAGGCCCAGCTTGGGCGACACGTTGCGGAAGCGAACGCTGTCGGTGAAGCCGTTATTCTCCGTCGGCGCGCCGGTAACCGGGTCGAGAAGGATCGGGTTCGTGCCCGAGGTCGGACAGGTGCGATCCACGACGGAACATTCGGGACGGGGGCGCACATAGGTGATCTCGCCGTCCTTGGTTTCCTGGCTCCAGCGGATCCCGGCGATCAGCGAGAGCGCGTCGGTCAGCTTGTACGAACCGGCGGCAAACACGCCGAGCACTTCGTGATCCTGACGGCCACCACCAAAGAAGCGCGGCGCGTTAATGATGCGGCGCGATTCGGTGTAGGCGAGCGTCTGGTCGAAGTAGAAACCGCCCACGGTCAGGTCGAAGCTGTCCGTCGACACAGCGTAACGGATTTCGTTCGAGATCTGGTCTTGCGCGGTTTCGGTGTCCGAGTTGAAAATCGGCGCCGTGGTCGCGTCAATATCGGCATCGGTCGCGGCCTTGTAGTCGCGATAGCCGAACACGTTGGTCAGCGTACCCGGGCCAATGTCCCATTCCGCCGTGAGCGAGGTGGTGACGATTTCCGTGTCGTACAGACCCCGGTTGTCGATCGCGAAGTCGAAGCTTTCGCGCGGGAAGAAGCCGCGGTTCTGCCCGTTGGGGCCATCGCCTTCGGAGGTGAAGTAGTCCGCTTTACCGGTCAGCGTCAGATCGCCCAGACGCGCCTCGAGAGCACCACGAACAATTGTGGTGTCCGCCGCGCCGAAGTTCTCACCGTTAAACTGGTTGATGAAGGGGCCTTCATCGAAATTGTGATAGGCCGCGACCTTGAAGAGCAGCTTGTCTTCGATGATCGGGCCGGTCATCACACCCGAGACGATGTAGTTGGCGCCGCCATTGTTATCGCCGACAGGACCGTCGATCGAAGCGCGGATCTTGCCCTGGAAATCGTTGGTCGGGCTGGTCGAGTTGATCAGCACCGCACCGCCGGTCACGTTGCGGCCGAACAGAACGCCTTGCGGACCGCGCAGGATCTCGACGCTTTCAACATCGAAGATATCGAACACCACGCCGCCGTTAATGCCCAGATAGACGCCATCGACGAACACGCCAACGGTCGGGTCAATGGAGGGGATCGAGGAGTTGATGCCAAGACCACGGATCGCGAAGTTCGCGGTGCCGCGGCTGGTGCCGATCTGGTCGAGGCTGACGTTGGGCGCCTGGAATTGCAGGCCCTGAATGTCGCGAACCTTATAAGCTTCGATCGAGTCCGCGTTGAACGCGGTGACGGCCAGCGGCACGTCCTGCACGTCTTCGACATTCTGGGTCTTGGTGCCGGTGACGACGATGGTGTTGAGCGCGTCGAGCGAGCTTTCGCGCTGCGGTTCAGTGGTGTCGTCTGTGTCGGGGGCCTGGTCTTGAGCAAACACGGCGCCTGGGGTGGCGAGTGCGGCCAAGGCACAGGTGGTTGAAAGCAGCGCAAAGGAGCGCCGCGCGGGGGTGCGGAACTTCATATTATCCTCTCCTGACGTAGGGTCAGTGGCACATACAGATAGGTTTCGCGAATGCAACCCATATTTGACAGACGAATTGCGGCGTGGGTCGAAGGCCTAATTCGCCGCTTTTTCAAGCTGCCTTTGGCGCTTGTCGCTGGCGGCTGAGAGCAGCGCCTGACGGATCTCGGCGAGGCGTTCTTCGCTGATGATTTTCTCGCCCAGAAGGTCCGTCACATAGAACGTGTCCGCCGCGCTTTCGCCATAGGCCGTGATATGCGCGGACTGCACGATGACATTGGCTTGATAGAGCGCATAGGCGAGCCGATTAAGCAGCGCCGGGCGGTCGCGCGCGGTCACTTCGATGACGGTGAAGCGGCGCGAGGCCTGATTGTCGAACGTCACGGCGGGCTCGACCGTAAAGGTTTTCGCGCGCGAATGGCGCAGCGGACGGGCGGCGAGTTTCTGGACCAGTTCAACCTCAGCCAAAAGCGCGTCGCTGATGCCCTTCTTGAGGCGATCAATCTGCCGCGTTTCGCTGAAGGGCTGGCGGTCGCTGCCCTGCACGAGGAAATTGTCGATTGCGGTGCCGTTGCTGGCGGTGTGAATGCGCGCATCAATGATGTTTGCGCCCGCCAGATGGATGCCGCCGGCAATGCGGTAAAACAGGCCCGGGTGATCCTGCGCGATGACGCTGACGACGGTGGCGCCGCGCTCTTCATCGACCGTGCAGTGGATCGAGAGGTTTACCCCTTCTTGCTCGGCCTCGGCGTGTTGTTCGAAGTTTCGCGCGATAATGTCTTCGGGTTCGGCGATCCAATAGGCGTCGGTCATCTGCGCGCCGATGGTATCGACCAACGCGCCTTTTGAGCCGAGGAGCGCACGCACCGCTTCGCGTTTGGCGGCGACGCGTTCCTTGCGCCCACGCCGCTTGAATCCGAGCCGCAGCCGCTCTTGCGCTGCGTCATACAGTTCGCCCAAGAGCTGACCCTTCCAGCTGTTCCAGACGCCGGGCCCGACCGCGCGAATGTCGACCGCGGTGAGGATCGCGAGATAACGCAGGCGGTCGATGGACTGAACCTGCTCGACAAAATCGTCGATGGTCTTGGGATCGGTGAGGTCGCGTTTTTGGGCGGTGCTGCTCATCAAGAGGTGTTCGAGCACCAGCCACGCGACCAGCTCAGTCTCGCCTTTATCGAGGCCAAAGCGCGGGCACAGCCGCCGCGCCACGCCCGCGCCGAGCACGGAATGATCCCCGCCGCGCCCCTTGGCGATGTCGTGCAGCAGGACCGCGACATAGATCGCCCGGCGCGAGGACAATTTGTGAATCTGCCGGGTCGCGCGCGGGTGGTCCGCTTCGAGCAGGCCGCGTTCGATCTGGCTGGTAAGGCCGATGGCGCGGATCGTGTGCTCATCCACAGTGTAGTGGTGGTACATGTCGAACTGCATCTGCGCGTTGACCCGTCCGAAATCGGGCACGAAGCGGCCAAACACGCCCGCCTCGTTCATCCAGCGCAACGCGGATTCGGGATCGCGGCGACCGCAGAGCAGGTCGAGGAACAGCGCGTTGGCGCGCGCGTCCTTGCGCACCGTTTTGTCGATCAGTTTTGCGTCGCGATCCGCCTGGCGCATGGTTTGCGGATGGACGCTCAGCCCTTCGGCCTCGGCCAGCTGGAACAGCTCGATCAGGCGCACCGGATCATCGTGAAACCAGTGATCGCTGGGCGCGCGGATCGTGTCGTTATCGACCAGAAAGCCCGCCAATTCGCGCGGGCGGCTCGCGCGGGGCTTGAAGAAGACGCTTTGCCGACGGGTTTTGCGAAATTCCTCCTCAATCGCTTCGAGGAAGACCCCGGTGAGATTGCCGACGCGCTTCGCCTGGAGAAAGTAGAACTGCATGAAGCGTTCGACCGCGCTTTTGCCGGGGCGGTCGGAGAAATTCATCCGCTCGGCCACCTGCCGCTGCAAGTCGAAGGTGAGGCGATCTTCCGCGCGGCCCGCCAGCTCGTGCATGTGACAGCGCGTTGCGAGCAGGAAGCTTTCCGCCCGGCGAAAGCTGCGATATTCGCTGCGCGTCAGCAAACCCACGCCGACCAGCTCTGCGGCGGTGTCGGCCCGGTGGATATATTTGCCGATCCAGTACAAAGCCTGGAGATCGCGCAAGCCGCCTTTGCCTTCTTTGACGTTGGGTTCCACCACATAGCGGCTGTCGCCCATGCGCGCGTGCCGCTCGTTGCGTTCGGCCAGCTTTTCGTTGAGGAAGTCGCGCTCAGACCCGCGCACGACATCGCGCCAGAACCGGGCGCGCGCTTCTTCGTAAATGTCGGCATCGCCCCACACCAGCCGCGATTCCAGCAGCGCGGTGCGGATCGTCAGGTCTTCCTTGGTCATGCGGATCGTATCGCCGACCGTGCGGCTGGAATGGCCCACTTTCAGACCCAGATCCCACAGCAGATA
The DNA here is from genome assembly GCA_039033515.1 of Pseudomonadota bacterium. Lineage (GTDB taxonomy): Bacteria > Pseudomonadota > Alphaproteobacteria > Sphingomonadales > Sphingomonadaceae > Erythrobacter. The sequence goes on from JBCCCM010000009.1 coordinate 65,555, forward strand.
CAGCATCGCCTCGATCACTTGCTCGCACCACGGCGCGCGGCGCATGGGGGTGATGAAGGCGATGTCGATGTCCGAATGCGGCGCCATCTCGCTGCGCCCGTATCCGCCGACCGCCAGCAGCGCGAGCCGTTCCGCCGCCGTGCGGTTGGGCGCGGGGTAGATGTCGGCGGTCACATGGTCATAGATCACGCGCAGCAATTGGTCGGTCAAAAACGCATGGCCCGCCGTGCATTCATGCCCGGCGCTCGGCTTCATCGCCAAACGCTGGGCAAGCTCGGCGCGCCCTTTTTCAAGCGCGTTCTTGAGCGTGGTGACGATGAACGGACGCGCCTTGTCGCCATGCGCTTCGACCAGTTTGGCGATCGCTTCGGCGATGGTGCGCCGGTCAAAGATCGCGCGCTGACGCGGCAGCCCGCGCGGAGACTTACGCGGTGCTTTGGCCGGTGCCTCGGCCTGCGATTTCGCCGCAGAAAGGGGTGCGCTCGCGTTTTCGTTCACGCTCGCGCACCCCGTTCCATCCCCTCAAAGCGAGGGCCTTTTCCGGCCATCGAAAGCCTCAGCCCTAACGGCGCGCGATCAGGCCGCCGCAAGCTTTGCGGTGTATTGTTCGCGCAGGGTCTTTTTATCGACCTTCTGGGTTCCAAGGCGTGGCAGCGTTTCATGCACGACAAAGATATGCTCATTCATCGGCACCTTGAAGGGGGCCGTGTTTTTAAGCAGGAATTCGCGCAAGGCCTCTGGCGTTACCGTCTCGCGACCCTTCTTGGTCAGGATCACCGCGGCCGGCACCTCGACAAAGCGTTCATCAGGCAATGCAAAGACCGAACATTCCGCGATGTCGGGATGCGCGTAAATCGCGTTTTCGACTTCGATGCAGCTGATGTTTTCGCCGCCCCGGATGATGATGTCCTTCTTGCGATCAACGATATACAGATAGCCGTCTTCATCGAGATAGCCCAGATCGCCCGTGCGGAAATACTGATCATCGGTGAACGCGTCGGCGGTCGCCTGCTCGTTCTTCCAATAGCCAAGAAAATTCGCGACCGAGCGGATGCACACTTCGCCGACGTCGCCTTGCGCAAGCTTGTTGCCGTCGTCGTCAAGGATGGCGAGGTCCACCATCGGCTTGGACGCGGTGCCGGTTGAGCCGGGCTTGGCGAGGTAGTTTTCGTTGAAATTGCCGCAGCCAACCGCGTTGGTTTCGGTGAGGCCATAGCCGAGCAACGGGAACCCGCCGGGGAAGCTTTCCCGGATCTTGTTCACATGCTCCACAGGCCGCGCCGATCCGCCCGCGGCAAAGCTTTTGCACGCCGACAGGTCGTATTTTTCACGGTTCGGATGGCTTGCAATCTCATAGCTCATCAGCGGCACGCCAACGAAATAGGAGACCTTCTCGGCCTCCATCAGGCGCATCGCGTCTTCCGCGTCCCATTTGGGCATGAGCACGAGTTTGCGCCCGATCGCGATGCTTTGCAGGAACAGCGGCACTTCGCCGGTAACGTGGAACAGGGGCACCGCGACCAGAGCGCTGGGCTGCGAGGAGACGTCCTCGCCCTGGGCTTCGAGGTGGACCTTGGCCATCGCGCTTTGCACGACATAGCTGAAGACGCCGTGGACCACGCCGCGATGGTCGGAATAAGCGCCCTTGGAATTGCCGGTCGAACCCGAGGTGTAAAGGATCGTCGCCAGATCATCCGGCGTCAGCGTGGCAAGCGTTTTCATCGCCACCGACGACGCCTGGTCACTGGGCACCGCCCATACGTTGGCGAGACCTTCGGCGGGGCTTCCGGTGTGATGGAACAGCACGATTTCAGAATCGTGCTCGATCCCTTCTAAGCGGGCCGCGCGGCCCGCGTCCGCCATTACGATTTTGCACTCGCACAGGTTGATCCCGTAGGCGAGCTCTTCGCCCGACCAGAACCCATTGATAAGCGTTGCGCAACCGCCCGCCATCAAGATGCCCATTTCAAGGATCATCCAATTGGCCGAATTGCGCGCCGCGATGCCGATACGGTCGCCTTTTTGAACGCCGTGTTTGGTCACTAGACCTTCCGCTACGCAAGCGGCCGCTTGGTAGGTTTCGGCAAAGGTCAGGCGCAGGTCGCCATCGACCAGAAATTCCGCATCCTTGTGCTCGGATTGCGTGCAGAAATGCGCAAAGTAATGCGCCAGCGTCGGCGGCGCGCCGGCAAAGGCCGGCATTTCCACACCGCCGCGTTCAAATGGAACGGTGACAAAGGGCTGACCCTCGGCGGTGAGCGCTGTGACGATTGTATCGAGCGCTTGATCCAGCTGACTGGGCATGCGTTCTTCTCTCCTCTTGATCCCAATTCATTATCGTGCAGACGCCTCTTGCTTTCGGGGGTGAGGCGTTCTTTTGTTTCTTCGCGGCGCGGACGCGATCTTTCCTGTGAGACGTTTCAGGCCTAGAGCCTGATCAGCCGCAGGGCGGGGCACTTCCCCCAGATCGCATCGTGTGCCAAAGACGCGCAGCAGAAAAGCCGCTCGGCTGATAATCACTCTTAAGAGGTTCGCATCGTGCTGTCACTACTTGCTGAGAGTGGCCCCATTGGGGCTTTTGTGGCGAGCGCCGCGGGCGCCGCCGACGCCGTTGATCCGATCTATTGGTCGGATCTGGGCATGCGCCCCTATCTGTTCCGGATCGGCTGGTTTGAGTTGCGCTTTTACTCGCTTGCCTATCTGCTCGGCGTTCTGTTCGCTTATTGGCACACCTCCAAGATGCTTCAACAGCCCGGCGCACCCATGGCTCAGCGGCACGCGGATGATTTGTTCTTCTATTGCACGTTGGGCGTGATCCTCGGAGGTCGGCTTGGCTACGCCGCGTTCTACACCGGCGGCGCCTCGGATATTCCCAGCGCCTTCACGACTTTTGTCGACGATGGCAGTTTTATCAGCTGGCAATTGCTGCGCGTGTGGGATGGGGGGATGAGCTTTCACGGAGGGCTTTTGGGAGTTCTTGCCGCGCTCGCTTTCGTATGCTGGCGCGACAAGCTCTCGTTCCTGCGCGTGTGCGATTACGTCGCGGTTAGCGTGCCGATGGGCATGCTGCTCGGGCGCTTGGCCAACTTCGTCAATGGCGAGCTGTGGGGCCGCGAAACCGATGTGGCGTGGGGCATGGTGTTCCCCGGCGGCGGCGAGATCGTGCGCCATCCCAGCCAGTTGTATCAGGCGGGGCTTGAAGGGTTGGCTTTGCTGGTCATCTTAATGTTTCTGTTCTGGAAAACCAAAGCGCGCTATCGCACTGGCCTGCTGGTCGGCGTCTTTACAATCGGCATGGGACTGGCGCGCTTCGTGAACGAATTTTTCCGCCAGCCGGATGAACAATTGCGTGGGCTCGCGGAACAAACCGGACTATCGATGGGGCAATGGCTAACGATACCGCTGATCATGGCTGGGTTGATTGTCACGCTTTACGCGCTGACGAGGAAGCCCGTGGGCACCGGGGCGCAGACGGCGCCGGCCTGACCACGCTCAGCCGCTATTCGAGCGGCGATGAGAAGGAATGGCGCAGCCGGCTCAAACTGATTGAGCCGGACGGGACCGTCATAGATCTTTCCGACAGCGTTGACGAAGGAGCGGCGCGCGAAGCCGCCGCTGAGCGGGAGGCTGCGCGGATTGCCGCGCAAGAGGCCGCCGAGGTTGAAGCGCGCGAGAAAGCGGAAGCCCAAGCAAAGGCTGAAGCGGAGGCCGCTGCCCAAGCCGAGGCCGAAGAAAAAGCGCGGCTTGAAGCGGAGGCCAAAGCGAAGCGCGAGGCCGAGGAGAAGGCGAAGCGCGAGGCTGAGGAAAAGGCCAAAGCCGAAGCGGAGGAAAAAGCGCGCCTGGAGGCCGAAGAGCAGGCTCGCTTGGAAGCCGAAGCGAAGGCCAAAGCTGAAGCGGAAGCCAAGGCCAAGCGTGAAGCCGAAGAGAAAGCCAAAGCGGAGGCCGAGAAGGCGCGCAAGAAGGCCGAAGCCGAAGCGGCGGCAGAGGCGCGCCGGATCGCCAAGGCTAAAGCCGAAGCCGAAGCGCGCGCTCGCGAGGAAGAAGAGGCGCGCGCCGAGGAAGAGGCCCGCGCAAAGGCCGCGGCGGAAGCGAAGGCCAAGGCGCAAGCCAAAACCAAGAAAGAGGCCGAGGAAAAAGCCAAACGCGAAGCTGCCGCCAAAGCGAAGCGCGAAGCGGAAGAGAAGGCCAAACGCGAGGCCGAAGAAAAGGCGAAAGCCGCTGCCCAAGCCAAGGCCAAGAAGGAAGCCGAAGCCAAAGCGAAACGCGAAGCCGAAGAGGCCAAGCGCAAAGCGGAGGCGGAAGCCAAAGCCAAGGCCGAAGCGGAAGAGAAAGCGCGGCTGGAGGCAGAAGCTAAGGCTAAGAAGGAGGCGGAGGAGAAGGCGCGTCTAGAAGCAGAGGCCAAAGCCAAGCAAGAGGCAGAAAAGAAAGCCCGCCTCGAAGCGGAAGCCAAGGCCAAGAAAGAAGCGGAAGAAAAGGCCGCCGCGCAAAAGGCCAAGGAAAAGGAAAAGCGCGAGGCCGAGGCGAAAGCCAAGAAGGAAGCCGAAGCTAAAGCGAAGGCGGAAGCCAAGGCGAAACGCGAAGCGGAAGCGAAGGCCGCAAAAGAAGCCCAGAAAAAGGCCGAGGCGAAAGCGGCCAAGGAAGCTGAGAAGAAAGCGCAGGCCGAAGCGAAGGCCAAAGCCGAGGCAGAAGCGGCCGAGAAAGCCGCCGCTGAGGAAGCGGAAAAAGCTGCCAAGGCCGCGCAAGAAGAAGCCGAGGCCTCACCCGCCCCGACTCCGGCCCCAACTCCGGTTCCCGGATCTAACATTGATCTGGCCGCGGCCTATCGCCGCCTGATCCCGACCACCGGGCCGATCAGCCTGTCGCAATATATGGGCGAATCCAACGCGCGCTATTACGCCAGCCGCGATCCGTTTGGCGACGAAGGCGATTTCATCACCGCGCCCGAAATCAGCCAGATGTTCGGCGAGCTTATCGGCCTGTGGTTTGCCGATCTGTGGGTCAAGATGGGCCAGTCCAAGAACATTCACTTCGTAGAGCTGGGGCCGGGGCGCGGCACGCTGATGACCGATATGATGCGCACCGCCTCGCGCTATGACTTTGATCCTACGATCCATTTTGTCGAAGGCTCGCCGGCGCTGCGCAAACTGCAATCGGAAAAGTTTCCCGACGCCGTGCACCACCATGATCTGTCGACCCTGCCCGACGATCGCCCGTTGCTTATTATGGCCAACGAGTTTTTTGACGCGCTGCCGATCAAGCAGCTTCTGCGATCAGCCGATGGTTGGTACGAACGCATGATCGGGCTCGACGGAGATGATCTCGCCTTCATGGCGGGTGATGAGCGGGTCGATGACCTTGTCCCGCCCAGCTGGCGCAGCGCTTCGCAGGGCACGATGATCGAGACCAGCCCGGCGTCCAACGCGTTGATGGAGGAAATTTCGGTGCGGCTCGTCAGCCAGGGCGGGGCGGCGCTTATCATTGATTATGGCCCGCTTGAGGCGCGCTCGGGCTCCACTCTGCAAGCGCTCAAGAGCCATAATCATGTCGACCCGCTCACGCATCCGGGCGAAGCGGACCTGACCGCGCATGTCGATTTCGAACGCCTCTCGCAAGTCGCCGAGGAAAACGGGGCGGACGTCATGGGCCTGCAAATGCAGGGCGAATGGCTCGAGCAGATGGGCATCGAAACCCGGCTCGAAGCGCTCAAGCGCAAAGACCCCGACAGCGCGGATGTCGTCCAGCGGCAGTATGATCGCCTTACGCGCGACGACCAGATGGGCACTTTGTTCAAAGTGCTGGGCGTGTGCGGAAGGCGCTGGCCCATGGGCGTGGGGTTTGATTGACACGCACGGCGCGGGTTTGACGAAACCCCTCCCCGTCTGCACAATCAGGCGCACTGAACTCGCAACACACTCTGATGTAACGATAGTCGCCTTGGCTGCATACCTGCATTGACCGCCCAACCCTTCGCCACGCAAAGAGGCTCACCTTGACCCTTCGCTCCACCGTTTCCGCCGCCCTTGTCACCGGCACCGCGATGGCCGCTTTCCCTGCCGCTGCAAACGCGGCTGATCCCATCACCGGGCGCTGGGTAACCGAAGAGGGCGACGCGATTGTTACCATCGGCCAATGCGGCTCGAGCACTTGCGGGCGTATCTCGAAATTCCTGGTCCCGCCGCCCGACGGCCCCGATCAGCGCGACATCTACAACCCCGACCCGGCCAAGAAGAAACGGCGTTTGATGGGCTTGCATGTGCTCACAAGCTTCAAGGCAGAAAAGGATCTGTGGCGCGGGCGGATTTACGATCCCAAGAGCGGCAAGAGCTACCGTTCGGTGGTGCGTCGCAAGGGCGCGAACGCGATTGAAGTGAAGGGCTGCATCAGCTTCTTTTGCCAGACCCAGATCTGGAAGAAAGCGCGCTGAGAGGGCGAGTGTGCAGCCCGCACCAGACCCACGTCAAAGCCCGATCTTCTCAGCCAATCGGCTCGCCGCTTCCTTTGGCAGGACTTTCTCATCGTCCTCGCGATCGACCGAGAAATTGGCTTCCTGCATCGTCTCAACATCAATCGCGCCGATCAGCGGTTCGAGCGCGGCGATGACCTCGTCATTGTCGGCGATGCGCGGGCTCAGCATCAGCATCGCGTCGTAGGAGGGCAAGGCTCCGCGCGGGTCGTCCAGCAAGACATAGGTGTCCGCGGCCAGGCGACCATCGGTGCTATAGGCGCTGATCGCATCCGCCTCGCGCGCTTCGAGCGCGTTGAACATGAAGGTGGGTGAGAAATTGCGCGTCTCGCCAAAGCTCATGCCATAGGCGTCGCGCACCGCGATCCATTCAGGCCGCTCGAAAAACTCCGGATCGCCGCCCACGACCAGACGCGGGGCGACCGGAACCAGATCTTCGAGCGTGGTGACGCCCAGCTCGCTCGCGCGGTCGCGGCGCATGGCAAAGGCGTAGGCGTTCTCGAACCCCAATCGCCCGAGAACGCGCATGCCGGTGTTCTCGCGCTCCCACTCGACGATGGTTTCAAACATCTCCTCGCGGCCCGGATTGTCCGCGCGTTTGAGCTCGTTGGTCCACACTGTGCCGGTGTAATCGACCGAAATGTCGACGGTCGAGGTCGCGACCGCGCCATGCAGCACGGCTGAGCCAAGACCGGTGCGGTATTCGACTGTGAACCCCGACGCTTCGAGTTGCTGGCCGATAAGCTGGGCGAGGATATAGCTTTCCGAGAATTGCTTTGATCCGATGATGACCGTGTTGTCGTCGCGCGGGCCGCTTTGCGCGAAGAGCGCAGCGAACAGACCCAGCGCCACGATGACCAAGCCTGTGATCGTTTGCCAGCGTGAGCGATTGGCGAGGCCACGCTCGATCAGGCCCAGCAAAGCATCCGCGACCAAAGCCAGTCCCGCGCTCGCAAAACAGCCCGCCAGCACCAAAGCCCAGTTCTGCGTCTGCAATCCGGCAAAGATCGGATCGCCCAAGCTTGGCTGGCCGATAGTGGTCGAAAGCGTGGCCGCGCCGATGGTCCACACGCTCGCGGTGCGGATGCCCGCCATGATGAAGGGCGCGGACAGCGGCGCTTCGACGAGAGTGAGCTTTTGCCAGCTGGTCATCCCCACGCCGTCGGCGGCTTCGAGCACGCCGGGGTCGAGATTGACCTGCGCGGTGACCGCGTTGCGCAGGATCGGCAGCAGCGCGTAGAGCGCCAGCGCCAGCAAAGCGGGCAGGAAACCGAGCGTTGGCAGCCCTTCGCCAAACACTGCGCGCAAGGACAACAGGATCGGAAAGAAAAGCGCCAACAGAGCGAGCGCCGGGATAGTCTGCACCAGGCTCGCAAAGCCCAGCGCCACGCGCGCCACCGGCTGCGAACGCGAGGCCCACACCGCGAGTGGCAAAGCGACGAGAATGCCGAGCCCAATGGCGCTTGCAGAGAGTACAATATGCGCCGTCAGCTTGTCGCCGAGCGTCAGCAGCGTCTCCCAGATCCCGCTCATGGTCTGGCTCCCTTCGCCAGCGCTTTGGCAGCGATGCTTTCTTCCATGGCGGCGAGCTTTTCGGCCTGGTTGCGCGGGACGGCGACCAGCCCTTGCGCGACCTCTCCGCCGTGGCCGGCCAAGAGCGAGCGCGGAGTTTCATCGGCCACCAGCACGCCGGCATCCATGACCAGCACGCGGTCGGCAAGCAGCAGGGCTTCAGCCATGTCATGCGTCACCATGACGGTGGTAAGGCCCAGCTCCTCGTGCAATTCGCGCACCCGCTCGCCCAGCGCGTCGCGGGTGACCGGGTCAAGCGCACCGAAAGGTTCGTCCATCAGCAGCAGTTCCGGGTCGCCCGCCAGCGCACGGGCCACGCCGACGCGCTGGCGTTGCCCGCCCGACAGCTCGTCTGGCATGCGGCTGGCCATGGCGGGTTCAAGCTCGACGAGGTTAAGCAGTTCAGCCACGCGTTCGTCCGCCAGTTTCTCCCCGGCAAGACGCGGCCCGATCGCGATATTTTCGCCCACGCGCATATGCGGGAACAGGCCAATCCCTTGAAACACATAGCCCACCCGGCGGCGCAGGGCCGACGGTTTGAGGTTGGTTACATCCTCGCCGCCAAACAGCACGCGGCCCCCTGAAGGTTCGACCAGCGTGTTCACCATTTTGAGCAGGGTGGATTTGCCAGAACCCGACGCGCCGACCAGCGCCACGAACGATCCCTTGGCGATCTCGCAGCTGACGCCGCCCACCGCGACCACTTGCCCGCGCGCGCCATAGCGGCGCTCGGCGGCGTCGAACTGCAACAGCGTTTCGCCGGTCATGCGTCGATTTCCTGGGGTAGTACGGTGTGGATCGGCTCAGCCTCTGGCGTCCGCGCTGGCGCTTTCGGGCTCATCGGTTGCCGCATCATCCAAAGCCGGCTCATCGGAACCCTCCACGGGATCGGCTGGCTGATAGGTTACCCGGCGCACTTCGATTTCGCGCCCGCTGGCGCTCGTCGCGCGCATCACGCCGTCCAAGCCGGGCGCGCCATGGGCCCAGCATTCGCCTTCGCCGGTTTCGGGGGAAAAGCACAATTCGCGATCCGGGTTCTGCTCCCACGTCCCGCTGTACACCCGCGTTCCGCCGCGTTCGTCGCGGTAGCGGCCATCCGGGTCGAGATAGGTTGTGAAAACCTCGCCTTCCTCACTGATGGAAAGCCACGCGGTCTCCGCCATTTCAAGGCTTACCGCAGAGAGCGCGCCGTTTGCGGCCTCGCCAGACCCATCGGCAGTGGCTTCGCTGTTTGGTGTATCGGAGGTGTCCTCAGCCGCGCATCCCGCCAACAGGCCGGCGGCGGCGCCCAGCGCGAGCACGCGATTTCGATTTTGGAATAGCATAGGGTAAGAGCCTAGAGAGCCGAACCCGCCGCGCCAACCCCGCATGGCGATCCGATCAGTTTTCGAGCCTTGCCAGCGGCAGCGTAATGACCGCGCGCAATCCGGCAGGCTCCCACACCGTCTCCATCGCCCCGCCCAGCTGATGCGTCACAGCCATGGTCATCAGGCGCGAGCCAAAGCCTTCGTTCTTGGGCGGCTCGATATCCGGCCCTCCCGATTCTTGCCACGCGATGACCGCGTTTTCGCTGGTGCGCTCAATCGTGATGGCGACCAGCCCACCCACCGCGCTCAGCGCGCCATATTTGGCCGAATTAGTCGCCATTTCGTGCAGGACCAGAGCCAGAGGTGTCGCGGCGCGCACCCCGAAATCGACGCTGTCGCCGGTGATCTCCACCGCGGTCGCGCCCGTCGCGCCATAAGGCGCCATCAACACTTCAAGGAGGCCCTTGAGATCCTTGGCTTCGATCCGGTCGATCTGAAGCGCGAATTCCTGCGCGCGGGACAGAGCGCGGATCGTGTCGGTCAAGATCGCCGCAAACGCCTGATGCGTCGCATCGCCGCGCGCGTGGAGCGAAATCAGGCCGATAATGACCGAAAAGATATTCTTGATCCGATGCGCCAGTTCGCCCGCCAACAATTCGCGCTCTTTAGAAACGCGGGTCGCGTCATCGATGTCGGTGAGCGTGCCAAACCAGCGCGCGCTGTCCGGATCATCGGTCGAGGGGACCGCGCGGCTCAGAACCCAGCGATAGCTGCCGTCGGCCTGAAGCATGCGCCATTCATCCTCAAACGGAACCGCGTTTTGCAGCGCCTCAAGGAACTTGACTCGCGATCGCTCAAATTCGTCGGGATGGATGACCGCGCGCCAGTCTTCGATATGGCGCGGCGCGGGCAATCCGGTGACCTTGAGCCAGCGCGCGTTGACGTAATCGAATTGCGCGTAAGGCCCGGCAGACCACGCAATATCAGGCACGCTGTCGATCATGAATTGCAGCCGGTCCGCGCTGGACTGGATCGCTTCGCCAACCTCACTTGCCTGTCGGTGCGCGAGCAGACGGCGGTTGACCGCTTCGGCGAGGACCAGCAGACCTTCGTGTTGAAGCGGAGTGAGACCTTCGGGCCGGGCCTCCACGTCGAACACGCATAATGCACCTAAAGCAGCACCCTCGGTCGAGATCAGCGGCGCGCCCGCGTAAAAGCGCACATGCTCTTCCCCCTTGACCAACGCAAAATCGGCAAAGCGCGCATCCTCGGTCGCGTCGGGCACGATCAGCGTTTCGCCGCTTAACATCGCGTGCGCGCAGAAACTGGTCGAGCGCGGCGTTTCAGTGAGCGCAACCCCTTCGCTGGCGAGGAAGACCTGCCTTTCGGCCTCCACCAGACTGACCGCGCTGCTGGGCGTCTCGCACAAATGCGCCGCGAACCGGGCAAGCCTTGCCAGTTCCTCATCGCCAAACAGTTCGGAAACGGAATAGCTGGCTAAGGTGACAAGCCGCTGCTCTTCATCGCAATACTGCGATGCGGGGTCGGCCCCCGCGGGCCAAGAGCTGGACTGTGAAAAGGTCACTATGGCTATTTTCTTGGCTTATCTCGCCTCGGCCATACAGGATAGCGTGGCGGCGTCAAAACGCTTGTTTCGTGGTGCGAGGGTTTTGCGAACTTACCTTTTTCGCATGCGCTTTTTGGCGCAACGATTGCGCGCGTAAGGTCGACCGCGTTGGCCTTTATCGGGCAGATTGCTAGAACACCGACCTGCAAACAATACACCGCCAGCGCGCCTCCTTGGCGAGGCAGGCACCATGGGATGAGAAACACAGATGCGAGCCACCCCCGACTTCGATTTTCAGCTGGGCGAAAGCGCCGACATGATCCGCGAGAATGTGGGCCGTTTCGTCGATGAACAGCTTATGCCGCTGGGCGATAAGATCGACCGCGAGGACTATTTCCCGCGCGACGAAGTGTGGAGGGCGATGGGCGATCTGGGCCTTCACGGGATCACCGTCGCCGAAGAGGATGGCGGGCTGGGTCTCGGCTATATCGAACACGTGATCGCGGTCGAAGAAGTGGCGCGGGCCAGCGCCTCGCTGTCGCTTTCCTACGGCGCGCATTCGAACCTGTGCATCAACCAGATCCGCCGCTGGGCCAGCCCTGAGCAAAAAGCGAAATATCTGCCCAAGTTGATCAGCGGCGAACATGTCGGCAGCCTGGCCATGTCCGAAGCGGGCGCGGGTTCGGACGTCGTGTCGATGAAGCTCAAGGCCGAAGAGGTGCAGGGCGGATATATCCTCAACGGCACCAAGTTCTGGATCACCAACGCGGCGGAAGCCGACACGCTCGTCGTCTACGCCAAGACCGATGGCGCCGCTGGATCGCGCGGGATCACCGCCTTCCTGATCGAAAAAGGCATGCCCGGTTTCTCCATCGGCCAGAAGATCGAGAAAGTCGGCATGCGCGGCTCGCCCACCAACGAGCTCGTCTTCGACAATTGCGAAGTGCCCGAGGAAAACGTCATGGGGCCGGTCAATGGCGGTGTCGGTGTGTTGATGAGCGGTTTGGATTACGAGCGGGTGGTGCTCGCGGGCCTTTCCATCGGGATCATGCAGGCCTGCCTCGACACGGTCATTCCTTATGTTCGCGAGCGCAAGCAGTTCGGCAAACCCATTGGTTCTTTCCAGCTGATGCAGGGCAAGATCGCGGATATGTATGTCGCGCTGCAAACCGCGCGCGCCTATGTCTACGCGGTCGCTAAAGCGTGCGACGCGGACCAGACCACCCGCTTCGACGCGGCGGGTGCGATCCTTTATGCTAGCGAAAACTCGTTCAAGGTCGCCGCCGAGGCGGTTCAGGCGCTGGGCGGGGCGGGCTACACCACCGACTGGCCGGTCGAACGCTATATGCGCGACGCCAAACTGCTCGACATTGGCGCCGGCACTAACGAGATCCGCCGCATGCTGATCGGACGCGAGCTGATCGGCGCGGCCGGGTAAGCGGGATGAGCGCGGGGGTCACGCATCTCATAAAGCCGGATTTCCTGCCCGCCGCCGACCACGCCGCGATGCTGGAATACGCGCTCTCCCATGAGGACCAATGCTTGCCCAGCGCGACAGGCCAAGGGCAGGGTTCGCCGCACCGCCAATCGCTCGAATTTAAGGATATGGGCCCGTGCCGCGCGATCCTGCGCGACGCTCTTATTGCGGTCCTGCCTGATACCGCGCGCGCGATCGGGGTCACGCTGGGGCCAAAGCTGCGCTATGATGGATCGATGAACGCGCACACCGATGGCGCGTATTACCGTCCCCACGTCGATATCGGCGGTGCGGTGGCCCGGCGCAGCCGCGTTTTGAGCGCGGTCTATTACTTCCATCGAACCCCGCGCGGCTTCACCGGCGGCGACCTCAGATTGTTTCGCCTGGACCAGACCGGCGCGTTTGTCGACATCCCGCCGACCGATAACCAACTGGTCGTGTTCCCCTCAATGATCCCTCACGAGGTCAGGCCGGTAAGCGTGCCCAGCGGCGACTTTGCCGATGCGCGCTTTGCCGTGAACCTGTGGGTGCACAACATGCCCGATAAGCCTGCCTCGGCGCCGGAGAATTAGCCCCATGCCCGTCTACATGATCAGCCGCATGACCATTCATGATCGCGAGCAGTACGATAAGTACGAAGAGCGCTTTATGGAGATCTTCGACAAGTTCGACGGCACAATGCTGAGCGTGGACGAGGAACCGCAAGTGGTAGGCGGCGAATGGACCGCGACGCGCAGCGTCTTGATCGAATTTCCGACCAAGCCGCAATTGTTCGCGTGGCTGACCTCGCCCGAATATCAGGAAATCGGAAAGCATCGCGACGCCGGCAGCACGGCTGAGGCGATCATCGTCAAGGGGTTGGAGCCTGGTGAGGGGTTCACTTGATTTTTCACTGTATTGCGGCAGGGCTCACGTTGCTTTTGATTTTCCGAGCGGTGTCCACCGGAAACCTTCGGCAACACTTGCGCAAGGGGGCTCGGCTGAACTCCTCTGGTCGCGTAACTAAGTTCAACCCTAACTCGGTGCTTTCGGCAGTATTTGTGATGGTTCTCTTCGCAGCGATACCAATCCTGCTTTTGGCGCCAGGAGTGCCGTTTTGGATCGAAGTTGGCGTTGGGATACTGTTTAGCATTATGTGTGTTCTGGCACTTTTTAGGGCACGGTCGAACCGCTGGTTCGCTTATGTCTTTGCTTCGATCGGACCGCTAATTGTTGCAGGGAGTCTGACATGACCGCACCCGTTCTCACAACGAAGTTTGACCGCGAAACGCCTGATGCAAAGGCGCGGTTTGCGCACAACACATCGCTCGCCAGCGAGTTGCGCGCGAGCGTCGCGGCGGCGGCTCTGGGCGGGCCTGAGCGCTCGCGTGAGCGGCATGTTTCGCGCGGCAAACTTTTACCCCGAGAGCGCGTCGAGCGCTTGCTCGATCCGGGCTCGCCCTTCCTGGAAATCGGCCAGCTTGCCGCGCATGGCCTGTATGAAGGCGATATCAACGCCGCCTCGATCATCTGCGGCATTGGCCGGGTGTCGGGTCGGCAGGTGATGATCGTGTGCAACGATGCGACGGTCAAAGGCGGCACCTATTATCCGATGACGGTCAAGAAGCACCTTCGCGCGCAAGAGATCGCGATGGAGAACCGTCTGCCGTGCGTCTACCTCGTCGATAGCGGCGGGGCGAACCTGCCGCATCAGGCCGAGGTTTTCCCCGACCGCGATCACTTTGGCCGGATCTTCTTCAATCAGGCGAATATGAGCGCTGTAGGCATTCCGCAGATCGCCTGCGTCATGGGAAGTTGCACCGCCGGGGGCGCTTATGTGCCGGCTATGTCCGATGAGACCGTAATCGTGCGCAACCAGGGCACGATCTTCCTCGCCGGGCCTCCGCTGGTAAAAGCGGCGACGGGCGAGGAAATCACCGCCGAAGATCTGGGTGGCGGCGATCTGCACGCCAAGAAATCCGGCGTGGTCGATCATCTGGCGGAGAACGACGAACACGCGCTCACCATTGTGCGCGATATTATCAGCCAGCTGGGTGCGAACACCGGCGCGGCCAAGGATATCGCCCTCCAAGATCCGCGCCCGCCCAAATTCGACGCCGAAGATCTGTATTCGATCATCCCGGACGATGTGCGCGCGCCTTACGATGTGAAAGAGGTGATCGCGCGGCTGGTCGACGGCTCGGAATTCCATGAGTTCAAACAGCACTATGGCAGCACACTCGTGTGCGGTTTCGCTCATATCTGGGGCATGCCGGTCGCGATCCTTGCGAATAACGGCGTTCTGTTTTCCGAGAGCGCGCAAAAGGGCGCGCACTTTATCGGGCTCGCCTGCCAGCGCCGCATCCCGCTGCTGTTCTTGCAGAATATCAGCGGCTTTATGGTCGGCGGCAAATACGAAGCGGAAGGCATCGCCAAGCACGGCGCGAAACTGGTGACCGCCGTGGCGACCGCTTCGGTCCCCAAGATCACCGTGGTGATCGGCGGCAGCTTTGGCGCGGGCAATTACGGCATGGCGGGCCGCGCCTATTCGCCGCGTTTCCTCTTCACCTGGCCCAACGCCCGCATTTCCGTGATGGGCGGCGAGCAGGCGGCTAGCGTGCTCGCCACCGTCCACCGCGACGCGGACACATGGTCTGAGGAAGAAGCCGAAGCCTTCAAAGCCCCGATCCGCCAGAAATACGAAGACGAAGGCAACCCCTACTACGCCACCGCAAGGCTGTGGGACGACGGCGTGATTGATCCTGTTCAAACGCGCGATGTGCTGGGGTTGGCCTTTGCCGCGACGCTTGAAGCGCCGATTGCAGAACGGCCAGCGTTTGGTGTGTTTAGGATGTGATGCTTTTGCCTACTGTGAGCCAGTCGGAATAGGCGGGTTCCTTTTGCTAGAAGAACGTACGGTTTCACGAGCGATGGCAGTTGGATCTCATGAGCTCAACCGCAGCGCTTACACAATAACGCGGCGCATGGGTTAGCCCCTCGTGAGGAAGCGCCCTGAAACCCCCACGCTTTCCCTTGCGTAACTCCCTCAAGACGCCCACATTCGGGGCTGGGGAGAGGCACGCTTGCAACATAACGAAACCCGAAATGTCGGTCTGCTTTCGCGGATCGTGAACCGGATCATCCTGTTCTTCTACTGGCAAAAGGGCTGGCGGATTGTTGAGCGCTTTCCCAAGGACGTGAAAAAGTGCGTCATCGCGGGCGCGCCGCACACCTCGAACTGGGACTTCGTTTTCTTCGCCGGCGCCACCAAGGAAGAGAATGTTCAGCCTAACTTCATGGGCAAGCACACGTTGTTTCAGGGCATGATGAAGAACTTCATGCTCGATATGGGCGGCATCGGCGTCGACCGCAGCAAAGCGGGCGGCACGATCCAGCAGCTCAAGGACGAATACGCTAGCCGCGATGAGCTCAATCTCGTCATCGCGTGCGAGGGCACGCGCAAATCGGACGGCAAGTGGAAATCGGGCTTTTACAACATCGCCAAGGCCGCGGGCGTCCCCATCGTGCTGGCCTATGCCGATAACGAGAAGAAGACGATCGGGTTCAGCCAACCCATGATGCCGACGGGCAATTACGGCGAAGACCTGCTCAAGATCGCCGAATGGTTCCGCTCCAAGATCCCCGATCTGGATCGCTACAAGGTGCTCGAACAGCAGGCGAAAGACATCATTGCGGGCAAGAACGACCTCGGCCAGACCGCCTAAACGCGACCAGGTGGCGCGCTCCTGCGCCCCGCGTCATGTTGCGTTGCAGCATTTTTCACCGTATGTCTTTAACTCAGGCTCGCGCGACCTTATGTGATGCGCGAGCTAAGGAGACGACGTGTCATGGCCCTCAGCGCCCAAGCCCGGGACAGCGAACGCAAACGTATCGCGCAGATGGTTCTTGACCTTGTCAAAGAGCGTGGGACCGAAATTTCCTATAACGCTGCGCACACCGAGAGTGGTCTGGCGCGTGCCCGTTTTGAAGAGATTTTCGCCGATTACGACGAGTTGTTTGACGCGATTGCGCGAATCTGGCTCGCCGATCACATGCGCGTGATGGAGGAGGTGCTTGCTTCCGACCTGCCGCCGGTGCGCAAGATGTACGAATTCTTTCGTCGCCGCTTTGTCATCTCGCGCGATCGTTTTCGCGAGGATCCTCAGAACTTTACGCTGATAAGCGAGATGGGCGCGGCGAACTTTGAAAAGGTGCGCAGCTATGTCGATCTGGCGGACCATTACCTTGCGGAACTGATCGTGCAGGCGCAGGCCGATGGCTATTTCGCCGGGCTTGAGATCGATGAAGCGCTCTCGCTGATCAACCAGATGATCTCGACCTACGCGATCCCCGATAATATCATCTATCTGGGTGAGAAGCTGACCGAGGAAAAGCTGGCGCGGATTATCGATACGATCTTCACCGGGCTCTCAGGCGAAATGGGTGACGGCGCGCGCGGCGTCAACACGCTCAAGGTGCTGAACTAGGCCGAGCGGCCACAGTGAGCGCTATTTGCGTTTGAATTGCAGCACGTTGGCGGGCCGCTTTATCGGGCGACCGATCAGGCGATTTTCGTTGAGCGCGTATTTGAGGCTGCCTCCAACGCACACAGCGCAGATTGACAGGATCACCGCCGCCCAGAACCAATGCGGCAGGAACAGCGCGTCCTCAATCTGGCCGGTGTCCGAAAGCATCCGGCGCCCGTTGATCACCGCTTCTTCGGTGAAGAGATAGTTGAAGTCGCGCAGCATGCTCATCGCGCCCAGAACGCCCAGGAATTGCAGGGTGAACCGGGTGAGGTAGTCCGGCCCTCGCCACGCCATGAGCGCGATGCCCGCCGCGACCAGCGGGAGCACGAAAAAGCCAACGGGCGAGCGCACATAGATAATCACCGAGGCAAAGATCGCAGCCGCCGTGGCCCAAAGCGCCGGGCGCCAAAGGCGCTGGTGTGCGCTGGCGAGGATCAGCAGCGAACCCGCTATGCAAGGCGCGAGCGGCCCGCCTGCGGCGATGGCGGCGCGCGAAAAGGCGGACAGATCGTTGTCGACCATGCTTTGCGCGACACCGGATCCATCGGCGAAAATCTGTAATTGTTCAAAGCGTTGGCCCAGCGCCATCGCGGTAAGCCCGTGGCCCATTTCGTGAAACCACGTGGTCAGGATCACAAAGGGATAGGTGAGATAATTGCCGAAAGGCAGCGCTGGCAGCGCAAGCACCACGACGACCGCCAGGATCAGCCGACCGACATGTTCGGCTTGGCTGCCGGGTTTGACCATGGACTGCACCGCGCCGCCCCTCAGGCCCGCTCAGCGTCGGCAGCCGCTGGCTCAGAAGACGAGGTGCGAGCGCTCAAGGGTTCGGGCGGGTTTTCGGGGTTCACCTTGCCATCGGCGCCCACTTTCGTGCGGTAATGTTTCGCGCCTTCTTCGTCCTTAGCGCGCTGTTCCTGCAGGATCGACCACGAGGCGAGGAACAGACCGGCGACCAAGGGGCCCAGAACGATGCCTGAAACGCCCGCAATCGACAGGCCGCCCAAGGTGGTCACCAAGATGATCCAATCCGGAATTCCGGTGTCGCGCCCAACCAGAATGGGGCGCAGCACATTGTCCGCTGAGCTGATGACGATGAGCCCGGACGCCAGAACGAACACGCCCTGCCAGATCTCGCCCGAGAGTAGCAAGCCAACCCCTACAGGGGCCCAGACCAGCGCGGTGCCCACCGCCGGAATAAGCGCGAGGACCGCCATCAACACGCCCAGCAAGAGCGCCGAGGGCACCCCGGCAATTGCCATCGTGATCCCGCCCAACGCGCCTTGGACCAGCCCGACGACGCCCGATCCCTTGATCACGGCGCGCACGATGCCGAGGAAACGCCCGGCCAGCCGGTCGGCAATATCGCGATCAATCGGAACCGAATGCAGCAGCGTCTCGCCAATGCGGGTGCCGTCGCGCAGCAGGAAGAACGTGACGTAGAGGCCGATGCCGAAACTCAGCAAAAAGCCCAGCGCCCCGCCGCCAATCGTGAGCGCTTGCGAGGCGATGAAGCCGATGATTTCGCCCAGGAACCCTTCGACGCGTTCCTGCAATTTGGCGACATTCGTCAGCTCGTTTTCGATCGCCAGCTCCTGCGCCCAGTCGGGCAACCATTGATACGTCGCGTCCACCCAAGCGGCGATGTCAATCGGGTTGGCCTCGATATAGCGGGCCACTTGCAAGAGCTGCGAGAGGACCAGGGTGCCGATCCACAAGGCGGGCAGGATCACCGCGAGCAAGATGATGACAAGCGCCAACAAAGCGGCGGGATTGCGCCGTCCCCGACACTTGATGAGGGCCCAACGGTAGAGCGGCTGGAACATGATCGCGGCGAGCGCCGACCATAAAAGCGTGGTCGCAAACGGCCACACGATGACCAGCGCCATAAAGGTGACCGCCGCCAGAAGCAGCAGGAAGCTGATCTGCTTGATCTCGCTTGTGTGGTGGTGTTCGCCCGTCATGTCCCCCATGATTACAGGCGACCCCGCAATGGGTTCCCGCCCCGCGCGCCGCAGCGAGCCGAGGGCGCGCCGGTCAGAACCGGGCGGCGCCGATCACACATCCAGATTGGCCACGTTGAGCGCGTTGTCCTGAATGAATTCGCGGCGCGGTTCGACGATATCGCCCATCAGGCGGGTGAAGATCTCGTCGGTCACGTCGGCGTCTTCGACCTTCACCTGCAACAAGATGCGGTGATCGGGATCGAGCGTGGTCTCCCATAGCTGTTCCGCGTTCATTTCGCCCAGACCCTTGTAACGGGCAATCGAGAGACCCTTGCGCCCGGCGGCGAAGACCGCGTCGAGCAGCTGGGTGGGGCGCATGATGCCGTCTTCGTGGAGGGCGGCGGGCGCGTCGTCGACTGCCGCGTCCTCGCTCTGCGCCTCGTCATCCGCGCCGCTTGTCTCGGGGTCAGCGGCGGCGTCGCTTGCCTTCACCAACCGCACAGGCGCGGCGTAAGCGTCGGCTTGCGGCCCGGCGAGAGAGTGCAGCTTGTGCGCTTCGGTGCTTTCCAGGAAGCGCGCGTCGATATCGTGCACGTCGGTTACCCCGCGCCACAGCCGTGCGAACTGCACCGAGCCGTCTTCGAGCCGTTTCGCGCTCCATTTGGCTTCGGAATCGCCCAATTGCATACGCTGCGCGGTGAGATCGAGCGCGGCTTCGCGGTCCGCTGGCGAAAGCGAAGGCTCAAGCGCGCCCGACAGCGCCATCTGCTCCACAATCGTGGTTTCGTACTTACGCGGCGCAAAAGCGAGCAGGTTTTTCAGCCGCAAGGCGTGGTCGACCAGACTGCGCAAATCCTCGCCAGACCGCGCGCCGCCCTGCGTTTCCAGAACGCGGCCTTGCAACCCGGCGTCCACCAGATAGCGATCAAGCGCGGCCTGATCTTTCAGATAGACCTCGCTGCGGCCTTTGGAGACCTTGAACAGAGGCGGCTGCGCGATGAACAGGTGGCCGGCTTTGACGATCTCGGGCATCTGGCGGTGGAAGAAGGTCAGCAGCAGCGTGCGGATATGCGCGCCGTCAACATCGGCGTCGGTCATGATCACGATCTTGTGATAGCGCAGCTTTTCCAGATCAAATTCATCGCGAATACCCGTGCCCATCGCCTGGATCAGCGTGCCGACTTCTTTCGATGAAATGATCCGGTCAAACCGGGCGCGCTCGACGTTGAGGATCTTGCCCTTCAAGGGCAGGATCGCCTGCGTCTTGCGATCGCGGCCCTGTTTGGCCGAACCGCCGGCGCTGTCACCCTCGACCAGGAACAGCTCCGCCTTGGTTGCATCGCGTTCCTGACAATCGGCGAGCTTGCCAGGCAGGCTCGCAACGCTCATCGCGCCCTTGCGGCTCATCTCGCGAGCGCGCTTGGCGGCTTCGCGCGCGGCGGCGGCGTCGATGATTTTCTGCACGATGGCTTTGGCGTCGTTCGGGTTTTCCTCCAGCCACTCGTTCATCTTCTCGCTCATCAGCGATTCAAGCGGCTGGCGCACTTCCGAAGAGACCAGCTTGTCCTTGGTCTGGCTGGAAAATTTGGGGTCGGGCAGTTTCACGCTGACGATGGCGGAGAGCCCTTCGCGCATGTCTTCGCCCGTCAGGCTGACTTTTTCCTTCTTCAGCAGCCCTGCGCGATCCGCGTAGCCGTTGAGCGTGCGCGTCAAGGCTGCGCGAAAGGCGGCCAGGTGCGTGCCGCCGTCGCGCTGAGGGATGTTGTTGGTGAAGCACAGCACATTTTCGTAATAGCTGTCGTTCCACTGCAAAGAGACATCGATCCCGATGCCGTCCTTGTTGGCCGACACCGCGATGGGCTCTTCGACCAGCGCCTGTTTGTTGCGATCGAGATATTTGACGAAAGCCGCGATGCCGCCTTCGTAGAATAGATCGTGTTCCAGCACCTCTTCATGGCGTTTGTCGCGCAGGAGGATGCGCACGCCGGAATTGAGGAAGGCAAGCTCGCGATAGCGGTGCTCAAGCTTGTCGAAATCGTATTCGGTGACGTTCTTGAACGTGTCGTTCGAGTGGTGGAAGGTGACGCGCGTCCCCTTCTTGAAGCCGTTTTCATCCGGGTTCTGTTCCACCTTGGGCGCGTCGCCGAGCACTTCGAGGCTATTCACCGCATCGCCATGCTCAAAGCGCATCCAGTGCTCTTTGCCATCGCGCCAGATTTTCAGCTCCAGCCATTCCGAAAGCGCGTTCACTACCGAAACGCCCACGCCGTGCAGGCCGCCCGACACTTTGTAGGCGTTGTCATCGGAGGTGTTTTCAAACTTACCGCCCGCGTGCAGCTGGGTCATGATGACCTCAGCGGCTGAGACGCCCTCTTCGGAATGCATGCCCACCGGAATGCCGCGCCCGTTATCCTCGACGCTGACGCTGCCATCTGGGTTGAGTTCGATGAGGACGAGGTCGCAATGCCCCGCCAACGCTTCGTCGATGGCGTTGTCCGACACCTCAAAAACCATGTGGTGCAGACCCGAACCATCGTCGGTGTCGCCGATATACATGCCCGGGCGTTTGCGCACCGCATCGAGGCCCTTCAAGACCTTGATCGAATCGGCGCCGTATTCGCCCATTTGCTTGGTGGTTTCGGGTGTTTGCGTCGTGCTGTCGTCCATGTCGATTATATAGGCACGATCGAGCGCAAACCCAAATGCGCTCAGCGATCCGGATCGGCTTTTCCACCGATCCCGCCCGCCTTCGTATAACGAGCGCTAATGCGGGGCGGAAAAGGCGCGCCTGAAGGGGATCGCTCCGCGCCAGACTTGCCCGTCGAGCGCGCGCATGAGACCGCGCCGTGCGGCTAGCGGAAACTGGCTTTCATAACAGCGCATCGCCGCCTGCGCCGCGTCCAGATCAGCCACGCTGTACGCAATCGTGTCGGTGACGAGATCGCTCGCGGTGACCGCCCAGTTTTCAAATCCCGGCACGCCGCGCCCCTCGCCTTGCACAAAGGCGGCGTAGAGCAATTCGGGGCGTTCGCGATCTATGCCGGCGACCGCCTGGCTGACGATGGCGCTGATCATGCGATGATCGGCGTGGCCATAGCCGCCATCCGGGCCCCATGTAATGACCGCATCGGGTTTAGCAGCGGCGATTGCGTCGCGGGTGAGCGTCACCGCGCGTTTGGCGGCGCTGCCGGGCGCGCGGGCCATGGTTGCAAGGGCACCATCGCTGAGCTCCCAGAACACCGGTTCGCCAAGGCCCAGCGCGCGAGCGGCGCAGCGGCCCTCCTTGGTTCGCATGGTGGCGATATCGTCGGCACGGTCCAAGCCGCTCGTGCCGGGGCCCGCGTCCCCGCTGGTGGCGTAGATCAGCGTCACCGCGCCGCCTTCGCGCGCGACCCGGGCGAGAACCGGGGCAACGGTCAGCTCATCATCGGGATGAGCCAGAATGGCTAGGACTGTGCGGGGCGCGGCGCGCGTGGTCGATGGCTCACCATCTGCGTTCTGAGCCTGCACCATCGCAGCGCTGACCAGCGCAATCGCAGCCACCGCCGGTTTAAGGATTAGTGTCATAGCGCTCGCTCCCCTCTTGTGCGTGTTCTGTGCGCGCTTTGTGTCACCGTCGAGGGCGGCGGTAAAGAAAGCGAGAAGCCTGCTTGAACCGCCGCGCCGCCTCAGGCACTCCTTGGCGCATGAGAGAGAACCCTACCGAACCCTCGCCCAGTGATGCCGCCCAATGCGATCCTTTTCTGCGCGATCAGATTATCGAAGCGCTTGATCAACCCTTCGGCTCCTATCTGGACATCCTCACCGGCTGGGCGCGCGCGCAGCCTGACGCGATTGCGCTGGTCGATGATACCCGCGAGATCGCCTGGGCTGAGCTGATTGGCCTTATCGAGCGGCTCGCCGCGCGGCTCATCGAAACGGGGCTTGAGCGCGGGCAATCGGTGGCGATCCTTGGCACGAGCTGCGTGGAATACGCGCTCGTGTTCCTCGCCGCGGTGCGCGCCGGGGGAGTGGCCGCGCCGCTGACAACCAGCGCCTCGCCCGAACAGCTGCAAGGCATGGCCAAGGATTCAGGCGCGCGGCATCTGTTTATCGACGCGGCCAAGGCGGCCGAGCTGGGCCCGGACTTTATGGCGGATCTGATCCGCGTGCCGCTGGAGGATATTGAAAGCTGGATGGCCCCTCCCGGTTCAAGGGCTCCGGCGATCACGCCGGAAAAAGGCGACGCCTTCAACATTATCTATTCCTCTGGCACGACCGGCATTCCCAAGGGGATCGTGCACAGCCACCAGATGCGCTGGCGTCAGTTTGGCGCGACCGCTCTGTCTTATCTCAAGGCTGATTTGCCGGTGCGCTCGCTCGCCTCAACGCCGCTTTATTCCAACACCACCATGGTCGCCCTTCTTGCCCCGCTGCTTGCGGGTGGTACGGTGCGGGTGATGGGCAAATTCGATTGTGCGCGCTGGCTGGATCACGCGCAAGGCGATCAGACGAATGTAACGATGCTGGTCCCGGTGCAATATCAGAGGCTCATGGATTTTCCCGGCTTTGACGATTTTGACTTGAGCGTGCTGACGATCAAATATTGCACCTCCGCGCCGTTCTCTGCCGAGCTCAAACGCCAGGTGCTGCACCGGATGCCGGGCGCTTTGATCGAGATCTACTCGATGACCGAAGGCGGGGTTGTGTGCCTGCTCGCCTGCCACGAATTCCCCGACAAGCTGCACACGGTGGGCCGCCCTGCGCCGGGCAGCGAGATGAAGGTGCTTGATGACGAGGACAACGAAGTTGCGCCGGGCACGCCGGGCAATCTGATCGGGCGCAGTCAGACCATGATGTCAGGCTACAAGAACCGCCCCGACAAGACGGGCGAAGCGCAATATGTCGACGCGGATGGCGGCGTGTGGATGCGCATGGGCGATATTGGCCGCGTCGATGAAGACGGCTTTGTCGAGCTGGTTGGCCGCGCCAAGGACATGATCATTTCGGGCGGGTTCAACATCTATCCCAGCGATCTCGAAACCGAGTTGGAACGCGAAGCGGGGGTGGTCGAGGCCGCCGTGGTCGGCATCGCCTCGCGCCAGTGGGGTGAGACCCCGGTGGGCTTTGTGGTCTTGGCCGACGGCGCGGATTGCGACGCGGTGCTCGCGGCGGTGAACGCGCGGCTGGGCAAGACGCAGCGCCTGTCCGCGCTTCACCCGATTGATGAAATGCCGCGCAGCCATATCGGCAAGCTGCTCAAGACCGAGCTGCGCGATCGCGCGGAGCGGTTGGCGGCGTCCTGAACCAAGCGGACGCGGGCACCCCAGCGTCAGCCGGAGCGCCCGCGCCCATCAGTTAAAACGGCCGTTTAGATAAGCGGCGCGCTTAATTGATGTAGGCGTTGAATGAAGCTGCGCTCAGGCCGAAGGCGAGGACGAGGCTGACGAGTTTTTCGGTGGGAATGTGCATGCGGTATCTCCTGAGAGGCGCGCCCCATGCGCGCCCGGTTCATGCCAGTAAATACGCACGAAGTGGAAGATTGTTATCTCGTCGCAAAACTAAATAATGCGACACTGTAATAGAAAATCTTAATCAAGGGGTGGCTGAGCCAAGCGCCCAGTCGCGAGCGAAGACGCGGCCGCCAATTTCGGGGGGGAGGAGCGACCGCGTCTTGCTCACTGTGTGGGTTGCGCCGGATCACACTCACCGCGCCGATCCCGGGGCGCGGGCCTGATCGCAATCAAAACCGGTGGTCTCGGGGAAGACCATTATCTCGGCCTCGGTACACGAGCGAGCGCTGTTACACGCTTTGCCCGAACCGAACGGCCATGGCTTTGACCGGCAACTCCATCAGCTGGCTGCCCTGTCGCCGAAATGCGGCGGGGAGGGCACCATCACAAGAGCGCTTTAATTGGAGAGAGGAGGCGCCCTTGTTCAGACACCTAAATAATGTTCGAAACAATCGAACACAAATGCGAAAACGCCAAATTATGATGAAAAAAGTGCAACTTACGCGGGCCGAGAGCGCCCGCGTCCTTTCCTTGCTGTGGCGAAAGGCGCCGCTCTGACGCGGCCCGGCTAGACAGCCCCTGAGACGCTGGCGTAACGCGGCGCGCATGACCACTGAAACTCTCAGCGATTCCGCCCCGGACAGCATTCTGATCGTCGATTTCGGCAGCCAGGTCACTCAGCTCATCGCGCGACGCGTGCGCGAGGCCGGTGTCTATTCCGAGATCGCGCCGTTTTCGCTGGCGCAGGACGCGTTTCGCCGGCTCAAGCCAAAGGGCATTATCCTGTCCGGTTCGCCCGCCAGCGTCCCCGACAAAGGATCGCCGCGCTGCCCGCAAAGCTTCTTCGAAGCGGGCGTGCCGATCCTCGGCATTTGCTACGGTCAACAGGTCATGAGCCAGCAGCTCGGCGGCGAAGTGCGCCCCGGCCACGAAACGGGAGAGGGCGGCGAATTTGGCCGCGCCTTCCTGACCGTGACCAAACCGTGCGCGCTGTTCGATGGTCTGTGGCAAGAGGGCGAGCGCCATCAGGTCTGGATGAGCCACGGCGACAAGGTGACGAAATTCGCGCCGGGCTTTGAAATCGTCGCCACCAGCGACGGCGCGCCTTTCGCCGTGATCGCGGACGAAGAACGCAAGTTCTACGGCACGCAATTCCATCCCGAAGTTGTCCACACGCCCGATGGCGGCAAATTGCTCGCCAATTTCGTGCGCCACGTCTGCGGGCTGACGGGCGATTGGACCATGGCCGAATTTCGCAAGACGAAGATTGCCGAAATCCGCGAGCAGGTCGGTGATAAGCGCGTCATCTGCGGTCTATCGGGAGGGGTCGATTCAGCGGTCGCGGCGGTTCTGATCCACGAAGCAATCGGCGATCAGCTGACCTGCGTCTATGTCGACCATGGCCTGATGCGCCTCAACGAAACCGAGCAGGTCGTCTCGCTGTTTCGCGACCATTACAACATCCCACTGGTCGCTGTGGACGCCGAAGAGACGTTCCTTGCAGGCCTTGCCGGCGTCACTGACCCGGAGAAAAAGCGCAAATTCATCGGCGGCGCGTTCATCGACCTGTTTGAGGCCGAGGCCAAGAAAGTCGGTGGCGCCGATTTCCTCGCGCAAGGCACGCTCTACCCCGATGTGATTGAGAGCGTCAGCTTCACCGGCGGGCCATCGGTGACGATCAAGAGCCACCATAATGTGGGCGGCTTGCCCGAACGCATGAATATGGATCTGGTCGAACCCTTGCGCGAACTCTTCAAGGACGAAGTGCGCGAGCTGGGCCGTGAGCTGGGACTGCCCGAAGCCTTCGTGGGCCGCCACCCGTTCCCCGGACCCGGCCTCGCCATCCGCATTCCGGGCGAGGTCACCAAAGAGCGCTGCGACATCCTGCGCAAAGCCGACGCGATCTATCTCGAGGAGATCCGCAACGCGGGGCTGTACGATGCGATCTGGCAGGCGTTCGCCGTGTTGTTGCCGGTCAAAACGGTCGGCGTGATGGGCGACGCGCGCACCTATGACAGCGTGTGCGGCCTGCGCGCAGTGACCAGCACTGACGGCATGACGGCGGATGTCTATCCGTTCGATGCGAGCTTCCTCACCGGCGTCGCGACCCGCATCGTCAACGAAGTGCAAGGCATCAACCGCGTCGTGTATGACTTCACATCCAAGCCGCCGGGCACGATTGAGTGGGAGTAGCCTTATGACGCAGAACTACATTACCTTAGGTTCGAACGATCTCGAGCGATCCTATCGCTATTACGACCCCGTCATGGCGGCGATGGGCGCCAAGGTGCTGGCCGAATATGAAGGCATGACCAAATGCTATCAGTTCCCCGATGGCTTTTGCGTGTGGGTCACCAAACCTCAGAACGGCGAAGCTGCGGCGGCGGGCAATGGGCACACAGCCGGCTTTGCGGTGGCTGATCCGGCCACGGTCGACGCCGCTTATAAAGCCGCCATGCAAAACGGTGGCAGCGACGAAGGCGCGCCGGGCCCGCGCCCGCTTTATGGCCCGGACTTTTACGGCGCTTACGCGCGCGATCCGGACGGCAACAAAATGAGCTTTGTTACGCAGGCCGCGTGATGGCCGGGCTGCGCAAACGGCTGGCCGAAACCTAGAGCGTTTGTTTGATCAATTTTGTCAATCACAACGCGCAGAGCTTTCGGATTGCAATTCTTCGGCGATGCTGGCGTTATGACGCTGAAGCGGACTTTATCGAAAGGGCACAAACCTTGATCAAACACTCTCCCGCCTTGGGCGCTTTCATCCTCACCGCCGCCTGCGCGCAGGCGCCCGCTGAGCCTACGCCGCTGGCTCAAGGCGCGTGGAGCGTTGATGGCGCCGCCTCCAGTCTCTCTTATGTGAGCGTGAAGGCGGGCGATATTGCGGAGAGCAACCGCTTCACCGGCCTTTCGGGCGGCGTGACGCCCGAAGGCGCGGCGAATATCGACATCGACCTTTCCACGGTCGAAACCAAGGTCGACATTCGCAACGAACGCATGCGCGACATCTTCTTTGAGGTCGCCGACCACCCCACCGCGACCGTCAGCGCGCAGATTGATCCCGCAGCGTTTGATGGGCTCGCGCTGGGTGAAAGCGTGGTGCAACCGCTCGAAGCGACGCTTACGCTGAAAGGCGTCGAAGCCCCGCTGGACGCGCAAGTGGCTGTCACGCGAACCGGCGAAGACGCGGTGATGGTCACCTCGGTCGAACCCGTCATTGTTGACGCTGGGGCGCTGGAATTGACCGACGGGCTCGCAACGCTTCAGGAATTGGCGGGCCTGCCTTCGATCACGCCTGCGGTGCCGGTGAGTTTCTCGATTGCGTTCACCCGCTAGGCGGTCCGCGAAGGGGCGCGCCACTCCCTGTGCAGCTCGACCTCGGCTCAGACCCGCGCACCGATGTCCTACGCCGCGCGCAGGCCGCTTTGATCGCGGCGTTCGGGCGGATCATCAGGCCACCCGACAAGCGCCGCGATCCGGTCTGGGTGCTGGTCCACGGCGTTATCGGCGCGCAGACGAAGACGGCGGCCTCGAACGCCTCAACCGACGCGTTGCTGGCGGAATTCGGCAATTGGGATGCGGTGGCGCAGGTGTCCGTGGCCGAACTCGAAGCGCGGCTTCAGCGTCAGACCTTTCCCACGGTCGCCGCCTCGCGCCTTAAATCTTGCCTCAGCGCAATCATCGATGAACGGGGGAGCGTCGACGTGCGCCACCTATCCAACCTCGACACCGCTGAGGCGATGGCGTGGCTCGAAACGCTGCCCGGCGTCGCGCGAAAGAACTCCGCCGGGGTGATGAACGCGAGCACCTTCAACCGCCGCGCCATGGTGATCGACGGCCATCATCGCCGGATCATGCAGCGCATGGGCGTGGTTCCGGCCAAAGCGGACACGGCCAAAACCTATGACGCGCTGATGCCGATTGTCCCGGAGGAATGGTCTGCGGCGGACATGGACGAGCATCATCTGCTGCTCAAAAAGCTGGGCCAGACCTTTTGCCGCCCGCGCCGCGCGCAGTGCGAGGGGTGCCCGGTGCGCAAGGATTGCGAGACCGGAAAAGCCTAGCCGCGCGCGATCATGCGCAGAAAGCGGCGCTGCGTCAGCCATCCGGTGATCGCGGCAATCCCGAGCGCCCCGACCAGAAACGCGAACGTGCCCGCATCGGGCGCTTCGTGCCATTCTCCGCCCAAGAACGCGGCCAGTCCGATGGTGATGATGATCGCCGTCAGCACGCCCGTGATCGCGCCGTGCCAGGGGCTTTGCGGCAGCCGGCCCAGCGCGGTCATCGCGATCAGCACGCCAAGCGGCGCGACGATCAAGGCGGACCCCAAGGCGGCCGGACCGATGCCCACGATAAAGCCCATAAGAAAGACGTTGAGCACTTCGCCGATTTGGCCCGACACAACCAGCACGCTCAGCGCCACGAGCGCCAGAAATCCGAAATAGCCTACGATCCCGCCGAGCAATGCGGCGTAGTAGACATCTCTGACGGCGAAGATCTGGCGCACTTGCATCATCGGCTCCTTTGCTGGCGGAGAAATCTTGCGCGCTTTGGCGCGAATGGCAAGCGCGGGAACCACGCGGCGCTTCCAAACGCTTTTGATCCATGCTCACGCAACCGCAAGTCGATCAGGTCTACCGCGCGCTGGCTGGGGCCATGCCGGGCCGCACGAAGAATGCCAAAGGGCCCAAGGGGCAACCCGACGCCTTCCGATCGTGCATCTCATGCATGCTGTCAGCCCAATCGCTCGACCGCAATACGGCCGCCGCGACCAAGGCGTTGTTCAAGCTCGCCAAAACGCCGCAAGCGATGCTGGCGCTTGAGGACGATGCGATCCGTGAGGCGATCAAGCCGTGCGGCCTCTACAACAACAAGACGAAGAGCATTCGCAAGTTCTGCACCGCGCTGATTGAGGAGCATGATGGCGTGGTGCCTGACACGCGCGAGGGGCTGATGAGCCTGCCCGGCATCGGCCGCAAATGCGCCGACATCGTAATGAGCTTCACCTTTGGCCAGGATGTGATCGCGGTCGACACGCATGTCCACCGCGTGTGCAACCGGATCGGCCTGACCGATGCGAAAACCGCAGAGAAGACCGCGCAGCAACTCGAAGAGCGCAGCCCCGATTGGGCGATGCGCGACGGGCATTTCTGGCTGATCCAGTTCGGCAAGCGCGTGTGCCGCGCGCGCGTACCCAAATGCGCGATCTGCCCGGTGAGCGAGCTGTGCGAGACCGGGCCGATTGAACGCGTCGAGAAAGACGGCGACTAAACGCACAGGCTGTTTGCCGGCGCGGGTCTCTTGGTGTCTAACCCGTCGATATGTCGGAAGGGTCGGGTCGATGAAAATGTCACTGTTTACCGGGTTTGCCGCCGCCGCGCTGGCGTTTTCAGGGCCGGGCGAGGCGGTGGCCGCTGAGGAACCGACCGGGCAAACGACGCAGGCGCAAACCGAAGCGGTCGGGCGGCTGATCGAGGTCTGGAACTTCGTGAAGTACCACCATCCTGACGCGCAGGCGGGGCGGCTGGCGATGGATCTGGAGTTTTTCGCGCTCTACCCCAAAATGCGCGACGCGGGCTCCACCGTGCAGGCGGACGCGATTCTGGCCGATTGGGTGACCGGTCTGGGGCCTGGCAATCCGTGTGACCCTTGCGCGCAGAGTGTCGAGGAGAGCGCCCTCGCGCTCGCTTCGCCCACGCCTGATTGGCTCAGAGGCCTGCCTGCCGCGCTATCCCAACCTTTGAGCGCGATCTACGCCAACCGCCGTGGCCATGATGGCCACTTCGCCGTCCATCCCAAGCGCTCGACCCGTGAGGCTATTCTCACGAACAAGGCTGATTACAGTCGCGCCCGCCCCGAAACTGACGAAGCCTTGTGGGCGCTGGCGCTCGCACGGGCGTGGGGCGCGCTCAACTATTGGTTCGCCTATCGCGATGTCATGGACGAAAGTCTGGAGACGGCGCTGCCGCGCGCGGTGATGGAGCTTTTCGAGGCGCAGAACGCTGCCGATTATCAAAGAGCCGTCTTGCGGTTTTCCGCTGGGGCCGATGATGGGCACGTTACAATTGGCCAGTTCTACCCCGCTATCATGCGACCCGATGCGCAATGCGCGATCCCTTATTCGCTGCGCTACATCGAGGGCCAATTGGTCGTGGACGGGCGGCAAATGGCAGGAAACGGCGCTTTGCAAGCGGGCGATGTTCTGGTGTCGATCGACGGCCAAAGCACCGAGACGATGGCTGATCGGGTCCGGCCCTTTATCGCCGCGTCGAATGCGGACGCCTTGGGCCGCGCTTTGATGGCGGAGGTGCGGCTGGGCCGGTGCGAAACCCTTGTTGTGGCAATCCTGCGCGGCGGCACTCGACAGAACCTCGCGGTTGAGTGGAAGCCGTGGCCCAAGCACAAGATCGAGGCGATGACCCCACATTATCAACCGGGCGAGACCATCGAGACACTACCGGGCGGCGTCACCTACGTGCGCTATCAACAGCTCAAGAGGGCCGATCTGGACCGCCTGCACGCGCTCGCCAACGCGGGCAGCGGGCTGATTTTGGATATGCGCGGTTACGCGAGCGACAACATGCTTTTGCAGCTAGGCGGGATGCTTGTGGACGAACCCATCGCCTACGCTCGCATGGCGAGGCCCGTGATCGACACGCCGGGAGCTTTTTTCTGGGATAAGCCCGATAGCCTGCGACCGCGCGCGGATGGCAAGCGGATCACCGTGCCGGTCGTGGCGCTGATCGACCATAGCGCGCAAAGCGCCCCGGAATACGTCACGATGGGGTGGCGCGGGGCGGGGGTGCCCATCATCGGCAGTCGCTCGGCTGGCGCGGATGGCAACGTCACCTCCATAACCTTGCCCGGTGGCGGTGTGATGCGCTTTTCTGGCCTCGGCGTGTTCTATCCGGACAAAAGCCCGACCCAGCGATTGGGCATCATCCCCGATATAGAAGTGCGCCCCACGATTGCCGGGGTCGCGGCGGGCCGCGATGAGGTGCTGGAGCGCGCCATCGCGCATCTTGCATCAATGGCCAGCGAATAGCGAGACGGACCTGCCGCTACGGCGCGCTGCGTTTCGTTTGACGAGGGCGAAAACCGCGCTTGCAAGCGTGCGCATTCTCGGCTTGTCTCGCGCGCAAACAACGCAACCGGGAGAGAATCCATGAAAACCGCCATCACCGAAATGTTCGGCATTGAGCACCCCATCATTCAGGGCGGCATGCACTATGTCGGCTTTGCCGAGATGGCCGCCGCCGTCTCCAACGCCGGGGGTCTGGGCATTATAACGGGCCTCACGCAAGGCACGCCGGAAAAGCTCGCCAACGAAATCGCGCGCTGCAAGGATATGACCGACAAACCGTTCGGCGTGAACCTCACCTTCCTGCCCTCGCTCACTCCGCCGGATTATCCGGGCCTGGTGAAAGTGATCATCGAAGGCGGCGTCAAGGTGGTCGAGACCGCCGGGCGCAATCCGCAAGAAGTGCTGCCCGCGCTCAAAGACTCCGGCATCAAGGTGATCCACAAATGCACCAGCGTGCGCCACAGCCTCAAGGCGCAGTCAATCGGGTGCGATGCAGTGAGCGTCGATGGCTTTGAATGCGGCGGCCATCCGGGCGAAGACGACGTGCCCAACTTCATCCTGTTGCCGCGCGCGGCGGATGAATTGGAGATCCCGTTCGTCTCCAGCGGCGGCATGGCCGATGGGCGCAGCCTGGTCGCGAGCCTCGCCATGGGCGCGCAGGGGATGAACATGGGCACACGCTTTATCGCCACCAAGGAAGCGCCCGTGCACGACAACGTGAAACAGGCCATCGTCGAAGCGTCCGAGCTCGACACGCGCCTTGTCATGCGCCCGCTGCGCAACACCGAGCGGGTGATGAACAACGCCGGGGTCGAGCGCCTGCTCGCCAAGGAAAAAGAGCTGGGCGATGCGCTGACCATTCAGGATATCCTGCCCGAGGTTGCTGGCGTCTACCCCTCGATCATGATGGACGGCGATATGGACAAGGGCGCGTGGAGTTGCGGCATGGTCGCCGGGCTCATCAACGATATTCCGACCTGCAAGGAGCTGATTGATGGCATCATGGAAGAGGCGGAAGCGATCCTGGCGCGAATGAACTCCATGGCCGCGATGCAGGCCGCCTGACGCGCTTTCTTCTGGGAGGCCGCGGTCGAACACCGAGGAGGGCGCGCGCGGTTTTCGTGCGCGCCCTTTCTTTTGCGGGCGTGCAGCGTCTGCTGCGGCCCCGGCGCCATTAACGCGGTACTACGTAGCCAACCGCATTAACCAAGCGAATCAAACAGGATACACCGCAAGGCGATGTGGAAGGTTCGGTCGCCCGGGATAGCGTTCGAACCGCGCGGGAAAGGTTGGGAGGCCCAACCGCATTCGCTCATCATTGGGGTCTGATTTGGACAGTCGTCGAGCGTTCGGCGGCGAGGGAGTGTATATGGAATATTCAAGCGTGTTGGCAGTGTGGGCGGTCGCGATCGCTGGCCCCTGCATCATCAGTTGGCTCGCCGGAGACCTGATCGGCTCGGCGCGCACCCGCAATCTGTTCACAGACACCGGGTCAGCCGGCGAAGCGCACAGCGATTCTATCGACTGGGAGGCCGACGCGTACCGGGTTGAGGACTGGCGCATTCCAGGCCTTGTCCACCCGCTGTCATCGAAATGGGGCGAAGACGAAGCGGAGCCGCAGCGCGCGCCGACCCTTGAAGAACAGGCCCAAGGAGCCGAGCGCCGCCGCGAACGCCGCGCGGATCAGTTGCATATCGCCCCTAGCGAAACGAAAGGTGTACCAATGACGCGCGGAGATGTCCGCACTCCGCAGCCTCCTCTCGCCCAGACCGATGTCGAGCGGATTTTGCGCCGATATGAAGAGTCCGTGGCTGCCTTGCACCGCTCAAACAGAGTGGCCGCCGCCCACGCGCGTCAGGCGGACGAACTCGATCAGACGATCCGTCTTACGATGGCTGCTCCGGTTCGGCTGACATCGACCGCTCAAGATTTGTATCTCGAGCGGGTTCGCTACTGAGTACGGGCGCCACGGGCGCCTTGCTGGGCGCGGCGCAGCTTGCGGCTTAGCCCTCTTCGTCGCTCTCACGCGTGTAAGGGACGAAGTCTTCAAACAGCACCGCTCCGGTGAAGAACTGTGTGAAGGGGTCGATCGTGGTCGCGATATCCTGACGGCACAATTGCGCGCCGCCGCCAAAGCGGCGCAGCACCAGCGTGTCACGATCGTCGATCCCGTTGGGCTTGGCCGTGCGCTGTACGAAAATCGTGTTTCCGCGACCAAAGACATAAGCGGTCTTGTCGATCGTGGTCATGCGCTCGTTCGGCGTGTTGCGGATGCAGTTTTGCGGTTCGCCCGCGACGCGCCCTTCGAGCAGCTTGGCAAGGCGCTTTTCGCCCTTGGTCAGCTTGGTCTCTTCGGCTTCGGTTTGCTCGCTCGACAGATCGCCGTCTTGGCTGTCCTGCGCGAGCGCGGGGGCGGCGGCGAGGGAAAGGCTGGCAAGCAGGCTCACGGCCAAGGCGGCGCGCGTCGAAGGGGCGGGGGTTTTGCGGGTCATTAGCGTATCTCCTCAGATCCGCGTGACACTACCAGATCAGGCTGAACCGTGCATGAGCGGCGTTGCAACCCTTTACGGGCACGGGCCCGCAATCCCGCCATCGCGCTTACTCGTATTCGAGCGTGACGCTGAATTGCCCCTGATAAACGCCCGGCGCCTGTTGCTCGGCCACTTGCAGGCGGCCCGCAATCGTGAACGAGAAAAAGCCGGCTGGATTGATAATCCGAAAGCGCGTCGGATTGGTCGTGATCAAAATGGGCGGTTGGCTGCCGATGGTCACCTGGTCGTAGAGCATGGTCTCGCTCCCACCCACGCGGGTGAGCGTGTAGGTGTTCTGGTCGACGTTGATCAAAACGCGCTGGTTAAACGTTCCAAAGCCCCAGAACCGCGCGGGCTGCTGGGTGCCTTCCTGATGGGTAATGCCGTTGGATGTGGAGACCACCCCATTGGAATCCATGAACACAAAGCCATCGGCATCGCCGGGAATGATCACGCCAAAATCAAGATCAGTCTGCTTAACAAAGCTGAGCGGCGTGACGAGGAAGACCCGAGCGTCGGTCGAAGCGCTCTGCTGCGCTGCAGCCGGAGAGGAAAACGCCATCACAGCGGCGGTTAACGCGGCCAGCGCGCTAATCGCGCGCGCGCTCTTTGCGGCAGCGTAAGTGCGCAGCGTATCCATCAAGCCTTTGAAAAATTGCATCTTTGGTCCGTTCTCAGGCCCGGTGGGGCGTCCTGCCCTGCGCGGCGGCAGCGCTCGCGAAGAGCGCGTGATTCGCACAAGAAGCCTTGGATTAGGCCTGCGGAGTTAAGATTGATTTTAAACCGGGGCGATTTCGCGCCCACGGAGCAGCGCCCTCGCGAAAAGAGGCGTTGGGTTAAGCGGTGATGGTTGGATCAGGCCACCGGGTTAACAGTCGGCGTGCGCTCCAAAACCGCAGTGCTTTACGCGCTTTCCCCGCTATCGGCGGGGCCGCCGCGCAGGATGAAACGGCGATCGCAATACCCGCAATCGACATAGCCGCTCGCGTCGATCTCCAGATAGACGCGCGGATGGCCAAGCGCGGCGGGGCGATAGCCCGTTCCGCTGCGAATTTCGCCAGCGCCATCGCAGCTGACGCGGCGTTTATCGACAAAAGTAAGTTCGCGATCGGTTGTCATCATGCGCGCTTGAATAAGGGCGCTTGAACCTGAATTCAATCGCCGATTGCCGGTCGTGCGTCCGGTAATCGCACGCCGCTGCGATCAGTTGTAATCGATGGTGACGGTGAAGCTGCCGACATACTGGCCGGGCTCTTGATCCGCCGCCACGTCCAAGGTGCCGCCGACGCGAAAATCGTAGGTGGTCCGGAAGAAATAGGCGGGAAATCCGAAAAAGATCGTGCGGTTAAAGTCGGTTGTGAAATCGCGCACCGTCATCCGCGCGGCGGGGTTGTTGACGTTCACGATCTCGATCGTATCGGTCCCGTCCGGGCCGGAATAGGTCGGGAAATCTTGCAGGATCTGGCGCTCCAGCTCGAACGTGGCCGCCGATTGCCCGGAATTGGCGAGGACCAGCGTGCCGGTCGCGCTCGCCGTGCCATCGGGCGCAACGGTGACGCTGCCGCCGCTCGCGCCCGGAACAATCTGTCCAAACTCGAGATCGCCCAGTTTGGTGATGCGCGTTTCGCCCTGGATTTGCGCAGAGGCGGGCGTCGCCACGCTGCTCTGCGCCATCAGCGGGCTCGCGCCGGCCGCCATCAACGCAAGCGCGGTTAAGCCAAAGAGGCTTTTGAGCCCACGGGCCGTCAAGGAACTTGCGTCTTTCACAAGGCTCTCTTCGCACCCAGCTGTAAGAAGAGACCTAGCAAAGACACCTAACGCGTCGTTAGGGAATGAGCGCTCGGCCCGCCTGTATGCTGGGCCAATCGGCCTATTCGTATTCGACCTCAATCTCGAAGGTTCCCGAATAGACGCCGGGCATTTGGTCGTTGCGGATCAACAGCCGCCCGCCAACGAAGAATTCAAACGCGCCGCCCGGATCGGTGATTGTGAAGTCGAAATTGCGATTGACGCGGCGGATGAAACTGAGCCCATCGCCCGCGCCCACGGTCATCTGCCGCAAACGCAGCTCGCGCCCCGGGCCGGTGAGATCGATGCGCCGCCCATTGGGAACGCGCACGCGTATCTGAAAGCCGCTGCCACCCGTGCCTTCGAACGCGGCGCTTTGGCAGGTGTCGAGCGCTTCGAGCGCGTTGTTAGGCGTGCACACGGCGACATCGGTGGCGGTCATATCAACGCGGCCCGCGCCCGGCGCAATTAGGCGTCCGAAATCCATGTCGCGCGCCTTGGTGAGCGTCACGTCCTCAAAGATCTGCGCGCGGCTGTCCGTGCTCTGAACATCTTGCGCCATGGCCGCACACGGCATCGCCGCCAGCGCAAGCAGCGCAAGGGTTATGGCCGGACGGAGGCCGCAGGCGGATGAGGGTTTACTCATAGTTCCGGGTTAACACGCAATTAGCCAAGCCTTCCTTGCGATACGTCCTTACCGATAAGTAAAAGCGGCCGGCTCGCTTTTGCCATTCGCAAGCCTTGCGCCGCGCGGGCGCATCTTTACAGCGATCCCCATGGCTCTCGACACCACCGCCCCTCCCGCAATTCGCATCGACAACCTTGTCAAACGCTACGCGCCGCCGCCGCAAGCGAAGGGCTCGGGCGGAGCGGACGCTGAAGGGAAACTCGCGCTGGGCGGGGTGAGCTTTGACGTGCCCGAGGGTTCGATATTCGGCCTGCTGGGCCCCAACGGCGCGGGCAAATCGACGCTGATCAACATTCTCGCCGGTCTCGTTAACAAAACCGGCGGCTCAGCGGAGATCTGGGGCTTTGACATCGACCAACAGCGCCGCAACGCCAGCCGGGCCATCGGCATCGTGCCGCAGGAGATTGTGTTCGACCCCTTCTTCACCCCCTACGAAGTGCTGGAAAACCAGGGCGGCTTTTACGGCATCCCCGCCGCCCTGCGCCGCAGCGAGGAACTGCTCGAAGCGGTGCGTCTGGCGGACAAACGCAACGCGTATGCGCGCACGTTGTCGGGCGGGATGAAGCGGCGGTTGCTGGTGGCCAAGGCGATGGTCCATTCGCCGCCAATCCTTGTGCTGGATGAGCCCACGGCGGGCGTCGATGTCGAATTGCGGCGGCAATTGTGGGAGCTTGTGACTGAGCTCAACCGCGAAGGCGTCACAGTGGTGTTGACCACGCATTATCTCGAAGAGGCAGAGGAATTGTGCGACCGGGTCGCGATCATCAACCATGGCGAACTGATCGCGAACAAGCCCACGCGCGAACTCATCGATATGGCGCGCGAAAAGATCGTCGCGGTGACCACCGCCAACGATCTGAACGCCGCCCCTACGCATGGCAGCTTTCGCAAGGTCCAGCTTGCGGGTGAGCGCAGCGTCGAGATCACCTACGACAAGGATGAGCTCAGCGCGGGCCAGGTCCTCGGCATCTTGCAGGATCAGGGCCTGACGATTGAGGATGTGACCACGCGCGAGGCGGATCTGGAAGATGTGTTTGTGCAGCTGACGGGATCGGGTGCGTGACGATACGCGCGCGCTTCGCCTGCGGGATCGTGGCGGTGAGCCTGGCGGTAACGGGCTGCGGGCAAGGGGAGGGGAGCGGCGCATCGTCTGAACAGGTCGCAGCGGGTTCGTCGAGTGGCGATGTCGCGGCCTGCCCCGATACTGGAGCCGCGATTCAAGTGTTGGGCAGCGGCGGCCCGATTGCTGAAGGGCCGCGAACCCCGACCACGCCGGGCCGCGCGGGCGCGTCTTATCTGTTGTGGATCGATGGCGAGCCACGCCTGCTGATTGATGCCGGTTCGGGCAGTTTCCTGCGCTTTGCGCAAGCGGGGGTGCGTATCACGACGCTCGACGCGATCCTGATCTCGCATTTCCACGCCGACCACACCGGTGATCTGGCGGACATCCTCAACAGCGGCGGTTTTGAAGGGCGCGCGCAGCCTCTGCCCGTTATCGGTCCAGGGGGCGCGCCGCGTTTTCCCAGCACGCAGGGTTTCTTAAGCCGCCTATTGGACAAGGAAACCGGCGCGTTTGCGCATAATGGCGGCTATCTCGATGGGACCGAGAACAAGCCGCTTTTGCAACCGCGCAGTGTCCCGACTGGGGAAGGCGCGGGTCCGCCCGTGGGCCTGGATGTGTCGAACGATTATTCGGTGGTCGCGCATCCCGTGCATCACGGCCCGGCGCCCACTCTTGCCTATGTGATCGAAATCGGCGGCAAATCGGTTGTGCTCGCCAGCGATCAGAGCTTTTTGAGCGAACGCTTTGTCGCCGATCTCGCCGGGTCCAAGCCAACGATCCTGATCGCGCATCACGTCATCAACGGCGAGCCAGGCCAACCGCGCGGGCTTCACCGCACGCCCGAAGAGATCGGCGACATGGCCAAAGCGCTGGAGCCCGAACGCCTGTTGCTGAGCCACAATATGGAGCGCTCGCTCAGCCGCCTCGACGAAGGGTTGGCGGCGATTGCGAAGGGGTATTCCGGTCCGGTAAGCGTGACGGTCGATCTGGAGTGCTTTGCGCTTTAGCTTGGGTTCTGTGAGCGCTCCGCGTGCGCTCCGGGCGATCTTACCGGCGAATTGTCGCAGGCTTGGTCGCCCAGAGAGATGAAAATCCCTTGTTACTCCGGACCAAACCCCACTCCTCGGACGGGCTGCATGGCGTGACCCCTTCCACTCACGCCCGGCGCGCGCGCCAGTCGCGGTGCGCGACGCGGTGGATCGCCTTCCCACAATGGCGGCACTCGCCCACATATTGGCTGCCATCCAAGCGGACGTAGCGCCGCTTGGGATCGTGGCGGCCGATCATGCAATTGATGAACGGGGGCAGGACAGACATGGCGATGACCTTTTGCAAAGGGGCCCTTGCGCCATCGGCGGGGAACCGACTGAGTAAGGACCGCGTGAACCCGGAGCGCAGGAGCCAACCCGCCTGAGTGAGAGCCTGAAAGCCCGCCAAAAATTTCCGTTGTAGTGATGCCTGGCGATCGCACCGAGCGGGCGGCACTTGTTGATTGCTGGTCTACGAAAGCGGGGCGCGAGAGGCACGTCGAACCGCGTCCCATTCGGACCCATTCCGGCGGTGATTGGACCAATCTGGTTCAAATGCGTTTCGCATAGCGGGCTCGGCCCTTGCCGCTGTGCCGCCTCGTGTTCGCGGGCGCGCTAGCCACCGCGCTCTCTTGCCTGCGATCCGATTGCCGTCCATGACCCGCGGCCTATGACGAAAGAGACTACTTCGACCATCACTCAGCCTGCCGCCGCAGAACATGATGTCCTCATCGTCGGGTCGGGCGCAGCAGGCCTTACCGCCGCGCTTGAACTGGCGGAGACCAAGCGCGTGCTGGTGCTGGCCAAGGGTTCGCTCACCGGCGGGTCGACCGCGTGGGCGCAGGGCGGGATCGCGGCGGTGCTGGACGCAGGCGACACGTTTGAAAACCATGTGCGCGACACGATGGTCGCGGGCGCTGGCCTGAACGACCGCGAGGCGGTGGAATTCGTGATCGAGCGCGCCCCCGCCAGCATTGATCGCCTGTGCGAGCTGGGCGTGCCCTTCAACCAAGACGCGGGCGACCTGCATCTGACGCGCGAAGGCGGCCACTCGCACCGCCGGATCGTCCATGTCGACGACGCGACCGGCTGGGCGGTGCAAGAAGCGCTGCTGAAAGCCGCCGAAGCCTCGCCCAACATCACCATGCTGGGCGGGCGCACCGCGATTGACTTCATCACTGATCGCCACCGCG
Organism: Pseudomonadota bacterium; assembly: GCA_039033515.1. Taxonomy (GTDB): domain Bacteria; phylum Pseudomonadota; class Alphaproteobacteria; order Sphingomonadales; family Sphingomonadaceae; genus Erythrobacter. The sequence goes on from JBCCCM010000009.1 coordinate 105,262, forward strand.
AGAAGTTCTCCGCCGCCGGGCGCGTGTGGGGCGTTTACGCGCTCAACGAAGAGACCGGACGGGTCGAACGCCACACCGCGCGCGCGACTATTCTGGCTGCCGGGGGCGCGGGCCGCGTCTACCAGTTCTCAACCGCTCCGCGCGGCGCAACGGGTGACGGCATCGGCATGGCGTGGCGAGCAGGCGCGCGCGTCTCCAACATGGAGATGATGCAGTTCCACCCCACCTGCCTCTACAATCTGGAGGTCAAAAACTTTTTGGTGACCGAGGCCGTGCGCGGCGAAGGCGGGCACCTGAAGCACCCGGAAACCGGGCACCGTTTCATGGCGGATTACGATCCCGAACGCATGGAGCTTGCCCCGCGCGATGTCGTCGCGCGCGCGATTGACGATCAGATCAAACGCTTTGGCCTCGACTACGTCCACCTCGATATCAGCCACCAGCCCGCCGATTTCGTGAAGGAGCATTTCCCCACGATCTACGACAAGCTCATCGGCCTTGGCATCGACATGACCACGGGTCCGATCCCGGTCGTGCCCGCGCAACACTATACGTGCGGCGGCGTGATCGTGGACCTCGACGCGCGCACCGATTTGCCGGGCCTGTGGGCGGCGGGCGAATGCACCGAAAGCGGGCTTCACGGCGCAAACCGCCTGGCGTCCAACAGCTTGCTCGAATGCTTCGTCTATGGCGAAGCCGCCGCGCGCGATATTCTAGCGAGTTGGGACACGTTTGAGACCGTGCCTCCGATCCTGCCATGGGACGAAAGCCGCGTGACGGACTCGGACGAAGAGGTCGTCATCAAGCAAAACTGGACTGAAATCCGCCGCTTCATGTGGAACTATGTCGGCATCGTGCGCACGACGAAGCGGCTGGAGCGCGCCAAGAACCGCATCGACCTGCTGATGAAGGAGGTGGACGATTATTACGGCCAATTCCGCGTGACGACGGACCTGATCGAGTTGCGCAACCTGCTGCAAGCCGCGCAGCTGATCGTGAGATCCGCGCTGGAGCGCAAGGAGAGCCGGGGGCTGCACTACACAATGGATTATCCGGAAACGGATGAGGCGGGCGAGCCAAAGGACACGGTGCTGGTGCCTTGAAACTATTCAGTCATCCCCGCGAACGCGGGGACCCAGAGTTTATCTTTGAATTTGAACGCTCTGGTTTCCCGCGTTCGCGGGAATGACTTAGTGTTAGCGCCGTGTGCGAATTTGGTCCGACTGTTTACCTACTTGCCTCGCGGCGCAACGGCACACTCTACTGCGGGGTAGCCTCCGACCTGCTCACGCGCATCGCCCAGCATCGCGCTGGAAGCTTCGATGGCTTCACTAATCAACACAGTGTCAAAACCCTCGTCTGGTTTGAGCAACACGAAAGCATGGAAGCCGCCATCCAGCGCGAGAAACGGATCAAGAAATGGCGACGCGCTTGGAAGCTGGATTTGATTGAAGCGCATAATCCGCAGTGGCTCGATCTTGCAGAGACCTTCGGGTTTGAGGCTTTGTAGCCCTAGGTTCCCGCTTTCGCGGAAATGACCATTTATTTGAGACACTGTCATCCCTGCGAACGCGGGGACCCAGGGCGTTCAGGCGCGGTGCAGCCAGTGAAGAGCACGTCGCGAAATCATGCGCACTCTCCTATTCACCGCTACCGCTGCGAGTCTCGCCGTTACCCCGCTGGCGGCACAATCATCCGAGTCTCAACCTCAAAACGCCATCGTCGTCACCGCCCAGCGCTCCGGAGCGCCAATGTGGACGATTGATACCGAGAGCGGCTCCACCGTTATCCTCGTTGGCGAGATCCGGCGGGTGCCCAAGGCGACGCCGTGGCAGCCGGATCGTTTGAAGGAAGCGGCGAGCGAGGCGGACCGCGTCATCATCGGCGCGCGGCCCAAGTTTTCGCCGGGCGATATCTTTCGCCTGATCTTTCGCGGCGGGCGCTTTACCAAGCTGCCGAACAAGACCGTGGCGGGCGATTACCTTGACGAGGCCCAGCGCGCGCGGCTCGCGGCGCTGGAAGAAAAATACGACAAGGATTACGACCGCGGCTCGTTCCTGATCACCAGTTTCAACCTGCTTGCACGCCAGCTCGATTTTGACGACGACACGCTCAAGGACGACGCCACTGATATCGTGCGCAAAGCCGCCAAGAAGGCCGATATTCCGATCATTCGCCCTGAGCGTTTTCGCGGCGAAGACCTGTTGGACGACCTAGCCGACGCGGATCCCGCCAGCCACATCCCCTGCCTCGAAGCAGCGATGACCGCGACCGAAGCGGGCCCGTCGATCATCGAACAGCGCGGGCGCGACTGGACGAAATTCAACGTCACTGGCGTGATGCAAAACCCGCTTGAAATCGCGCTTGGCACCTGCTGGCCGTGGGCGGACCCGGAAGTCGGCACTCAGATCCGCGATCAATGGACCGGCCAGATCACCGACGCGACGCGCCAGACCGGCACCACCGTCGCCTCTGTGCCGCTGCGCGTGCTGGCGGAGCCGGGCGGCGTGCTCGATCAACTGGAGGGCCAGGGCCTCACCATCAGCGGCCCGGAATGGCGCGCGCCTTAGCAGGCTCTTAAGCATAAGCCGCTTACAAGCTGCGTTATGAACACGCGGCTGCTTGGACTGGACGCCCTACGGGGGCTTGCGGCGATCATGGTTGTCGTCTTCCATTTGGGCCTGCCGATGATGGGCGCGCATCTGGCGGTCGATTTCTTCTTCATGCTGTCCGGCTTTGTCATGGCACGGACCTATGAAGAGCGGTTGCGGACGGGCGCGATGGGGCCGCTGGCTTTCATGATAAAGCGCTATCGCCGCCTGTGGGGCTGGATGGCGCTGGGCACATCTGTGGGCCTGATCGCGATGATCCTGCAATTCGGGCTGTCGGGCGAGCTGCTGATTTCCTTCGCGCTGATGGTGTCGCTATTGCCCGCGCTGAACGTGCCGACCGCGCCTTATTTCCTCAACATTCCGCTGTGGTCGATCATCTACGAACTGGTCGCCAATATCGCGCACGCGCTTGGGCTAGCGCGGATGAACACACGCGCGCTGGGCCTCTTTGCGCTGGCGTGTTTTGCGGGGCTGAGCTGGGCGACCTTCACTGTGGGCTTTCCGTGGGGCGGGCTCGCGGAATACCATTGGCTCAGCCTGTTCAAGGTGGGCGCGAGCTACACCGCCGGTATCCTCATCTGGCGCCTGTGGGGCGACACGCCGCCCATCAAGGTGCCCTTCGCCGCCGCCTTTGCCGCTTTGCCGCTCTACTGCGCGCTCGCGTGGTTCTGGAACCCGCCGATCCTGCCGTTGATCTTCGTCGCGGTGATCGCCCCGCTGATGATGTTCGGCGGTATGGGCGCGCGCATCGAAAGGGAAAACCACGCGCGTCTGGCGAGCACGCTGGGCGATATCTCCTTCCCGCTTTACGCGGTGCATTTCCCGGTGATCATGCTGCTCAACGAAGCGGGCGGCCCGGTCATCGCGGCGGCCATAGGCGTGCTGGTGTGGGGCTGGCTCAAGCGAGAGGCCTTGCGCGCCGCGCTATCCCCAAGGCCATCGGCCAGCGCTTGATCCGCTAACACCCGCGCCCTAGTCTCCGCCGCATACACCCAAGGAGACACCATTTTGCCCACCATCACCACGCCGAACACCGATATCGAGCTTTGCTACGAAGAAGCCGGTGACCGCGCGAATGAGACGATCTTGCTCATCATGGGGCTGGGTGTTCAGCTAACCCACTGGCCTGACGAATTCGTCGAAGCGCTGGTGGAGCGCGGCTTTCACGTGGTGCGTTTCGACAATCGCGACATTGGGCTCAGCCAGAAGATGGGCGAGGTTAAGCCGCCGATGCTGCCGCTGCATATCCTGCGCGCGCGTTTGGGTTGGTTGCCCAAAGTGCCCTATTCGCTGTCGGACATGGCGGATGATGCAGCGGGCCTGATGGAGGCGCTGGGGATTGAAAAAGCGCACGTTGTCGGCGCGTCGATGGGCGGGATGATCGCGCAGCTGATGGCGATCAACCACCGTGAGAAACTGCTCTCGCTGACATCGGTGATGTCGACCACGGGCAATCTGAAACTGCCGCCCGCCGACAAGGAAGCGATGAAGGCGCTGGTGGCGCGGCCCGAATCCTTGGAAGAAGAGGTGCTGGTCGAGCATGGCCTGAAAATCCTGCGCGCGATTGGCAGCCCCGGTTTTCCGCGCGACGAAGAACGCGCGCGCGAACGCACCCGCGCCAACGTGCAGCGCAACATCTACCCGCTGGGCATGCCGCGCCAACTGGCCGCGATCATCAACGACGGCGACCGGCGTGAACGTCTGGCGGGCGTGACCACGCCGACACTGGTTCTGCACGGCGAGGCGGACCCGCTGGTGAAGCTGGCGGCGGGCGAAGACACCGCGATGGCTATCCCCGGTGCGCGGCTGGTCACCATACCGGGCTGGGGGCACGATTTCCCGCTGGAACTGGTCGACAGGCTCGCCGATGAGGTGACAGCCCATGCGCAGGGCGCCTCGCCCAAGGTTTCCGAAGCGGCGGAGTAGCGCGTCGTCGGATAATGCCCGAGGAGCGCGGGCCGCGCGGCCCTAAGCCTCGTCTTTGGCCGAGCGTTCGCCAGTTGCCGTCTCAGGCCCAGCCCCAGTTGCAGTCTCTGCCTTCGCCGCAGCGCTCGCGGCTTCGTCGGCTTTGATCTCCTCGCGCCGTTTGTCGAGCAGCGGATAGGCCATGCCCCACCACACCGTGTTCCACGCCGCCGCAAACATCCAGGATTTGTCGTCCGTGAGGTAAGGCACCTTTGGGATCATCATGAAATCGATGTGAGACGCGCAGGAGATAAACAGCCAGATCGCGCCCACAATCGCAATCGGACGCTGCAAACGGTCAGCCAGAGCGATCGCTTTGCTCAAAAACACGGTCATCACTCTTGCCCCTCCAGCTTTGCCAGCGATCGCGCCAGATTGGCCCGCGCGGCCGCTTCAAAACGCTCTTGCCCCCAACGCGTGAAGTACAATTGGTCGCGCTGCGCAAAGTGCTTTAGCACACGCGCGCGCCCTTTGCGGTAATCATCGGGCGCGACGTGGCTGTATCCGAACCGTATCTGCTCTTCATAGATATCGAACCGCTCCTCGCTCGCGCCAAGGATGCCCAGATCCATATCGAGGAAGTGCGCGCAGTCCTCCCTGTTGGATGCGGTCAGGTCGTCAGGCAATGCGTGACCGTCGGTCGCCTCTATCAGGCGCTTGGCGAGGTCTCGGCTTTTTGGCAGGATTGGCGGGGCGCTCTTGATCAGCAGCTGCGCGCTGCGCTTTTCATTGTCTGACGCTCGCGGGTCATAGATCGCGTCGTGAAACAGTATCGCGTAGACCACGGCGTCTCTATCTTCGATCCGATCCTGAACGGTTTCCAGATGGTCCAACAGCGCTTCAATATGGGTCCAATCGTGATAGCGGCGCTGAGGTTCGCTATGGCGCTGTTTGAGATCGTCCAGCATCGCGGACGGGACATTCCAGCGCGTTGCTCTCGGCAGTCCCATTTTTTCAACCTCTCCCGATTTGCGCAACAAAGTTACCGCGCGCTCGCCGAAAGATTCACAGATTGATTCACATGATTCAATCACCAAATTTTTCTTCACAGATTCAATTTGGGGGTTGCGCAGGCGGCGACTCAAGCTTTGACCACGCGTCGCGGCCCTTGTGCAGTGCAGCATGAGCCTCACTACGTAAGAATCGTGGTTAATCACCCGTTGACCGGAATCCGCGTTCGATTCATGATCTAGTGGTTAGGTTCGCGGGGACCCCACAAGCCATGGTGATTTCTCTGGCGCTCGGCACACAAGGTGCAGGCGCTCACAGGGAAGGAGTCGGCAAGCGCGTGGCGGCCCATCGGACCGGTGAATATTCGAGAGAAAAGCCCTTTTCGCGCGCCGGGCTGGCTCGGCGTGTGGATGAAACCGGGGTTAAGCTGTCGACGGCGTGTTGAGAACAGATTTGGAACATTGGCGCTTTCGCCGCGTTCTGAATCGTGGGATAAATGGGTGCAGAGAATGGATTTCAAGGCGAGTGACAGCGTGACAAATGAGACGGGCGCAGCGGATACGCTGAACGAGCCGGACACCGGCGATATGGCCGATATGAAAGAAGCAAAGGCAATGGATATGGACAAGGCTGACGCAGGCAGCGACGCGCTCATCGCGGCCAAGGGCGCCGAAGCGCTGGGCACGGCCATGGTTGCAGCGGCCAAGGAAGCCGCTGAGCCCGACAGCAAGAAGGTCAACGACCGCCGCTTCACCATCGTCACCGACGAAGCGCGCGATGCGAACCTGACCGAGTTTGGCAAGGAAACACTGATCGACCGCTATCTGCTGCCGGGAGAGACCTTTCAGGATCTCTTCGCGCGCGTCGCGGACGCCTATGCGGACGATCAAGAGCACGCCCAGCGGCTCTACGATTACATCTCGCGTCTGTGGTTCATGCCCGCAACGCCCGTTCTCTCAAACGGCGGCACGAGCCGGGGTCTGCCGATCTCTTGCTACCTCAACTCGGTGTCCGACAGCCTCGGCGGCATTGTCGGCACCTGGAACGAGAATGTCTGGCTCGCTTCGAAGGGCGGCGGCATTGGCACCTATTGGGGCAATGTGCGCGGCATTGGCGAACCCGTGGGCCTCAACGGCAAGACCAGCGGCATCATCCCGTTCGTGCGCGTGATGGATTCGCTCACGCTGGCGATCTCGCAAGGTTCGCTGCGGCGCGGTTCGGCGGCGTGCTACCTTGATGTGAGCCACCCGGAAATCGAGGAATTCCTCGAAATCCGCAAACCCTCTGGCGACTTCAACCGCAAGGCGTTGAACCTGCACCACGGCGTGCTGCTGACCGATGAATTCATGGAAGCGGTGCGCAACGGCGACCGGTTTGAGCTTAAATCGCCCAAAACGGGCGAAGTGCGCGGCGACGTCGATGCGCGTTCGCTGTTCCAGAAGCTCGTCGAAACGCGCCTTGCTACGGGCGAGCCCTACATCGTCTTCAACGACACCGTGAACCGCATGATGCCCAAGCATCACCGCGAGCTGGGCCTCAAGGTTTCGACCTCGAACCTGTGCAGCGAAATCACGCTGCCGACCGGCATCGATCACCTAGGCAATGATCGCACGGCGGTGTGCTGCCTGTCTTCGCTCAACCTTGAAAAGTGGGACGAATGGAACGGAGACAAGCGCTTCATCGAAGACGTGATGCGCTTCCTCGACAACGTCCTGCAGGACTATATCGACCGCGCGCCCGACGAAATGGCCCGCGCCAAGTACTCGGCTGAGCGCGAGCGTTCGGTGGGGCTGGGCGTCATGGGCTTCCACTCCTTCCTTCAGCAAAAGGGGCTGGGCTTCGAAAGCGCGATGGCCAAGGCGCACAATCTGAAGATGTTCCAGCACATTCAGGCCAAGGCGTCCGAGGCCTCAATGCTGCTCGCGCAAGAGCGCGGACCGTGCCCGGATGCCGCCGAAATGGGCGCGATGGAGCGATTCAGCTGCAAAATGGCAATCGCGCCGACCGCGTCGATTTCGATCATTTGCGGCGGCACCAGCGCCTGCATTGAGCCGATCCCGGCCAACATCTATACGCACAAGACATTGTCGGGCAGCTTCGTCGTGAAGAACCCGTATCTGGAAAAAATCCTCGATAAAAAGTCGAAGAATTCCAACAATGTCTGGAACTCGATCCTCGAAAACGGCGGGAGCGTCCAGCACCTCGATTTCCTGAGCGCCGAGGAAAAATCGAGCTTCAAGACCAGCTTTGAAATCGATCAGCGCTGGCTGCTCGAATTCGCCGCCGACCGCGCGCCCTATATCGATCAGGCGCAATCGCTGAACCTGTTCATCCCGGCCGATGTCGACAAGTGGGACTTGATGATGCTGCACTTCCAGGCGTGGGAGAAGGGCATCAAGTCGCTCTATTATCTTCGCTCAAAATCGGTGCAGCGCGCCGGATTTGCCGGCGGCGTCGAAGCCGACAACACCGCCAATGCGCCCGAGATTGAGCTGAAAGCCGAGCTCGGCGAACAGCAGACCGATTACGAGGAATGCCTGAGCTGCCAGTGACTTAGCAGCGGCTTTACCGTGCACAACAAAAGGCTCCGGAAGTTTCGCCACTTCCGGAGCCTTTTTGTTAACCACTGTGCGTTATCGTCGCGCCCATTATGGAAGCGCGTAAATCCCCTCGTGTTGACACCGACGCTGATGGCCAGTGCAAGAGCGCGCGCGGGTTCACTTGGGATGTGCATGTCGATGATCTGTCGCCGGGCGGGTGCCGGGTGGATGATCCGCGCCATGGGCTTCAGCTGGGTACGCATATTCACTTGATGATCGCGGATAACGGCCCGCATGTCGCCGAGGTTGCGTGGCGGCGGGGCGACCGGGTCGGGCTTGCCTTTTTGAGCCCGCTTGATCCCAAAGTCTTCGCGCTGATGGCCAGCGGCGAGTGGGATCAGGCCCGCGATGCGATGCAAGGCGCGGGCAAAGAAGCCACGCCGATCCGCTATCCCATCCGCCGCGTGATGTAAGCGGGCCCGGGCCAGTCGCTCGACCGCGCGCCTTGGCGTATCGCGCGTTTGCGAGCCGCCAGGTAGCAAGCTGTCAGTCGCAAAGCTCTCGCCTCGCCTCCAATCCTGTGTCATATTCAGGGGACAGTGCGCACGGGAGAACGCGCACCCAGAAGGGACGGGACATATGGGTATGCCGTTTTGGGCGGGGGTCTTTGGGCTCCTCATTTCGCTGGGGTTCGGCTTTAACGCCATCCGCGAATTGAAGCGCAACGAACCCGGACACGCGCGCAACGCCGCGATGATCCACATCGCAATGGTTTCGATGTTTTTGCCCGCTTCGCTGCTTATCATCATCGTCGCCTTGGTGTAGCCTCGCGGACATGACCACGACAAAGATGACTACCCCGCCTAGCCTTGGGCGCGCGCATACCATCTCCGGCACGGCGGTTCGCGTCGTTGGCATGGCTGCCTTGGTGCTGCTGTTATCGGCCTGCGCCAACCAGATCGACACCGCTGTCAGCCAAGAACCCGGTTCGCCGGGCTTCCTGTGGGGCCTGTGGCACGGTTTCATCTTTCCCTGGGCTTGGATCGGATCGCTGTTCAGCCCCGACATCGCGGTCTACGCCGTGCCCAATAAGGGGTGGAGCTATGACGCCGGTTTTTTCGTGGGCATCACCGTTCTGGGCGGTGGCAGTTTCTTCGGTTCGAAAAGCCGCTCGGATTGAAACAGGAACGCTCGCCATCGCCATGGTGGCGAAGGCGAGCGAACTATGGTCAATCACGCCGATCAGCGCGAGAGGTCGTCGCTGTTGCGTTCGGCGGGGTTCCAGTCTTTCTGCAAGAGCGGATCTCTAAGCGCGCCACCCTTGCCGCCAAACGCGGTCTCCGCAGGGCTGGGCTCGGGCTCTTGTTTCAGAGTGTAGCGCTCGGCGCGCGCGCTTTCCGAACTGTCGGACGAGGTCGAGCTCTCTTGATCGTCCTTTGACCCGGTCAGGTCGAGGTCCAGTGCGTCGCCGACTTTCTCAAGCAGATCGCCCATCACGCTGCTGTTGTCCGAGCCCGGCGTCATCGCGTTCACGGTATCGCCCAACGCGCCCTTGCCGATCTGCACCCAGTTGGGATCGTCGTTGACCGCCGGCGCTTCGGCGCCCGGCTTCAGCTCGCTCGACGCGAGATCGCCGATGACGGTTTGCGGCGCGCCGTCTTCGCGATAGGTCGGCTCTTGCGGGCCGGTGCGCTCGGGTTCGAGCGCGTTCGAGCGCTGCGTCAGCGTTATGTTGCGGGTGTCGCCATCGGGAAAGGGTCCGGTGAGGGGGTTGGTTTCGTTGGGGTTGGCCATGGGAGGAGGCTCCTTGGTTGGTTTGAACGTGTTACTCAACCTATGAAAAGGCCGCCCGCATCGTTCCGAGAAATTCCGCAGAACCCGGCTGCGCCCCGCCCGATCTTGCAGCGGACTCAACGCGTTAACGTGCACCATGCGCAAGGTTCGCCAGCGGAACGCCACCCCGACTCGATTCGACTCAGAATTTGCACGGTTTATCCCCGCCGAATCATACTGGCTTGCCTTCGATTCCGTACTCTGATCACCTATATAGGTCAGCCACCTCAAACACAGGGAACCACAAGATGTCGTTGCTCGAAGCCCGTAACACCTACAAGCCGTTCGAATATCCGTGGGCTTACGACTTCTGGAAACGCCAGCAGCAGATCCACTGGATGCCCGAAGAAGTGCCGCTGGGCGAGGATTGCCGCGACTGGGCGCAAAACATCACCGAGCATGAGCGTAACCTGCTCACCCAGATCTTCCGTTTCTTCACCCAGGCCGACGTCGAGGTGCAGGATTGCTACCACGACAAATATGGCCGCGTGTTCAAGCCGACCGAGATCAAGATGATGCTCGCCGCCTTCTCGAACATGGAGACGGTGCACATCGCGGCCTATTCGCACCTGCTCGACACGATCGGCATGCCCGAAAGCGAATATTCCGCCTTCCTCGACTATGAGGAAATGGCCGACAAGCACAATTACATGCACCAGTTCAGCGTCGACACCGACGAGGATATCGCGCGCACGCTCGCCATGTTTGGCGGCTTCACCGAAGGGCTCCAGCTCTTCGCCAGCTTCGCGATGCTGATGAACTTCCCGCGCCACAACAAGATGAAGGGTATGGGCCAGATCGTCAGCTGGTCGGTGCGCGACGAGTCCCTCCATTGCGAGGGCATCACCCGCCTGTTCCACGCCTTCTGCGAGGAGCGCCAGTGCCTGACCAAGGCGGTGAAGGCCGACATTCGCGACGTCTGCCACCACACGGTGGACCTGGAGGACGCGTTCATCGACCTCGCCTTCGAAATGGGCCCGGTCGACGGCATGACCGCCGCGGAGATCAAGAAATACATCCGC
>JBCCCM010000010.1:0-115459 GCA_039033515.1 Pseudomonadota bacterium
GGATCGTTTTTTCAAGTCCCTCATCGAGGGCCACCTTGGGCTCCCAGCCTAGCGTGGCTGTGGCCTTGGCAATATCGGGACGGCGCTGCTTAGGATCATCGGCGGGCAGATCGAGAAAGGTCAGCTCGGACTTGGAGCCGGTCATAGAAATCACCTTCTCAGCCAGCTCGCGAATGGTGAATTCGCCTGGATTGCCCAGATTGATCGGGCCGATGACTTCAGAGCCGGTGTCCATTAGGCGCAAAAACCCTTCGACCAGATCATCGGCAAAACAGAATGAGCGCGTCTGCGATCCATCGCCATAAATTGTGATGTCATTGCCCTTGAGCGCCTGAACGATAAAGTTCGATACAACGCGCCCATCTGCGTGATGCATCCGCGGACCATACGTATTGAATATGCGGGCGACTTTAATGTCAATGCCGTGCTGGCGGTGGTAATCAAAGAAGAGCGTTTCGGCGCATCGCTTGCCCTCGTCATAGCACGATCGCGGCCCGATCGGATTGACATTGCCCCAGTATTCTTCCGGCTGGGGGTGCACGTCAGGGTCACCGTAGACCTCGCTGGTAGAGGCCTGAAAGATTTTGCATTTCAGACGCTTGGCAAGCCCCAGCATGTTGATCGCCCCGTGCACGCTCGTCTTGGTCGTTTGCACCGGATCGTGCTGATAGTGAATAGGACTAGCCGGGCAGGCGAGGTTATAAATCTCGTCCACCTCGACATAGAGCGGCATTGTGACATCGTGCCTGATGAATTCAAAGCGTGGTTCATTATGCAAGTGGTCAACGTTGCGCTTTGTGCCGGTGAAAAGGTTGTCGAGGCAAAGTACCTCGTGACCTTGCTCAATGAGACGATCAATTAGGTGGGAACCGAGGAAACCCGCTCCTCCGGTGACTAAGATGCGTTTGCGGCTATCGTAAAGGCGTGACAAATCTGGATCCCTAGTTGGACTGAGTACAAAAATTCCGCCGCTCAACAATCCCTTGTCATTCCGGCTTTACTGGCAACGACAATCGTATGCCCGCCTAGAGGACATCGCCACTACAGTGCGTTTCGCCACTCCGACGCATTAACCAAGCAGGTGAGAATTGCTAGTCGCGAGCAACTTGTCCTCTCTTAGAAATTTCCTCAACTCGCAAGTGTATTTGATCGCCACCGCCGATGTGCGACACCAAGGTGCTCCCTCGTCACAAAAAAGTCACGTCTATCTAGGCGAAATCGAGTTCCCAATTTTGAGAATTTTTCACTAACGTACCGATGCATAAGGCGCGTTCAGCACCAAGAAATGAACGTTACGCACATCCAAGCTTGCAACCGGCTCCTCCCAATGCATAGATCTCATAGCCTAGGCCTTCCCCCTCTCAACGGACCTGCGCCGACCTCTGCTTTCAAAAATAATAATTGGGCGACCGTAGCATCAATAGATAAAGAGGAGTGCATCGTAGCGATATGGCCGATATCAAAAAGCATCTAAAAGTATATGTTGAGTCTGAAGCAAGAAAATATCTAGAAAGACCGACGCTTGCAATTGACGAAATTATGTATATTGATGCCCAACAATGGCATGTCTTCAGTAGGACGAGTCAATCAGGTGTCAGGTACTACGTCTCTTCGCGGATCAATTTGGGCCGCCTCGTGCAACGATTGCCAGTAATTCATGCCTTTTTGTCTTTGATTGTCGAGGGGGGGAAATCAGGCGATTTCACAGTTTCGATTGGTGATAAGCCGGGTTTCGCAGAACCCTGTATCTCATTCTCGACTTCAAAAATGTACGACTTTTTGGTGCCTGACCCATATTTTTGTCGGACTAACGCCTACGAGGCTGAAAAGGGTAATATTGCAAAGAGTTGGATTGATATTGAGGATAGGAAGCCCGTCTTGTTTTGGCGCGGCGGAACGACAGGAGACCTCCTCCGAGAGGATGGAAGGTTTCCAGTAGTGTATGACTTGAATAGGTTTGCTTCCACTTCAATTGATGTAAAATTTGCAGTTAATTCCGCCACGCTCGCCAAATTTATCGACGAAGAATCGCAAACAGGAGGTGTAGAGCCTCCTCTCTCGATTGATCGAGAGGTCCTGGATAAACTGACCGGTGAGCGGATCCCATTCATCGAATTTATCAAATACCGGTTTCATCTCGACGTCGATGGTAATTCAAACGCTTGGGACAGCATGTTCAAAAAGATGCTGATCGGAGCCCCGATCTTCAAAATCGGTCACGTCTTCAAACAATGGTATTACGACCGTCTGATCGAAAGCGAAGCCACGCACTGGTGCCTATCACCTGAGGACATTGTAAAGCGGCTAACTTTGGCGCTTGATGATCCCGCGGCCGCCCACGCGATGGGAGAAGCGGTGCGAGGCTTCGCAAACCAGATGACAGTTCGGCAAGAGCTGGAGACTGTTGCGGAACGATTCCCCAAAAGGACATCGGCGCTTTATGACCTGCCTTACCACGCAATCGCCAGAATTGAGGCTGCTTGGGCTTTTGACATCGAAACTTCGGTCAAGACCGCCGGGGATATTCGCTCGTTATCCGATAATCTATATCGAAACGGCTTCCGGAAAGAGGCTCTCGAGGTATTCGCAATGACGATGGACCTTTTCCCAGTGCCCGAAAATGAGCTGAAGGCTTATCGCTCGCACCTCAACCGATTACAGCAACGCGCTGAGGAACTTGCGAAGACTGCTTGATGCGTTTGCGATACATAAATGTGATTACGTCACTGTGATATGCGATGGACGGGCGTTTGTCATGCATCCTGGGTGTACCGAACCGCGCCAGAATTAGTTGGGATAGTCCGAAAACTCCTGATAGGGGCATTCTCTAAAGCTGCCGAAACGAAAATCGCGTCAAGCAATTTGCGTTTCACCCCCTGCAAAACCATAAAAAGCGCTCATGAAACACGATCCTCAGTTGAAGCCACCGACACCCCTTGTCGAGCGGGTTCCGCATTTAACGGCCCGTTTGAAACGAATGCGGTGGTTTGCGATTTTTGTGCTCTTACCGTCTTTGTTGGCCGCACTTTATTATGGGTTTGTAGCAGCGGACATCTACGTCTCTGAATCGCGATTTGTGATCAAGGCACCCGATCGCCCGAAGAGTGCAACCGGCTCGCTTGGTTCGCTGTTGCAAGGGTCCGGGCTGACCAATGGCCAAGAACAATCAAACGAAATAATTGGATTTCTACGTTCTCGAGACGCCTTGGCTCAGCTCTCCGAATCAGTCGATATTCGCGCGGCTTACGCCTCCGAAGAGGCGGACTTTTTGAGCCGTTATCCCATGATCACTCAAAGCGATACCTTTGAGTCGCTCTATAAATATTATGGGTCGATGGTCTCCACGCAGCCTGATCCGGAAACGGCGCTCATGATCCTGCGCGTAAAAGCGTACACGCCGGGCGAGGCCCAAAAAATTAACAAGGGTTTGCTCGATTTGAGCGAACGACTAGTCAATCGACTTAATCAACGGGTGAATGCCAAAGCGATTGAAGAAGCGGAGGAGAGGGTTGTGCAGGCGCAGCAGCGCATACGGGACGCGCGCATCCAGCTAGGGGCCTATCGGAACTCTTCCCAAATCTTGGACCCGCAACAGCAGGGCATTGGTGTTCTGGAGGTGTCCAACGCGCTCATTACCCAAGAGCTGGCACTGAGAGCCCAACTCGCCGAAATTCGTCGCAACGCCCCCGAGCACCCCGCAATTCCCGCACTTCAGGACCGCGTCGAAGGCATCGCCCAGCAAGTGGCGCGACAGACTGGTCGCGCGGTTGGAACTCCTGATGGTATCGCGGCTAAGATCACCCAGTATGAGAATCTCGTCGTCGAACAGGAATTCGCCGAACAAGCTTTGACCGCGGCCAGCGCCGCACTCGAACAGGCTCGCATTGAGGCCAAGCAGCAGCAGTTTTACCTTGAGCGCGTGGTGGAACCGAATCGTCCAGATGCGGCCATACTACCAGCCAGAATGCGGAGCATTTTGGCGGTTCTGTTTGGCACTTTGTGCGTCTACCTAGTGGGGTGGATGCTCAGTGTCGGGGTAAAAGAGCACTCCTCGGAAGACTAGGTAGCATGGCCCGCTTCAGCGAAGGACTGCGCGTTCAATTCAACGTCATTCAGGCTCTTACAAGTCGTGAATTGATGACGCGCTTTGGACGCCAGAACATCGGCTTCCTCTGGATTATGGCAGAGCCGCTGCTATTTGCGGGACTGGTCGGTATCGTCTGGTCCTACATCAAGGCGCCGACGAACTCGGGGATAAACGTCTTCGCTTTCGTCCTGACCGGATACATTCCACTTACATTTCTGCGCCATTCGTTTTCACAGTCTGGCAATATTTTCGTCGCGAATTCAGCGCTGCTTTACCACCGCCAGGTCAAAGTGCTCGATTTCATATTCGTGCGGGTCTTGATCGAAGCTACCGGGGCTATGATGGCCTACATCGTTGCAGGGATTACTCTTAGCTTCTTTGGCCTGTTTCCCTTCCCCTTCGATATCGGAGCGCTTGTTCTGGGCTGGGCGATCTACATCTTCTTTGTCCTATCGGTCTGCACAATCCTTGCGCCATTATCCGAGCTCTCTGAGATCGTAACGAAACTGGTCCCCATAAGCACTTATCTTGCCATACCTTTTTCTGGTGTTTTCAATTTAGCCGCTTGGTTACCTCCTGCAATGCGAGAAACCCTGATGTGGTCGCCGATGGTGAGCGCAATGGAGTTAATGCGATATGGAGCGTTCGGGCCGGTGGTGACGCCCTACTATGATCTTCCGAAAGCGGTGGGCATTCCGCTGGTGTGTCTCGTATTTGGGCTCATCCTATGTCGGCGGGTCCGCCGAACAATGACTGTAACATGATACACTGTCGCAACGTCCATATGGAGTACCGAAAGGGAAAAATGTCCAAACAGGTGCTCAAGGGGGTGAACTTTACGATCAACCCGCGCGACCGGATTGGACTTCTTGGACGCAATGGCGCGGGAAAATCGACTCTCATTCGGCTGATCGGGGGAGTAGAAATGCCGACCGTCGGTAAAGTGCAGCGTAGTATGACCTGCTCATGGCCATTAGGCTTCACAGGAGGCTTTCAAGGGAGTCTCACAGGGTATGACAACGCCCGCTTTATCGCGAGAATTTACGATAAGCCTTACGCCGAAATGCGTGAATTCGTCGAAGAATTTACCGAACTCGGGGCAAATCTGCGTATGCCGGTGAAAATCTATTCTTCCGGCATGCGCGCTCGTTTGGCTTTTGCCTTGTCCCTAGCTATTGAATTTCAGTGCTACTTAATCGACGAAGTTATCATGGTTGGAGACAAAGGTTTTCAAGACAAGTGCAAATCGGAATTTTTCGAAAAACGTCAGGACCGTGCATTGCTCCTTGCGTCACATAGCCTTGTCACAGTTCGAGAGTATTGTACTCGCGTGATCGTTCTGGACCAGGGTGTAGCCCAACTATATGAAGACGTTGCGGAAGGCGTCGCGGCGTATGAACGCTTGTAGGGCATCCCGCAGTACAAGCCGAGAGAACAGATGACGCAATCCATTTTCCCCGGCGTGCCCCGGATCGAGTCCCCGCTCTTTAAGACCGATCCCCTTTCCGATCTCGACGAGACTGAGCGGGTTATTGCACGGGATCTCAACACACGCGGGTACGCGGTTCTAGATTTCCCGGATCCAGAGATTTGCGCTCGGATTAGTCGCATCAAAGGCCATTTAGCACCTAAGTTTAATATCCCGTTTGGTGACCCGGACGCCGACAAGACCCGCGGGGAACGCCGCGTGCAAGACGCATGGCAATTCGACGATGATGTGCGAGCAATCGCCGCAAATGCTCAGATCCTAATTCTCTTAAAGAAGCTTTATGGCCGTGAGGCCTTTCCATTCCAGACATTGAATTTTCCGGTCGGAACCCAGCAAGACGTCCACTCTGATTCAGTCCACTTTTCTTCTTTACCTGAACGCTTCATGTGCGGGGTCTGGGTTGCAATGGAGGATGTTTCCGCCGACGCGGGCCCTCTGTTTTATGTGCCCGGCTCCCATACATGGCCCATTGTAACGAACGCCATGATAGGAAGGCGGGGATTCGAGAGCGAACTTAGTTCCGCTCAGGAACCCTTCGCCAGGGCGTGGCAAAAACTTCAAGACGCCCATAATACGAAAAGTGAGCCCTTTCTCGCGCGGAAGGGACAGGCTTTGATCTGGACAGCAAACCTGTTGCACGGCGGCAGCAAGCAGACAAACCCAACGTTGACGCGATGGTCACAGGTCACGCATTATTTTTTCGACGACTGCATTTATTACACGCCCGCGTTTTCTGATGAAGCTATCGGCCAGCTGCAAACCCGCGCCCCGCGCTCAATCGCGGACGGCAAGCGGAGGCCAAATGCCTACTTGGGCGAAGTGCTTAGCGACGAAAAGTGGGTACAGGCTCCGAGGGAGCGACCTAATAGTCCAATGTCTCGACTTTTCCGGGCGATCACGCGAAAGTGAAGAGGGCAAATAGGCAGAAAAGCCAGACCAACTCACACCCTCATTTTCCGTCGACTATTCGATTTAGACGATTCTAGACGATTGATGCTGACTTTCCGGCTATAAATCATAAACTGAGAGGTAAAGCAGAATATGGCATTGCATCTGAAAAAAAACCGCGAAATAACACTTTCTGCCCTCTCTCCATTCGGCGACCCTTTCGAAAAATTCCCTCGGGACTTGTTTGCAAAAGACATCCAAGGTTGGTCTTCATCCGTTCACCACTTCTTAGACGGATCGATCGAACAGATCAAACCGTCTGTCATTGTCGAAATCGGAGTATGGAAGGGCCGCTCTACTATTCATATGGGCAAGAAAATCAAAGAACTAGGCCTAGATTCAGTCATCGTTTGTGTAGACACATGGCTTGGCTCAGCAGAACACTGGTCCAACGTCAAATACGCGAATGATCTGCGCGTAATTTACGGTTACCCGAACCTTTACATGACATTCCTCAAAAACATCATCGATGAGGAACTACAAGACGTCGTTATTCCGGTCCCCCTCGACTCTATAAACGCATCAAACCTTTTTAAGATCAAGGGCCTGAAGGCTGACCTTATCCATATTGATGCGGGCCATGATTTTCGATCCGTTACAAATGACCTGGAGGAATGGTGGCCAAGCCTGCGCACCGGGGGAGTTATTGTGGGGGACGACTACAGCGAAGACAAATGGCCAGGGGTCTACAAAGCGTGGAATACGTTTTTTGGCGGGATCGGGGCAGTCATCGAAGAGGGCGAAAACAAGGTTCGGGTTATCAAGGTTTGAAGGCCGCCTCTAAGAATGCGCACTCTGGGTAAGGAAACTGGACGCTGACGCCGTACCTTCTAGTTATGGCGACTCTAAATCCAATTGGCGTGCTTGATCGAATTTTCGAGGTTCGCAAGGGTGGCGATGTAGGTCAGTATAAACCATTGCGACGAGATTACCTCATTCGTGCGCGCGGCGAGCATGCATAGTCTCGTTAAGTAAATGGGTAGTTGTTCCTGCTTATAGCATCTATCCAACCACCGCGCGATCGCTTGTATTTTCACCTGCATTATCATGGAAGAATTAGAGGAAGCCATCCTTGTGGGAGAAGTCCCAAAGTTCATCGCCCATGCGGGTTCCATGGGCGCTGCTGTAAGCCGTATTTCGCGACCAACGATCATTTCGCCGAGTACGCTAGGCAGTTAAAGATTAACGGGTCCCGGGCTTTGCGCCAGTTTCCGGCACGCTCGAAGTATCAGCACGCAGGATAAATAAGTCGGCCCAATGGGGTCATGCTATACCGACTTGCTGTAACGCCGCGCACCACGCCAAAAGATCCTCCAACTCATTCCTCAGTCTCCTCGCTCCTGCTCAACTTCAGCGCGTGGAGCGCGACGAGTACCGCTTGTTCGTGGGCGTGGGTTCGGCGTCGTCCATCAATCAGCCGCCAAAAATTGTGATGCCGTTTTTGAGCAAATCACCTTGCAAGACAAACCCGATCCTCGGTCCGCGCTTCGCGGAATAAGTCAAAGCCAAAATGGACTCTCTGGCCGCAAGGTGTTCTGCTCGAGGTCAAGAATTGCGCTAAGCCCCTCCGCTTGACGCCAGGTAGCCAACCTTGCTGCCAGCCAAGGCGAACACCGGCACACTCAGCCCGGGTTTCCTGATTACATAATTCTTCTCATCCCTCAAAGAAGAGAGGAGTCGACGCAAATGCGCGAAGCGCAACGTCTTGTTCTGCATGCTTTCGGATCAATACGCCTATGGCGCCATTCGGTCGATCTTGGCGGTCACTTGAGACCTATCTGATCCGTCACCAAGTGTATCCGCGGCCTCCAAAACCTCGGCATTCTTCACGTGCGTTTCGAACCAGTCGAACATCTCCGCCAGCGTGTGCAGCACGGATTCTCGTCCGCGATAGCCGTGCGATTCGTGCGGCAGCATCACCAGACGCGCGGTTCCGCCGGTGCCCTTGACCGCGGCAAACATGCGCCGTGATTGCTGCGGGAAAGTGCCCGAGTTGTTGTCGTTTTCGCCGTGGGTGAACAGGATCGGTTCGTTAATCTTGTCAGCGGCCATGAACGGGCTGAGCTTGTAATAGGTCTCTGGCGTATCCCAGAAGATGCGGCGTTCCGCCTGAAAACCGAACGGGGTGAGCGTGCGGTTATAGGCTCCCGAGCGCGCAATGCCGGCCTTGAACAAATCGCTTTGCGCCAACAGGTGCGCGGTCATGAACGCGCCGTAAGAATGGCCACCCACGCCGACGCGCTCGCCGTCGCCAAAACCGCGCTTCACCGAAAAGTCGATGGCCGCCTTTGCGCTGGAGACGACCTGTTCAATGAAGGTGTCGTTGACGGTCTCAGGGTCGGCTCCCACCACGGGCATAGCCGCGCGATCGAGCACGGCGTAGCCTTGCGTGAGGAAGAACAGGTGCGAATAGCCGCCAATGCGCGTGAAGCGATACGGAGAATCCCGATTTTGACTGGCCGTCTCTGCGTTGTTGAATTCGCGCGGATAGGCCCACACAACGACGGGCACTTTCTCGCCCTCAATGTAGTCGGGCGGAAGATAGAGCGTCGCGGTCAGCTCGACCCCGTCCTCGCGCGTATATTTGACGACTTCGCGTTTGATCCCGGTGAGCTCGGGATGCGGATCGGGAAAGTTTGTCAGAAAACGCTCATCGCCATCAGCGTACAGCTTCACGTTGCCGGGGTTTGTCGGGCTCTCGTAAAAAGTGAGGAATTGACTGCCATCATCGGACACGACGTCAATGACAGACTCCAGCTGCTCGCCAGAATTGCGCCACAGCTCTTCGGTTTCGAGGGTTTCGATGTCGAACCGGCGCAGGAACGGACGCAGGCCCGCTGGTGTCGCCCCCGAACCCGTCAAAAACAGCTCGCCATCGTCCATGCGTGCCACAGAGAAGCCCGTGTCGAGCACCTTCATCATCGGCGTACCGGGATCGTTATAGGCGTCCTGAACGTTGCGCAGGCCGATCTCGCGCTGAGCTTCACCATCCATCACATCGACCAGCGTTTGGCGCAATTCGCGCGTGTCGCGGTCGTATTCGGAAATGATCAGATCGTCCGACCCCTCGATGCCGATGGCGCCGTAAACCCGGTCCTCGTGTCTTGCGAGTAAACGCGGCTCAGCGTCGAACGGCGCGCCCAGCCCATACAGGTTGTCGCGATTGTCACTTTCCACGCGCGGGTCGCCGCCATCTTGCGCCTCAGTCCACACGATCATCGCATCCGCCGTAGGGTGCCATCCGATGTTGCGGCGCCCCGTCACCACGCCTTGCACTGGCAAAGCGTCCGCCAGCGGTTGCTCAACGATGGTCGAGACGAGCTCGCCATCCTCCGTGAAGACCGCAGTTGTGCTGGGGAAGCGATAATAGGGAACCTGATAGGAAAAAGGCTCTGAAATCCAGTCCATCATCAGATATTCGCCATCAGGAGACGGATAAACGCCGGTGTAGATCCGGGGTTCGCCGATCATACGCTTGTTGGAGCCATCGGCGTCCATGATCACGGGCTGGCTGGTGGTCAGCCACCTAAACATCGCTTCGTCATGCAGGTCTTTGAGCAGATCCTGAAAGGTGCGCGTCTGTGCCTCTTGCCCGCCCGAGGCGTCTTGGATCGCCGGGCCCCTTGGCGTTAGCGAGCGGGTCGGCATGGGCCCACGCCCTTCAGGAATGGTCAGCACCATCAAGGAGCCGTCCGCCATCCACGATGGGCTTTGAAAGATACCGTTTACGCCGCCCGTCAGTAGCTTCGACACCGCGCCCGTTGCAACATCGAGCACATGCAGATCCATGCCGCCGACGCGCGTGTTAGTGAACACGATTTTGGACCCGTCAATCGACCATGAAACATCCGCGATATCGGCGTTATCCGGCAGCGCAACAGCGCGCGTCTCACCGGTGGCGACGTCCTGCAAGGTCAGCCCGACATAAGCGCGCGTGCCATAGCGATCATTGATGCTCGCATCGAGCCGCATCCCGGCCAGTTTCTCCATAGGTTTGGCTAGCTCAGAGACAGGAGGCAGGGCCTCACGCTCCATCAGCAGCATCGTCGACTTATCTGGCGAAAGAGACACGCGCGGCGCGGGCGCGCGGGTCACGATATCTGTGATTTCAGCGGGAGGGGTGCGGTAGCCGTTTTCTGCGGTGAGCGGGGCAGCAAGTCCAGCACCAAGCGCGAGGAAAAGCGCGGTGGTAGTAAAGATCTTTGACAGCATCAGTGGGAGCTCCTTTTGACGCACGTGAATAACCCGGTGATCTTGGAGCTTTCAAGCGGTTGGTTGCTTGTTTCTTTGCGCCACGCGCGTAACGCGATGCTTTGATGCGCGATCTTACCGACATCCCGCCCCCTGGGCGCTTCACCGCCGCGTTTTTGCGCGCTGCGGTACACTGGGACGCTTTGCGCGCGCAGCCCGCGTCATACGCTCGCGCTGTATGGTGGCGGATCAGAGGCAAAAAGCTGCGCGCCCGCATGACGCTCGCCCCGCTGCTTGGACAATCCCCGCGCGCCTATCGCCTGTGGCGCGCGAGGCGAGGGCCTCTGAAGGCGCCATCGAATGGAGAACCGAGATCCGTACTCGCGTTGGTAGAGCCGGGTGACGGCGCCGAGCAGACCCTTGCCAGTTGCGCCGCAGAGGGGATCGCCGCAGCGATAGTCGCCGATCTCTCGCAGCTCGCCGATCTTCTAGCCGGAGAGGAAACATGGGTTCTTCCTCTTGAGGCTGGAACGCAACTCGCGAGAGGGGCTGGCGCATTCCTGAGCGCGGCCACGGTCACTGATGAGACGACGCACGTGATCTACGCCGACGACGACTTGATTGCTGAGGACGGCACGCTGACCTCGCCGCATTTCAAGCCAGATTGGAACGCTGAACTGTTTCAGCACTGTGATTACCTCACGGGGTCGGCATTGCTGCGTAAAAAGGCTTTGTCGCCGTCAGACCGATGGCTCACTGATCTTACCCACCAGGCGATCACGGCCTGCACGGCTAACTCGAAGGAACCGATGCACCTTCGCCACGTCCTTTTCCATCGCCGCGCCCGGCCCGCGCCGCAACTCCCGCTGCCGCCCGTGACAATCGCGAAACGGGATGAGCCTTTCCCAAAGATCAGCGTTCTGGTGCCAACGCGCAACCGTCTCGACCTCCTGCGCGTGTGCCTCAGGGGTCTGATGCAGACCGAATATCCCGGCGCGCTCGACATCATCGTTATTGATAATGGCAGCGATGACCCCGAAACGCTCGAGTATCTTAGCGCCCTCGACGAAGAGTTCGCGAGGGTCATACGCGACGAGGGCGCATTCAATTTCGCCGCGCTCAACAACCGAGCCGCAGCTCGCGCCGAAGGCGAGCTCTTATGCTTCCTCAATAACGATATCGAGGTGATCGAGCCCGATTGGCTCACGACCATGGCACAGCAAGCGCAGCGCGACGAGATCGGAGCGGTGGGAGCGCGCTTGCTCTATCCCAACGGCATGATCCAGCACGCAGGCGTCGTCTTGGGCATCGGTGGCGCAGCGGCGCATGCACACCGCACGCTCCATCCCGACGAGGAAGGCTATTTCCATCGCCATTCACTGCCACACTTCGCCTCTGCGGTCACAGCCGCCTGCATGGTGGTACGGCGCGACCGGTTTGAAGCCGTGGGCGGCTTTGATGAAGACCGCTTTGCGGTCTCATTCAACGATGTTGATTTGTGCTGCCGCCTGGCCCAGCGCGGATGGAAGACCCTTTACGAACCGCGCGCGACTTTAGTGCACCATGAATCGGTCTCACGCGGTCTCGATCGGGATGCTGAGGGGGCCGCCCGGCAAGCGCGCGAGGTTGCAACGCTGCAAGAGCGGTGGAGCACAGGGCTTGCGCCCGCGCGCCAAGCGCCTAAGAGCGCAGACCCCTTTCACCACCCAGAGCTCAGCCGTTTAAGCGAGCAATTTGTGATACGGTTGTAGACGATTGCGATGACTGCAACGCCCCTTCTAAAGAGCCGTGATGGACCGCGACTGCATCTAGACAGCGTTACTTTGTGCGCTGTGAGTTCGTCCAATCTCGAGGCCACTGTGCAGGCAATGAAGGTGTCGCTGGCGCAGATCGAATTTGCCGACGCTCTGCTTTTCACCGACCATGACCCAGCCTTGTTGGGGCTCGATGCCACTTCGGGCATCCGCGTGGTCGCCATCGATCCGATCACCTCATCGGAAGCCTATTCGCGCTTCATGCTCGAAGAGCTCGCCGACCATATCGAGACCGATCATTGCCTGATCGTCCAGTGGGACGGGCACGTGATCGACGCGGGCCGCTGGCAGGACGCGTTTCTCGAATACGACTACATCGGGGCGAGTTGGCCACAGTTCGACGATGGTTACGAAGTCGGGAATGGGGGCTTCTCGCTGCGCAGCCGTCGGCTGCTGGAGGCCTGTCGCGCACCCGAATTCGAGCGCCACCACCCAGAGGATTTGGCTATTTGCCGGACTAACCGAGCGTTCGTGGAGAGCCTCGGCTTGAGTTTCGCACCAGTCGAGCTCGCCAACCAATTCTCCACCGAAAGAACTGGCGATCCCTCATTTTCGTTCGGTTACCACGGTGTGTTCCTAATGCCACAAATCCTTGGTGTCGAAGTTTTTTGGCGGACTTATCAATGCCTATCTGATCGAAAAACGGTGTGGGCCGACTTCGGCCCGCTTGTCCGAAGCATCTACAATGCAAAAGATGGCCTTTCGCGCGCGGTGTCCTTCGCATTGAAACGCTTGACGGATACAGTCGAGATATAACCGACACTATCCTGCTGTGAGCGGCTCAGTCGGCCAAACCAAAGCCGGACCAAGACAAGCAGAGCGCAGTCTGCGTCTCCCAGCAAACGCGTCGAGACAATGTCTTTTCTTGCTTGGGCTGGCATTTGTACGAGCGCTATGACCTGTTGGCTCGCCGACGGCCCTCAAGAAATCCGTGCCGCAAGAAGTGCGCATAACCACTTTGAAAATCACCGTTCGCAACGGCTTCCTTTACGTCGACGTTCTCAGCAAGATAAGCCGTCTCATCGAAACTTGAAGGCACGGCGAGTTCAACTAATCCGTTTGGTTTGAGCTGAGCGTCAAACAGCTCCCAGTCCGTCATCAAGTCTTGCCCGCGGATCAGGCGCAGCGACTGCTGTAAGCGCAGCCGAAGACTACCGTCCAATATTTGGCGAACGGCGATTTCACGCTCGTGATTATAGGCCGCTTGCTCGCTCAGACTTGGCTGTGCTTTTGCATTGATGACATCAGAACTCTCAGCCTCAGGTCCAGGCTCAAAGCTGGGCTCAGAGCCAGAATCCGTTCGAGGTTTAGTCAGCAGTGCGTCTACGGCTGCCAAGCGCTGCTGCGCGAACATCGAACCATCTTGGGTGCAAAGGCTTTCCACTTCGCGCTCCCAGGTTTTCAGCACGCGAGCGGCGTCGTATTGCTGTATCAGCTCGATGGCCTTCGCTGAGGCATCAGCGCGTTTGGATCGAGAGTCCATCATCGTGCCAAGCGCGTCCGCCATTCGAGAGGCCATCTGATCTTTCGCAAAGCCTGCCGCCTTGATCTGCGTCGATTTCGCGATCTCAATCAGATCGGTATCATCCACCAAAATGCCGTTTTTTCCGTCGAGAATCAATTCGTTGACACCTGGACACGATTGGAAGCCTATTGCGGGCATCCCATGCGCCAGCGCCTCGGCTAAAGAATTTGGGAAGCCCTCGAACGCTGATGGCAGCACAAACACGCCAGACTTCTTGAATTCCTTCGCAATTTGCGGGGTTGCTGGCCGAATTTCGACTCGCTTCGAGATTCCCAAATCGGTCGCCAACGCTTCCAGCGTGGTCGCATCTTTTCCATACGGCTCGCCAAAGAACTTCAAACGCCATTCAGGATGCTTGTCCGACACCTGTGCAAAGGCTCGCAGCAGCACGTCTTGCTGCTTTTGTTCAAACCAGATCCGGGCGGCGCAAAGGACCGTATTCTCGCGGTCTACATTGCCAACTTCGACCATTTCAATCGGATTGGGAAGCACTAGAACACGCTCCCTCATTCGCTGTGGGAAAGCGTCCCGGAAGCCATTGCACTGGACCGAAATCGCAGATGCGCATTCATATGCGGCGAAGTAGTTTTCGGTTGAATGATCGCGCCAATAAATACTCATAGAAGCCTCAGGCGCCGCTCGCTCTGAAAGCATGTAGGGGACACCGCAATGCAAGAGCGCCTTCGACACCCTTAGAACGACAGAACCTGATGCCAGCACGAGCGCCGCATCGGGATCGAACTCTCCTATCATTGAGACCATCTGGTCGATGTTACCTGTATCGACATTGCGAACATGAATACCTGGTTGCAAGTCATACACCGGTTCGATTGAGGCCTCTGGTCGACCGGAGCTATACACAAGCACCTCGTAGCCATGGCGGTGCAAGTGATTTGCGAGGCGCGCCGCGATCCGCTCGGCCCCGCCACGTATGCGGGTCATAGCAGGACAATAAATAGCAATGCGGCGCCGTTTGTCAGCCTTAGGAGCAAACTGCGCCGCGTTGTTCGCAGCGGGTTTACCAATCAGATAATCCGTGAGCGTTCGAGGCGTGACGGTGGACATTGAGTCTTCGTGGCGGACCGATGACAGCAATTGTGTCGCCGCCACACTGTCCTGCCAGTTTTCAAGCGCGTAAGACGCGTAGAAAGGCTCCTGCTCCAATTCGACAACACGTGCACCATGCATTGCAATAGCATCGTCTGCAAACTCAAGCGCCCCTGTGTGCAACTCAGAGAAGAACTGCTCCTCATCGGCGTTCATTTTCTTGTCCGCCCGGATGAGCTCGCCATTTGCATCAAGGCCAAGATATGAACCACCGCTTTCCGACAGGAGTGCCTCGTAGATGACCGTATCCGGATTCTTTGAGCGAACTCTGTGGTCGATAATACCTAAGAAGGAATCATAACTGCGCCCGGGTGCATTACGCTGGATTGCATAGCTATTGACTGCGTAAAACCCATGAACCCGATGTCCGATCATATTCGACAACGCGGATTGAAACGTACCTTTGCGTCCCACATCAAAGATTGCCTTATCAGCTTCTCCATCAAGGTGCTGTCGGTAAAAGTCGACGAGCCTTGCGTAAGAATTTTTATTTGCTTCACGAAGTTCGTCAACTCGCT
This sequence comes from Pseudomonadota bacterium, assembly GCA_039033515.1. Taxonomy (GTDB): domain Bacteria; phylum Pseudomonadota; class Alphaproteobacteria; order Sphingomonadales; family Sphingomonadaceae; genus Erythrobacter. The sequence goes on from JBCCCM010000010.1 coordinate 15,680, forward strand.
CTTTGAGCAATCGAACAACATGGTGGTACTGATCGCGCATGGAACAGAACAGAAAGCGTTCAGCGTCGTCATTTAGAGAGTTCTTTATAATCGCAAGAGCTTCAGGGCCGAAACGCGTTTCCACGAATTGCATCACCGTCATCTCAGGAGAGAAACCGACCCCCAGAATACGATCGAGACCATCGCGCTGATGCACAAGATAGGGAATGAGCATTCGGCGCGAGATCGGAAGGTAAATCGATTGCGAAGCGGCCCCCGCTGCGTCGTCCACTCGCTGGGCTACTTTATGCAACAGGTGTCCGTCACGTGCGAGCCATGCAATCTTTTTGATCCGTTTCTCCCGTGAAAGACGCCGCACCCACAACACGAGCGACAGAACAAACGGTCCGACACCTATATAGCCGAAGTCTTTCGCACTCATGGATTTCTTAGTAGGGCTTATAGCCTTCAAAGAATTCCCAAAACTCCGCTCCATCATCAGCGCGTAATTCAAGCCTGTGGGTCCGCTCTGAGGTTCTTGGCCGGTCGAATAATCGGGCAGCAAACCTGAGAGGGGCATGCCATCAGGATTTTTCAGGATCGAGCGATAGTCCTGAAGCTGCAGGGCTTTCCAACCTGCTTTCTCGGCTTGCCTTATGTCCGAATTGCGGTTGTCACCAAAGTGCAGGAAAGCGTCGGGATTTGTTTTAAGCTGCTGCGCGATATAGGGGAAAATTGTCCCATGCTTTTTCGTGTAACCGCTTTCAGCTGAGTGAAACATGGTGTGAGGGCCATCGCATCCGATCGCGCTTAGCATCCTTTCAATTACCCACGTTGGCAGGTACATGTCGGTAACAAGAATTACCGGCTTACCCAATCGAAGCGCCAAATCGTACAATTGCGTGGCTGCCAAGCGGGGACGGACACAAGCAATTTCCGTCTTGATCTCAAGCTGCTTGAGCTTCTCGGCCGTCGCATATGAAACATCGCTTAGATGCGCCAATTCCATGTAAATATCGTCCAAGGTCGGATCGAGGAGTTTACCCTCATCCTTTAGGCGCAATCGGACTGATGTTTCGGCTTCGCTACGAGCGGATGCAAAGTCCCAGTCACCCAGTTCTACAAGAACACCAGGATCGTTCGCGATGTAAGAAAACACGTCCTTTGGCTTGAAGAAACACCTGGTCAGAAGCGTATCAAAAATATCAAACGAGACAATTTTCACCTCATCACTGGAAATTGTAGCGGCAAATCGCGCCATCACTTCATCTGCGATCATAAACTTTTTGCCAGCAGACGATGATGAGACGGTCTGACCAGTAACTTCGTGCATTTTGTTTCCTTAGGGTCCACGAATAGGGGCTTAAGTCGATTTAAACGCCAATTCAGGCAACACAATCACGTCGAAGTGAGAACTCTATCGTACGCGGCCACGTACGCGCGAACCATCTGTGAGTAAGACAAGAGTTTGTCCAGACGCTCGCGTGCCGCAAGTCCAAACCTGATCCGCGCTTCGGGGTCATCGAGAAGTCTATTCAACTGACTGGCGAGAGCTTCAGCATCTCCTGCTGGATAGAACAACGCGCTTACATTATTTTGCAATTGCTCAACCACGCCAGCACAGGGAGTTGACACAATCGGCAATCCAAAAGCCATGGCCTCGAGCGTCACACGCGGATAGCTCTCCATCCGCGAAGTAAGGACAAATACATCCGCCGCTCTATAGTGTGCCAAAGCTTGTGGGCGCTCTTCCAATCCCGCCGTATGATCAAGCAGCAGCACTCGAACTCTATCGTGCTTCTGTGCGACAACCGCTTCGCGCAAGGCCCGTGAATACGAGTTTTGCGTAAGGCCCAAGAAAGCAATAACTATCTCGCCATCCACCAGCCGATTTAGGTAAGGCGCTGCCCTTATCAGATCAAGCTGTCCTTTACGCTCGCACACGGTCCCGACAATCAAGACTAGGACATCCTCTGGCTTGAGACCAAGACGATCCCGCATAGCAGCACGATCGTGTACTGGGGCGTGCGCGACGAGGGCTTTGGGATCAACCCCGTTCGGGATGGTCGAAACTCGAGACGGCATTTCAAGAGTATCGCACATTTCGTCTCGAGTGGCTTTGGCCACAAAGATCACTTCTGAGGCTTGGCGAAACACGTATTGTACCTCCGACATCAGATTTGGCGGCAGCAACCCCAAATAGGCCATCGGATCACCACCCTCGCGGACATTCCAAACGAACGGAATTCCCGCACGATGCGCAGCGACAGCCGGCAAAGCATTAGCGAGGGTATTAATGTGTATGATCGCCGGATTGATGGACCTGTAGTGCTGATCAAGCCGTTCAAGGTAGAATTCAGGATCGACACAGGCCCCGATAGGCGGAGTGCAATGAAAAAAGGCCGGGATGCCCATTTGCTTGTAGGCTTGCGCCATTGGTCCAGGTTTAGCCGATGAGAGCACCGCCTCATAACGACCATCAGCATGTACGCCCGATGCGATCTCAAACAAGCTGGTTTGAGCGCCCTGAATATCAAGATCATGGCTCTCGAAAACGACTAATGGGCGATCAGAGCTTCTCTGAGCTGACCAAGCCTTCGAGGCTTCGTAATCGATTAAGTGGCTATACCGACGACCTTCACTAATACCGTTCCTAAGGTAATGTAGCAAAGGATTGACGCCCGCTTCAGCCACATCTGGATAATCGGTCAAATAGGCCGCACCATCGAACTTGGGAGACGGACTTTGCCGACGGCGCGCGCCATTTTGCAAGAAACAGGAAGCAGGATCGAGACCGTTCTCAATAGAGTTTGAATACCGTCCTGAATACCATTCCGCGTCGAACAGCTCTGAGTTTTCGAGCAACTCCCGATCGGCCTCTTCACTCAGCTCAGTTTCGGGCGCGCACGGGTCATCGAAAGCCCGGCCAGAGGCCCACCAGGCCCAAGCCCGCATGCGTTTGGCTAGACGTTCAATCAGCACGGATACCACAGCTTTGCGCCTAGAGGGTCAGATATGGTGGAACAATAGTCTTTCGCCACACGCGGTGACCGAAGACCTGCAATGAGGTGCAGAAGAGGCCACGGAGCAGCACGCGCCAAGCGGTTTGCTAGCCTGAATTGGTGAGGTTTTGAACAAAACCACCGTACTGATATCACCCAACCGAATACCTCTCTTCTTCGCGCGCCAAGATAGGATGATGCCAAGGATCGACGACGCTCGTTGTATTCCAACGCTCCTGAAACACCTCAAGCTCGCACATATAGCGCTCTAAATGCTGAGGTGCGAAGTCGAGGCCGCGCGACTTGCTCTCGTGGTGGATCAGTGTGGCACGCGGCGTGTAAGTATTGGTCAGGCCCAGCTTGCGCAGCTTAAGGCACAGGTCCACATCGTTGTAGGCAACCGCAAGGTTTTCCTCATCGAGGCCCCCAGCCTCGTCAAAGCGAGCCTTTGAAACCACCAAACACGCCGCCGTCACTGCGCTGGCTCCGCGCGCAATCAGCGCTTGGGCGAAATATCCCGGCTCGCCGTAAGGCAGCCCACGATGCGCGTGGCCCGCCGCGTTGCCGATGCCGATAGCGACCCCGGCGTGCTGGATAGAGCGATCCGGATAGAGCAACCGCGCGCCGACGGCGCCAACGCCGGGCTGCACGGCCTCGCGCATCATCTCGGTCAGCCAGCCGGGCTCAATCACCTCAATATCGTTGTTCAGCAGGCACAGGTAATCGCCCGTCGCATGGCCAGCGGCGAAGTTGTTGATCGCGGAATAATTGAAGGGATGCGGCCAACGCACGATCTGGACGCGCGGGTCTGCCGAAACGGCTTCCATGTAAGAGAGTGTCTCAGGCTCGACGCTCTCATTATCGGCAATAATCACATCGAGCGCGGGATAGTCTGTCCCTTTCAGCACACCTTCGACGCAGGTCCGAAGCAGTTCGACGTGGTCGCGCGTTGCGACGATAACGCTGACCGTGGGTGGTGTATCGGGCAAGCTCCAGCGCACTTGGGTTGTGCCAAAAGGACCGGTGACCACATCACCTTGGCCCGCGACATGATGAGCGACCGTCTCCATGCGCGTCGGATCGGGCACGCACCATTCACCCTTAGGAGTTTGCGCGACCACCCTGCAGCAAGCCTCTACCTGCCCGGTTCCGCTGATGGTAAGCGCCAGATCATAGAGGGAGCGCGGAATGTGGTGCGGCGGTGATTTCAGAGCGCGAAGGGCTGGCTCGACCGCCATAGCGCATCCGGATGTAAAGTAGTCCTGCGACAAGCTCATTCGCCGGTCCCACAAGGGTTTAAACCAATAGCGTCGTCGGACCGGGCTCAGGGCGCCTCTGGGCGCTTCGCGCGTGTCGCCATAAACAATATTCGTCGCTGGACTATCGGGAACGCCGAGAAGGTGTGCGGCAAACCCTGCAATGGCGTGCCTGGTCGGCTGGTTGCGCGGCGTGCAGGGCAACACCCAAGTCGCACCCAAAGCCTTCGCCTCTGCAAGCGCGGCCGAGAGGCCTTCCATGTAATGGCCAAATTCCCCTGCCAAATCGCAAATACGCCCATCAGCGCTGGGCTCGCTCGGAGCGCCCGGCTCTCTCGTGATGAGAATGCATTCAGGCGTTAAGCTCTGGTTGAGCGCCGCTTTGATGGCAGAGCGAGCGTCAGCGGCGCGCGAATTGCGCTCGATGTGGATATGAATGCAGAGGCTTATCGCTCGGCCCACGCTGCGCGCTTGCTCTATGGCTTCCAGATCCACCTGCGCCTGTCGGTGCATGCCGCGCTCAATCGCGAAGGGGAGGCTTGAGATCGCCGCTTCAAGCCGCCCACGCGCGCGGAGACGCTTGCCCAAAGTGCGCCAGAAAAGAATAGCGACAAACCGGTGGGGACGAAGCAAGGTGATCAACATAAGGTCGAACACGTGCTGCTCGCGGATGCGAGTTACCCCCATTTCGGGACCAGAGTGGCTGGAATTGTGCGGCAATGGGCTAGGCCTGACCCTTCTTTTTCGTTAGGCGGGCCGCTCATAGACAAATCTGGCTAGAATTCACGATGAATCTGAAGTTCCTTATCGGCCTCGCGGCGATACTATTCCTTGGCGCCTGCAACACGCTCCCGTCCAGCGGGCCCACCGGCGGACGGATCAAATCGACCGCGCAGGATGGGCTGGAAGCGGGCCTGGACATCGCCATTGTGCCGGTGACGTCAGTGGATGCGATCCCGCCTGGCGCGCCTCCGATCGAGTGGCAATTGCCTGAATTCGATACACAACCAACCGATCTTATCGGTCAAGGTGACGTGTTGGCCATCACTATCTTTGAGGCTGGCGTATCGCTTTTTGCCGGCAACGCTCCCGCTCCTGTCGCAGCAGCGGGAGGCTTCGACCCCTCCGTCAAAGCGCAGACATTGCCTCCGCGCCGCGTCGATGATGATGGCTATATCGATGTCCCTTATGCAGGACGCCTGTTCGTAAAGGGCCGCACCATAGCCGAGGTGCAGGACCAGATCCGCGCGAGCCTAAAAAAATTGAGCCAAGATCCGCAGGTCCTGATCAATCGCGAACGTGTGGTCGGCAATTCGGTCATTGTCAGCGGTGAAGTCGTGCGTCCGGGCCGCCTGGTGCTGGAGACCAATCAGGAAACTCTGGGCGATATTATCGCCTTGTCCGGAGGTTATCGAGGGCAGCCGATTGACCTGGCGCTCAATGTGGAGCGCGGTGAGAGCAGCGCGCGGCTGCGGCTTGGCGATGTTATGGCCGGGCCCTACCGCGACCTGCGTGCCTTTCCAGGGGACCGTCTGACAGTGATTCCAGAGCCGCTGATGTTCTCCGTTCTTGGCGCCTCGGGGAGGGTGCAGCAAATGCGCTTCACCCGCGAAAGCATGACCGTTATCGAAGCTATTTCCATGGCGGGAGGTCCACAAGGAAACGCCGGCGATCCCAAGGCGGTTTTCCTGTTTCGCTACGCTGGGCCCGGCTCAACCGCGCCGACCGTGTATCACTTCAACCTGCTTGATGCGCCGACCTTCTTCCTCGCGCAGCAATTCGCGCTCCGCGATAGCGATATTTTGTATTTCGGTAACGCGGCGTCCAACCAGCCGCTCAGGGTAATCCAGACGGTGGGCCAGTTGTTCGCGCCCATCGTGACCGTCACAAACACGGTCAACAGTCTTGGCAACGGGAACTAGCGACGGATCTGGCTGTCGAGCTCCCCAGAAAGAGAGTGCATGACACGCGTAGCGACACCGAAGGCATTTGTCAGAAAGCGATAAAATCAATGTCTCGAAAAGGAATTATTTTGGCCGGTGGGTCGGGCACCCGGCTTTATCCTTTGACCCGAGGTGTGTCGAAACAACTGATGCCGGTTTTTGACAAACCGATGATCTACTACCCGCTTAGCACGCTCATGTTAGCCGGGATCAGAGACATCTTGATCATCACCACGCCGCAAGACGCCGAACCGTTTCAGCGGATGTTAGGCGATGGTTCGGATTTCGGAGTCAATCTCAGCTACGCGCAGCAGCCAAGGCCAGATGGGCTCGCGCAAGCCTTTCACATTGGCGCGGATTTTGTCGATGGCAGGCCGAGTGCGCTCATTTTGGGCGACAATATCTTCTACGGACACGGCCTCCCTACGCTGCTTCGCAACGCAAGTGAACGGGACGAGGGAGCAAGCGTGTTCGCTTATCGGGTGAATGATCCGCAGGCTTTTGGCGTGGTCGAATTTAATGAGAGCGGCAAAGCGGTTTCAATCGAGGAAAAGCCGCCATTTCCAAAGTCTAACTACGCCGTGACCGGCTTGTATTTCTACGATGAAACGGTTGTGGAACGCGCGCGAGATTTGAAACCTTCGCGGCGCGGTGAGCTGGAAATCACCGACCTAAACAGGCTCTATTTGGACGAGAGCGCTTTGTCAGTTGAGATTATGGGGCGCGGGTTTGCATGGCTGGACACCGGCACACACGCCTCTCTGCTTGATGCGGCGACCTATGTTCGCATCACCGAAGAACGCCAAGGTCTGAAGATTGCGTGCCCGGAAGAAATCGCGTGGCGTCAAGGCTTTATCACCGACACGGACCTCGCTCGGATCGCCGATCCCTTACGCAAATCGGGCTATGGAGAATACTTGCTCAAGCTGCTCGAGAATCCAGCCTTTTGAGGATGCTGAGCGCGTGAACCTTCTCGACACCGCCATCCCCGGCCCCAAAATCATTGAACCGCGCGTGTTTGGCGATGAACGCGGCTTCTTCATGGAAACCTGGAACGTGTCCGGCTTTGCCGAAGCGGGCCTTGATATGGTGTGGGTTCAGGACAACCACAGCCACTCCCAAAGGGGCGTGCTGCGCGGTCTGCATTTCCAGAATCCGGGGCCTCAGGGCAAGCTCGTGCGGGTATCGCGCGGCGCGGTCTTTGATGTGGCGGTCGATCTGCGGCGTTCCTCTGAGCATTTCGGCAAGTGGGTCGGGGTGGAACTATCCGCTGCGAACAAGCGCATGTTCTGGGTGCCCGAGGGGTTTGCGCATGGCTTCCTCACGCTCGAAGACGACACCGATTTTATGTATAAATGCACCGCGCCCTACGCGCCGCAATCCGAATTTACCTTGGCGTGGGATGATCCGGCGGTGGGCGTCGAATGGCCGACCGCTGGGCTAAACCCGATCATTTCCGAAAAAGACGCCGTTGGCCTGTCGCTCGCCGATGTCCCGGCCTTTGACTAAGGGACGCACGATATGAAAGTTCTGATTACGGGCGCCAACGGACAGCTTGGCGGCGCGCTGCAACGCACCGCGCCGGCGCATGTCGAGCTGAACGCTATCGACGTCGATGACGTGGATTTCACGGAGGATGCAATGTTCGCCGCCCGTCTGGTGGTGGAAGCGCCCGATGTGCTCATCAACGCCGCCGCTTACACAGCGGTCGACAAGGCCGAAGAGGACGAGGAAACCGCGCATGCGATCAACGCGGACGCGGTCGCGATCATGGCGGACGCCATGGCGCAGCAAGGGGGCAAGCTGGTCCATGTCTCCACCGACTTCGTGTTTGATGGCCAAGCCACCCAGCCCTATCAGCCTGACGACGCGCGCGCGCCAATCTCCGCCTATGGCCGGACCAAGTCGGCGGGCGAGGACCATCTGCGCGACAGTGACCTGCTGGTTCGCACCGCCTGGGTTTACGAGGCAGGCGGGGCTAACTTCGTTCGCACTATGATCCGGCTCATGAAAGAGCGCGACGAGTTGAGAATCGTTTCGGACCAGATTGGCTCGCCCACCTGGGCCACCGGCCTTGCGCAAACGATTTGGGGGCTCATCGACCAAGGCGCTTCGGGCACGTTCCACCACAGCGACGCGGGCGCGATCAGCTGGTACGAATTCGCCGTCGCGATCGCGGAGGAAGCAAAAGCCTTGGATCTGCTTGACCGGATTCCAACGATTAAGCCGATCACCACCGCCGATTATCCTACACCGGCCGCGCGTCCAGCCTATTCCGTGCTCGATTGCTCGAAGACCCACGAGGTTCTGGGTCGGCCCGGCACCCCCTGGCGCGAAAATCTGCGGGCCATGCTGAAAAAGGAAGCGTCCCTTGCCTAAACTTCTCGTGACCGGCGGGGCCGGCTTTATCGGCGGCAATTTCGTCCATTATTGGACGCAAAAGCATTCGCAAGACGAAGTGATCGTGCTCGACGCGCTCACCTATGCGGGCAATCGCTCCACAATCGAAGGGGCGGCGCGCACCGAACTCGTCGAAGGCGACATTCGCGACGGCGAGCTGGTCGAGCGCTTGCTGCGCGAGCGCGGCATCACGACTATCGTCCACTTTGCCGCCGAAAGCCATGTCGACCGCTCGATCACTGGACCCGATGCGTTTATCGACACCAATATCCTTGGCACCAATTCGCTGTTGAAAGCCGCTCGTGCGGTGTGGCTCGAAGGCGATGGGATAGAGCACCGCTTTCATCACATTTCGACCGATGAAGTGTTCGGATCGCTGGGAGCGGATGATCCGGCCTTTAGCGAGACTACGCCCTACGCGCCGAACTCGCCTTATTCCGCGTCGAAAGCGGCGTCCGACCATTTGGTGCGCGCCTATCACCACACCTATGGGCTGGAGGTCACGACCTCGAATTGCTCGAACAATTATGGGCCCTACCAATACCCGGAAAAACTGATCCCGCTGTTTCTGCTCAACGCGCTGTCGGGCAAGGATCTGCCGATTTACGGCGACGGCATGAACGTGCGCGACTGGCTGCACGTCGAAGACCACTGCCGCGGGATCGAAGCCTGTCTGAAGAACGGGAAACCGGGCGAAACCTACAATATCGGAGGCGGGGCGGAATTACCCAATATGGAAGTGATCGAGGCAATCTGCCGCGAGGTCGATCGCGCGTTCGAAGAGATCGATGGCTTGGCCGAGCGTTACCCGGACGCTCCGGCGGCCAAGGGTCAGCCTAGCGATAGCCTCAAGGCCTTCGTGACCGACCGCGCAGGGCATGACCGCCGCTACGCCATCGACGAGACCAAAGCGCGCGCTGAGCTTGACTATCAGCCGCATCAGACCTTCGAAGAGGGTCTGCGGCAAACCCTGCGCTGGTATCTCGATCGCGAGGACTGGTGGAAGCCGCTGCTCAAAGCGTAACGCGCGCTGGCCCCTAATCGTCGACCGGGCGCCGTTTCCCCACTGGCTTCCATGGTTGTCCGATTTGCTTTTCCAGCCGGTCCCGCAGCGCCCATAGCCAGCCGATGCGCCGCTCTGCGATACCGGGCAGGCTGAGCAGATCGCCGCCCAGCCACGGCAGGAACGGATTGCGCCGGGCGTAGGACCAGATCTCCACCCGCTCGCCTGATCGCTGCGCGGGGCCGCGTGCGTGAAAGCCGCCAGTATCCGCGACCACCAGCGTGTTTGCGGCCACAGGCAAAGCCTCAGCCGGGTTCAGCTTCATCTCAGTCAGCCCAGCGTTATCGATCCGCGGCGATCCGCGCGCGGACAGCCGATCAATCGCTTTGGGATCGCGCAGGCTGCGCTGGTACTCCCACTCGACCCGTTCGGGCGTGAAGCGGTGCGATCCGCGCACATAGGTGAACGGCCCATCTTCCAAGGCCACAGGCCGCAGGAACAGCCACGCCTTCATTGAGGCATGAAAGCTATCGGCGTGCACTGTCTCTTGCGGATCGGGATCGCCGCCGCCCGCGTTGCTGACGATGGTCTGGATGTAATGCAGCGGCGTGGTGCGGTAGCTTGCGACGTAATGGAACAGCGCGTTCACATCCTTGCGATCAAGCAGCCGGGCGAGTTCAGGCACCGCCTGCAGCATGGGCGGATCAATCGCGATGCGCCGGGTGATCGCGTCGCCCTGGCGCATCTCGCGCGCATCCCACTGGGTGGTCAACAAAGCGTCGCGCAGCGCGGGGAAATCTTCTGGCGGGACGATGTCCTCAACCACCACAAACCCCTCGCGATCAAAGGCTTCGCGCCATTCACGCGGCACATGGCGCGCCAGTCGGCCTCGCCGCCAACGGCACAGCGCATCCGCCATGCGCACGCGCGCGCGGTGCAGACCCATTCGGTTGAGCCGCTGCGATCCAATCAGCGGGTGATCGAGAAAACTCTTGGAAGTGGTCGCAAGCTGGATGATCCAGACCGGGAAGAGAAGGACCGATTTAAGGGCGCGCACAACGGCCATGTCTAGTCGTCCGCACGCGCCTTTGTGATCTTATCGATGGCAAGCAATTGGCGAGCCAGCCCCTCAAACCGCTCCAGCGGGAGCGCGTTGGGCCCATCGGACAGCGCGTTCGCGGGGTCGGGATGGGTTTCCATAAAGACGCCCGAGACGCCCGCCGCCACCGCCGCGCGCGCCAGCAGGGGTACATATTCGCTCTGCCCGCCCGATTTTGATCCAAGTCCGCCCGGCTGTTGCACCGAATGGGTCGCGTCAAAAACCACCGGACAGCCCGTATCCGCCATGATCGAAAGCCCACGCATGTCCGAGACCAGCGTGTTGTAGCCAAACGATGTCCCGCGCTCGCAAAGCAGGAAATTGTCCTCAGCGTGACCCGCCTCGCGGGCGGCGTTTCGTGCCTTATCGACTACGTTCTGCATATCGGCGGGCGCCATGAACTGCGCTTTCTTGATGTTCACCGGTTTTCCCGTCGCCGCCACCGCAGCGATGAAATCGGTTTGCCGCGCCAGAAAGGCGGGCGTTTGCAAGACATCAACCACTTGCGCCACAGGCTGCGCTTGCGCGGGCTCATGCACATCGGTCAGCACCGGCAGGCCAGTCTCAGCGCGCACCTTCTCAAGGATACGCAACCCTTCATCGAGCCCCGGTCCGCGAAACGACGCGCCTGAGGTTCGGTTGGCCTTGTCGAAAGAGCTCTTGAAAATCAGCAGTATGTCCAGCCGCCCCGCGACTTCAGCGAGCGTTTGCGCCACTTGCAGAGAATGCTCCTCGCTTTCAATGACGCAGGGCCCCGCGATCAGAAACAGGGGGCTTTGGGGCGTTAGCTTGCGACCGCACAGAATCATGAGGGGGATATCCGTTTAACTAGAGGGACGCGCAACTGCCCGGTTCTTGCATTCGTCGCAAGAATAGAACCGGTTCGGCGCAAATTCATCTTTGCGGCTTACCCTAAGCTTGACACATTGCAGAGCGAAGGCTTGTTGTTCGCAGAGCGATCCTCGGTTGACCGTTTAAAACTAATATTGCCCCCCAATAAAAAGAACAATGACAGAAGCAATAATCAGGCGCCACGTCGATTCGGCACAAAAGACTCTCGATATTGAAATCGGTGGGCTCAAAGAGCTGAAAAACGCTCTCTTGTCCTCGAACCTCGGGTCCGCCTTTGAAGAAGCGGTCGATACATTCGCCAAGATCAAGGGCCGAATTGCCGTCACCGGCATCGGCAAAAGCGGGCATATCGCGCGCAAGATCACCGCGACCCTCGTGTCGACGGGGACGGCGGCGCAATATATCCATCCCAGCGAGGCGAGCCACGGTGATCTCGGTTCAATTGGGCGCGACGATGTCGTACTGGCCTTCACCTGGTCGGGTTCGACCGCTGAACTTAGCGATATTGTCAATTTCTGTACGGCCAACCGTCAGACCTTGATTGTGGCGACCGCTCATCCTGAAAACTGGATTGGCAAGGCGGCGGATATCTGTCTTGCGCTACCCAAAGTGCCGGAGGCGTGCCCCAACGAACTCGCGCCCACCTCGTCGACCACGATGCAGATGGTCTTGGGCGATGCGCTGGCGGTCGCCTTGATCGAAGCGCGCGGCTTTTCGCCAACAAATTTCCGCGCTTTCCACCCCGGTGGCCGCTTAGGTGCGCGGCTGACCACGCTGAACGACCTGATGGCGACGGGCGACGCTCTGCCCAAGGTCAACCGCGAGGCAAGCTTGCGCAGCGCTACCATCGAAATGAGCCGCAAACGCTTTGGTTGCACGGCCGTGGTGGACCGGGACGATAAGCTGGTCGGCGCGTTTACCGATGGCGATCTCAGGCGTTCAATCACCGTGCATGATCTGGACGAAAGCATCGCCGATCACATGTCGCCGCGCCCCGTGACTGCCACGCGTTCAACGCTCTCGGTCGACGCGCTGGCGCTGATGAACGAGAATGCGGTTTCGGTCTTGTTCGTGACAGACAATGAAAAGCTGGTGGGCATCGTCCACATGCATGATCTGGTCCGCATCGGCATTGCGTGACCGCTTCTGAAGACGTGTCCAACCCCGGCGATCCGTCCGAACCCTATGATCTGATAGTGATCCCGGCGCGCTTTGGCTCGACCCGGCTGCCGGGAAAGCCGTTGATGAAAATCGCGGGAAAAACGCTGCTTGAACGCGTCGTCGCCAATGCCCGCCGCGCGGCTGAGGCTGTGGGCGATTGCGCGTTCGTCGTTGCGACTGACGACGAACGCATTGCGGGCCACGCAAGCGCGCTGGGTGCGCCGGTGGCGATGACCTCGCCCGATCTCGATTCCGGCAGCGCCCGCGCGCATGCGGCGGCGAAACAACAAGATCTCGCGCCGCGCGGTGTGATTAATCTACAGGGCGACGCCCCATTTATCGCTGCTGAAACGATTGCGGCGCTGATTGAAACCCTGCGCGAAGGGCACGCCGATGTGGCCACTCCGGTCTATCAGCTCGACTGGGAACGGTTGGATCGCCTGCGCGAACACAAACGCACCGCCCCTTTCAGCGGCACAACCTGCGTGCGCGACGCGGAGGGACGCGCGCTGTGGTTCTCCAAGACCATCATACCCGCCCTGCGCGGCGAGGAGGCGCTGCGCGCTCAGGCGATGTCTCCGATTTGGCAGCATTTGGGGCTCTACGCCTATTCGCTGAAAGCGCTTGAATGGTTCGTCGCGACCGAAGCTGGTCACTACGAAACGCTGGAAGGGCTGGAGCAGCTGCGCTTTCTGGAAAACGGGTGGTCGATTGCGACCGTGCCCGTCGCGCCTCCGACGCACGCTTTGTCCGGGATCGATACGCCGCAAGACCTCAAATTGGCTGAAGACGCGATTGCGCGTCTGGGCGACCCCTTCCCCGGCTAGGCCCCGGCGCTTGCAGTGGATGGGCCACGCGTTAGAAGGCCCGCGCAATGATTGTCATCGTCAGGCACGGCAACACCTTTGAAAGCGGAGAAATCCCGCGCCGGATCGGCGCGCGCACAGACTTGCCCTTGACCCCCAAGGGCTTGGATCAAGCGGATGCTCTAGGAGCGCATTTTATCAGGCATGGCGTGCATTTCGAAACCGTGTTGGTCTCCCCGCTTTTGCGCACCCGGCAAACGGCTGAGCGCATTCTGGCTCAACAGCCGAGCGCGCCCGAAACCGAAATCGCGCAATTCTTGCGCGAGATCGATTACGGCCCCGATGAAAACCAACCCGAAGACACGGTACTCGCCAGGATCGGAGCGCCCGCGCTGGAGGCGTGGGAGCTTCGCGCTGAGGCGCCGCAAGGGTGGATCACGGCAGCAAAAGAGCGCATCGCGGCGTGGCGAGAGCTGTTCGACCGGGAGCGGGCTCGCCATCGCGAGACGGCGCGCGCAACAAACGCCACCCTCTTGGTGACCAGCAACGGCGCGGCGCGATTTGCCTTGATGGCCGACCCCGCGCTGAACGAGGCCGCCAAAGAACTTTCGAGCCTGAAGCTGCCAACCGGCGGGATGGGGACACTCTCTTGCGCCGCCGATGGCGCGCTGCGTCTGGTGAAATGGGGTATACGCCCTTGAACGCGGCGTCGCCCTCGCCGACAGAACCGCTGCTTCGCGCCCCGCCCTTTCCCGGTTTCGAGGGCCTCGCTGAGCGGTCCGCTGACGCACCTCAGGCGGTCACCGCGTCCTATGCTGATCGCGACGCGCTTTTTGCGAGTCTCCGAAAGGCGCGAGTTGGGGGAGAGTTTTGGGGCGAGCCCTGGAGCTTGAAGACTGCGAGATCAGACGAACCTGCGGCCAACCCGGCCATCCTTGCGCGCACGTGTGACCCGGTCGAAGCGCGCAAAGCCTTCGAAACCACGGGCGCAGGGCTAATCCTGTCTCCTGAAAAAGCGCCTGTCCCCATCGACCCCTGGTCGCTTCTGCCAAAAGCTGAGCGTCTGATCGCGCATGGTGACGATGATTGGATCGCGCTCGCCGCCATCCTCGATGTGTCGGTCCATGCGCTCTCCGCTGGACGTTACGCTGCCCCTGGTGACACCCGGGAAACGCTCAAAGAGCGCGCCTTTCAGGCCCTGCTCCAGCCCTTTCAAGACCCCTTCGGCTCCGGTTGGCTCGCGCCGGAACAAGCGATCCGCGTGCTCAGCGAATGGCGAGCGGTGATCGAAGGCAATCGCGGTGCGCCAGGCGAACGGATCGTCGCCGCCTGCGGCATGAGCTGGTGGAAGCGCGAGGAGATCCGCCGCTTCCTGTGGTCTCCCGGCGCGCCATTGATGATCCACCGCTCGGCCAGCCGCGCGCTCGACACCGCGGCGCGGCAAGGCGGATCGCTCGCCGTATGGCCCTCGCGAATCTCGCCTGACCTTAAGGAAAAGGCGAAGCGCAAGGGCGTGAACCTCGTGCGCGTGGAAGATGGGTTTGTGCGCTCGGTCGGGCTGGGCAGCAACCTCGTGCCGCCGCTCTCCGTAATCGTGGATCGCAAGGGCATTCACTATGATCCCTCGCATGAAAGCGACCTAGAGACGATCCTAGCCAACGCTCGCTTTTCGCCAGAAATCACGGCGCGCGCTGCCGGACTTCGCGAGACGATTGTCGCGGCCCGGATCAGCAAATACGCCGCCGGTAAGGCACCGCGAAGCCAATCTCCCCCCCGCCCAGCGCACGCCAAACGGATCGTTCTGGTCCCCGGGCAGGTCGAAGACGATCTGTCGGTGCTCTCTGGCGGCGGAGGGCTCACCTCCAATCTTGAGCTGCTCCGGCGCACCCGCGCGATGGAGCCCGACGCCTGCATTTGGTGGCGTCCGCACCCGGATGTGGACGCCGGACACCGCAAGGGCGCGGTCGACGACGCCGCCGCACTGGAAGTCGCCGATCGCATCGTGCGCGAGGGGTCGATGAGCGACCTGCTCGATCAGGTCGATGCGTTGCACACGCTTACATCGCTCTCGGGTTTCGAAGCGTTGCTGCGCGGCACCGATGTCACCTGCCACGGTGTGCCGTTCTATTCCGGCTGGGGGCTGACCCGCGATCTGGGCTCAGTGCCTAAACGACGTGGCCGTGTCCTCTCGCTTGATGAGCTGGTAGCGGGTGTGCTGCTGCTGTATCCGCGCTATCTGGATCCGGTGACTGGTCTGCCCTGCCCGCCCGAAACGCTTGTCCAGCGCCTCACGGCTGGCGAAGCGAGCAATCGCCTAGGCTGGGTCGAGCCGCTGCGCCGTTTCCAAGGTCGGATCACGCGCCTCCTACGCGCAGCGCCGCGCAAGGGGGCTGCCCAATGACCCGCGTCGTGCTCGATATCTCGCGCCTGATATCGCGCGTGCGCCATCCGCGCCCCTCCGGCGTCGACCGCGTCGAAATGGCTTACGCGCGCGGGCTTGGCGAGCGCTATGGCGAGGCTCTGAGTTTTGCCGCTGTGCACCCGACGGGCGTCTACGGGCGGCTCGATCATGTGACGGCTCACGCTTATCTCGATCACCTCGATGAGCGCTGGTCTGATCCTCATACGGCCACGGGCGAACGCTCAATCCCGGCGGTGCTCCCCTGGATGCGGCGATTGGTCCCGACCCGCACGGGCGTGGGGTCCAGCGATGTTCTGGTGCAGGTTTCGCCGCACCATTTGGACCAGAAGGATAAGCTGAAGCGGATCTTGGAGCGGGAGGATGCGCGCTTCGTCTGCATGATCCACGATCTGATCCCGATCGAATACCCCGAATACGCCCGCCCCGGCGGCGCGGGAACGCATGAGGCACGCATGGAAAGCGTCGCTGAGCTAGCGGACGCGGTGATCGCCAATTCCGCTGCGACGGGGGCCTCTTTCACGCGGTGGGCGAAGCAACGCGAGGTCAAGGCCCCGCCAGTCCATGTTGCGCTGTTGGGAACGCAGCGCCTGCCGACAGCGTCCCCTTCACCTGATTACAGCGGAACGCCTTATTTTGTGTGCCTGGGCACTATTGAGCCGCGCAAGAACCACCTGCTTTTGCTGCATCAATGGCGGCATATGGCGCAGACCCTCCCGCCTGACAGAATACCTCTCCTCAAAGTGATCGGGCGACGCGGCTGGGAGAACGAACAGATCGTCGATATGCTCGAACGCTCGAGCGCGCTGGCGCCCTATGTGACCGAGATCAACAATTGCTCAGATGATGAACTCGCGACCATTTTACGCGGGGCACGCGGATTGCTGATGCCGTCCTTTGCTGAAGGGTATGGCATGCCGATCGCCGAGGCGCTGGACGCGGGCGCGCCCGTAATCGCCAGCGATATCGCAGCGCACCGCGAAGCGGGCGGCAAAGTTCCTGAGTTTCTCAACCCGCTGGACGGACCGCGATGGCAAGAGGTCATCCTCGATTACGCCGCTGACGGCCCCCTGCGCCAAGCCCAGTGCGACCGCCTGCAAGAATGGCGTTCGCCAGATTGGGAGGCGCATCTGGAGATTGCGCAGTCGGTGATCCAGAGTGTCGCTCGATAGGCCGTGCGTTGGCAGAGCCGATGCGCGAGGTGGCGTATGAGCCTATTCAGCGGGTTCGGGCGCTTCTTCCAGAATGACGCGCGCCGGTTTTGCCCGTTTACCCAGCTTGATGTCAGTCCGAAACAGGCGGTCCCAAAACAAGGCGGTGACCGCGTAATTGCCGTCTTCGGAAACAAAGTGGTGGAGCATGTGATGGCGTTTCAGGCGTCGCGCAATCGGTCCGCGCATGGCCCATTGGTGCGATCCATAATGCGTCAGATCATACGCCACATAGCCGAGCAGGAAACCAAACAGCATCCACTCGCTCGCTTGACCAAAGGCGGCTTCCAACAGGGCGGCTACACCAATCCCGATCGGAAAGCTCACAACAGGCGGCATGAGGCTGCGCATCTTGTCCATCGGCTGCATGTGATGGTTGCCGTGCATGATGAAAACGACCTGTTTCATCAGATCGCTCTTGGGCTTCCAATGGAAAGCCCAGCGGTGCAGGGAATATTCCACGCCCGTCAAAAGCAGCCAGCCCGCGCCGATAAGCGGTAAAGCTGTCGCCCACGTTGCCGATCCCCAAGCCGAGTATCCGAGCCACACCAGAACCGTCGTCCAGATAGCCACAAACCAGCCTACGGAAATTACCGTAAGCTTTTCAAGCCATCGATTTTCGAACAGCTTAAGACGTTTATCGCTTGAAGTGGGGGCCTTCATCAACAAGGTGTCGACCAAATGGGGTCAATTTTGTCAACCCGCTTACGCTGCGATGCAGCGAGATAAAGATCAAGAGTGGAGGTATTGTTGCCCCATAGTAACGCCTCGCGCGCCAATACATCATCATCCTTGGGGACGCCCTCTATTCTTGTGACCGGCGCGTCGGGCTGTCTTGGCCGAGCGATTGCGCTTCAGCACGCAAGGCCGGGCGCTGGCTTCCGGTTATGGGGGCGCGATTCGGTGCGGCTGGACGAAAGCGCGCAGGCGATCCGCGCTTTAGGTGCGGTCACACGCGAAACCGTGTTCGACCTGACCGACGCACAGGGCGCAGGGCGCACAGTGGCCGAGCAGGACAAAACCGAAGTCTTTGATTTCGCTTACCTCGTCGCGGGCACCGGAGAGACCCGCAAGGCTGGCGACCGGGTGGAAAGCGCCGAACTGGTTGCACGCGCGGCCCAGGTCAATTTCGCGGCACCAGCGGCGATGGCCGCCGCGCTGGCGGATCGCATGGCCGAGCGCGGCGGGGGGCGGATAATCCTGATCGGTTCCGCCGCCGGGCACCACTCCCTGCCCTTTGCCAGCGCTTATTCAGGCTCAAAAGCGGGCCTTGCGCGCTTTGCCGACGCATTGCGTTTGGCGGTCCGGCCCTATGGCGTCAGCGTCACCCTGGCGGCACCGGGCTTTCTCGACACACCTTCGGCCGCGCGCGGAGCTAAAGATCCACCTTTTCTCTTGGACGTCGATAAAGCCGCGCACCGGATCGTGCGCGCCGGAGAACGCGGTGCGGGCCATTACGTAACGCCGTGGAGCTTTCGCGCGCTTCGAACGCTCGACGCGTTGCTGCCCGCGCGTTTGCGGGACGCCATTCTAAGCCGGCTTGAACCGTAAAGGCGCCGCCGGGCTCAGGGTCAATTCGCGCCCCAATCGAGGATCGCCTGATGCAATTGAGCTGGTGTCAAATCCACTCGTTCGCTCGCCTTGCGCGCTTCGGAATCGCCGCGCCCCGGCTGCACGATTACGTAGGGCGTGTGCTTATCCCCGCCCGGATCGCTCGCCCCCGGAATGGTCGGACGGTGATCGCCAAAGAACACGAGCGTTGCCGGCTTCTCGAGCTCAGCCATCCCATCAAGCAATTGTCCCAGCATGGCATCCCCCGCCAGCACAAGGCTGTTGTAGTTTTCGACCATCGAAGACGCGCTCGCGTCGCCATGCGGCGCCCAGGGCCCATGATTCTCCATCGTCACCGCGTACAGCAGCGTGGGCGAGGTGGCCTTGGCCGCAAGGCTTAGAAGCTTGGTCGCGACGTCGGTGTCGCGAACATATCGCCCGGCGCCTGACGCTGGTTTGGCAAAGGTCTCCTCACCGATCAGGTCCGCAAAGCCGGCCTTGGGCAGGATCTTGTCGCGCGAATAGAAACGCATGTCGTGCGGGTGGACAAAAACGCTGCGCCACCCGCTTGGTGCAAGCTTTTGCGGGAGCGCGGGGGCGGGATCGTGAAGCGCGGTGAGGTACGGATCGTAAAGCAGGAAACCCAGTTCCGCCTCTTCGCGCCCGAACAGAACCCCATATTCGGTACGCATCGTGTAGGCGCCAAACCCGCTGACATTCAGCCGCCCGAACTGCACACTTTCGCGCTTGGCCCTGGCAAGATTGGGCAGGTCAGCGCCGCCGCTGGCGAATATCTCGGTCGGATCGGCGAAGGATTCGCACTGAACCACGATGATGATTTCGGACGGGTCAGCGCCAGCGGCCTGTTTGATCGGTACTGGCTCTTGCAGCCGTAAAGCCGTGCGCGCGCTGCGCCAGCGCAGCCAATATAACAGCAGGGTCGTCGCCAGACCCAGCCTTTGCACGTCGGCATCCGCCTGCGGTGATTGCGCGAGCCCGGCGAGAGGCGGCAATCGCACGCAAATCGCCAAGACTATAAGGGCAACGCCGCTTATCCCGGCGCCGATCAAAGCCATCGCGGCATCGGGCTTAAACAGCCAGGCCAAGACCGCTACCAAGGCGACGAGCCCGATCACACCGACCACTTGCTGCCATAGAGCCAGAACCGAGAAATAGAACTGCGGGTGCTTGAGCATGGCGCCCAGCAAAGCGAGGTCGCTGAACAGCAAGGGCTCCCCCAAAACGCCGCGTTTGGCGTTGGAAGCGAGAGCCAATATGCCTAGGACCGCGATCATCAGGATACTTGCGAGCAAGGGGTTGCCGCTCACCGCCAAAAACACGCCGAAACCCGCCGCCGCGATCAGCGCTGTAACCCAGATACCAACGAGGGCGCGCAAACCCAATCGCGCTGAAGGAGCGTGCGGGCGCGTCCAGGCATCCGCCAGCAACGCCCCGATAAGGCTCAAGAAATAGGCGGGGATAGTGTCGATCATTCAGGCTTCAAAAAAGGATCTGGGAGCGCCGCCTTAGCGCGGCTTTCGCGTGCATTCGAGGCTCGATTGCGCGAGCGGAACATTTCATTCCTGATTATGTTTCACTTTCAGGCCGTGCTAGAGCGCTGAATAGAGTCGCAATTGGTAAATAGTTTTGTTTCCAGATAAAATTCAACACTTCGACAAGGCCCAAGACAAATCAGGCGTCGGGACCTTGTCGAGCGCTGACGATACGGATGCGATCCCCCAGACGCTTCTGGATGTCACCGCAGCGCCTTCATCGCCGCGCGTCGTTTTGCTTTTGCAAGGGCTTATGGGCCCGCTGTTCCGGCGCTTGGGCCAGGAACTCATCGCGAGCGGGCACACCGTCTATAAAGTCAATTTCAACGGCGGTGATCGGCTCTTCTGGCGCTTGCCCGGCGGGATCGATTTTCGCGACACGCTGGAAGCGTGGCCCGATGCGTTGCGCGCGATCATAACCGACAAAGGCGTGACGGATGTCGTCCTGTTCGGCGATTGCCGCGCGCATCATATCGATGCGACCGCTGTCTGCCGCGAGCTCAACATACCGGTGCACGTCTTCGAAGAGGGTTATATCCGGCCCGACTGGGTCACGCTGGAGCTCGATGGTGTGAACGGGCATTCGCGCTTGCCCCGCGACCCGGACTGGTATCGCAATCGGGCGGCGAAATTGCCCCCCGTGCCCGATCACAAACAGGTTCCGTCATCCTTTCGCCGACGCGCGATCGAAGGGCTGATGTACAACACCGCCGACGTGCTGACGCGCTGGTGGTATCCCAATTGGACCAACCATCGCCCTTGGCATCCACTGATCGAAGGGGTCGGATGGGCGCGCAAGCTCCTGCGCGGCAAGAAGCGCAAAGAGGGATCAACCGCGCTGGTGGAGCGCCTGCTGAGCACGGGTCAGCCTTTTTATCTGTTCCCACTGCAATTGGCTTCCGATGCACAGATCCGGCTGCATTCGCCTTTTTCCAGCATGACCGAGGCCTTGTCGCTCGTGCTCAAGTCCTTTGCCGAAAACGCCCCCGCTGACAGGCGTTTGGTGGTCAAAGAGCATCCGCTCGATAACGGGGTGGTCGATTGGCAAGAGGAAACGCGCTCGCTCGCCAGTCTGTTCGGCGTTGCGGACCGGGTCGATTACATGGGCTGGGGCGACATTGTCCCCGTCGCCCGCGCGGCCAAGGGCATGGTGACGATCAACAGCACCAGCGGGACGCTCGCGCTGGATATGGGCGTGCCTGTCGTTGCACTGGGCCATGCCGTTTTTGATATTGCTGATGTGACCTACCAGAACGGCATCGACCAATTCTGGACCGACACCACCCCACCGGACCCCGGCACGTTCAACGCGTTTCGCCGTGTGCTGATCGAACGCTGTCTGGTACCCGGCGGCTTTTTCTCTGACGAGGCGCTTTCCAAAGTGGTGCGCCACGCGGTCGCTCGGTTCGAGGGTGAAGGGCTGCTGGAGGAGTGACCTCTAGCCTTCGCGGCGCAGTCATTGCACAGCGCCGGTCAGCCAAGACCGCTCAGGTCGTAAGCACGCTCACATGCGCGTCCTGCAAGCACAGGCACGACAATCGGCCCGTGGCGTAAGCGGCCGTGTCGATAGCGATTCGGTTATGCCGCACATCCACCGTTTCCACGATCGAATGGCCGTGAACAACGACTTGGCCGTGCCATTTTTCCGAATTCGTGAAATCGTCGCGGATCGAAAACAGATCTCTTTCGTCCTGACGCGCGATGCGCACGCCGGGCCGCACGCCGGCGTGGGCGAAGAAGTAGGAACCGCTTGAATAGGATACGCCCAGCGTGCGCAGAAAACGCACGTGGTCTTCGGGGATGCGTTCTTGCAGGCGAGCGGCAAAATCAAAGGCGTCTTCGCTGCTTTGCGGCGGATCAATGCCGTAGCTTTGCAGCGTGGCCAGCCCGCCATTGCGGATCCACGCCTCTTGAGCCAGACCATCGCCTTCGAGGCTGGCGAGCAGCATGTCTTCGTGATTGCCCATCAACAGCTTGGCCTGCGCCTTTTCGACCAGATGCTTAACCAGAGCGAGGCAGCGGCGGCTTTCGGGTCCGCGATCAATGATGTCGCCCAGAAACAGCAACGTGATCCTCGATGGCGTCGGCTTGAGCGTGGGATAATGCCCGATGACTTTATTGAGAAGTTGAACCAGAAGATCGTGGCGGCCATGTACATCGCCAATTGCATAGACCCGCTCACCCTTGGCAGGGCGCGGGACTTGGGCCGTGAATTTTGGCTTGAAATCCATGAGGCCCTCATGGCGCAAAGTCAGGAGATTGTCAGCGTAAAATGAGCCCGTCTTCGCCCCCCTCGCAATCCTCCTTAGCTGCGGGCGCGCCCGAGGCGAGCGTGGTGATTGCGTGCTACAACGCGCAAGATTTCCTCGAAAAGGCGGTTCAATCGGCCTTCGCGCAGCGCGGGGTCGAGGTTGAGGTCATCGTTATCGATGACCATTCGACCGACCAAAGTTATGCGCTCGCCCAACGACTGGCGGCTAGAGACGCGCGTGTGCGCGTGCTTCAGACCCCATCCAATTGCGGACCGGGCGGCGCGCGCAATGTCGGCATCGCGGCAATGCGGGGCGAGTGGTATTGCGTGCTGGATTGCGATGATCTGATGCTGCCTGACAGGCTGCGCACACTGATCGACGCAGCAAAAATGACGAACGCAGATCTCATCGCCGACGATTTGATCGTGTTTGGCGACGATCACGAAGAGCACCGCCACTGCGAGACAATTTCGGGAACGCCGCCGCGTACCCTCTCACTCGAAGACTATTTTGAAGCGACGCAAATGTTCGGGACGAAGCCCAATCTTGGTTTTCTCAAACCGCTCATTCATCGCCGCGTGTTGGTGGAGGCCGGGCATCGCTACCGCGAAGACCTGCAGATCGGCGAGGATGACGAACTGATGGTGCAGTTGCTGCTCGCGGGGTTTCGGTACGTCGTGACAAGCGATGCGCTCTACCGTTATCGCAAGCACGATGCGTCCATCTCGCATCGCCTCTCAGCCAAAAACAGCGAACGCATGTTGAGCTCCGAAGAGCATGTGCGCGCTTGCGTTAGTGCGGCAGACCGCGAGAGCGCCGCCTACCGCGCCCGCTTTGCCTCGATCCAGGATGCGGTCGCGTTCAGCCGCGCGGTCGAAGCGCTCAAAGAGCGGCGCTGGACTGCGGCTATCAGCGAAATGAGCCGACGTCCGCTCAGCGTGCGCCATTTCTCCATGCCGATTGCGAGCCAATGGAACCGGCTGCGAGCGCGGCTTGGTTCGTCCTGACGCAAAGCTGAAGCTTGCCTTGCCAAGGCTGTTGCCTGCAAAAGGCCACTCGGTTAGCGCTCTCCCGCGTTCACACGGAGATGAATTGATGAAACGGATGGTCCGCGAACTTTTGCTGTTGGTGTTAGGGGCAGGCCTTCTGATGGGCTGCGCAGGGGGCAAACCGCCCTTGGCGAGTGATCCGTACGCCGTGCCCGAATATAGGCTTGCGGTTGATGATGAGGTGCGCGTCGTCGTGTTCGGCGAACCCACTTTATCAAAGAATTACACGGTCACATCCTCCGGCGACATCGCATTTCCCTTGATCGGCGATGTGAAAGCCGCGGGCATGACCGCGACAGAATTGAACGGATTTTTGACCGAGACGCTGGGCAACGGTTTTCTCAACAACCCGCGACTGAACGTAGAGATTCTCAAATTCCGGCCGTTTTATGTGCTCGGAGAAGTCTCTCGCTCCGGTGAATTCAAGTATCGCCCTGAATTAACCGTGCTTCAAGCGATCGCGCTTGCTGGCGGGTACACCTACCGCGCTGATCGCAAGCGCGTCTTTATCCGCCGCGCGGGACAAGAGACCGAATTCACCTATGAACTCGACAAAGGTCGCGCGATCTATATCAGCCCCGGCGATACGATCCGCATCGGCGAGCGGTTCTTTTAAAGGTGAAGCCTCGTAAAGAGCGCTGACGGCGGCATTTGTGCACCAACCCCTTCCCAACACGCCGATGAGGCCACCCAGCCGGCCGGAATTCGCGCTTTCGCGCGACTCCGCGTTAATCGATACAGGCATCGTGGCTCTGATTTTCGGTGGTATCCTGTTCAATCAGGTCATCGGGCCCCTCACGGTGATTTGCGTTCTGGCGGGCGTCGCAGCGATCTTCTTGCTGCGCTGGGAGCAGCTGCCGCGAGCCTTAACCCGCAGCTTGCCTCTGTTTAGCTTGCCGGTGTTTTGCATCGCTTCGGCGCTGTGGTCCGATCACCCTGATCACACACTCTATTACGCTGCACTCTATGGCGTGACCGCGCTTGCCGGGATCCTGATCGGAGGCGCTCTAAAACGAAGCTCCTATGTCGAGGGCTATTTCGTTGCCTTCGCCATTTATTCGATCGCCTGCGTGCTGTTTGGCCGTTCGGTCGTTTTCGGGGTCGGAGGGAGCGCATATGCCGGACTCGCGGGGTCCAAGAACACCGCAGGCGACATGGCCGGGGTCGCGACGCTGGTCACCTTGGCCTTCATTGGTTTCAAGATCTATCGCTATCAATTCATTCAAGCGATAGGCGCGCTCGCCCTGCTGCCGATCTTTGGCGTGCTGCTGCTGTTGAGCAAAGCGACGGGCGCTTTGCTTGCGACCATCATGGCCTCCGGCCTCATTGTGGTGTGGTTGATCTCGCGGTCTTTCAGCTTGCAGGTCCGGGGAACCGTTCTGACTGCAGCCGTCATTCTATTGACGCTGGCGGTGGTGACGCAGGATCTCTGGATCAAACCCGTTTTCGATCTCGTCCTTGATGTCAGCGGCAAAGGAACCGGTTTGACGGGCCGGGTGGATATCTGGGTTATCGGGGATCAATTGATTGAAGAGCGCCCAGCGGCCGGCCTTGGCTATTACGCGTTCTGGATGAAAGACAATCTCACAGCGCAGATCATCTGGGAGATGATGGGCATCAAGGGTCAAAGCGGCTTCAACTTCCATAACACTCAAATGGAGATCGTCGTCCACCTCGGCTATATCGGGTTAGCAATCGCGATCGTCATGGCCGCGTGGGCTACCATCCCGCTGGTGTATCGCTCGGTGGTGGAACCCTATTTCTCGTCTATTTGTGCGTGCACCTTGTTGGTCTTCTTCGCGGTCAAAGTGCCGTTCGAAGTCGTGGCGTTCGACCCGATGCATTTTACGACGGTGACGATATACGCCATATTCGCGCTCGGCCTGCGCCGCGATGCGCCCGCAAGGGAACCCAAGACGCAACGCCCTCAGACTTTGGAGCAAGCTTACGCTGTGTGAGGCTGGGCGCCTGGCGCTGAACGCGTCTGCATTGATCGCTCATAAGCGGAATGGCTCATTAAGGATGCCCGGACACGGCCAAGCTCGCGGGCGAAACGCAGCGGTCGCTTCAAGCTTCCATCGGTCCAACTCCACAACAATCGGGTCCGGTGAAAGTGGGCCGGCGGCGCGCCCCCACGCACCAGATCCTGAACGACGAGATCGGCTAGGCTGTGGTCTCCGACAGCCAGCGACGGCCTGAACAGCGCATCCGC
The DNA here is from genome assembly GCA_039033515.1 of Pseudomonadota bacterium. GTDB lineage: Bacteria > Pseudomonadota > Alphaproteobacteria > Sphingomonadales > Sphingomonadaceae > Erythrobacter. The sequence continues at coordinate 41,428 of JBCCCM010000010.1, forward strand.
CGTCTCCCTTGCCTGACGCCATAAGCGCAGCACTTTGTGGCGCCGGGCAAAATCATCCAGCACATCGTCAGGCAGCTCCGGGCGCGAGGCGCGCACATAGGCGATTTCGTGCAGGCTTGTCAGGCACGGCTCATGCTGACGCAAAGCTTTGCCAAAACTCGTTGCGGCCAAAAGAAGGGCGGCGCGCGGTTCAAGAGTGCGCAATTGCGGCCCGCCAAACTTCTTGGGAACCGAGGACTGAAACAGCGCCTCTGTGTCATGAAAAGCGGGCGTGCCCGGCTGGTTCAACTTGTGGTGCAGATCGATGGTCGGTCCGGAGGTGGTCTGAGGCACAAAGGGAGATTCGCCCAAATATTTATGCCACCAATCGCTTTCGCTGGGGATTGGGGCCCAGTACCCGTTCTTTTCTAAAACCTCCGCGGCCGAGCGATAATCAGACGCACGCACAAGCAAATCAATGTCAGCGGCAAAACGAATATCCCATCGGTTGTAGACTTCATGCGAACGCAAAACGCCTTTCAGCGACAGCGCCTCTATGCCGTGGGTTTCCAGCAAGCGAACAACGCGCATATTGCTCGCGACGCTGGTCATGTTCTCGTGAAAGCAGCGGGCCTGCAAGTTGGCGAGAGGATGGCGAACCGTGGCTGGAACCGCATCCCCCAACGCATCAAGGCCCTGAAGGATCAACAGGCTGACCTTGCACCGTTGGGAGAGCTCAAGGACTTGCTCCCAGGCAATGCCTTCGGGCTCTTTGATGTCGCTGGTTTCGCCCGGGATCATCCCGCGAAGCAGCGCCAACAAAATATCGACCGGACGGCCTGACATCTCTTTCCCTCATCCTCACAAACGCTTAGCGCAGTCTAGAGCTCAGAAACTTCAGTTAGTCTACCGGATTAACCTTGCCTGCCGCCTGCCCCGCTATCTCGGAGTGCTCAGTTATTCCGCACTGCAAAAAAACAGGTTGCGAATGTGTTCATAATTTGCGACTAACACGATGAAGCGGCCGGGGACAGATTCGGTCGGTAAAAAAAGGGCGCGTGTTTTTTACCGTCTCACAATTTGGAGCATGTTATGAAAAAGTCGTATGTGAAACCCACCGTAGAAAAGCTTGGTTCGTTCGAAAGCGTGACCAAAGGCAATGGCACCGGGTCCAACTTTGACTTCGATTTCTCGAGCGGCAATCCTGTCCCGTTCGATCAAAACGGAAACCCGCTCATCTTCTCATAAGATTTGGCGATATTGAGAAACGGCCGCCTTTGTGCGGCCGTTTTTCATTTCTGCCTTGTTTCGAATAGCCGCGTTGCGCGGCTCGCTGTTGGAGCGTCCGTGATTACCGCTGATACATTATTCATGCGTGCGGAAGATGTTGTGTCATGCGATCTTGAGGGCGGGAGCGCGTTGCTGGATTTGAATTCCAGCAACTATTTTCGGCTGAACGATACGGCCAATTTCATTTGGGGAAAGCTTGGTGAAGCGCCCCAATCGTCCGGACAACTGGCAGCAAGCATCGCGATGGCGTTCGATACGACGGCTGACGAGTGCCTGCCTGATGTGTTGGCTATCATGACGGAATTGAAAGACGCCCGTTTGGTCAGCCCAGAGGGCTAAATGACACTCCGGCGCGTCTTGCGATTAGGCGTAAGGCATTTTGCTCCCCTCGTTAGGGCCTTGCTCACAGTCGTTGCCTTCAGGATCGCTCTGCTGTTCCTCAAATATCGGCAGATTGCCAAACGCATCACCGTACGAAAGCCAGACGACGCAAACCCTGGCCCTGCCCCTCACGTCTTAGCGTGGTGCGTCAAGCAAACAGCTCGGATCGTGCCATTTGCCAGTTGTCTTACGCAGGCGCTTGCACTGCAACACTTGCTTGCGCGCTGTGGTGTCACCAGTGTCATCCGTGTCGGTGTACGCGTCAATGAAACCAATAAGGTCGACGCCCACGCATGGGTCATGATCGATGATTGGGTTTTAATCGGAAACATTGGGCACGATTTGAGCCAGTACAGCGTGCTGACCGACCTTGAGCCGTCGCATGCTTCCTGATTTCGCAATTGTATGGCGCCGAGGAGACGGCTTAACCTCAATCAGCCACTCGCAACGCACGGGCCAAACGCGCACGACTTTCAGCGCGTCTTTTGCGACCGAAGGCCTCCAGATCGCAGGGAATTGGCGCTGCGATAACGCCTCGGAACTCCGCTCGGAGCTTGGCCTCCTTTCAGACGCCCCGCCGGCCCGCATCCTCGCTAGCGCTTGGCGAAAATGGGGAACCGGACTGGCGAATCGGTTGCACGGTCCCTTCGCGATTGCCTTGTTCGACGCCCAAGCTGGCCAACTCTTTGCAGCGCGTGACGCTTTGGGAATTGAGCCGCTGTTTCTTGCTGTTGCGAACGACACGCTGGCTATGGCAAGCGATCCCAGAGCGGCGCGAGCCGCTTGCGGCCTCACCTCCGACCCTGACCCCGCAGCGATCGCTGGGTTTCTGCGTGGCGATTTACCGGACGAGGTGTGTACGTTTCACAAAGGCCTAGAGCGCCTGCCTCGCGGGCATTTTTCCGTTTTCGACGCCTCGTTCGGCCGAACAACACACAAATACTTCGATCTGACCGCCGTTCCCTCTATTGAACCAACGGCCGACCCAGTTCAGCCATTTCAGCAATTGCTCGACGCCGAGACGTTGCGCTGTGGTGCGGACCGCGACAACGTCGGCATCCTGCTAAGCGGCGGTCTCGATTCATCGGCTCTGGCTGCCTCTATTGAAGTCCAGCGAACGAATCCGAAAAAGCCCTCATCATTTTCGATGACATTTCGCGAAGACGAGGATTGGCCCGATGGTCCCTATTTGGAGGCTATCCGCGCGGTCTGCGACATGGGGCACCATGGGAAGGAGAGCAGCCAGCACGATCCCATGGCGAACATAGCGCACTTGCTCGAGATTCTCGACGGGCCTTCCCTGGGGTATGGCAATTCGATGAACAGCGAACTGTACCAGATGGCGCGAAAACTGGGGGTTCAAACGCTTTTTATTGGCCATGGCGGAGACGAGGTTGTCTCCTATGGTCTCGGAAGTCTCAACGAACTTGCCCAAAAAGGTCGCTGGATTGACGTCTGGCGCGAGAGCGCTGGTGCGACCGCTTTTTGGGACATGCCGAGATGGCGCGTATTTGAGCTCATTCTGCGCCGGAAACGAAGCTGGCGTTTGCTTCGCCGGATCATGTCGCGGCTCAGACCCAGCCGTGGTGTCGGCCCGGTCTCTGGCGCCGCTATGGAAGACTTGCTCGCCCCAGAATTTGCGAACGCAAACCCTCCAGAGCAAAATCCGCCCGCGCCGCATACGCGCTTGAACCACACAGAACGCGATCTGCAAGAGCACGCCTTGCTGCAACCCATGCAGCCACATTCGCTCGAAACGCTGACCTTGGTCGTGCGTGACTACGGCTTTGACCTGGCGATGCCGTTTTACTCGCGCGAACTTGTCGAATTTTCGGTGTCGCTGCCTTCCTCCTGGAAGCTGCGCAACGGCTACACCCGCTACATCCTGCGCGAAGCGATGCGCGGGCGCGTGCCCGCTTCGATTTTGGAGCGCAAAGACAAGAACGATTTCGGAGGAAGCTTCATCCGAAATGTTCTCCGAAGCCCGGCTGTACGCGACTTGACACAGAACCCCAGCCCGTCCTTGGCGCCCTATATCAATCTGAAAAAGCTGAAAGAGCTCTGGGCCAAGGTGGAACAGTCTCCACAGAGCGTTTCCGTGTATGAAGGGCGGGCCTTATGGCTTATTGCGGTTCTGGCTCAGTGGCTCGATAGCGATCGCGACGCGTGCCTGAAGTCCGCGAATTAAACGGAGATATCTCGTCAGTGCCTCAGCGCGCGCCCCACCGATACGAAGCCTTTGGCCTGAATATCGCCAGCGATTTTGCGGTGGAAGAACTGCGTATAGGCGAGGCGGACACGCCCCCTGACTTAACGATCATTGATCGCGACTTGGGCCTCCCGCTTCCAACGCCGCAGCAAGGCGTCGTGTTCGACTATAAGGATCCGGGCGGCGTCGTGATGGCCTGGCCTGGGGTCGCCGCGTTTCGCTTCGTCGATGAAAACACGATTTGGGCCCGCAAATACGACGAGGCGCCGGACGCCTATTTCGCGTTCCCGCTCCTTGGCCCCGTCATGGCTTGGTATTTGAACATGCGGCGCCTTTTCGTTCTGCACGCGAGCGCCGTGCAGATTGACGGGCACACCCTTGCTTTTCTTGGCGATAAGCTAGCTGGCAAGTCGACGACCGCTGCGGCGTTTGTTCGAGCGGGCGCCTCGCTAGTGACCGATGATGTGTTGGCGATCAAAGTGGCCGCGGATACGCGCCCGATCTGTTTGCCGGCTTTGCCTCAGCTTAAGCTTGAACAATCCGCGGCTCAGGCCATTCAAATCGAAGGCGCCACAGCGCTGCCGCTTGTGATGGACGCTTTTCCAAAGCGCCAGCATAAGCTTGCATCCATGGCCACAGAAGCGGTGTCGATGGATTGCCTGGTTCAGCTGGAACGCGGCGGCCAGACCCCTAAATACCGGCCGATGGACAGCGCCCAAGGCGCCACTGTCCTCAATCGGTTCAGCTACCTCCCCCGCTTCGGCAACGCGCCTTGGACGAAGGAAGATCACGCTCGCCACTTTTCCAATTGCATGACGCTGTCAAAACAAGCGCATATTGGAACCTTGTCGATCCCGGATGATCTGAGCGCCTTGCAGGATACGGTCGACATGATGATCAAAACTCTGCGCGAGATGACCCCTTGATCAAACGCGTTGCAGACCTCTTTGTCTACATGATGCGGCTGACCAAGGGACGCCTTGGCATCGCAATGGGGCTCAACCTGTTCGCGACCCTGACCGAGGGCATCTCGCTGTTTCTTCTGATCCCGCTGGTTTTGCTGATCGATCAGGCCGGCGAATCTACGCTCACTGAGATCCCTCTGATCGGAGAGACCCTGGTGAGGCTCAATCCCTCGCTTGAGGTCTTGCTGGTCGGGTTTGTGGCGCTGATCATCTTTCAGGCTGTGATCGTGCGGGTCAAATCGATTTACCTGCTTCAAACGGTCCTCAAAGCGATTGAGACGATGCGGCTGCGGTACTTTGCGCACGCCGGCGGGGCCCGCTGGGACGTCCTGCAAAACGCGCGCGTATCCGATCTGCATAACATGATCACCAGAGAAGCCTCACGCGTGCAAGTTGCGCTGCAAAGCCTCACCACCCTGCTGCAATCGGGGATCTTGCTTCTCACCTATTTCCTGCTCGCTGCCATCGTCTCGCTTCCGATGGCGCTTGTTGCAGCGGGATTTGGGCTCGTTATCCTGGTAATCCTGCTTCCGCTGCGCCGACGAGCGACGCGATACGGTCATGAGATGACGGAATTGTACCAAGGCGAAAACCAGACCCTGCTCGACTTTTTGACCGGGCTTAAAGTCGCCAAGTCATTTGTCGTGGAAGACAGTTACGCTCTGCGTTTCGCCGCGCAATTGAGAGCCCTTCGCACGAGTATGATCGGGCTTGTTCGGCTGACCAGTGTCAGCACAATGGCCTTTCAAGTGCTGAGCGCGTGTGCGGCGGTGTCTTTCATCTGGGTGGCGGTGCAAATCGTACAGATTGAACTCGCCAACCTTATCGTTTTACTGCTGATCTTTATCCGATTGGCACCGCGGTTCAACGCGATCCAGGAAGCCTTGCAAAGCTTACTCGCAAACCTTCCGGCCTATGAAAACATGCGCGCGCAAACGCGCTATTACCAGCAACAGGCCGAGCCGCGCCAAGGCGAAGGGCAGGTCGCGCCGCACTTCGCAGGTTCGATCCGGTTTGATCGGGTCTCGCTAACCTATCCTGGCGCGGATCGTCCGGCACTCGACGCGGTCAGCTTTGAGATCGTTGAGGGACGTTTTACCGCATTAATCGGCCCATCGGGCAGCGGGAAAAGCACGGTGTCGGACCTGCTAATGGGCCTTTTGCGGCCCAGCGAGGGCACGATATTCATTGATGATGAGCCGCTAACCGACGCCAATCGGCGCGCGTGGCGCGGCTCTATCGCCTTCGTCCCGCAAGAGCCGTTTTTGATGAACGACACCGTCGCCTCCAATCTGCGCATAGCCAAGCCGGACGCGAGCGATGAGGACTTATGGGAAGTCTTGGGCCGGGCCAAGGCAAGCGGCTTTATGGAGGCGCTGCCAAACGGGCTGGAGACCATTGTGGGCGAACGCGGGACGCGGTTTTCGGGCGGCGAACGCCAGCGCATCGCCTTGGCGCGGGCGCTGCTGCGCAAGCCCTCGCTGCTGATCCTTGATGAGGCAACCAGCGCGCTCGACTGGGAGAACCAAAAAGACATTGCACGCGATATCGAAGGGATGCGCGGGGAGCTCACGATCCTGACCATCGCGCACCGCCCGTCGATGATCCGCTTTGCCGATGATGTCATTGCCATGGAGGCGGGCAAGGTGACCGAGCAAAAGGCCTATGAGGCGTTGCTACGGGATCCGGATTCGCGCCTCTCACAAATGCTCAAGGGCGAGCAGGCTGAGGTGGGTTAGCCCACTCTATGCCTGACAGCCTTCCGCGCCCGATTATCGCCATCGTCAGCAAGCAAAGGCTGACAGGCGCTACGAACGGCAGCTCAGCCTATTTGCTCGCGATCGCTCGATCGCTCACCGAGGCGGGGTTTGAGCTGCACCTGATCCAGCCCTCGCCCACCATCGCGGGGCGCAGCCCGATCGTTCGGCTGAGCCGCGACATGGAGGTTTTCGCCCGGCATGCGGTTCGCGGCGCAAGGCGGATTGGCTCGCGGCTGGTGTTCGCGAATGGCCCGGTGCTGCGCGGCGCGGTGCGCGGCGTGGTGGCGCGCGGGGCGAGGAAAATGGGACTGACAGGCCCGACCTGGCAGGATCGCCCCGCCCCCTATTCGGTCGCCACCCCTTGGCAGGCAGCCGATCACGCCTTTTTGCGCGAGCAATTGGCACCCGGCACACAGGCGATCATCGCCGATTACATGTTTTGCCATCCCGCCTTCGAAGCGGCGTCACAGGGCACCGCTTCGGCCATCGTGATGCACGACCTGTTTCACGCGCGCGAGGGCGGCGACAAGGATTCGGTTGCGCTGGTGTCCCGCGAAGAAGAGGTGGCGATGCTGGCGCGCGCGGACAGCGTCTTTGCCATCCAGCAGAACGAATGCGACTTTCTGGCGCGCTGTGTTCCCGGTGTCGAGGCGCGGCTGGTGCCGATGCCTGCCGAACCGGTCGCCGCCGCCCAGCCCGGTCGCTCGGACCGTGTGCTGATGGTCGGCAGCAACACTGCGCCTAACATCGAAGGGCTGCGCACATTCTTGACCGACGCCTGGCCGACGATTCTTGCCGCAAAGCCCACCGCCCGCCTTCAGGTCGCGGGCACTATGAACAGCGCCTTCATTGGCGAGGCGTTTCCCAATGTCGATTTCCTCGGAATGGTTGATGATCTTGCTCCCCTCTACGCCCAAGCGGGCGTGGTTATCTCTCCGCTGACGTTCGGCTCCGGTCTCAAAATCAAGCTGATCGAGGGTCTGGCGCAGGGCAAAGCGATGGTGGTCTCTTCGGTCACATTGCAAGGGGTCGAGGATGTGTGCCGCGAGGCCGTAATCCGCGCCGATGAGGGCGAAGAAACAGCACAGGCTATCATCACGCTGCTGGATGACCCAGAGGCTCGCTCAAAGCTGGCGACGAAAGCTTTGATGACGGCTCAAGAATCGTTCTCCGCGCAAGCGGTGCACGGCGATCTGCGCCGCTGGGCAGAACAATTGCGAGGCTGAGCGACGCGTCAGTCCGCTTTGGGCGCCTCTAGGCCCCCTTCGGCCCCCGTCATTCGCACGGAATGCGCGAGGCGTAGTCCTTCGCATAGGTGATGCAGCTAATCTTCGCCGAGCTTGGCAGAGCTTCAGGATCAAAGCGTCCGACCCATTCATCCAGCGTGGTCGATGCCCACAGCGACGCCATGATCTTTTGCTGACTGCGCGGAAGAGGCAACTCAGCGGCTGAGGCTTCGTGCACCATCTCGCCATCGACATACCAGCGCAAATGGCCCGGCTGCCAATCGAACGCGTAAGTGTGCATCCCCTCCGTCGTATCGAAGGGCAATTGATGGATGTGTTCGCGCTTTTCGCCATCGGTGAAATAGGTAAACATCACCTCGCGCGGCTTGTTGCCGAGTATCTCGACGTCGATCTCGTTCCACAGATCTTTGAACGGGGGACCGGTGTAGGTGAAGAAGGCGCTGACAGAGCCCGGCGCTTTGGCGGCCTGCATGCGGGTTTCGAAATAGCCGTGCCCGTATTTCTTGTGCGTCTGAATTTCGCCGCCCGAAAATTCCGCAATGTCGGTCTTGTTCTTGTCCAGCTTCAGTGTCAGTTCGCCATCGATCTTGGCTTGCGAACGGCGCCAGTCGTTGACGGTCCAGTCACCGTTGCGCCAGCCATCCGAAATGCGCCACAGCTTTTTGTTGTAGCTATCGAAGGTCTCATGAAACGGCCCCGGACCCTCAAGACGGGGGCCGGGCTTGGGGATGGGCGCGGCCATCGCTTCGGTTTCGTTAACACCCGCGCTCGCAAACGAGATGAACGCCCCGGCGCTGACACCGACCACGGCCGCCATCGCGCCCAGCACTGTGAATACGGTTTTGTCAGCCAAGAGACCTGTCCTTTAAAAAGCGCCTCGCCGGATCGCGGACGCGGTTTGGATTATAGCGCATCTTTGGCTGACTCGGTTTTGAACGCACGCTCGGCTGGTCGAACTGGGCCTGTCGCTCACCGCTTTTCCAACCAACGTGTAGCCGCAACAAGCGCGACCCGCCTTTAATAGGACCCTTTAGCCACTAATACGGCGGGTACGGTCTTCATCAGGATACCGATATTGTCCCCGACCCGGCCCTGCCGAGCGTACACCACATCAAGCGCCACGCGGCGGCGGTAGCTGGTGTCGTTGCGACCGCTGACTTGCCATAGGCCCGTCAGACCGGGGCGAACCGCGCAGTAATAGACGATGTAGCGCCCGTACATTTCCGCCTCGGATTCGACGATTGGACGCGGGCCCACAAGGCTCATTTCACCGCGCAGAATATTAAACAGCTGGGGCAGCTCATCAAGGCTGCTGCGGCGCAGGAACCGGCCGAACGCAAAGACGCGCGGGTCATCCTTCAACTTGCGATCGCGGTCCCATTCGCTGCGCGATTGCGAGCATTGCTCAAGCAACGCCTTGAGCTGGGCATCAGCGTTGGTGTCCATGGTGCGAAATTTGTAACACCAGAACAGGCGGCCATCGCGCCCGATCCGTTGTTGTTTGAAGAAGATTGGCCCACGCGAGGACATTGCGATCCCCGCGGCAATCACCGCCATAAATGGCAGGAACACGATAATAAGTAGAAACGCACCAACCCGGTCCAACAAGCGGGCAGCAAGGGGATCGTTCGCGATCAGGTCGCGCCGATCGACGATCATAGGTCGCTCATATTTGGCACGCGGTTGAGCCGCTGCTCCCATGAACACGGTAAAATCCCCCAAGGATTTGCTGCACTGCGGCATACGTATCACCGAGGTAATAGTTTTTGAACCTTAAAAAGGCCTTCGATCGCGGTCCGACCCAAAATGTCACACTTTTCACGACCAACGGTGTGAAGCGTGCGAAGGATGGCGCTTAGAAAAACAGCGACGCGAACAGAAAGAGGGCGATCCACGTAGAAATGACGCCGCCGATCAGGATCACAACGCGCAACCAGCCAGGATAGAGCGCCGATTCGGGGCGAGCCCTAACGCGTCGAGATTTGCCTTGAGCAAAGAAGCCGACCCTCGCTGGCAAGCGCGGCGCTTGACGCTCTCCAGCGGATGATGACCACATGCCCTTCGTTCCCAACCATGCAAATTACGCTTTCGGTTAGGCAAAACTAACAGTTAGACCGTCACTCAGAAATTGTAGCGAACACCTAGGCGCGCGGTATTCTGTTCGAAATCAACGAAGCCGCCGCGGTTGAAATGCTCGGCATCGAACGTCAATCGCCAAGGGCGGCTGATCAGGTATTCCGCCTGGACGCCGATAGTGTATTGATCCCCATCGTTGGTGGATTCGAGCCGATTGAAGTCCGCAAAACCGGCACGTCCAATCAGGATGATGTTGCGGCGCAGCTCATGCTCGACCTGAACACGCGCTTCGGTGCGCACGACCCCGTTAAACTGAGGATTGACGCTTTGGTCGACCTGCCGGACGCCTGAGAAGCGAACCGAGGTGAGCGGCGTCGCGTTCCACAGAACATCGCCCTGAAACGCAAGACCGCTGGTGTTGTTCAAATCCGGATCATCAAAATCCTGCAGGAAGTACCCGGCGCGCAGATCGAGGTTGAGCAACTCGGTGAGCTGCCTGCGATAGCCAAGCTCAACCCTGCCCCCACGCGATGACCGGTCAATCCCTTCAACATCGACAATCAGACCGTTCACGAAAAGCGGCGCGAGTTGAAACCGCCGGGTATCGGCTGTGACCTGGAGGTATATTTCCTGATTCTCAGAGCGGCGAAACGACGCCCTCGCCTGTCCTTGATAGACTTCGAAATCGCGGAAGGAGAGATCAAGGAGAAGGCCGTCTTCCTCAAAAACCCCATCGTAGCGGACAGCGCGAGCGCTGCCGCCGACGTTCACCCGCAGAGGACCGAAATCCTGCGTCACGTTGGCGCCGGCACGGTACTGCACAAACGTGACCGGCTCGCCCGCTTCGTTGAAGCTATCGATCTCTCGGCGTTGTTCAAAGTTTTGCGAAACGCTGGCGTTCAACCCCCACTCGGTTCCGGTCCCCACGCCCTGCCGCGTGGAAATGGAACCGGTATATTGCTCGCTGTCCTCGGTGTTGATGTCCAGGAACTGGCGGATATTGGCCTGAAGCTGAACCCGGGTTTCACTGGTCGGTGTACCCCTGCGCACCAGAAGTTCCGGGCGAATGAAGATGATTGCATCATCGATTTCATTGTTCGGCAACGCAAAGACGTTGTCGTTATATTCGGTGTCGACCTGAATTGAGGGAAACAGTTCAAACGCGCCCGCTCTTAACGGACGGCGCGTAAATTCGGGCGCGTTGCGCTGCGCGACGGACTGAGCCTGGCGATCCTGTTGCGCCGCCACTGTGGCGGGAGCGATCATTGCGGCGGTCACGAGAGCGCCCATCGCAGCGCAGCGCAAACGTTGGCTCATTTTCGGTGTCCCTCGAAACGGTGTCCCATGGAATAGCATCGAGCGCGCCCCTTCTGTTTCAAAACGCTGCGTTTGCGGGTTAGTTTGTATAGTAGCCGCGGAATTTCTTGGAATAAGCGTAAACATCGCCATCACCGGTGCTGGCATAGCGTTTGATGTTGACCTGCGTAAGCGCCATCCCGGTGACCTTTGCCCCGGATTCAAGCAGCATATCAATCACGGCCTCAACCGCGCGCATCGATGTCTTCTTCCAATGCGTCAACAAGAGCACGCGATCAGCGGCGGCGGCCAGAACACGGCCTTCGGCAATACCGAGAATGGGCGCGGTGTCGAGCACGACCACGTCATAGCGGTCGCGCAGTTCGTCGAGCATACGCGCGATGCGATCTTCGGTCAGCGGGTTCTTGGGCGAAACAACCGCGTCTTTGCTCCCCAGCACGTCCAGCCCTGTCACCTCGTCATGGTGCAAACACGCATCAAGCGGAGCGCGGCCAAACAGGTAATCGTGAATATCGTATTCCGCGTCGAATTCGAACAATTCGCTGGTCCCGCGACGCCTGAGGTCGGCGTCGACAAGGATCGTCTTGATACCTTCCAGCGCGGTCGCGCGGCTCAGGCAGACCGAGGTCGTGGTCTTCCCTTCACGAGGCAGCGCGGAGGCGATGGCGATGGCCCGAGGACGCTTGCCTTGCGACAACGTCAGGAATGTGCGGATTGACCGGAAACTCTCCGCAAACAGCGATTGCGGATGAGTTACTACATAATCAGCGGGCCCCTCGAGCGGGGCTTTCCCGTCAATCGTCGAGCTCAAAGTCGGAATGGCGCCCGCGTAACGCAGGCGCAGTCGCTTCTCAACGTCGCGCTTGGTCTGGATACCCCGGCGCAGATACTCCGCGGCAAGCAAGCCGCCAAAACCAAGCACAACTCCCGCGGCCAAAGCGGCACCGATGATCAAAGGCGCGTTCGGACTGAACGGCGCAGTCGGCACTTTCGCGCGCGAGGCGAAACTGGCGTCGGGCATCGCGCTATCGCGAAGGGCCACGTTCTCTTGCGAACGCGCGAGGAACGACTGATAAATCTGACTGGCCGCTGTTGCTTTTTGCTGCAGCTCTCTCAGACCCGCTTGCGCTCGGCTGTTAGCGGTCAAAGTTCCAAGCGCGCGCTGACGGCTCGCCGCGAGCGAATTGACCCGCGACTGAGCCACATCAACTTCGGCCTGAAGGTTCGAGATAACCCGGTTGATCTCTTGCTGGATACGCAACTGGATCTCGTCGAGCTCTTTTTGCGCCTGAACGCGCGTCGGGTGGAGTTCGCCATACTTCTGCGCCAAGACCGCCAGCCTCGCGCTGACATTGGCCTCTTGCGAGCGCAGGCTCGAGACGACGCCCGAACCCAAGGCGGCGCTGACATTTGCGCCCCCACCACCTTGCGCAAGCTGAGCGCGAGCCGCGTTCAAGCGACCTTGCTGCTCCGCCAGGCTCGCCCTGGCTTGCGCCAGCTGCTGGTTCAGCGTTGAGACCTCTTGATCAGCGTTTGATCCGCCATTCGCCGTGATCAGTCCGCGCGAAGCCTTGTAATTATCAAGCGCGGTGAGCGCATCGATGGAATTTTGTTCCAGTTCCTCAATACGCTGGGCGATGATCGCTTGCGTGCTATCCGATTGCGACGTTTTGGCGTTCACTTGCGACTGGAGATAGGCTTCACCGCGCAGGTTCGCAGCGGCGGCTGCAAAGACGGGATCGGAGCTGACCCCAACAATGCTCAAGACTTTCGATGTGCCAGCTCGGCCAACAGCAGTGGCGCTGTTGATGCGACTGCCCAGAGCAACAATCTCAGTCTCGGTAAATTCATCACCATCGGGCGAGGCGAACCGGTCTGCGTAAAGCCCGGCGGCGATTTCGCCGATGATCGGTGAGTCCACCAGCCGGAGCTCGGTGTCGATTTCATCCGCGTTCGGGATCAAGCCCTTTTCGTTTGGACCTGAGGTGCGCACCGGATCGGCCGCGGGTTCAATCAACAGGCTCGCGCTCGCCCGGTACATGGGCGTGACGGTCATGAGATACGCGACCGCCGCGGCCAATGTCAGAACAATCGCCCCAAGAAAGATCCAAATGTTGCGGCGAAAAACCTGCCACAAAAAACCAGGGTCGGGCAGAAACGGAACCCGCTCAGCCGGGGCATCCACACTACGAAACCCGTCCGTATCCTCCATTTAGAAATCGCTTCCTTCAAATGCAAAAGCTGGGAGTTCGCCTATCGCGAAAACGGACAGCAACGCTGGAACCCGCGGTCAATAGCCATCAGCAAGACAGATGCCAACGCTTTCCTTGGCAGTCTTTTCGCACTTGCACAATTGAATGCAACAGCCAAGGACAAAGGCCTAAGCCTTCGATCAGAGAAGGCTGAGAGAAGGGGCGCCTCACCGTATGGTAAGGGACATTCGCTCAGCGTCGCAACTTGTTTTCCACTTTTTGCTTTAGTTTGCGGGCCTTGCTCTGAGCGATGATGGAAGCGCGTTCAATTGTGGAGAGTTTCTGCCCGCGCTCCAGTTCCTTGACAGCGATCAGGTAGGATGGATGCTTGTTCCAGGGCCCGCAGAAGTGGACGATAGCCGGTTCGACCCATTTGTGTTTTTTTTCGAACCGGCATTCGCCGTCCAAAACCTCGAAATGGATAGGCGATGTGGCGTTGAGCGGCGTGCGCATGAACCGCCCCTCATGATCGGGATAAAAGTCCTCATGGCCAAGCCGCGACATGGAAAGCCCCAATAGGGTTTCTTCACCCGGTCCCGCTTTATCAAAGTCCAGAATGCCCAGCTCGTCTTGCCGTTCGAGCATTTCCTCGCCGCCGGCAAACACACGGGCCGCGAGCTCGCTTTTGCGAAAGAAATACACGCCTCCATTGAAGGAGGGAAAACTGCGTCCACCGACCTTTCGAAGCGCCTCGCCGACATCTTTGAGCCAGGGATCGGTCCCACCGGGCGCGCGAAAATCGTTCACGACCGGGGTGAAGTCCCAGGGGCGGATTTCGGCCAGTTCCGGCGAAAAATCGCGCGTCACAAGACTGTCGGAATCGATGAAAAGCGTCTCTTCGAAAGGGGAATATTCATAGATCTTGGTCTTGAGCACGGTCCCCGCGAGCGAGAAATCGTCCATCTTGATTTGCTGGTCAAAGACCGGAACCGGCTCGCTTCGGTCGGTAACCAGCGCGAATTTGTTGCCGGGCATATAGAGCTTTGCAGAGCGCGCCAGGCTGACCGCCTGATCGATATATCGCTGATCGCCAAAGGCCATGGTGATGAATCCGATATCAGACGTGGCCATCATTGCTCGCTCGCAGTTTGTGGAAGTTTCGCGTCGCCCTTGGCGTCGTGGTCTTTTGCTTTAATGAGAAGCCGCTGCATCAACAAGAGCCCTTAGGACGCTTGCGGGTCGGCGAAAATTCCCTCACGCGGCGCGCTCTGGAAACGCGGTGTGGAGATGCAAGGACAGGGCATGACCCGCATCAGCTTTCTTATGCCGACCTTCAACCGGGCGCATTATGTCGCGCAATCGATCCGTTCGGTTGCCGCGCAGATGGCGCCTGAGGATGAGCTGATCGTCATCAACGACGGTTCAACCGATGAGACATCCACCGTGCTCGCCGCGCTGGACGAGCGCTTTACGATCCTCAATCAGGAGAACGCCGGCAAATCGACCGCGCTCAATCGTGCAATGGACCAGGCGACGGGCGAGTTCATCTGGGTGTGCGATGACGATGATCTCTTATGCGAAGGCGCGGTGGAGAAGCTGTTAAGCTTACTTGGCGACACGAATGTGGGCTGGGCGTTCGGGCGTTACACGCGGTTCAGTGAGATTGACGGTGTCACGCGCGATCTGGGTCCGGCCCACTGGCCCGACCTTAGCGAGGGTTCGGTGCTGCGCCATGTTCTTGAAGACGCCTTCATGATGCAACACGGTGCGCTGGTGCGGCGCAGCGTCTATGATCAGGTCGGCCCGTTCGATGGTTCAATGCTGCGTTCGCTCGATTACGAGATGTTTGTGCGCATCGCGCTGGCGGCCCGCGCGGCGCACACATCGGATCTCATCTTTCAACAACGCAAACATCCCGGCGCGCGCGGCCCCGCGAGCATGCTGCACGCGGCGGGCAAATCGGAATCGGTCTGGAAAGAGTGGGATCGCCGGATCTTTGAACGGCTGCGCAGCCAGTTGGGCGCCGGTTTTTACGCCTCTCTGTTCCGCTGCGAAAACGCTGACATTGCGCGGCGAGCGGGCCTGCTCCAGCGCGCAACGATCATGGCCCGCCATGATCTGTGGAGCGAAGCGCTGGAGGATTGGGAAACGGCGGCGACAATCTCGAACGAACCACTGCATCCGCTGGAGCAGGACATATGCAAGCGCGCCATGGCCGGGCGACACGGCTTTGACGGGGCTTTGTCGGAGCCGACGATGGCCCGGTTAAAGGCGCTGCGCCACAGCAGCTCGGTTGCACGGGGGATCACCGACGCGCTGATGGATGGTCTAATCTGGCGGTTGCGCGACGAAGAGGTCGAAACCCGCGCTCTGGCCCGCGAACTGATTAACGCACTTGAGGGACCACTGGGTGTGCCCCGCCTTCTGGCTCGCCGCGCGCAATCCAAAATCGCCAAAAGCGCGCCCAAAATCGCGCTGGAGGAGAACCCGACGCCTCCTTCATGGATTGCGCCCTTACCGGGTTGATGCGTTGAGGCGCTCGGCTAACCGTAAGGCGAGCGCTACAATCGTTTGAGTGGGATTGGCGTGCCCCCCGGTTGAGAATACCGATCCCCCTACAATCGAGAGGTTCTCAACCCCGTGAACCGTGAGAGTGGGGTCGACAACGCCGGTTTGAGCCGTGTCACTCATCCGCGTTCCGCCTAGCTGGTGGTTCGCGTCGCGGCGGATGGCGGGATCAATAGTGCCGCGTTCAAGGCCCTGCGCCAGCGTCACCGTTCCCAAGCCCTGCTCACTCGCGAAATTGGCAAAGACCTGCGCTGCGTCATAGGCAGTCTGGCAGTCGGTTTCGCTGATCGTCCAGTGAACGCGGGCGCGCGGCATTCCAAGTGCGTCGGGCTCTTCATCAAGTTCGATCCGGCTGGCCGCGTCGACGGTCTGTTCGGTGTCGATCTCAACCAGCGCTTTCGGGTTCGAAAAAGCGACGGGTCGTCCAAGCAGCCGACCGCCAGCGCGCGCCACCAGATTTCTGGGATCAAGATCCGATTGCGATTGATAGCGCAGCACCAGGGATGCGTTTCCGATCCGCTGCGCGCGGGCAAAATCGGGATCTAAGCCAAACCCACGCTCCCAAAGCGTGACGCCGCGGCGTTGATACAGGGTCATATGCTTTTGCAAGGGGCGAATATAGGGCGCGCTCATCGCCAATTCTCCCGCATCGACGCGCAAATGCTGGTTAAATCCGCGCCCCAGCCATGTCTCGACCGAGCTCAGCAGCGCCGGATTTTCCCGCCGCGCCGCCAATAACAGGCGCGAATTTTCGACACAGCCCGCCGCCACAACAAAGTGATTGGCCCGCACAAGGGTCTCGCGGCCATCATGGCCTGAAACGACAAGAGCCTTCACCGCCTTCTCATTGCCGAGCACCTTAGTGCAATGGGCGTTGTAGATCAGGTTGCGCTGCTTGGTTGTGAACGCGTCGGCCAGATAGTCTCCAAATCTCAGCATCCCGCGTTCTTTATGGTCGGCGAAGCGCCAGATGGCAGATTGCCACCGCCCGTCTTTGGCAATCGCCGCATCCAGATCAGGCGACGCGTGCCGCTGCGGCGCGGTCACCGGTTGCAATTCCATCAAATCTGCCGCGCGATCAAACCATGGTGCCAACTCATCATAGGCGATTGGCCACGGTGAAGGAGCGATCCAGGGGCGATCTTCAAAGTCGTAGCGATCAAGCGGGATGCAACGCCCCGTCCAGCGCAGGCTAGCCCCGCCGATCCCTCGCACTCTGAGCGAGTCCACATTTGTCCGCTCGCCCGCATTGACCGAGCGGAACCGCCAATGATTGGCGATATCCAGCCCTACCCCGCCGCTTTCAATGACGCAGCAATCGCGGTTCAGCTTGGCCGCCAGACTGAGGCCTGCGGGGCCGGAGCCAATGATCGCGATGTCGGTTTGGATCGTCCCGGTGACCGGCGCTGCGGCAAAGTCAACGATCACGCCCGCAATCTCGCAAAGTCATCGGCGGAGATCATCAAGCGGGAATTGCCGGGATCAGGATCGCCGCCGCGAATCCGGTCGTAAAAGATGTCCCGGAGCGCCGTGGGTTTGCCCAGAGCCGACCAGATGGCGGGCATGACGCCATCATATTGCCGAATTTCGAGCACTTCGCGGTGCACGATTTTGTCCATCAAGTGGCGCGCGTGATGGTCAAAGGCGCGGCGTTCGGCGTCAGACAGTTTTACGCCTTTCAGTGTCGCTTGCGTCCCTTTCAAAAAGGCGCGCAAATGGGTGACCGAGTGTTTGGCGCTCAGCGAATTGTTGCGCACAAGCGCCGCGTAGCCGCACCGCTCGATCAGGCGATAACGCGCGCCGCGCGCCATCATCCCTGCGTACAGGACAAAGTCCTCTCCCAAGCGGCAGCGTTCATCGAACTCGAGGCCATGCTCTTCAAGAAAGCTGCGACGAATGGCGGGCTTTAAGAAGCCCAATTCGCTACGCACCCGGCTTTTCGACCCGATATTGGCTTCAACGTAGGTGGTGAGATCGAGGTCGCAGCTGCGTGTGAAGGCCTGGCTTTCCGACGGGCTGGCGAAAAGCATGCCGGGGTCTTCGGTGAACCAGACATTATCGGCGCACAGATCCCAATCCTCTTGCGCCGTGATCGCGGCAAAGCGGCCGGCCAAAAACGCGTCATCGGAATCGATCACCGCCAAGATCGGCGCGCTCGTCGCCTCGATCCCGCGATTGCGCGCAGCCGAAGGACCCTGATTGAAGGGCTGCTTGATGATCGTGAAGCGCGCATCGCCCTTTGCCGCTTCGACCGCTTTTTCGACAGTCGCGTCCGTCGACGCGTCGTCGATAACGACCACTTCGGCAGTTTCGGCCTGTTCCAGCGAACTTTGCACCGCCGTGGCGATGGTCGCCTCGGCGTTGAAGGCGGCAATCAGAACCGCCACCTGCGCATCTGTCTCACTGGCTTTTGGCATTGACGTGGGCGTTCCTTTGGCGCGGCGCACCGATCTTATCCTGTCCGGCCAGCGTCTTCTTGCCGCGCTGCACAATTGTTGTCATTAGCGAAGTTGAGGCGAAAAGGAACAGGCCGTGCAAATTGGCTATTGTGTTCATGATCTGAACGATGCCGCGGTCTTAAGACGCGTGAGAATGCTGGAAATCGGCGGCGCACGCGTGGCGCTGGCCGGCTTCGCGCGCGACGCTGCCCTGCGACCAGAGATCGAAGAACGCACGCCGCTGCATTTAGGCGTATCGCGCGACGCCGCCTTCCTCCAACGCGCTGGGCTGGCCGCCAAGAATGCTGTTTTTAACACCGAGATCAAAGATCGCTTTGCCGATTGCGAAATCGTGATGGCGCGCAATCTGGAACAGCTCGCCATCGCCGCGCGCATCACGGGCGAGAGGCCGCTGGTCTATGAATGCCTCGATATTCACCGTCTTCTGGTCGAAGACGGTCTTGCGGCCCGTTTGGTGCAACAGCTGGAGGGCGCTCTGTTGCCTCGCTGCGCGGCTCTGCTGACATCATCGCCCGCTTTTCTGCGCAACCATTTCGATCACCGCCCGCTACAGGCGCCCACCTATGTGATTGAGAACAAGCTCTTGCTGGACCCGCAAGACCCCGCTCCGGCGGCGTTGGAAACGCAAACGGCACGCGAGGGCCCGATTACAATTGGCTGGTTCGGGATGCTGCGCTGCAAACGCACCCTAGCCTTTCTGGAAGAGCTCGCCACCGCCGCTGAGGGCCGCATCGAGGTTCTCGTCGCTGGCAAACCCTCACCCGCCGAAGTGCCTGACCTCGCGCAGCGCGTGGGCGCGCATCCGCATATGACGTTTCACGGCTCCTACACCTATAACGACCTCCTCGAGCTGTATGGCCGCTGCGATTTCGCATGGTCGGTCGATTGGTTTGAGGAAGGGCTCAACAGTCAGTGGCTTTTGCCCAATCGGCTGTACGAAGCCATTACCTATGGCTGCGTTCCGATTGCTATGCGCGATGTGGAAGTCGGGAAATGGCTCAAACGCGAGGGCGCTGGCTTGATTGTTGAGGACGCGGATGATGCAAAGGCCACTCTGCTCGCCATGACCCGGTCCCAAGCGGCGCAATTGCGCGCGCAGGCGCAGGATATCGACACGTCGAAGACCACCGCAGACACGGCCGAATGCGAGCGGCTCGTCGCTTTGCTCGCAGAGCTGACCCGACCATGAGCGTCCTCGCCGTCATTCCCTGCCTTAACGAAGCCGCGCATCTCGACGCTTTGTTGCAGCAGATCCTGGAAGACCCGATCTACACAACGATTGTGGTCGCCGACGGTGGCAGCTGCGACCGCAGCGTCGTAATTGTCGAAGAGCACATGCAGCGCGATGCCCGGCTCACCTGGATCGAAAACCCCGCTCGCATTCAAAGCGCCGGGATTAACCGTGCGGTCGCGCTGCACGGCGCGGATCATGAATGGCTCGTCCGCATTGATGCGCATTGCCTTTATCCTGACCTCTACGGTTCAAAGCTGGTGGAAATCGCTGCCAAACGGCAGGCTGACGCTGTTGTCGTCCCGATGGTCACACGCGGACAGGAGGGTTGGCAGGCCGCCATTGCGACCGCTCAAAACAGCGCGCTTGGAACGGGCGGCTCTCCGCATCGCCACCTAAAAAAGGGCCGCTGGGTCGATCACGGCCATCACGCGCTCATGCGAATGGCGAGCTTTTGTAAGCTGGGCGGATATTGCGAAGCGATGCCATGCAACGAAGACGCCGAATTTGACGTGCGCCAGCATGACGATGGCCTGAGGATCTGGCTCGATCCGCGCCCCGCCCTGACCTATATCCCACGCCGCACGCTCACCGCTTTGGCCAGGCAATATTGGAAATACGGCACAGGCCGTGCGCGCACGGTCAAGCGTCACCGGATCGCGATGAAGCCCCGGCAAATGGCGCCGGTAGCCGTTTTTCTCGCGCTGTTGGCCCTGCCTCTGGCCCTCTTGCACCCCATTTTCGCCCTTCCGAGCGCGGTCTGGGCGCTCGTCTGTCTCATCGGCGGGGCGTGGATCGGGGTGCGTTCGGGACCGAAGCCGCTGTCGCTGCTCGCCGGTGTTCCTGCCATGGTCATGCACGCAGCCTGGGGAGGCGGTTTCGCGCGCGAGTGGCTGCGCGGATCGAGCGCGGACGAACCGCGCTATGGCCTGGCCCAATGAGCGCGGCCATGTGCAGCGATGGCACAAGTTTCGCGCAAGAAACGAGGTGGCAACCCATGGTGCGAGGCGCTAGAGCGCTCGCCAATCCAGCGGCTCTGATAAAGGGAGCGCTGCCCCGTTGCTTTGCGAATAATATCGCGAAAGGCCGCAAACCGTGAGTGAGAAGACGATCCGGATCCACGTGGGGGCACATAAAACAGCCACCACGTATATTCAGGACACTCTCGCCCTTAACCAGGCGGCAAGCGCGGCATCGGGCACGGCCTACTGGACCCGCGAACAGTTTCGCTCGGCTTTGTCCTCGGCCATTTCGGGCGAGAAAGCGCGGCGAAAATCAAACCTTTCCAGCCTAGCTTATCGGCTTTTATCACAGCGACGCGAGAGCGTTGAACGGCTTGCGGGCTTTTTTGACCTCGATCTCGATATCACCATTTCCGATGAGAACCTGCTGGGTGAGGCCCATGATTGCTTTTCGGGGCAAGTCTATCCCAGCGCGCCGATCTATCTCAATCTGCTCAAAGACGCGCTGCCCGATCGCCCGGTCGAGATCCTCTTATGCGTGCGCTCCTATGCGAGTTTCCTGAGCTCGCTTTACGGCGAATCCTTACGGCATGGCCATTTCCTGCGCATGGTGCGTTTTCAGGAAATGCACGCGACCGGGAAGAAGCTCTGGCCCAACCTCGTGCGGGTCATTCACCAAGCCTTTCCCGAGGCGACCATAAGTGTCTGGCGTTATGAGGATTTTGCACGGCTCGAAGATCAGGTGCTGAGCCGTATGACGGGTTTGGCCCCCGAGGCCATCGTCAAGCCCTCGCAATCCGATATCCTGCCAAGCGCCTCATCAGACGCCATTCTTGCTTTCGTTGAAGAGGCAAAATCGCTGTCCTACACGCAAAGGCAGTTTCGCATGCTGGCGCTGCAAATCAGCCATCCGCGCGGGCAGGGATCAGGCAAGTTCTCGCTATGGGATGGGGCGCAAAAGGCGCAGCTGGCCGATGAATATGATGCGGATATCGAGAGCTTGAAGAAGGTCGGTTATGTCCAGTTTCTGGGATAATCACCAAATGGCTCACAGTGGCGATGCGATCGGCGCATCGCGCGCGAGGCAGCCATGAAGGGCCAGCGTTCGCTTCTGTTGAAAGGCGCTGCGTGGGTTTCCGCCGGAAACCTGCTCGTCAACCTGCTCGGCTTTCTCAGCCTGATCATCTTGACACGGCTGCTGATGCCCGAGGACTTTGGCCTCGTCGCCATCGCAGCAAGCTTTGCCGAGATTATCGGCGTGATCACCGAATTATCGCTGGCGGCCGCGATCATCCAGCTTCGCACCGTCGAACAGGTGCATTTCGATACGGCTTTCACGATGAACGTCATAAGAGGCCTCATGGTGGCTGGGCTGATCGCGGCGTCGGGTCCCTTCATCGCGCAATTCTACGGCGACCCTCGCTTGACGGGCTTGCTGCAATTCTTGGCCCTCGCCAGTCTGATCACCAGTCTCAGCAATCCCAAACTGGTGGTTTTCAAACGCAAACTCGATTTCCGGCAAGCCGCGCTCATGAGCATTGCCAATAAGTTGACGGCGTTCCTCTTCGCCGCGGGCGTCGCTATTATTTATCAAAGCTATTGGGCGCTGGTTGTGGGCGTTGTGGCGGCGGGCGTTGTCACTTTGGTCCTCTCCTACACCTTCATCCCATACCGGCCGCGTTTCTCCTTGGGCGCGTGGAGAGACCTGCTTTCGTTTTCCATCTGGGTAACCGTGGGACGGTGGATCCAAACCGTGAACTGGCGTTCGACGACGCTGGTTTTGGGTTACTTTTTGCCGGTCGCTCTGCTTGGCCAACAACGGATCGCCAATCGCTTGCTCGGCGCGACGGTTCAGCAGACAACCGCTCCGATCAAGGCGCTTTTGTTCCCTGCGTTCTCGCGGTTGCAAGAGGACGAGCAACGTCTGCGACGAGGGTATATCCGGTCGCAAAGCGCAATCTGTCTCATCACATATCCGATTGCCGCTGGCGTCGCGCTTCTGGCGGAGGAGCTTGTGCTGTTGCTTGTGGGTGAGAAATGGTTGCTGTCCGTCCCACTGATCAAAATCGTTGCCGTGATCCACATGATAAGGACTGTGCAGAACGTAAACGCGCTCGCCATGGCGACGGCCAATACGAAAGCGATGGCGATACGCGATCTGTGCCTGTTTTTTATTCGCTGGCCGCTGATCCTTGGTGGGCTCTATATCGGGCGAGCCGATCCCTATTCGATGTTGCTTTACGCGATGGGAGGCCAAGTGCTGTCGGTCGCTTGCGGGATGGTTTTAAACATCACGCTCATCAAGAGAATCAGCACTATTTCCGTGTCCGATCATGTCGGCCTGGTATGGCGTCCCTTGGCCAGCGCGTGTGTCATGGCCGGCGTTGTGCTGCTGGCTGATGCGACCATCCCGCAGCTTGCCGGCTTTTTCGGATTAGCCGCGCGCGCTGCGCTGCTCGCGGCGCTGGGGGCGGCCACCTACTTTGCCGTACTCTTCGCGATCTGGAACGCTATGGGGCGCGAACAAACCGTCGAGTGGGAGCTCACGACCATCGGGCGTGACCTCGCACTCAAATCAATCGCCAAAGTCAGAGCCGCTTGGCGCGCCGCGCACACATGAAGGGAATGGTCTTGCCCAAACTCTCCGTCGTCATGTCCGTCTATAACGGTGAAGAATTCATCGAGACGGCGATCGAATGCATCCTGAACCAGACCTACACCGATTTTGAGCTGATCCTCATAAATGACGGGTCAAAAGACGGCTCGCTGGCGCTTATGCAATCCTACGCCGACAAGGACAAACGCGTCCGCATCATCGATCAACAAAACACCGGGCTGACCATCGCTTTGCGCCGCGGCGTGGACGCCGCACGAGGCGAGTACATCGCCCGCATGGATGTCGACGATCTCTCGCTTCCTGACCGGTTTGAAAAACAGATGGCACTGATTGACGCCCAGCCCGACCTCATCGCCGTCACCACGGATGTGGAACATGTCTTCGAGAACGGAACCCGCATTGGCAGCTCGCGGCTGAACCGTGACCCGCGCCTTTTGCCGCTTTTGCTGATCTTTTCAAACGCGATCGGTGGCCATGGTCAGATGATCTATTCGCGCGAAGCCTATCACGCGGCGGGGGGATACGACCCGGACTTCAACCTGGCGGAGGATTACGATCTGTGGGCGCGCCTCGCGGATCTGGGCCCCTTCGGACGCGTGCCTGAGTTTTTGTACCGGTATCGCGTGGGCCATGACAGCGTCTCCTCACTCAACAAGACAAAGCAATTTGAAGTCGCCGGGCGCGTATCCCGCCGACAATACACGAACGTCACTGGGATCGAGCTGGACGATCAATCCGCACGGGCGCTGGACACTTTCATTGCACGCGGCCCCCTCGAGGATATCCCTCTCTCAACGCTTTGGATGACGCCGTCGGTCCTGAAGAAGGCGGTCAACGTCTTCTTTAAAGCCAACCCAGAATTACGCGGTGAGAAGTATGAAACCTTGCGGCACTTTGCCGCGCGCTGGTGGTGGAAGCGCCGGGAGCTGGCGCAGTTCAACCTTGTCCTGATGATCATTATCATGGCCAATGTCGCCCGGCTCGGCACGGCTGCGGTTGTCGCCAAGCTTCTCTATGGAGACACCCATGTCGAAGTGAACCCGCCCCTGCCCAAAGGCGAGCGCGTCGACAATTGGCAGATCAGCTAACGAGGCGCGCGACCACCCCGCAGCGCTGCAAAACGACCGCGCGATCTCGCCGCAACCGCGACCGGGTCGCACCACAGGAACGACACAGATGAGCCACACAGGCACGCAAGCGAGCACCGAGAGCATCGCAATGATCGAGCAGCTTGACGAGCGGCTGCGCTGGCTCAGTTCGTGGATGGTTCACAACGCCAATAACGTCCGTGAAAAACGCGATGGCCTCAAAGTCGGCGGACACCAGGCGAGCTGTGCGTCGGTGACCGCGATCATGGCGGCGCTCTATTTTCACGCGCTGCGCGCGAACGACAAGGTCGCGGTCAAACCGCATGCCGGGCCGGTGCTGCACGCCATCCATTACCTGCTCGGCGAGCAAACCCGCGAGAAGATGGAGCGGTTTCGCGCTCTGGGCGGGGTGCAGAGTTATCCCAGTCGCACCAAGGATACGATCCCCGTCGATTTCTCGACCGGGTCGGTGGGGCTGGGTGTTGCGATCACAGCGTTCACCTCGCTCGCGCAGGATTACCTCATCGCGCATGGCCATCTCAAAGAGCAGGACGCCGGGCGGATGATATCGCTGATGGGCGATGCGGAGCTCGATGAGGGCAACATCTACGAATGCCTGATCGAAGGGTACAAGCACGACCTGCGCAATTGCTGGTGGATCGTCGACTATAACCGCCAGTCGCTCGACGCGACGACGGCGGATCGCATGTTTCGCCGGTTTGACGATATCTTTGAGACCTGCGGCTGGCGCGTCATCACGCTCAAGCATGGCAAGCTTCAGAAAGAGGCGTTCAAGAAACCGGGCGGTAAGGCGCTGGAAGACTGGATCGACAATTGCCCCAACGCGGAATTTGCCGCGCTGACCTATCTGGGAGGAGAAGCCTGGCGTGAGCGGCTGATGCGCGACATCGGCGCCAAACGCGGCGTAGAGGCACTGCTCGAGGGCTATGACGACGAAGCTCTGGCTCGATTGATGACCAATCTGGGCGGGCACTGCGTCGAAACGCTGGTCGAAACCTTCGACACGATGGATGATGAGCGCCCCACTTTGCTGATCGCCTACACAGTCAAGGGTTACGGGCTGCCGCTGGCGGGGCACAAGGACAACCATTCCGGCATGATGAACACGCGCCAGATCGAAGGTCTGCGCGATGATCTGGGCATCGAAGAGGGGCGCGAATGGGACAAATGGGGCGGGTTTGGCAGCAACGCGGCGGCCAAACTGGAAGCGTTCGTTCAGAAAAGCCCGATCGCCAAGAAACTGGCCGAAAGCGACGCGCTGCGTATTGCGATCCCAGCCACCTTACCGGCGCCCACCGGCGAGGAGCAATCGACGCAAGGCGCGTTTGGCAAGGTGCTGCACGCGCTGGCCAAATCCGATGAGGAGCTCGCCGACCGCATTATCACCACCGCGCCCGATGTAACGCAGACGACCAATCTGGGCGCGTTCGTGAACCAGCGCGGCCTGTTTCGTCGACAGGAGCTGAAAGACACGTTTCAGCTGGCCAAAATCCCTTCGGCGCAGAAATGGTCGGGCAGCGGGGCGGGTCAGCATCTGGAGCTGGGCATTGCGGAGAACAATTTCTTCCTCGCCATGACCTCTTTTGGCCTCACCGCGCCGCATTTCGGCACGCGGCTGCTGCCCGTGGGCACCGTCTACGACCCGTTCATCGCGCGCGGTCTCGATGCTCTCAACTACGGGTGTTACATGGACAGCCGGTTCCTGCTGGTCGGCACGCCATCGGGCATGACGCTGGCGGGCGAAGGCGGCGCGCACCAGTCGATCAACACCCCGCTGATCGGCATGGGCCAGCCCAATCTGGAGAGCTTCGAGCCCGCTTATGCCGATGAGGTCGCGCTGCTGATGCGCTGGGCGTTTGACCACATGCAGGCCGAGGATGGCAGCTCGGTCTATCTGCGCCTCACGACCCGTTCGATCCGTCAGGTCGCACGCGCAGACAACGCGTGGCAAGCCGACGCCATCGAAGGCGCTTATTGGCTGCGAGAGCCGACCAAAGAGGCGCAGGCCGCAATTGCGTTCTCCGGCGCGGTGGCGCCCGAAGCGCTCGCTGCTTGGGAAGCCATGATCGATGATTTTCCGGGGCTTGGCCTGTTGGCCGTCACCTCGCCGGATCGCCTGCACCGCGGCTGGTCTGCGCGGCGGGCGGCGCGTTGGGGCAGCGGCGAAGCGACGGCTCCGAGCCATATCGAGCGCCTCTTGGCTCCGCTCAGCCCGCAGGCAGGCCTTGTTACGGTGCTCGATGGTTCGCCCGCGGCGCTTTCATGGATCGGCGGTGTGCACGGCCATCGGGTGAGCCCGCTGGGAACCGATCGCTTTGGGCAAACGGGTGATTTGCCAGACCTTTACCGCACCTATCGGCTGGACACCGACGCTATCGTCGAAGCCATGGCGGAGCTGTGCCTTTAAGGCCTGGCCGCCATGCGTTCGGTTCTGCTGGCTCTTGTTGCGGTTGTCGCCTTTGCCGCCAATTCGCTGACCGCGCGCGCCGCCTTGGCCGAGTCGGCGAACGATCCGTTTGCCTTTGCGTTGGTGCGGCTGTTTGCGGGTGCGTTCATTCTGGCCGCTTTCGTGCGCGCAAGGCCCGGCCTGCGCGATCTTCCCGGCAGCGCGGCGCTGGCGATCTATATGTTCGGCTTTGCCGCCGCCTATACCGCGATCAACACCGCGACGGGCGCGCTGATCCTGTTTTCAGCCGTGCAGATCACGGTTTTGGGCATCAGCGCGGCGCGCGGGGAGAGGCTGCGCACGATGGGCATCCTGGGATGCGTGGTGGCTTTGGCGGGGCTGGTTCTGCTGCTCTACGATAGTTTGGCAAGCGCGCCGGTTACCGCGATCCTAGCCATGCTAGCCGCAGGGGTTGCATGGGGCGTTTACACCATCCTTGGCCGCGCCAGCAAAGACCCGGTTCAGCAAACCGCGTGGCAGTTTCTGATGGCCAGCGTTCTCTCACTGCCGATGCTGCTGGCGATTGATGGATTTGGCCAAGGTCCGGTGCTGACGCTGGAAGGCGTCTTGCTCGCCACCGCATCAGGCGCGGTCTTTTCCGGGATGGGCTACGCCTTATGGTATGCGGTCGCGCCCAAATTGCCAGCCGCAAGCGTGGCCAGCGTGCAATTGCTCACCCCTGTGGTTGCCGCCGTGATGGGCATGGTGGCCTTGAACGAAGCGTTGGATGCGACCTTTGTCCT
Source organism: Pseudomonadota bacterium (assembly GCA_039033515.1). Taxonomy (GTDB): domain Bacteria; phylum Pseudomonadota; class Alphaproteobacteria; order Sphingomonadales; family Sphingomonadaceae; genus Erythrobacter. The sequence continues at coordinate 68,979 of JBCCCM010000010.1, forward strand.
CGCCTCGCTGATCATTCTGGCGGGCGTCGCCTTAACACTGAAGAAGGCTTAGAGCCGCCGCGCGAGGGGCTGGCCCATGCGCACCGCGTCCCCGGCCTTCAATTCTTCTAGCCAAGCGACCCGGCGCGGTTCGAACAGCAGGATAACGGTCGAGCCCAGATAGAACCGCCCCATCTCATCGCCCGATGCGAGCGTGACGGACGCCTCGGCAAAACTCTCGCGCACAACCGATGGCGCGTGAGTTTGGAAACGGTTTGGCCACATCGTATCGATCCCTGCGACAATCATCGCCCCCACCATCACGCTGGCAAAGCCGCCAATCTCGCCTTCGAACTGGCACACCAGCCGCTCGTTACGGGCATAGAGCGCGTCCACCCCGCCCGCGGTCTCCTGATTGACCGAAAACAGATCGCCCGGAACATAGGTGGTTGAGGTGAGCGAACCCGTCGCCGGCATATGCACGCGGTGGTAATCGCGCGGGGAAAGGTAGATCGTGGCAAAGGCCCCATTCTCATAGCGCTTGGCCAAGGCCGCATCCTGGCCCAGCAGAGCGCTGACCGAATAGTCGCGCCCCTTGGCTTGGAATATCTGACCGCCCTCAATGGTCCCAATCTGGCTGATCGCGCCGTCCGCCGGGCACGCAATGAATTGATCGGGGTCCGCAATCGGACGCGCGCCTTCGCGCAACTCGCGGGTGAAGAAGTCGTTGAAGCTCTCGAACTGCTCAATGCTCCGTGCGGCCTCGGACATGTCGACATCGAATGTTTTGATAAAACGCCGGATCAACCGATCCTTGATCCACGGTGTCGTGCTCGAAGCGAACCCTCCGGCAAGCTTCGAAATGAGGTGCTGCGGAGCGATATGCTGGGACAGGACGAAGGGAGAGGGCATAGGGTCACACTTGGAATTGATAGAGGGTTGTCCCGCGCTAGTCGCAGAACGGGGGGCGGCGCAAGGCGTGCGATGCGGGACCGGTCTTGGAGGCTCAGACAGCGCGGCCTAGCCGATCAAGCGTTCGATCAGCCAGAAACTGCCGGTCACCCCGATAGCGTATGTCGCGAATTTGAGCGTGCCGCCTTGCGCAGGGAGCGGCGCGCGCCTCAAGGCGGCGAGCACCACCAGCGTCAGGCCCACGACCAGCAATTGCCCCGCCTCCACCCCGACATTGAAAGCAAACAGAGCGGTCGCCAGCTGCGTCTGCGGCAGGCCGATATCCGCCAGCGCTCCGGCAAAGCCGAAACCGTGGACCAGACCAAAGGCGAACGCCACCGCCCAAGGATAGGTGCGCGTCAGCGTTCGGCGCTCGGGATCGCGCAGCACGATGGCGACTTCGACGGCGAGGAACACGATGGAGAGCGCGATCAACGCTTCGACCGGGCGGCCCGGCAGGCCTGAATAGCCGAGCACGGTTGCGACCAGCGTGATCGAATGCGCCACCGTGAACGCGGTCGCCGCCTTTACGACGGGCCACGGATTGCGAACCAGCAGGACCAGCGCGATCACGAACAGCAAATGGTCCCAGCCAAACAGGATATGTTCCGCGCCGATGACGAAGTAATCGACGAGCACGCTCAGCGCGTCAGGTTCGGCCAGAATGATCGCGGTGGGTTCGTCGGCGGTGAGGCGAAAGCTCTGCGTGAGAGCATCCAAGGGTACAAACCGGGCAATCGCATCCGATTTGCCCAGCAATTCGCTCAGTCCGAACGCTCCGCCCGCTGGCGCGTCTTGGCAGGTCAGGCTGGCGCGCCCCATGAGCGCTGCGGCCTGGATGCGCTGGACCGGATCGCCGACCATCTCGCAACCTTGCGGGATCACGGGTTCGAGCCGCGCCGCCAGCGCGGCGCCCGTGCCCACCGCTAGCGTGACTTTCCAATCCATCGTGTATTGGCCCGCCTCAACCTCGCGCAGCTCGACGACGGAGGGGCGCAGTTCGTGCGCGGATAGCGACACGCTAGCGACCAATGCGATCAGGCTTACCAGCCAGCGCAGCGCCGCTCTCATCGTGCGATATCGATGCGGTACGCGCCCGCGAGCACATCGTAAGCGCGTTGTTTGCGGGCCTTGATCTGGTCGCTGCGCCAGTCATTCGCAAGCACCACCCGCAGGGCTTCGAACACGGGCGGCGACGCGTCGCGCTGCGTCAGGCGGACCGCATGCCAGCCAAAACCCGAAGCGAGCGGCCCCTGCCATTCTTCGCCCGGTTCAAGCGCGGCAAGCTCGCTCGCAAATTGCTGTCCAAAGCGCGCTTCAACATCGCGCATGGGGCTGGCCTCCAGCACGCGTGGCAGGCTTGTCGGCGCGCCTCCAGCCCCGTTCCGGCCCAGCGCCGCGCGGGCCGCCACCTCGCTTGGGAAAAAGGTCTGTTCGAACGTGACCATGGCGTTTTCCCGTCCCAGATCGGCGTAGCGCTCTTTGTTCTCGGCCAGATAGTCCCGCAGCACGTCATCGGTCGGCTCAGCGGTCTCCGCCGCGAGACTGGCGGACAGGTCCATCTTGGAGACCAACCGCCGGCGCACAATCGCATCGCTTTCATCAAGGCCCAGCCGCAGCGCCTCACGGTACAACACCTCTTCGCGCACGAAGGCGTCGATGGCCGCGTCCAGTTCGGCGTCGGTGGGCGAACGGCCCATCGTCATCGTCCAGCTTTGCGCGATGCGCTGCTTTTCGGTTGCCCCCACGCTGATCACGCGGCTCGCGGGATCAGGCGGCGTCCCGCCCCAGGTGAGCGCGATGTAAAGCGCTGCGCCGAGAGCGACAAAGTGGACCAGCGGTTCGCGCGTCCATTGAGGAAGTTTCACAAGGAACGCCTTTACGAGCTGGGTTTGAGCCATATCGGCGAGGTGTAAGCGCGCTCCTGCGCGACCGCGTTTGCCATCGCTTCTTCAGACAAGGTCACCCCGAAACGCACCGCATCATACAGCGTCCAGCGCGGCGTGGGGATTTCCAGAACGCGCACGTAGTAGAACGCGCGTTGCCCCTCGCGGTAATCGGGATCGCGCCACGTCGTGCGCAATTCCGCTGCACCAATCGTGTTGGTGTAGGTCGCGTCCTCGCGGTTCACTGTGTCGCCCACAGGCGCCAGCTTACCTGCGCTCTTGCGCCGCGTGTCCGCAGCGCTCCAGACCACGTCATAGACCTGTTCCTGCATCGCGCCCGACGCATCGAGCCAGCCCTTGATGACCTGCACCCGGTCAAGATTGGCGCCATCGGGATCTTTCATCGCGCTGATCAGAAAGCTGGGCGCTTCGCCTGTTTCAGCCAGTTCGCCGCCCATCGGCACGCCGTCCGAATAGCCCTTGCGCACCCAGTCGCCGTCCCAATCATCCACCGTAAAGCCAAAGCCGCCAAAAACGCGCACGCTCATGCGTGGTCCGGTGGTCGCGTAGACCTCGCGCCGGGCAAAGGCGTCGAAGATCTCGGCGCGCGTGTTCCCCCGCGCCCAGGCCGCCGCATACCCCCCCGCCAGATAGTGCCAACCAAAGCGTCCTTCGCGCGTGCCCAGGTTTTGCGCCTTCATCGAACGGTCGGTGTAGGCCTGTTCGTTCCCGGTGTGCTTGCCCCAGAAATTGTCCTCGTCCCCCGTGGCGAGCGACGTGTGACTGTCGGTCGACCCGATCATGCCGAACGCGTAGGGGTTCACGCCCAATTGCTGCTCCAGCGTCAGCCCGCGCAGCAGCGCTGAACGCGCGTAGGAACCTGCGTACATCGAAGGCTCAGTCTTTTCGCTGAGCGAGAGGTTGCCGAAATCCCAGCCCGTCACGCCAAAGCCTGCCATCTCATCATTGGGTGAGAGATAGGGATGGGTTTCGCTGTCGCCTTTGATCTGCGTCGCTTCGATTACGGGTTCCGCCCAGGCGCGCATCGCCGCGTATTCGGGCGTCATGGGCGAGCCGTCCTCCATGGTCATCTGAAACATCAGACCGTTGGAGAGGTTCGAATTGTGCGGGATCGCGAGAACGCGGCCCCCGGTCTCCTCCTCATACGCCTTCATGTACTCCCAAAGCTGCGGCGCGGTGGTTTGAAGGCCGGGAAAGGGGATAGTCTGGCGCGTCTTCTCGCTGCCATCGCGAAACATCACGACCCGGTGCAGATTGTTGCCATTGGGCATGGCGGTCCACTCATAACCCGCCAGTGCGGTGAAGACGCCCGGCTCGTTATAGCGGTCGAGGATGGAAAGCTGCGTGTTCCAGATGTCTTTGGTCGCTTCGGCCGCGTTGTCAGCGTCGGGCGCGATCGCTTCGGGGACACGATCTTCGGCCGCCGCTGAGATCAACTCGCTTATGGCCCGGGTCGATTGTTCGGGGCTTTCGTGCATCATGTCGTACCAGCGAAGCACGGTCTCATCGCCCATAACCCATTCGACATACCAACGCGGCGCATCGTATAGGCGCCGGGTCGCGCCCAGCGCATCGGAGTGGTCGGCAATCACGAGAAAATCGAGCGGGCGAGCCAGCTGTGTCTTGGCCCCGGTGGTCGCGGTCACTTCCTCGCCGCGCGCAAAACGCAGCGCCGGTTCCGGTCCCAGCCGCGTGCCAAAACCGAACGCGTCGACCGAATTGTCCGTGTGAAGGTGAGTGTCGCCCCAATAGGGACGATCGGGAAACTCCGCGAGCTCAATCGTATCGGAACCGTCGCCCGATTGCGCCTCGCTCACCGCAGGCTCTTCGCCCGAACACGCGGCCAGAACGACGGACAACGCGCCCGCCAACGAAAGCGCTTTCACAGCCTGCTTGACGGCCATACCCCTCTCCCACTTTTCTTGGTGAGCAGCATTGCGGTGGTTTAACCGCTCGTCAAGCGCCGCCCGCGCGGGGAGCCCAAACACCCGCTCCCACAATGGCGCCGTTAGGCAGGGGCTTGGTTGGCGGCGCGCATGTCCTCAAGGCCGCGCTCATCAAGGCGGTAGGTCCACAGCATGGGGATAGCCGCGAGGCAAAACAGCGCGGGCACAATCGAAACGCCCCATTGCACCGCTTCGAGCACCTGCGCGGGCTGAACGGTCGAGGGATCGCGCGAGGCGATCAGCCCGCCCGCTTGCAACAACAAGCCAATCACGAAGGGTCCAATGGCCCCGGCGAAATTCTCAACGAAGGTGAAGACGCCGCTCATGATCCCTTCGCGCCCTTCGCCCGAGGACAGGCGGTCATATTCCATCGTGTCCGGCAACATGGCGAGCGCGCACAAGAGCGTTCCGGTCGAGAAGGATCCAATCACCACCGCGCGCGCGAAAAACGCCCATTGCGGCTCCCCCGGAACCCACACGAACCACGAAGCGAGGCTGAGCGAGTAAAAGACGAGGAGCGCCAGATAGGTCTCGCGCTTGCCCGCCTTGGCGATGATCCAGCGATAGACGGGGACGCTCACGATCCCGGCGACGCTGAAGATGGTGAGGTATTTGCTAAGCTCGACATTGCCGACCTTGAGCACGAACTGAAAGAAGTAGGGGCTGCATGTCAGCACGGTGTAGAGCACGGCGAGTTGAAACAGCTTCACCAGCGTGAGCACACGGAACGGCGCGTTGCCGAACACGCGAACCGTATCGGTGAACGGGCTTTTGAGCATGGCGAGAGTGTTGAGCGGCTGCGCGCGCGTCTGGACGGGCGGCTTTGGCAACCACGCCGCGCCGATGAACACAATCGCGCACATAAGCGCGGCGGCGAGGCCCAGAATGACGCTCATGGCGCGATAGCCTTGCGCCTGCGAGCCCATCGCTTCGACAAGGAGCGGCGCGCCTGCAGAACCCGCCATCACGCCCGCCAGCAGGAAGAAAACGCGAAAGCTCATCAGCCGCGTGCGCGCATCGTAGTCGGTCGCGATGTCAGGCGGCATGGCGAGATAAGGGATCGAAAAGAGCGAATAGGCGGTCGAAAACAGCATCAAGGCCAGCGTCGCCAGCAGCCCCGCGCTCGTCCCCTCGACGCCGAGCAGCGAGAGGTTGAAAAAGGCGATAAAGGTCGCACCCAGCGCCACCGCGCCCACCAACAGGTAGATGCGCCGTGGTCCCCAGCGGTGCTGGGTGCGGTCGCTGATGGCACCAATCAGAGGGTCGATGATCCCGTCATAGATGCGCACCACCAAGATGATCGTGCCCGCCAAAGCCGGCTCAATCGCTAAGGTGTTGGTCATGTAAAACAACGCAAACAGCGCCATCACGTTGAACAGCGCACCGGTCGCGAACGAGCCCGAGGCCCAGCTCAGTTGCGGCCACAGGCCGATGCGCGTTTGCCCAGCGACCGCGCTATCGGAAGCTATGCCGGTCTGCGCGGCCGCGCTGGCGCTCACGCGAAGGTGACCGATTTGCCCGGAGTGTCCAGCCGAGCCAGCACGTAAACGCCGCCCATGCCGCCAAAATTGATCCGCATATCATCGTCGCAATAGACAACGTCCGAATGCAGCTTCGGCGGTTTAAGCTCGCGGCGCAGGTCAAAGCCTTCCTCAAGGCCGAATTGCGCGCGCAAGTCCTCTTCACTAACCCCTTCCGGTGGGACGAGTTCGATCGCGTAGAATTCGACCATATAACGCTGCGGCTCGTCTTGGGGGATGGAATAGCGCCCCCACACGATCAGCGTCGCAGGGTGCTTTCCATCGGGCGTCGTGATGGCGGAGACGTTGTTGTAATGCGCGCCCTCGACCCGGATTTCCTGCTCGATCTCGGCCACTTTGATCGGCACGTCTGGAAATTGCGAGAAGGTTTGCAGTTTCAGCGATGTGTCGTGCCGGATCGGCTTTCCAGCGGTGTGCTTTGGCCCGAACTGCGCGAACAGCGAACGCCACGGATCCTCGATATAATCCTGTTTATCCAGCGGACGCGGCGTCGGCGTGAGCGGCACCAGCTCGTTCACCAGCGCGTGAATACGGTCAAAGGTTTCATCGTCATAGGTGCCGTCTGGCTGGGACGCGTCAATCGCCGCGCGCAGGTCCGCTTTCAGAGTGTCGATATCAGCCATGATGCTCCCTTCCGATCAGAACGCAAAGCGCGTGCGCACGCCAAAGCGGCGACGCGGCGGGGCGTAGATATTGACCGAGCGCCCGAAGGTCGAAAGGTCGAAATTGTTCTGCGCCGAGCGCACCGCGTCCTCTTGCGTCAGGTTGGTCACGAAACCCTGCACGAGCAATCCGCCAAATTCGAGCCCGATCTGAGCGTCGATATTGACGTAAGAGGGCAGCTCCAAACGGTTGTTGAAGGTGAGAAAGCGCGATCCCTGATATTGCAGCGACGCGCCCATCAACAGCGTCACATCCGCGCTCAGTTCTGTACGGTATCCCAAATTGGTCGCAAATTGATGCTTGGGCGCGCGCTCCAATCGGTTGCCGTCAAATGTGACCGAACACACCGGATTGCCCGCCAATTGGACGATGGTGCAATTGGCGGCTTCTGTGACAGTGAAGGCGCTGGTTGAGAGGATCGTGAAATCGGTAAACTCGGTGTCGAGATAAGTGTAACCGAAATCCCAACTGAGCCCCGGAGCCCAGTTGGGCGCGTAAACGAAGCTGGCATCGATCCCTTTCACTTCGGCGGAACTGGCGTTCTGGACCGAAGCGCGAAAACCCTGCGGCGCGTTGGGATCTTCAAGCAGCTGGGTGACCTGGCGGTCGGTCCAGTCCATGTAGAAGAGCGCGCCCTCAAGCGTCAGCTGCCCGTTTGCGAGCGCCGCTTTCGCACCGATCTCGTAGTTCCACACCGTTTCGGACAGGAACCGGCTGTCCGACAGATCGGAGGCGAAATCGAGCTCGCTGATACCGGCGGGCTTAAAGCCTTTCGCGGCCGAAGCGTAGATCAGCAGATCGTCATTCGGCGTGAAGGTGATTGCAAAGCGCGGCACAAAATCATCGTCCGAGATGGAATCGCGCTGCACCGGATTGGTGAAACCGGGCGCGATGGGCGCGAAGGCGGCCTGGACGAAGTCCGAGCGGGTCACATCGGTTTCTTCGTCGATATAGCGGCCTTCGGCGCTGATCGTGATGGTGTCCGTCACATCGAATTCGGCGAGCGCGTAGACCGAGAGACTGTCAATCTTGCGCCGGAACGGCGACGGCGGGACATTCGGCACCGAGGCGGTGAACAGGCTGTTGCCCGAAAAGCCCGCAACGGGCGGCGACCCGCCAAGCGGGAAGCCCGAAATCGCCCGCACCGAGCGGCTGTCCTGCTCGTTATCGGAATACCAATAGAGGCCACCGACTGCCCAGCGGAACGGTCCAGACCCGAAATCCTGAAAGCGAAACTCGTTGCTGATGACTTCGAGATTGTTGTCGAAATCGACAAAATCGAACAGATTCAAGGGCTCCGCCGTGCCATCGAAAAACGTCGCATCGGGCAGTCCGAAAAAGTCGCCATCATAGATCAGGCGCTCGTTCTGGAGGATATAGCCGCCATTATAGACGAATTCGAACGGACCCAGATCAGCGGTGACGTTCAGTGTGGCGGAGAAGATATCGCCATCGTTACCGGGCAAGTCCTCACCCGTGCGCGGATCGACTGAAAGACCGGTAACGCCGGTAAAGCGCAAAGTCCCGCGCGGGGGCACATTGGACGGTTGAACCGGGCCAAACCCGCCAACCAGCGCGCCGCCATCGATACCCGCCTGCACCGCTTGCCCCTCGGGCGTGCCGGGACCGGGCCGCGACACGTTGCCCGGAATAAATCCACTCAGGCTTTGCAAGGCTTGTTGGCTGTAGGTGTATTCGCTGTAGGCCAGACGCAGATAGGCGTTGAAATCGGGCCCCGCGTCATATTCCATCGCCAGCGAACCGCCGGTCGTGTCAAACGCGTTCAGATCGCCGCCGCTGACCGGATTGTCGTAGTCGCCATCGCTTTCGGCGTGCTGGACGTTGGCGCGAACGCCGAAGTTCTCGCCGATCGGCACGCTGATCGATCCGCCCAGTTCAAAGGTGTTGAATTCGGCGTAGGACGCGCGCACTTCGCCTTCGAATTCGTCGCCCGGGCGCTTGGTCACATAATTGATCGCCCCCGCAAAGGCCGCGCGACCATACAGCGCGGATTGCGGGCCCTTGACGACTTCGATCCGTTCCAGATCCAACAGGCGCGTGTTCAGCAGCGACCCGCCGCCCGCGTTACCCAGCGCTTCGGTCGAGACGTCGATCCCGTCGAGCAGAACGCCCACAGGAGGACGACCACGCGTGGCTGGCAGGCCGCGAATAACCGGGCGGGTGTCCTGAAGGCTGATCCCTTGATCGAAAACGAGGCCCGGCGTGTAGCGGGCGATGTCCTCGACGTTGTTGATCCCGCGCGCGGCGATCTCCTCTGCGGTGATGGCGTCGACGGCAAAGGGGACGTCGAGGATCGATTCCTCGCGCCGACGGGCGGTCACGACGATGGCGCTGCCCACACCGTCCTCTTCAGCGCTCGCGTCGGTTTCCGGATTGGCTTGCGCGTAAACAGGCGCGGGCGCCAGATGGAACACAACACCGACAAGAGCGCTGGTCAGACATAAGGAACGGTTCATGCATTAAACTCCCCAGAAAACGCGTTTCCCTCCCACCCCATCGACGAGAAACAACGCATCGGGGTTTCACACCATTGTCATGATCGGCCCTATCCGCCCAGCGATCACCCTAAGGGCAATCGCTGGCGACAGGCACAAAGCGAGGCACGAGGCGCGTTATGACTGATCCTACACACCCCCAGGCTGCCACGCCCTTCACCCTGCCCGCCGCCGCAGCGGACCTGACTTTACCGGCACCCGCCCTGTCCGATGCAAGCGAGGCGAGCAACGATGGGCAGACGCTGGTCTACGCGGCGACCGGCGCGCCCTTTGCCTTTGTGCCGCACACACCGGCAGAGGCGGCGGACACTCTGGTTGAGACCGCCAAGACCGCGTTTGCCAAGGGTACATGGCGCAAAATGCTCGCCACCGAGCGCGCAGCCATCATGCGCAAGGCCAGCGAACTTATCCGCGAAAACGCCGATGAACTGGCGCGGCTGCAAACGCTCGAAACTTCGATCGTCATTTCGCAAAGCTCGGGAATGCACGCCGCGCGCACAGCGGAAAACTTTACCTTCTTTGCTGACTTGCTGGCGGGCCATTCGGGCGAGAGTTACGAGCAATCGGGGCGCTATCTCTCCATTGTCACGCGTGAGCCGGTGGGCGTTGCGGTGCTGATCGCGCCGTGGAACGCGCCGCTGGTGCTCGCCTCGATGAAGCTGGCCGCAGCCATATCGCTGGGCAATTCGGTGATCCTGAAACCATCGGAATACGCTCCGCTCGCGGTGCTGCGCCTCGTTGAACTCATCCACGAGGCCGGCGTGCCAGAAGGCGTGGTGCAGGTCGCATGCGGCACGGGGCCGGGCATCGGCAACGCTCTGGTCGAGCATCCGGGCGTCGATGTGGTCGGCTTTATCGGCGGGACCGAAACCGGCAAGCGCATCATGGCAACGGCGGCGGGGTCGCTCAAAAAGGTCGGGCTGGAATTGGGCGGGAAATCGGCCAACATCATCCTTGCATCCGCCGATCTGGAGCGCGCGGTTGATGGGTCGATGCTCGGCATTTACGCGGGCAACGGCGAACAATGCCTCGCAGGATCGCGTATTCTGGTCGAAGAGAGCGTGGCGGAGGCGTTCATTGAGACCTTCGTCGCGCGCACCAAGGCGCTGAAAATCGGCGATCCCTTTGATCCGGCGAGCGAAATCGGGCCGATGGCCTTTGCCGCGCATTTTGAAAAGCTGCTGGCCTTTGCCGATACCGCCAATTCCGATCCCGCCTATACCGTGCTCGCAGGCGCGGGCCGGGTTGAAGGGCAGGTTGACGGCTTCTTCTTTGCCCCGACAGTCGTAGAAACCACCAGCAATTCAGCGGACCTGTGCCAGACCGAGCTTTTCGGCCCCTTCGTCACGATCCAGCGCGTCGCCGACCTCGACGAAGCGCTCACCATCGCCAACGACAGCGAGTTTGGGCTGGCGTCCTACATCTGGTCGAACGATCTGCCCTCGGTGATGAAAGCGCGCCGCGAGATCCGGGCGGGCACCGTCTGGGTCAACACCCCGATGACGCGCGATCTGCGCTCGCCGTTTGGCGGATACAAGCAATCAGGGATCGGCCGCGATGGCCTGCCGGGCTCGATCGAGCTTTTCACCGAAGAGAAGACAACGCTGATCCCGCAAGACCCGCTGATGCTGCCCAAAATGGGGGCCTGAGGCTCGCCTAGGTCTCTTTAGGCTCCCTTAGGCCGCTTTCAGCTGCGCTTCGCGCACGCTTTCAATCATCGATTGACGCAGCAAAAAGGCGCGGCGGTCATCGGAATTGTCGATCAGACGCTGCATGGCCGCCTTGCGCAGCCCGTGCTCGCCATCCGCGCCTTCGCGCATGTAAGCCATGTTGAGCTTCGTCTGAGCCTGCACGAAATCGTGCGTCTGCGTCTGACGCTCGCGATCAAATTTTGACAGCAACGCGTCCGCATCGCCACCCTCTTTCAGGATGCGCACCAGCTTGGGGCACAGATTGAAGGCGTCGTGAATGCCAGAATTCATCCCAAACCCGCCCAGAGGATTGTTGAGGTGCGCGGCGTCGCCAATGATGGAAACGCGGCCCTTCTGGAAATTCTTCGCCACCCGCTGATGCACACGGTAGATCGTGCGGTGATGGGTCTCGACCTCGGGCTTGTCGATGAGCCCGCCAAACACGGCCTCTTTTTTTGTGTCGGCCAGCAGTTCCGCATCCGACATATCGGAATCAGCCGGGACAAGCACCCGCCACAAGGACGGCACACGCAGCAGCACCGACCATTCCTGCGGGTCCGACACGTAATTGACGAGCGCGAGGTTTTCGAGGTGCTCTTCCAGCGGCTCTTCAGTGGTCAGGCACAGGAATTTTTCAGGGTAGGTGAACCCGTCAAACTCCACGCCCATTAGCTTGCGCACAATTGAATTTGATCCGTCCGCTCCAATCAGGAACTGGGCCTGCACCGTCTCGATGGAATAAGGCGTCTCCAGCTTCACTTCGACGCCGTCAGATCCTTCGGAATAATGCAGCATGCGGTGGTTGAAGAGGACGCGCGCGTTATCCGCGTTTTCGAGCTTCGCCGCGAGCATGCGCGCCAGATGGTACTGTTCGCATTGAATGCGGAACGGGTAGCGGGTTGCGTCTGAAATCTCGGACAGGTCGAACTCGAACACCTCGCCGGTGCGGCGTTCACGCCAGTGATAGATCGGCGCTTTGAGGCCTTTGGCGATCAGCTCGTCGGCGATGCCCAGCGTATCAAGCATTTCCAGCGTGGGCGGGTGAAAGGTGGACGCGCGCAAATCCGCTGCGCAGTCTAGGCCGTTTTCGGCCAGCACGACATCAACGCCATGCGTCGCGAGATAATAGGCGGCCACGCAGCCCACGGGGCCCGCTCCGATGATTGCCACTTGCGTCGTGATCATAGTCGATCTTTCGTCCCTGCTGGTGGCTGGAACGCAACGCTCGACAGATGGCCGAGATGACGCGCCAGCGACACACGCGACCGGGACCAGCGCCTGTCAGCCAGTCGCAGCGTAAGCGCAACGATCCCAAGCGCCAATGAAGGTGTCGCTTTTTGCTGTTGCGAAACCAACGCGAAGAGCCCGGTTTATCCGCCTTTCGATCAGTTCATATGCGTTTCCCGGTGTTCGACAGGCGGCCAGCCTTCGCGCATAGAGGGAACGGACGGGGTGAAAGCGGAATAGACACTAAAGCCAATTCTTTGAAGGAACGCGATTCCCATGGGTAAAGAGCAGACCATCACCACCGCCGAGGACCCTGCACCGCAAGAGGGTTTTGGGTTTGCGCCCAATCACGATGAAACCGCCCGGCTCGCTTTTGTCGGAGCGCTCAAGAAATTTGCCAATTTCACCGTGGAAGGCCGCGTCGGGCAGGTCTTCGACGAGCATCTGCTGCCCGGCCACATCGCGAGTGGTCAACCCGCCCCGCAGACCCGCAAGGAAGCGGCCGCGATCCTTGAGGACCATCCGCTTTACCAGCTGTGGGGCTCGCTCACCTTTCACAGCCAGAACCTGATGTGGGACGCGGTGCAGGTCACCACAGATCGCCTTATCGATGGCCAGGTCGCGCATTATCAGGCCATCGCAGCAGGCGAGGATACGCTGGGATCGGTTGCGCTGTCGGATGATCTCTGTGTGAAGGCTCCGATTGCGACCACCGAGATTCACCGTCAGCCGGGTGGCTATTGGCGCGAACGACGCGCTGACGACGTTGAAGCCGCGCTGAACTATTCCGGCACGGTCGAACTTTATCGCATCGCCAAAGGCATGGCCGCGGGCGAAAGCCCCCCGGCGGACGCGTTCGGACGGTTTGTGAGCAGTATCGCCAAAAAATACGCGCCCGATCTCGATCCCACGGCGATCCTCGATATGGGCTGCGGCACGGGCGAGCAAACGCTAGCGTATAAACGTGTCTTCCCGCAGGCCGAGGTTCACGGGATCGACGTCGCCCGGCCCTTCATTCGTTTTGCCCACGCTTACGCTGAAGATGCGGGCGTGCCGATCCACTTTGCCGAAATGGATGCAGGCAACACGCGGTTCGAAGACGAGAGTTTCGACCTTATCGTCTCAATCATCATGTTCCACGAAACAAGCAAAGGCCAAGCCCATGACATCATGGCTGAATGCCATCGTCTGCTGAGACCCGGCGGCCTCGCGCTGCATCTGGATGTGCCCTACCAACCCAGCCAGATCCCACTGGTGAAACAGGTGACCAACAACTGGCAGGTGCGCCATAACGGCGAACCGTTCTGGAGCGGTTTTGCCGATCTCGACATGAAAGAAGTCGCAATCCAAGCGGGCTTTGACGCCGATACGGCTTTTGCAACTTACGAAGCGGTCGGCCCGGCGGCCTATCACTTCTTTGGCGGGCGCAAATCAGCATGAGCGAGGATACGCCGAACGATCTCCCGCAAGGCCCGCGTGCGGGCGAGCGCCACACCACTTTTTTCGATGATCCGGTGAAAGAGCATCTTTTGCGCGGTCTTGTTACCGTATCGATGGAGCTGTCCGTCACCCGCGAAAGGGTCGCAACATTGGAGGCGTTGCTGCAAGACGCTGGCGTGATCGCGCCCGGTCAGGCGGACGCCTATCAGCCCACAGCCGGGGACGCCGCAGCGCGCGCGGCACAGCGAGACACGCTGATCGAAAGCGTTCTGGGCCCGCTGATGGAAAGCCTTGCCAAGGCGCCGTGATCAGGCGTCCAGATGCGCCCATTGCTTATCGAGTTCGTAGACCTCGTCAAACCCGATCAGGCTGCACATCTCGGCAAAGCTGAACAGCTCGACATCCTCGTGAATGCTGGTCCCGCTTTCCTTCAAGCGCTTGAGCGCGTGGATGCTCGCTGCAGCTGAAGCGAGCGCTGTGGTCGCAGGAAACAAGGCGCCCGCAAAGCCAAGCTCTTTCAAGGTCGCGGCGGGCAGGATCTTCGTATCCCCGCCGTCCGCCATGTTGACGATGGCCGGGATCGGCAGGCGCGCGGTGACATAGGCCATCTCTTCCTCGTCACCCAACGCCTCGGGAAAGAGCAAGTCCGCGCCCGCTTCGGCATAGGCTTCCAGGCGGCGGATCATTGAGTCCACATTTTCGGGCTGGCGCGCGTCGGATCGCGCGATGATCAGCGGTGCGTCCGATCCCTCGCGCGCTTCGCTGGCTACAGTGATCCGGGCGACCATTTCCTCGGTCGAGACGACCTTCTTTCCCTTGGTGTGGCCGCAGCGTTTGGGAAATTCCTGATCCTCCAACTGGACCGCCGCCATGCCCGCTTCTTGATAGCCGCGCATCGTGTGGCGCACGTTGAGCAGGCCGCCATAGCCCGTGTCCGCGTCCGCAATAATCGCCATACTGTCGCTCGATTTGACCAGGGTGGAGACCCGGTCGAGCATCTGCGTGTATGTCGCAAGCCCGACATCGGGCATCCCATAGGCCGACGCGGTGAGCCAATATCCGCTGGCAAAACCGATCTCGAACCCCGCCATCCGCGCCAGTTTGGCTGCGATCATATCGTGCATGCCGGGGGCCACGAAAAACTCGCCATTGGCGAGGGCATCTTTGAGGGCGCTGGGTGCGGCGGGCATGGGCGGGTGTCCTGTTCTGGAAAGTGGCGTAGTCGCGCGCCTATGAGGCAGCACGTTGCGATCCGCGAGGTTCAAGAGGCGCAGGTTCCGCTGCGCGGATAAACCAGCGCTTCGGGCTGCGAACGGTTCTACACCGCGTAAGGGCGGTCGCGCACGGATAGGGGACGGATCAACCATGCTCATTCAAGACGTCATTTTCGCACCAGCGCGCGGCGGGTTCTTCTACGACGATCAAGCCGCCATCCGCGAAGGTCGCGAGCGAGATGGCGCGCGCTATCTGGGCAAACCGGTGACCCCCGGCTTTTCCAGCGTGCGCCAACCCTCCACCGCCTTGAGCGTCGGGATGGTGCTGGAAGACGGCGCGGTTGTCTGGGGCGATATGGTGAGCGTCCAATATTCCGGAGCGGCGGGGCGAGATCCGCTGTTTGTCCCGGCACGCATGCAAAGCGTGTGCGAGGAACGGGTGGCGCCCCGCCTAATCGGGCGAGACGCGCAAGACGGCGCCGCCAATTGCGACCACGCCTTCGCCAACGCCGACGCAGACCGCCTGCCGCTCGCCATCGAATACGGCGTGAGCCAGGCGCTGCTGCGCGCCGCCGCGCACGCGCAAAAGCGCACCATGGCGGAGGTCGTTGCCCAAGCGCTGGACCTGCCTGCCCCCACCGCTCCTATCCCTCTCTTCGCGCAAAGCGGCGATGATCGCTACGATGCGGTCGACGTGATGGCGATGAAGGGCGTCGATGTCTTGCCCCATGGCCTTATCAACTCCGCTGAGAAATTCGGACGCAAAGGCGAGACCCTGCGCGAATATGTCCGCTGGGTCGCCGAGCGCACGCGCGCCATAGGGGGTGCGGACTATAACCCCGTGCTCCATTTCGATGTTTACGGATGGGTCGGCCTAGGTTTTTCAACCGAGCCGCGCGCCATCGCGGAATACGTCGCCAGCCTTGCGCACGAAGTCCCCGATCACACCCTTCATATCGAATGCCCCGCGGATTACGGCAGCCGCGACGCGACAATAGAAAACTACGCCGAAATCGTGGAGCGGCTCGATGCGCTCGCGCCCGACGCTAAGATCGTTGCCGACGAACATTGCAACACACTCAGCGATATCGAGGCGTTTATCGACGCGCGCGCGGCGCATGTCATCCAGGTCAAAACGCCTGATGTGGGCAATCTGATGGACACCGCGCGCGCCATCCTCGCGGCGCGATCGGCGGGCATCGGCGCCTATAGCGGCGGGACCAGCGCCGAAACCGACCTGTCCGCGCGCGCCTGCGTCCACGTCGCCTTGGCCGCCCGCGCCAGCCTGATGCTCGCCAAGCCGGGCATGGGCGTAAACGAAGGCCTGGTGATTGTCGGCAACGAACAGGCCCGGGCTCTGGCGCAGATTGCAGCGCGCGCGGCGGCGCCAAACCTCTGATCGCGAATTGCAAAGCGCGCCACGTTCCCGACGGGCGCGCCTATCACCCTTCCCCTATACGCCACTTTGGCCTAGAGAGATGTCATCGCGTGAAAGGGATCGCACGCCAGACATCGCAACTCAAAGGGCTGCGCGCGCCGCGCGACGGTCCGGAAAAGGCGAAGAATGGAACGAGGCGTACCCATCAGAGCGATCAGCCGCGGACTGGCTGTGCTTTCATCGATCAACCGTGACGGGCCCATCTCGATGATGGGCATCTCGCGCGCCGCGCAAGTGCCTTACCCCACCGCGTGCCGGATCGTGCAAACGCTGCTCCACGAGGGGCTGATCGAGAAAGAGCCCGCGCGCAAACGCTACCGTGTGACCTCGTTGGTTCAGACCCTCTCGACCGGTTTCCAGACCGAGGACCAATTGGTCGCCGCTGGACGCGCGCACCTTGAGGCCTTGTGTACCGATGTCGGCTGGCCGGTATCCGTCGCGACGCGCGTGGGCACGCGCATGATGGTGCGCGACAGCACGCACAATATGACCTCGCTCACCTTCTCGCATTATTATCCCGGATACACGCTGCCGATTGCGGAATGCGCCACAGGCAAGGTCCATCTGGCGTTTTGCGACGAAGACGAACGCGCGGCGATTGTCGAAGGCTGGAAAGCGATTGAAACCGAGGCGGCCAACATGGGCATGCTGCTGCTCAGCGATGATTTCATGCTGCAAAAGATCCGGCGCGACGGCTACGCGATGCAGGCGCGCAACGTCTACAACGCGGATCCGGGCAAAACATCGAGCATCGCGGTCCCGCTGTTCGGCGAAGACAACTCGCTGATTGGCGCGCTGGCGCTGATCTTCTTTGTCAGCGCGATGTCCGCGGACGAAGCGGTGGAGAAATATCTCGCCCCCATGCAGGGCACCGCGCGCGCCATTCACGAAAGTCTGGTCAAGGAAAGCGGAATGGCCTCGCACAGCACGCAGGCCGCCGAGTAGAACCAATCAGGCCGCTACCCCGGCCTGGGCGACAGCGCGGGCCGCGTGCTCTCCGGCGAGCCGCCCCAGAGTGGTCGCTGTTAGCAATCCGTTGCCCGCCAGATATCCATCCGCACCGGGTCCGGAGATCCCGCGCGCGGCTCCGCCACCTGCGTAGAGATTGGGGAAAGCTTCACCCGAAGACCGCAGAACCCGCGCGTGTTGATCGACTTCCAGCCCGCCTTGGGTGTGGAACAGCGCGCCGGTGACTTTCACCGCGTAGAACGGCGCGGCCAACGGCGCTTTACCGGCAAAGCTGCGGCCAAAGGCGTCGCGCTCTTCGCTTTCGATCAGGCGGTGGGTCTGCGCCACGCTTTCCTGAAGGCCGGCGGCATCGACACCCATTTTGTCAGCGAGTTCGCTGAGCGTGTCAGCTGTGATGAGGCACCCGGCAGACATCGCTTGCTGGTAATCATCGAACTGGGTCATGATCTCGTGTCGGACCCCGTCATAGACGCTCCAGGCGACGTGGCCTTCCTGCCGCAGGACTTCGACCGCCTGTTCGGAATAGCCGGAGGCCTCATTAGCGAAACGCTCACCAGCCCGGTTCACTTGAATACCGCCCTCCGCGATCAGCGGCCACAGGATCGGTATGCCGTACCCTGCCGCCAGCCCCGCATGGCCCTGATAAGCGGACAGATCCGCCATCTTCGCGTCCATTGCGCGGCCCCAAGCTATCGCTTCGCCCTTATTGCCGGGATGACCGTGAAAGGTCGCGTGCTCCAATTCAGGGATAAGCTCGGAGACCATGGCCGAATTGCCTCCAAACCCGCAGCACGCGAGGATCAGCGCACCGCAGCCGATCACATCGCGCGCGCCATCCGGTCGCACGGCAGCGATAGCAATCACGCGGTCCTGCGCGTTGACGTAGAGTGTATCAACCCGGCTTTCGGTCAGAATATCAACGCCGGCGTCCTCGCACGCGCTGGCGAGCGCGCCCATCAATTCCGAGCCCGACCGGGTCGGCATGCCGTGCATGCGCAGCGCCGTGTGGCCGGGATAGGTGAAGCCTTCGACGAGGCTGAGATCAAGCTTATGATCCTGCGCCAACCAATCCACGGTGCGCGCGGATTGCGCAGCGAGATGCGCGACAAGATCCTGATCGACCGCGCCCTTGGTCTTCGCCACGACATCGGCGGTGAATTGTTCGGGGCTGTCCTCGACCCCCTTGGCGCGCTGGATCGCGCTGCCTGCGGCGGGGATCAGGCCGGTGGACATCGCCGTCGTGCCCATCGGCTGGCTGTCGCGCTCCACCACCAGCGCATCAACGCCCGCATCGCGCACCGCGAGCGCCGCGGTCAGCCCGGTGCCGCCGCCGCCGATGATAACGACGGGCATCTCGGCAATGGTTTCAACACTCTCGGCTCGGATGATTTGGCAGTCGGTCATTTTCACACATCCCTTGGATGTTCGTCCTCGAAGGTCAGAACCGGCTTGATAACCGCGCTGTTCCCGGCGTCCTCAAACGCCTTGGCAATATCCGCAAAGCGGTAAGTTGTGACCATCTGATCCACCGGCAGGTCTCCGGCGAGATGGAGATCCATCAGGCGCGGCAGAAACGCGCCGGGAACCGCGTCCCCCTCGACGACGCCGACGATGGTCTTGGTCATGAAGTCCATGCCGCCGGGATGTTCGATGGGCGCGTCAAAATGGCCCGGCAATGTCACCACGCCCAGGCGTCCGCCCGCGTGCAAAGCCGCGAGTGATCCGCGAAAGGTCGCCTGCGTGCCCGCGCTGTCGAGCGCGGCAGTGACGCCCCCGCCGGTGATCGCGCGCACCGTTTCGGGCCAGTCTGTGTCAGCGCCATCCACAACATGGCTCGCCCCAAATGATAGCGCCATTTCGCGCCGCCTATCGCTCAATTCCACGCACACAATCGGATCGCAGCCGATGACCCTCCCGGCCATGATCGCGGCCAAGCCGACCGCGCCCGCGCCAACGACCAGCAGCGGGCGCCCGAGGCGCGCCGCTAATTGGTTCATCACCGCCCCCGCGCCCGTCTGTATCCCGCAGCCCAAAGGGGCCGCAACGCGCATCGGGACTTCTTCGGGAACCGCGACGCAATTGCGCACCGTGGCGAGCGCATGGGTGGCAAAGCTCGATTGCTGAAAGAACGCCCCGGCCACCGCGCTGCCATCAGGGCGAGTAAGCGCGGGCGTGCTGACGCTGCGCCGCCCTTCGAAATTGAGCGCGGGGCCATCGAAGCAATAAGCAGGCTGATCGCCTTTGCAATTAGGGCATTTGCCGCAAAAACCAAAGGTCGCGACCACGCGGTCGCCGGGCTTGAATTCGGTGACGCCGGGCCCCGTCGCCACCACCACGCCCGCGCCTTCATGCCCCAGCACTCGCGGTGTGGGCGTCCAGCGCGCGACTTCGAGATCAGTATGGCAGATCCCGGCGGCCTCAACACGCAACACCACTTCGTCGGGTGCGGGGTCGGCAAGGATCAGATCCTCGATCACCGGAGGCGCACCAAGCCCCGGACTGACCGCCGCTCGGATCGCGCGCGGCATCAGAACAACCGCTGCGTCATGCGAAGAGCGCTTCAACTTCGGTCAAAACGCTGGCGTCCTCAATGGTTGGCGGTACGTTGGGCTCTTGGCCATCGGCGATCTCGCGCATGGTCTTGCGCAAGATCTTGCCAGAGCGCGTCTTGGGCAGGCGCGAGAGCACGTGCACGCGCTTGAAGGCGGCAACCGGGCCGATCTTAGCGCGCATATCAGCAATCAATTGAGCGGCAAGGTCATCATGGCCGATGTGGCTCGCGGCCTTGAGTACGACGAAACCGACCGGGATCTGGCCCTTCAATTCGTCCGCCATGCCGATCACGGCGCATTCCGCGACGGCGCTGTGTGCGCTTAGCACCTCTTCCATCGCCGAAGAGGACAAGCGGTGCCCGGCGACGTTCATGACATCGTCAATGCGCGCCATGATCGAAAGATAACCGTCTTCATCGATAAAACCGCTGTCGCCGGTCAGGTAATGTCCGGGAAACCGCGACAAGTAGGCGTCGAAATAGCGCTCGGGCGCTTCCCATAAGGTGGGCGTAAAGCCGGGTGGCAGAGGCAAGCGCGCGACGATAGCCCCGCTCTCCCCCGCTTTGACCGAGGCGCCGTCTTCATCGACGCATAGCAAATCCCAGCCGGGCATGGGCAGCGTTGAAGAGCCGGGTTTTACCGGAAGTGCCTCAATGCCAAGTGGGTTCGCGGTGATCGCGCTGCCGGTTTCGGTCTGCCACCAATGGTCGATGACGGGGAGGCCCAGCAAATCCTGAGTCCATTCCAGCGTATCGGGATCCGTCCGCTCGCCCGCCAGATAGACGGCCTGAAGGTTTGACAGATCCGCGCCCTTGGAAAATTCGCCTTGCGGGTCGACCTGCTTGATCGCGCGCAGCGCGGTGGGCGCGGTGAAGAAACTGCGCACTTTATGCTTGGCCATAATCCGCCAAAAAACACCCGCGTCAGGCGTGCCAATAGGCTTGCCCTCAAACACAACGCTACGATTACGGTTCAGCAGCGGCGCGTAACAGATGTAGCTGTGCCCCACGACCCATCCTACATCGCTCGCTGCCCAATAGACCTCGCCCGGCGGGCAATTGTAGATGCCCATCATGCTCCATATAAGGGTGACCAGATGCCCGCCCGTATCGCGCACAATACCCTTGGGCGCGCCGGTCGTCCCGGAGGTATAGAGGATGTAGAGCGGATCGGTCGCGGCGACAGGCACGCAGTCGGCGGGTGTCGCATCGGCGGTCACCGCATCCCAACCGTGATCGCCCGCAGCTAACAGATCCGCCGCATGCTGTTCGCGCTGCCAATAAATTGTATGCGCGGGAGCGCTGGCGGCCAAGGAATACGCATCCCTCAGGATCGGTTGATAGGGCAGCACCTTTGCGCCTTCGATCCCGCAGCTTGCCGCGATCACAACTTGCGGGCGCGCATCGTCGATCCGGCTGGCCAATTCGGGCGCAGCGAACCCGCCGAAGACCACCGAATGCACCGCGCCAATCCGCGCGCAGGCCAACATCGCGATCACCGCTTGTAATGAGTTGGGCATGTAGATCAGCACCCGCTCGCCTTTGGCGACGCCCAGAGCCTGCAACGCGCCGCCTAACTTTGCGGTGGCCTCGCGCAATTCAGCGTAAGTCATCGTGGCCGAAGTGTCGGTAACCGGGCTCTCGTAAATCAGCGCGGTCTCTGCCCCGTGGCCGGCCTCGACATGGCGATCGACGCAATTGTAGCACGCGTTGATCTCACCACCTGCAAACCAGCGCGGCAGCGGTTCCGCCTCGCGGTCAAGGACCGTGTCCCAGCGTTTGTGCCAATGCAGCTTTTCAGCCTGCTCGGCCCAGAAACTGTCCGGATCCTCAATCGAGCGCTGATAGACGGCGCGGTAAGCAGTGGAGCCTTGCATACTCTCTCCTGTAAGATCGCTGGCTGTGAAACTTTGGCGCATGGCGCGCAATTATCCAATGGGCGGATAGTCGAGCGCCCGGACCACCGATCACATTCTCGCCGCTGTTATGCCCTAGAACATATTTTGAAGGAGCACCGCGCGCGTTATGGACAGCACCACCACTCCCGAGGTTCCCGCCACTCTTGGCGAAGAGATCGGCGGCGCGGGCAAGGCTTACTTTGATGACGTTGTGACCGACAACATCCTGGATGCGCTGCTCGAACTGTCCGCGGCCGTTTGGACCTATCACGATCGTGTGATCGTCCTTGAAAAAGTGCTCGCAAACAAAGGCATCGAAGTGAGCGAAGCGATCGAGGCGCATCTGCCCGACGAAGCGGAAATCGCTGAACGCGAAGCGGATCGCGCCGCGTTGGTACAGCGCGTCTTTGGCTCTTTCGTGCGCCGCCCCACCGCGCGGCCTAACCCCATCACTCCATCACCCTCCAAGGAAGACCCATCATGACACGCGGATCTGTCGGCATCACTCCTCGTCCCACGCGCCTTGCGGATGAAAGCTATCTCGAGTTCATCACCAGTTTCCGACGGCTCTCGATCCAGGAGATGTTCCCCAAGGTCGCCGAACATGGCGAGGTCGCGCTGGCCAAGGCGCTCGAGGACGGCGAGGTCGCGTCGCCCAAAGAGGGCGAAACGCTCAAGCTATCCGAGATCCGCAAAGTGTTCGGCCAGAACCCGGTGACGCCCACCTTCCAGCGCTTCGTGCGCACCCAGCAAGAGATGATGTGGCGCCGCACGCGCGAAAGCTTCTATCAAGATGTCGATGGCGTCATGGCGTCGATGGCCCACGCCGAAGAAGCGCACCCTGAACGCATCCACATCGACCCCGATTTCGTCGAGCCGGAATACACGCGGCGCGAGATCCACTGCCAGCCCGGTGGCTACACCGATGATCCGATGGGCGGCGTGGTGTTCCACTACGGAACCAAGGTCTTTTACGAAGGCTTCAACGATCAGGACGAGCTGCACATTGAGCTTGCTGAGAAGGCCACCAAACCCGCTGACGGCAAGGTTGAGCGTGTGCTCGATATCGGCTGCTCCATCGGGCAGGCCACGACGGTTCTGAAAGACCTCCACCCCGACGCTGAAGTCTGGGGCATCGACGTTGGCAAGCCGCTGATCCGCTACGCCCATGCGCGCGCTGTCAGTCACGGTAAGGAAGTGCATTTCAAACAGGGTCTGGCCGAAGACAGCGGCTATCCCGATGACCATTTCGACATGGTTTTGAGCTACATTCTCTTCCACGAAGTGCCGGTGGCCAAAATGAAAGAGATCATCGCGGAAACCTTCCGCGTCCTGCGCCCGGGCGGCACCTTCTCGATCTATGAGTTCCCCAGCAACGACAAGAACCAAGTCAGCGCCTCGCACCGCTTCCTGATCGATTACGATAGCAAGAACAATTGCGAGCCCTATTCGCCGGGCTTTGTCGCCTCCGATTTTCGCGGCATCATCGAAGCGGCGGGTTTCGAAGTCGAAGACGGCCCGCTTTTGACCAACCCGTTCCTGCAATCGCTTGTCGCGCGCAAGCCTGCGTAACGCGCGGCCTCTAGCTTACCCGAAAGGGCGTTCGAACCGGTGTTCGAGCGCCCTTTTCTTTGGGCGGCTCAATCCTGCGCAATTGCTCTTTAAGCGAGTTCGACCGCGGTCGGATCGTAGGAGAAAATGCCCAGCGCGTCCTCGTTTTGCGGCGGGTTGTCACGCAGGAAATAAGGGTCAAGCGCTTGCAGACGATCGCCGCCGACATTGCTCTCCGCCTGAAGGAACGCGCAGCGTTTGACCCGAGAGCGTTCATAGATTTGGAGCGCTTCGATGGGGTCAGTGGTCGCGGCGAAACAGCGGCCCAGCACCACTCCGTCCTCGATCGCGGAGCTTGCGCCCTGCCCCATATAAGGCAGCATGGGATGCGCCGCATCACCCAGCAGAGCGATGCGCCCCTTGACCCATTGGTCGAGCGGGGTGCGCACAAAGAGCCCCCAACGATAAAGGTCATCCGCGCCGATCGCCGCAATAGCCTCGGTCACATATGGGGCCCAGCCCTCGAAAAGCGCCGCCAGTTCTTCGGGCGCGGCTTTCGCGTTCCAGCTTTCTTCCGCCCAATTATCCGCCCGGGTGAGCGCGACGGTATTGACCAGATCGGTCCCGCGCACGGGATAAGTCACCAGATTTTGTCCTGGTCCGATGTGATTGACGTTGCTGCGCTGCGTCGCGCGCGCCGACAATTTGGAGCCGGGCACCAAAGCGCGCCAGGCGACATGCCCGCTAAAGGTCGGCTCGGGCGTATCAAACAGGATATCGCGGATCACTGAGCGCAGGCCATCAACGCCGATCACGATATCGGCGGTCTCGCTGGTGTCATCTTCGAAGCGCAATTGAGCCCCAGCCTCGTCCTGGCTCAGGCCGACCAGCGCTTTGCCCATGCGGCAATTTTGGGTGCCGAACGCGTCCACAAGCCCGGCCAAAAGATCCGCGCGGTGCATCTGGTAATAGGCCCCACCATAGGTGTCGCGGCACGCGCGGCGGTCGTAATTGAGCAATTGCTCGCCGGTCAGTCCGTGGAACAGAAATTGGTCGAGCGGCTCGTTCGCCGTGGCTTTGAGAAAATCGCGAAAGCCCAGCATTTCCAGACCCTTCACCGCGTTCGGACTGAGCGAAATCCCTGCGCCCACTTCGCCAAATTCGGCCGCGCGTTCGTAAATCACCGGCTCAAAACCCGCTTGTCTCAGCGCCAGCCCGGCGGTGAGCCCGCCAATCCCTCCACCGATGATTGCGATACGGGTCATAGGCCAAGCGCTCCGGGATTGAGGATAGTGTCAGGATCGAAGCGCGCTTTAAGATCGCGCAGCAAAACGCCCGCCTCCCCCTCGCGCGTGTCAGCGTAAGGGTAGAGCCGCCCGATCTGGAAGTGTGTGCTGCCATGCGCGCGCATCAGGGCGACGATGGCCCCAACCATCTCGCGCACCAGGTCGTGCGCGTGCGGGTTGGCGTCATAGGTTTGCGCGACGCCGTCGAGATAGGACGGGTTGCGCCGCTCGTGGTATTCGAACGTCGCGTCGGGCCAGTAAAATACAGGCTCATACAGCGTGCCCGCGCCCGCGATCCCGGCGAAGAACTCCGCCACGGTGACGTCCACCGCCTCCATACGCGCGGCGTAATCGGCCTTTAGCGCAAGGTAATCCTTGTGAAAGGCCTTAATTCGGCTGTCGGCCATTACGCCATGGATTGGCAGCATTCGCCGCCCATCGGGATGGGTGACCGGCAGTTCGGGAAATGGCGCGGAGCGGGTGGCGAGCGGCACAGTGTTCACGATCTCGCGCCCGCCTTTGGAGAGCGCCTTGATCGCTCTGAGGCGGCTGCGCATGTCATCCGTATCGCGCGCTTCGACCATAAAGTGCGCGGTGAACAGCGCGCCGTCGAGAAACCGCCGTCCTGCCAGGGCCACGCGCGCCATACGGTTTACCGCTCCCGCAATCGAGCCTGCGGCGCGGCCAATGCGCCACATCGCCTTGATGTCCTGCGCCAGATTTGGGTGCCCCGCGTTTTGCCGCGCGACGTCGGCGTCCATCGCTAGAAACTCACTAGCGAGCCTACGCAGCCGCACCTCGCGCAGCATATCCGCCATCGCGCCAAAATCATCGAAGGCAAAGGAGAGGCCGTTGACCAGTTCGGGGCGCGGCTCGATCTCCAGCGTGGCCGCTGTCTTGATTCCCAGCGCGCCCGCATCGTTAGCGAAAATCCCGGTCATATCCGGGCCGAAATTGCGGTTGAAGGGCCCGGTGCCCGCGCTGCCGTCCGATCCAGTGGTGAGGATCGCGCCGGTGCCCGTGACAATCTCAAAGCTTTTCACCGCGTTCGCCGACGCGCCCGCTTCGCCAGAGCCAAAGGTGACCGATCCCTGGCTCAGCGATCCGCCAATGGTCGCCGTGCCCCCCGACATCGGCCCCCAAAAGCGCGCGCGCATGTTGCTCTTGGCCAATTCAGCATCGAGAGACGCCCATGTGCAGCCCGCCTCGACCGTGACGTTTCCGTCCAGCGCGTTCACCTCGCGGATTGCGGCGAGGTTCGAAAAATCGAGGATAACGGTGCGCGCGCCTTGGGGCTGGAACGCTTCGGTGTAGGACATGCCGCCCCCGCGCGGACAGATCGCAACGCTGTTCTCGCGACACCATTTTACTACGCTCGCGACATCTTGCGGGGAGGCGGGCGAGACGACCGCCAGCGGCAGAGCCCCTTCGAAAAACAGATCCTGACTGGCAAAGCGACGCTCAGCCTCGTCGGTTTCGACCGCTGGCGCGCCGATCAGAGCCGCAAGCTCATCGGTCAGCGCAATGGAACCTTCAGCGTCGGGATGGACTGAGATATTCATGACGCGCTTTCTAAGCGCAATTGCGGCTCCAGCGAGGCAGCCGGATTTCATGTCCACTCAGCGGATAGATTGCCGGGTGGCAGTGAAGTTGACCGCCGCTGCGCTAGGCGGATGGGGATGACCGACGTGGCGATCCCTTCCGCTTCTGAGCCGACCCGCGCGCCCGTTGCGCCGTCGCTCGCAGCGGACACCGCCACCGGATATCCATCAGCGGCGCAGGCTTGGTGGGTTGTCGGTGTCCTCAGCCTCGCCGGGATCGTCAGCTACATCGACCGGCAGGTGATCAATCTGCTGGTCGAGCCGATTAAGGCGGATCTGGGCGTCTCCGATGTGCAAATCAGTCTGCTACAGGGCTTTTCCTTTGCTCTCTTTTACGCCGTGCTCGCAATCCCGCTGGCGTGGGTTTCGGATCGGCATAACCGCAAGATGGTGATCCTTATCGGGCTCGTGTGTTGGTCAGCGGCGACCTTTGCGAGCGGGCTGGCGGGCGTGTTTGCGGTGCTGTTCGTGGCACGCATGTTTATCGGCGTCGGCGAAGCAACGCTGTCGCCTGCGGGTTTTTCGATCATCAGCGATTACTTCACTAAGGAGAAACTGCCCGGCCCGATCAGCGTCTTTACCGGCTCGGGCTTTGTCGGCTCAGGGATCGCGTTGATCTTGGGCGGCTATCTCTACGCGAGTTTGGCCGAGATGGGCACGACCACCCTGCCGTTTGGCACGTTTGAGCCCTGGCAGCTCACCTTCATGTGCGTGTCACTGCTCAGCGTACCGCTGTTCTTTCTGATGCTGACCATCCGCGAGCCCGTTCGGCGCGATGGCGGCGAGGCGGCGCTGAAAGAAGAGGGCGCGCCCGCGCTTGAGATCTTCGATTTCGTGGGTCGTCATAAGGGCGTGTTTCTGCCCCTGTTCCTTGGCTTTTCATGCCTTGCGGGCGCGCAATACGGGCTGGGCGCTTGGGCACCGAGTTATTTTATCCGCGTGCATGGATGGACCCAGCTGGAGGTTGGGCAGATGTTTGGACCGGTGCTGATGGTCGCGGGTCCGCTGGGCGTTATCTCCGGCGGGTTTGCTGCTGAACGGATGCTGGCGCGCGGTATGCAAGACGCAACCTTGCGCTTGCCAATGATCGCCGCGCTGGCCGCATTGCCCTTTGCTGTCGCCTTCCCGCTCGTCGCCTCGCCATTGCTCGCACTTGCACTGCTAGGCATGGTCACGTTCCTTGGGACGATCCCGTTCGGAGCGGGCGTTGCGACCTTCCCGCTGATCACACCGAACCGCATGCGCGCGCAGGTGATGGCGCTTTATCTGCTGATCGCCAATCTGCTCAGCTATTCGCTCGGCCCCACCTTAATCGCTCTGATCACCGATCATGTGTTCGGCGATGAGAAGGCCATCAACCTCTCGCTCGCCATCGCTGTGCCGCTTGTTATGGCGGCGGGCGCTGCCCTGATCCTTGTCGCCATCCGGCCTTATCGCCGGATGGTCCACGCCCAATTTCACGGAGAAACCTGAACCATGGCCCTGATTGACCTTACCCCCGAAACATCTGCTTTCATCGCCAAGGAAAAGAAGATCCTGATCGGCGGCCAATGGTCCGAGGCGACCAGTGATGGCACGGTCAACGTCGTGAACCCTAGCGATGGCGGCGTGTTGGGCGCGTTTGGTGATGCGAGCGCAGACGATGTCGACCGCGCCGTGATGGCGGCGCGCAAGGCGTTTGACGAAGGCCCCTGGCCCGCGATGAAGCCAGGCGAGCGCGCCGCGATGATCCACGCGCTTGCCGACAAAATGGCCGCCCATCACGAAGAGCTTGCGCAGCTCGAAACGCTGGACACGGGTAAACCGATCAACTCGGCACGAGGAGAGGTCTTTGCCGCTATTGGCGCGATCCGCTATTATGCAGGTTGGGCGGACAAGATCACCGGAACCACGCACTCGATCAATATGCCGGGCGATCACCATGTCTACACGCTGAAGGAGCCGGTCGGCGTGGCCGCGCTGGTCGTGCCGTGGAACTATCCAATCGTGATGGCCGCGATGAAGCTGGGGCCCTGTCTGGCGGCGGGCTGCACGGCGGTGCTCAAACCAGCCGAAGACACCTCGCTCACCGCGCTGCGGCTGGGCGAATTGTTCCTTGAGGCGGGCTTGCCCGAGGGCGTGCTCAACATCGTCACCGGGTATGGCGCGACAACGGGCAACGCGCTGATCCACCATAAGGGCATCGACAAGATCGCCTTCACCGGGTCAACCGTTACGGGCAAAGTCATCGCGCACGCCGCGGCGGAAGGCCTGAAGAAAGTCAGCCTGGAACTGGGCGGCAAATCGCCAAACATCATCATGCCTGATGCCGACCTGGAAAGCGCGATCCCGGCATCGGCGATGAGCATCTTTTGGAACACAGGACAGACCTGCACCGCCGCCTCGCGCCTTTATGTTCACGAAGACATCAAGGACGAAGTGATCGCGGGCGTCGCCGAAGTGGGCAAATCGCTCAAGCTGGGAGCGGGTCTGGACGAGGAGACGCAGATCGGCCCGATCGTCTCGGAAAAGCAGTTCGACAAGGTGCAGGACTACATTGAACTGGGCGCAAGCGAAGGCGCGGAAATCGCCAGCGGCGGCGCGCGGCACGGGAACAGCGGTTTCTTCATCGAGCCCACTGTGATCGCCAACACCACGAACGATATGCGCGTGGTGCGCGAGGAGATCTTTGGCCCGGTCCTCGTCACGCAAACCTTCAAGACCGAGGACGAGGCAATCGCGCTTGCCAATGACAGCGACTACGGCCTCGCGGGCTCGGTCTGGACCGGCGATGTCGCCACCGCGCACCGTATGGCACGCCGGATCAAGGCGGGGATCATCGGCATCAACAACGCGAGCGGAGCGGATTGGGACGTGCCGCTGGGCGGCTACAAGCAATCGGGCGTGGGTCGTGAAAACGGGCGCGACGGGCTAGAGTTGTACCTTCAGACCAAGTCGGTTTTCACGACTCTTTGAGCATGAGCGACGCAATCCCCACGCACGTTGAGCGCATCGACGTTGGCGACGCCGAGATCCACACCGAGATAACCGGCGAAGGGCCTGATCTGTTGCTCGTCGCTGGGCTCGGTGGGCGCGGGGCGTTCTGGCACAAACAGGTGCAGGCTTTCGCCAAGGACTTTCGCGTCATCACGTTCGATCATCGTGGCTGTGGGGAGTCGACGCCGGACAAAGTCGTGTACGGCGCCGAGCATATGGCGACGGACGTGCTCGCGCTGATGGACGCGATGGCCATCAAGTCCGCACGTCTGCTCGGCCATTCCACCGGCGGCGCGATTGGCCAGCATATCGCGCTGAGCGCGCCAGAGCGGCTGGACAAGCTGGTGCTGTCGTGCAGTTGGGCCGGACCCGACACGTACCTGACCGAGCTTTTCCGCGCCCGGCGCGAGATCCTCATCAGCTGCGGCCCGCTGGCGTACCTGACCATGGGCACCTATCTCGCCATGCCTTCGCGCCACCTCCAGCCCCAGATGAAGAGCGCCCGCCAATTTATGGAAGAACGGCTCGCTGCCTTTCCCGGCCTCGAAGTGGAACTCTCGCGTATCAACGCAGTCTACACCCACGATCTGCGCAGTCGTCTGCACCAGATCACCGTGCCAACGTTCTGCATCGGCGCGATGGACGATCAGATCACCCCGCCCGGTTTTACGCAGGAAATGGCCGAGCTGATCCCCGACGCTCAACACCACTTGCTCGACCATGGCGGGCATTTCAGCCCCATCGTGGTGAGCGAAACCTATAACCCCATTGTGCTCGATTTTCTGAAAGCCTGACTGGAGAAACGCCATGGCTGACGAACCCTCGCCCTATCCGCCCGTGGGCCACATCACCAAAGGCCATTCGGTTATCGTTGGCCCCGATGAAGGGCGATCCTTGTGGCAGCCCATGCCCAGCCGCGGCTATGTCAACGTCAACCTCACCGCGGACAACATGCCTTACGATACGTGGTCCTCGGGCGTGCAGGTGATGCCGCCGGGCGGCATGGTGCGCGAGCACGGGCACAAGCAGAACCACGAGCTCGTCTTCGTCTACGAGGGGACCGGCGTCGTTGATATCGATGGCGAGGAAACCGAATTTGGCCCCGGCACCACGATCCTGTTTGCGCGCAATTGCACCCATTGGATCAAGAACACGGGCGACACCGACATGAAGATGTTCTGGGTGTTTTTCCCACCGGGGCTGGAAGACTGGTTCTACGCCATCGGTAAGCATCGCACGCCCGGCGAGCCGATGCCCGAACCGTTTGATCGGCCCGATAACGTCGCTGACGTACAGGCGAAAATGCGCTTTCTGCCCCCTCGTGGCTAACCCCGATAGACTCAAGAGAACTTCATGCTGATCATTCCGCAATCCGAAGTGGAGCGGCTGCTCCCCGTGGCCTCGTGCGTGCCCGTCATGCGCGAGGCGATGATGGCGGTGTCGCGCGGCGATGTCTCGCTGCCGATCCGCCAGTTCATGCCGGTGCCCGGCGCAACAGGAAAGATGGCGATCATGCCCGGCTCGCTTGGCACGGCGGGCGAGGCAGACGACGCCAGCTTCGGTATCAAGTTGGTGTGCAAGTACGACCGCCCCCTGATTGATGGCAAACCCGATCCGCTGGGCACGCATATCGGCATGGTCCTGGTTTTTGACAGCGCGAAAGGCGTGCCGCTCGCGATGGTCGAAGGCTCCTCACTCACCGCAATCCGCACCTCCGCCGCGAGCGCTCTGGCGACCGATCTGCTCGCCCGGTCTGATGCAACGCGCCTCGCGATCATCGGCAATGGCGAGCAGGCCTCGCGCCATATCGCGGCAATGCAGGCGGTGCGCGATATTGCGCATGTGACGCTGTGGGGCCGCGAGCCTGATCGCGCGGCGTCCTTTGCCGCAGAGGCCAGCGAGCGCTTCAGTGTGCCCGTCTCGACTGCGCCCAGCGCCGCTGAGGCCGTCGCGGATGCGGATATCATCTGCACGACAACCTCCGCTAAAGAGCCGGTGCTGTACGGCGTGGATCTCAAGCCCGGCCAGCATATCAACCTCGTCGGCTCGGCCATTCCCACCACCGCCGAAGTTGATGACGAAGCGGTGCGCCGCACCCGGTTCTACGTCGATTACCGCCGCGCCGCGATGGCGGCGGCCGGAGAATTGCTCAAGGCGATCAAGGCCGGCGCCGTCACCCAGGATCATATCATCGCGGAAATCGGCGAGGTTGCGAGCGACGCTTCGTTGGGCCGCCAATCTGTGGACGACATCACGTGCTACAAATCCTTGGGCGTGGCCGCGCAGGATCTGGCGGCGGCGCAAGCCGTCCTGATCGCCGCGCAAGCGCAAGGCGCTGGTCTGCAAGTGGACTTGCTTACCTAAAAGAGCGCAACAGCTTCGCGGCCCAGATCGCCGCGAGCGATCTTCGTGAGGATATAATCCGCCACATCGGCGCGCGCGATCATCTGGCGTCCTTTATACGCCTCGCCTTCACGCAGGACCGTCCAGCTCCCCCGCGCCGGCTTATCCGTCAGCCCGCCTGGACGTACGATCAGATAGTCCAGCTCGCTGGCGCAAATGGCTTCCTCCTGACGATCTTTATCGGCCCATATCTCCTTGGCGAGCGTGCGGATCGCCAGCCGCATCAATCGACTGTTGACCTGATCGCGTGACGCCCCGCAGCCCAGCGACGTGATCGCGACAAGGCGGGCGACCCCTTGCTCCTCCATCGCGCCGATGATCCGCTGCATCGCGTCTGATAAAATCGTGTTCGGCTTTCGATCAAAGGTGCCGAGCGCGCTCACCACCACATCGGAACCGTCAACCGCCCTTGCCAGGGCGTCTGTCTCATCCAAAGCGCCACGCAACACCTGTATTCCATCCGCGAGGCTTCCAAGCTTCGCCGGATCACGGACATAAGCGGTCACATCGTGTCCGTGCTCGCGCGCTTTTTCGCAGAGCAACAGCCCCGTCTTTCCGGTCGCGCCGAAAATGGTCATCTGCATGTCGGCCTCCTTTCAGACGGCAACAGAAGGGGCGGCATCCCTCAGCAAGGATGCCGCCCCATTCTAGCGCCACACGCCTGTGTTGGCTTAAAAGTCGAGCGTTCCGGTCACACCCACGGTCCGACGTTCGCCAAAGAACTGGCCAAATGTGTTTCCAAAGGGCAGCAAGACGACAAACGCGTTCGCTGTGTATGTGTTATCGAGCAGGTTGCGAGCCCATACGCGCACGCTGAACTTGTCATCAATCCGCACACCAGCGCTGGCGTTCACAAGAAAGCGGTCGGGAATGATCGATAGGTTAGCGCTTTCGCCGAAGAACTCGCTCTGCCAGCTCGTATCAGCGCGCAAAAAGTAGGTGTTGTTCCCGCTGAAATCGCCATCCCACTGCGCCCCGAACGAGGCCTGCGTGGGCGGCGTGCGCTCCACTTCGTTGCCGCCGATATTGCCGTCGGTGTTGCACACCACGTTATCGCACGGCGCGGTCAGGCCCGGAACGCCGCGAGCGAAACGGCTGTCGACTGTGTCGTCGCTGTAGGTCGCTTCGGTGTGGCTGAAGGTCGCATCAAAGCTGAGATTGTCGGTCGCCTGATAGCGCGTGAACAATTCAACACCATAGACCGAGGCGTTGCCCAGGTTCTGCGTGATCGATGGGACGTTGGGATCATCAGGATTGTCCGGATCTTCGTCCGCCGCGTTGACCTGAATGTCGTTCCAGTCGGTGTAGAAAACCGAAGCGTTGAAGATCAGATCGCCGCCCATCAGGGCGCTCTTCACGCCAAGCTCATAGGTCCAGTTGGTTTCCGGATCGAAAGTGCGATCCTGCACCTGACGCGCGGTGACGTTGAAACCGCCCGCCTTGGCGCCGCGCGCGGCTGAAGCGAACAGCAGAACGTCATCGTTCATCTGATAATCAACCGTAAAACGCGGCGTGAATTCCTTGAACGTGTCGCTCAACGTCGCGTCGCGGCGGTTATCGATCGCGGTGATCTCCGTCTCGGAATACCGGCCTTCCGCGCCCAATGTCAGGCGGCCATCGCCCGAAGTCCAGAAGAACTCACCAAACACCGAGATGACCTCGGTTTCGGTGAACTCATCCGCCAGAACGATGTTGAAAGGCCCTGCCGGGTTGAAGTTGGGCTTGGGCGTGCCATTAAGCGGCGCGAAGTTGGTGGGATCGGTGATCGGCGCGATGTTGATCGAGGTGAACGTGTTCTCGTCGCGCCCATCGGAGACGAAACCGCCAACCGAGGCGCGGATCTGGTCGTTATCAAAGGTCAGACGCGCTTCATGCGTGTCGTAATCGATCCCGCCCACCGGCGTTTGCTGAAAGTTGCACAGCGGGGTGACGATGTTGACCAGCGTACCACAATTGATCGGATCAGGCTCACCGCTAGTGCCGATGTTGACGTCACCGTTCACGTTGCCGAACACATAGTTGAAGGTGAGGTTGTCCGTGATTTCCGCGTTGATCTCAGCGCGGAAAATGCCGGTCTCAGCCTGGTTGGCAAAGCCGCGCGGATCGGACAGAACCACGTCGGCGGGGTCCGGGAACTCACCGACCAGCAGCGGCGAAAACGCGCCAAAACGCAGCGCGCCGGCATTGGTGATCGGCGTCAGGCCGAGGCTTTGTTCCGGATCAAGGATGCCGCCCGTGTTATCGCCGAAATAGCGCGAGGCGCGCGCTTCGTTGCGGGTGTCGAAGAAGTTGTACGAGGCCGAGATCGTGATGCCTGTCGCCACCTCGGCCACGGCGCTGATCGAGGCGGCTTCGTTTTCCCAACCGCCGACATTGCCGCGTGTGCTCGGCCCGTCGATATCAAGGTCAGCGAACGGATGGGCGTTCTCCCACGTCCCGTCGAAGCTGGAATAATTGTAGCTTGCCGCAATTGCGAGATTATCGACAGGCGACCAGTTGATGAATGCGCCTCCATCGCGGCGCTCATCCGAGCCGAATGTGCCGGTCAACGAGCCGGAAATATCGCCGGTCATCTCGGCCTTTTTCGGGATGTAGTTGATCGCGCCTGAAAAGGCGTTGCGACCATAACGCGCGCTTTGCGGGCCTTTGACGATCTCAACCCGGTTGAGGTTTACGGTGCCAATATCCACGGCCCAAGAGCGCGGGATGTAGATGCCATCGAAGAAAGTCGAGACATTCGATTCAAGAGCCGTCACGCGCGAAGTGGCTTGACCGCGAATGACCGGCTGAGCGAAGCCGCCTGAGAAGTCTTCAAAGCTGAAACCGGGCGTGAAACGAGCAACATCATCAAGCTCTTGCAGTCCGCGCCGCGCAATCTCTTCCTCGCCAAAGGCGGTGATGGCGATCGGCACGTCCTGAATGCTTTCCTCGCGACTACGCGCGGTCACGATGATGAAGGGCCCCGCATTGGCTTCTTCCGCCGTTTCGCTGTCAGGTGCGTTCTGCGCAAAAGCCGCCCCCGGCGCCACAAGAACCAAGCCGACCGCCATGGCCGACACGCTCGTGCTACTCTTCAAACGCCTCATAATTTCGTTCCTCCGTTTGGCTCTAAGACAGGCCTCCCTGTTCCTCTTCATGGGCGCACGGACAAGAATGTGTCGCGTTTGCCCGTTTGTTTTCTCCGTCTGGCGAGAAAAACGGGCCTCGGCTGGTCAAGTCGCGGATCGGCGCGTTAGAGCCTGAGGAACAAAAGCATAAGGACAACGCTCCAGCCCATGGCCAAACACACGCATTTCGCCCGCTTTTTCGCCCGCTCTCATACGGCGTTGGCTGTGGTCGCAGGCTTGGCGGTGAGCGCCTGCGCGAGCGTGGGGAGCGCGCAAGGTCAAGAGAGCGCCGTTGTGGCCGCTCCAACGCCAGCGCCTGCGGCGCAAACCGACGCCGAAACGATCGCCAAATACAGCGCCGAAGACGAAGCGTTGTATCTGGCGCGGTTCAAAAAGCTGCTTGAAGATGCACGCGTCGGGGCCGGGCTCAACGCCTACGATCCGCTTGAGCCCGTGGCGGGCGCAGCCGACGCCGCAGCGCTGCCAATCGCATCCACGCCGGGCCTTTCCGCCGACGTTTTGGAAAAAGCCAAAGCCTATGTCGGCGCGCGTAACACATCGGCTTTTATCGTTTGGAAAGACGGGCTGGTGCACGCCGAGATGTACGGCGAAGGCTTCGACAAAACGACGCCGATTGTCTCCAAATCGCTCGCCAAGCCGGTTACCGCACTGTTGATCGGGCGCGCGCTCAGACAGGGGCATATCGCCTCGCTTGACCAGCCGGTGGCTGATTTCATCACGGAGTGGAAGGGCGACGAGGCGCGCGAGAGGATCAAGGTGCGCCATTTGCTCGACATGCGCACCGGGCTGTTGCCGCAGGGGTTCTCGCCCGATCCCACCGACATCCTCAACCGCGCCTATCTGCACCCGCGCCATGACGAGGTGATCATCAACGATTATCCGGTCACCCATGTTGCGGGCGAGCGTTACGAATATTCCAACGCCAATTCCGAGCTTGTCGCGCCGCTCATCGAGCGCGCAAGCGGCATGCGGTATGGCGAATACATCACGAAAGCGCTGCTTGAACCCATCGGCGCGATGGGCGGCGATGTATGGGTGAACCGCGAGGGCGGCACGGCGCATTCGGGATGCTGCCTGCTGCTTCCGGCGGAAAGCTGGGTGCGCATGGCGATGATGATCATGGCCGATGGCGAATGGGAAGGCGAGCAGTTGCTCCCCGAAGGCTACGCCGATGCGATGAGCACCGCGACCGAGGAGAACCCCTATTACGGCATGGGCGTATGGGTCGCGGGCGACTACATCGATAAGCGCGGTTTCGCCCACCCCAGCGTGCCTTTTGGCAAGGTCGCGCATAGAGAGCCTTATCTCGACAAGGATCTCACCCTTTTCGACGGCAATTCCAATCAGGTGGTCTACATGATCCCTTCGCAGAATATGATCGTTCTGCGCACCGGTGGACGCCCGCCCCAAGAGATGCCGTGGGATAACAGCGTCTTGCCCAACATGCTGATCCGCGACGCGGTTACGCAATCAGGCGGGGAGATGCCGGAACCGCAACCTGTGCCCCAGACTGAAGGGGCTGACTGATGGCCACAATTGCGGACACGATCCCCACAACGCCTGAATCCGCCAAGGGTGACACTTTGCCGATAAGCCTGAAACTGGGCTGGGCAACCGGCGCTTTCGGCATTGCGCTGCTGATGAACGGGATCGCCGGGGTGCTTTTGCTCTTCGCGGTCAGCATGCTGGGGATCGATCCATGGCTTGCAGGCGCGATCATCACGGCCAGCAAGCTGTTTGACGCGGTCACCGATCCGCTGGTGGGGATGTGGAGCGACCGACTGCGCTCGCCCAAAGGCCGACGACGCCCGTTCCTGACGTGGGGCGCGGTGCTGAGCGCGGCGAGCTTTGCAATCATCTTCACAACGCCGCAATTCGCCAATCAATATGTGACAGCGGCCTATTTGTTCGGGGCGCTGTGCCTCTACGCTTTCGGCTACACGCTGTTCAACATCCCGTACATGTCGATGCCCGCCGAGATGACCGACAATTATCACGAGCGTTCGTCGATCCACGCCTACCGCATGGTGTTCGTTGCGTTAGGCGGATTGGCGGCAGGAGCGGGCATCAAGTTCGCGCTCGATGTGCTGGGCCAGACCGAAAAGAGCAGCTGGGCCATCGTCGGCAGCGTCAGCGCTGCGTTGATCTTCATCAGCCTCATGATCGCCTATCTAAGCACCGCCAAGGCGCGCTTTACCGACCCCTCGCAAGACACCGGCCAGAACAAGTTTGAACAATTGCGCCAGGAATTCGGCGCGGTCGTCGGCAATGGGCACTTTGTGCGCCTGATCGGGGTGAAGTTCTCCCAGCTAATGGGCGTGCAGACGATGGGCGCGGCCATGGCCTATTTCTTTGTCCAATACCTGCAACAAAGCTTTTCGATATTGGCGCTGTTTTTCCTGGTCGTATCGCTATCCAGCATCGTGTTTTCACCGCTGCTGGTGATGTTCTCAAAAGCCTGTGGGAAGAAAGCCGCCTATTACGTCGCCGCTGCGGTTAACATCGCCTACGCGCTCAGCTGGTCGCTTTCGGGGCCTGATGATCCGGTCTGGATGATCCTTTCGCGCGGGCTTTTGGTCGGCGTCGCTTTTGCGGGCAACGTCATCATGGCGATGAGCATGCTGACCGACATCATCAACGAAGACGCCGGGCGCACCGGCGTGCGGCGCGAAGGCGCGTTCACCGCGCTTTACAGTTTCGTCGAGAAGCTGACCGGCGCGTTTGGCCCGCTGATCGTGGGCGTGGCGCTCAGCTTGGTGGGCTTTGACAAGGATTTGCCCTTTGACGTGCCGCAAGGAGGTAATGTGGACACCGCGCTTTTGCTGGCGGTTTCGTGGTTGCCGGCTGTCTTTTACGTCATCGCGGTGCTGCTGCTCTCGGGATATAAATTGACACAAACGGATATTGATAGAGGCAAAGTGGAGCCGAAACTCTCATGACTACCAACGCGTTTCAGAACCCCCAACTGCGCCAACGTGGGCGCGCCTCGGTGGATTTTCTCGCTCAAATGGCGGTGGCCAGCGGGCCCGTTCGCGCGCAGGTGGACGCGGCGATCGCGGAGAAGGTCGATGATCCCAGCGCGCTGCCCGAAGACCTGGATGATCGTCTTGCGCATATGGACGCCCTGTTGGCTGATGTGCCCGGCTACACCGTACAAAAGCTGATGGGCGATTGGCACGGTCGGATGCACGGGCGGCTGTCCGCCGAAGCGTTTGAAGAGATTGAAGGCGACATGGCGCAAGCCTTTGCCAAGGCGGAGCAAGGCCCGGCCACGATCACTCTCAACCCCGACCGCGCGCCTCCCGCCTATTGGGACGGTGTGCATTTCCACCGCACCACCGGTGGATGGGAAGGGCACGAGCACATGGGCTATATCCATGGCGAGATCATTCATAAGAAGATCGTCGGACGTTTCTTTCCGGGCGGTATTTTCCAGCAACGCCGCAAGGTGGCCGAGATGGCGCCGCGCGACGATTACGCGCGCATCCTCGATATGGGATGCTCGTCGGGGCACTTTACCACCGCGCTGGCCCAGACCTATCCCAACGCTCAGATCAGCGGCGTCGACCTTTCCGCGCGGATGCTTGAACACGCGTGGCGCACCGCCAATGCAAATGGCTGGAACTGGCAGCTGTCGCAGCAAGCGGCTGAGGCGACCGACTTTGACGACGGCGCGTTTGACCTCGTCACCAGCTACATCGTGCTGCACGAAATGCCCGCCGACGCGATCAAGGCGATGTTCGCGGAGGCCTATCGTCTGCTCGAACCGGGCGGCGATATGCTGATGAGCGATGTCACGCGTTATTCCGATCTGGACAAGCTTGGCGTATGGAAAGCGGATCGCGGCGCGGCCTTTGGCGGCGAACCGCATTGGCGTGAAAGCGCCTCGCTAGACCTGGCGGCAATCGCGCGCGAGGCGGGCTTTGTCGATGTTACGACGTCCGGGCCTTACCCTTACGTGATCCAAGGCCACAAGGAATGAGGCCGTCCGACCCGCGCGACTACAACACGCCCGAAGGTCAGATCATGGGCGAAGCGCATGTCGACAATCTCGCTCGCGCGGTGTTGACGCTGACCCGCGAAGTCGCGGTGTTGACCGACCGGGTGATGGTGCTGGAAACGCTGCTCGAACAGGAGGGCGTGGTCACCAGCGAGGCGGTCGACACCTATCAGCCGGACGAAGCTTTTCAGAAACGCGCCGACGCGGCGGTGGCCGCGATTTCGGGCGGCGTGATCGCTGCCCTGCAAGGCGCGGATCGCGACTGATTTAGCGCAAGGCAAGCGCCGCAGCGCTCACCGCCAGCGCCAGGCTGCCGAACCCTAGCGCGTGAATGCGTCGATCGGTCCTCTCGATCGCGCGTCGCATTTCGCCAAAGCTCAAATCAGGATCTTGCGTAAGGAAAAAACCGGGCCGGGCAAAGGCGTTCGGCAAGACGGCGTTCAGCCCCTTGCGCACCATGAACCCCGCAATCCAGCGTTTGAGCGCCCAGGGGCGATGGTTGTACTGTTCGGGAAACACATTGGTGACGAGCCAGACCAGATCGCGGGCTTCGGGGAGCCGCTCAGCGGCGTAGGCGCTCACCGCTTGGTCGAGCGTCGGGGAAGCCTCCAGCGCATCGGCGAGCTTGTCGACATCCTGCAAGGCGGCGTTCACACCCATGCCCAAATCTGGTGGAAAGGCGTGCGCGGCATCGCCGATCAACAACGCGTGATTGCGCAGCGCGCCGCCGCCAAACGAAGCGTGCAGCGCGCTTGCATATTGCGGCGCAGGGAACGCGCCCGCATCAAGCGAAACAAAATCCTCCGCCTCCTCGCGGCTCACCAGCGTTCGGATATCGAGCTGC
Organism: Pseudomonadota bacterium; assembly: GCA_039033515.1. Classification (GTDB taxonomy): domain Bacteria; phylum Pseudomonadota; class Alphaproteobacteria; order Sphingomonadales; family Sphingomonadaceae; genus Erythrobacter. Next base: position 108,699 of record JBCCCM010000010.1, read on the forward strand.
GGAAACGCATCTTCGAGATAGTCAAACAGCTGATCGGCGGTCTTGAGCGTCCACAGCGTGTGGTCCGCCTCGCGGATCAGATTGACGCTTCGCGGGTGATTGGGGTTGCTCACCGGGAATGCGAAGAGGGCGCAGGCCTTTTGCGGATCTTTATGACGTGAAGGGATCACGTAGCTCATCGCCGGATCATCAACCGCCGCCCCGCCCTTCGCCTCAAAGTGCGCGGGCAGATTGAGCACCTTGTAGCGCAGACCGGTCGAGAGCGAGGGCGTGGCGATCATGTCGAACCCGCCAGCGGGTGTCTCGGGCTGTTCGCTCAAACCCTTTCGCACCGCTGATCCCAGCCCGTCACAAGCCAGCACCAGATCGGGCGTCACGGTTTGTGACTTGCCGTTCGCACCCTCCACACGCACTTGCAAACGCTGACCATCAGCCCGCGAAAACCCGGCGACCGAATGACCGTAGAGCACCCGGATCCGCTCACTTGGGCGCGCTTCAATCGCTTCGTACAGCGTAGTCAAAAGCGCACGCCGCGTGGTCCAATAACAGGTCGGTCGATTGGCATCGATGATCGGAACGGTCTGTTCCTTGGCCTCGCCCTCGAGGGTGATCGTGGTGGCGACGAATTCGCGCGTAGGCACGCCCACCTCCGGCAAGCGATCAAGGATGCCGAGCCTTTCGAACAGACGCTGAGCGCGCTTATCGATCAGATAGTTGAAGCTTTTGTTCTTCTCGAAATCGGCTGGCCCCGCGCGCCTTTCGGCCAGGATTATTTCGTCCCACCCCAATTGATCGAAAAGCAAGGCCGCTGCCAGCCCAGCCGGGCCGCCGCCGCTGATAAAGACCGAGCGTTTTGCCATAGTGTTCGAATTACGCCGAAAGCCTGCGTCCATCGCTCTTCCGCTTTTCGCTGTCCGACTGGCGGTTACGGGTCGCGCGCGGCGTTGGGGCGGTTGGTGCGATGTGCGATCCCGAATACAAATGAAACTTCGCTTTACGCTCACGCTCGCAACGCTCAGCCTGATTTTGGGCGCTTGCACGCCAGGCACCGTGCGCTCAAAGCTCACCCGCGACGCGGTTGCACAATCACCCTTATGCGCCGACCGTCTCGCAGGCACCGCGCAAAGCTTCGCCGTTTCCGTTCAAGCGGATGCTGAGCGCGCAGTCGAAATCACCGTCTTTGCGCCTGCTCAGCCGGGCATCTATCCGCTCCTCGCTTTCTCGCACGGCGCCTTTGCCAGCCCGGATCGCTACACCGCGATGCTGGAGCCCTTGGCCGGCGCGGGTTTCATCGTCCTTGCGCCAATGCATATCGATTCCGAAGACTACCCCCGAGCAGCTGACGAGCCTAAGCGCCCGCCCCATCCCATCACGTGGTCCACTCGCAACGCGGACTTTGCCCTCGCGCTTGAGCCTCCTGAAAACGTGCTTGAAGCGCTGGAGGCCAAGGGGCTGAAGCTCGATGAAGATCGCACTCTAGCGCTGGGCCATTCCTATGGCGCGCTGATCGCGCAATTGCCTGGCGGCGCGCTGGCGTTTGAGCCGGACGGAAGCCAGATCAACCGCGCCAATGCGAAAGTGGACGCAGTAGTCGGATGGTCGCCGCCGGGGGCCATGCCGGGCTTCATGGCGAATGAAGGCTGGTCCAGCCTCTCGGCGCCCAGCCTGACGTTGACCGGCACGGCCGATATCTTGCCCGGCTTCATTGACGATTGGACCGCGCATAAGGCGGCGCACGATTTCGCGCCCGTAGGAGCGCGCGCGCTGTGGGTCGGTGAAGACATTGACCATTATTTCGGCGGCGTGTTTGGCCGCGTAGAACCGGCAAGCGAGCGGGAACTGGAGCTGTTCGAGCGCGCGCTTGCCACCTCGCTGTATTTCATGGAAACCCGCAGCGGCCTGGCCCAGCCGTGCCGTCTGGGCGATGCTATCGCGGGCGAACGCTTTGAAGAGGACACCCCAAAATGATCCGCGCGTCTCAGGTTCTTTGGAAACGCATTCTGGCCACGCTGATGGCGGGGAGTCTCGCTGCCGGGTGCACCACGCTTTCGGCTCAGGATACGGGCGCAGCGGCTGTCGCAGAAGCGCCGACGAACCGCGTCTCGGACCTCGACAATCCGACGACGATGGCTGACCTGCCGCAAACGGCGAGCGTGCTGGAGGTCGAGCGCTACCGGCCGAATTACACGCTCGAAGGATGCGCATCCGCGCCCCTCCCCACCGCAGACCCAACAGCGAAAATGGCGGCTGCGATCGCGGAGGCCAAAGCCTATTCCGACGCGCAAAAAGGGCTTGGCCTGATCGTCATACGCGATGGCGCTGTGCTCCACGGAAGCTACGCCGAAGGAGTGGATGGATCGACGCCGTTTGCCTCGGCTTCGATGATGAAATCGGTGGTTGCGCTGTTGTACGGTATCGCGGTTGAAGAGGGCGTCATCGGATCGCTTGATGACCCGATCAGCGCCTATATCAGCGAATGGCGAAACGACTCTCGCGGTAACATCACCGTGCGGCAGTTGATGACGATGTCGGCGGGTCTTGGCCAATCGAACTTCATGGAAATCCTGCTCGCGCCCGACATCGGCAAGGCGGCGTTGGCCATGGAACAGGTCGCCATGCCCGACACAGAATTCGCCTACAACAACGCCATCACGAAGGTTTTGACGCTGGCGCTTGACAGGCAATTGATGGCGCAGGGCAAGGGGACGTTTCTGGGATTTCTTGAGCGCGAATTGTGGTGCCCGCTAGGCAATGGCACAGCGCGGGTGTGGATCGACCAAGAAGAGACCGCGCGCGGCTATGCTGGGCTTCATGCGGGGCTTATGGATTACGCCCGCATCGGCGAGCTGATCCGGCGCGGGGGCGAACTGGGCACCAATCAGATCGTGCCCGCTGACTGGATTGCGCAAATGGCGACCTCGTCAAAAGCGAACGCGCAATACGGGCTGCACGTGTGGCTGGGGCGCGCGCACACGCCGCGCCGCGCATACAGCGCGACAAACCCGATCAAGGTGCCGCACGCCGAGCCGTTCGAGGCCCAAGATATCGTGTATTTTGACGGTTTTGGCGGCCAGCGCGTCTATGTGTTGCCATCGCAAAACATGGTGATCGCGCGCTTTGGTGAGGTGAATCTGGCCTTTGACGATTCGGTGATCCCCAACCTCTTGGTCCGCGCGGCCGAGTGATCAGGTCCGGTTGAAGAAAGCTTTCTTGGTCTCTTCGCTGGGGTCGCCGACTTTCATGTCGTTTTTGAGCACCGCCATGCCGCGTTGGACGCCGGGGCGCGCTTCGCATTCGTCGATCCACGCCGCGACCTTGGGAAAGTTCGTAATATCGACGCCGTGCAGCGCCTGTTGGCGCGCGTCCATCCACGGATAGGTGGCCATATCCGCCAGCCCGAATTCGGACCCCGGCGTGATCCATTCGCGCTCGCCCAACAGCCGGTCGGTCAGTCCATAGAGCCGCTGCACCTCGCCCGAATAGCGCTTGATCGCGTAAGGCACCTCTTCATCCGCGTAGCCGCGAAAATGGCCGCATTGGCCAAACATCGGCCCGATATTGGCGCATTGGAAAAACACCCATTGGGTAATGAGCGATTGCTGGACCGGATCGGTGGACCAAAACTGCCCGGTCTTTTGCGCCAGATAGAGCAGGATCGCCCCGCTCTCGAACACCGTGTGCGGCTGCCCGACCGGCCCATCGTGATCGATGATCGCAGGCACGCGATTGTTGGGACTGATTGCGATGAAGGCGGAATCGTGCTGATCGCCTTTGAGGATATTGATCGGTTTGACGCGGTAATCGAGCCCAAACTCCTCCAGCGCGATCGAAATCTTGTGCCCGTTGGGCGTCGGCCAGAAATAGAAATCGATCATGCCGCAGCCGCCTTCCATTCGAGCACTTCGGCGACCGCCGACTGTAAGCGCGCCGCGCTCGTGTCGCCGGTGAAATCCACGTTGTAATGCGATGTGACCGAGGGTCGCTGGACGGCCTCATCGTACCAGTCGCTCAAAGCCGGGCGGCCTTCGCGCCAGTCAAAGCTGGGGTGGATCGGGTCTTTCGCTTCGTAGAACTCGGCCCGGAAACCGAGATAGCTGATCGCGTGCAGCATCGCGGCGTGGCCAATGTCGAAGCTGTCCCAGCCCTTTGCCGCCTCGCCATCGAGCCAATCGAGCGCGCGCATGAATTTGGGCCACATGCGCTCGAACACGTACAGATTCCACTGCTCGGGCTCCTGCCATTGTTCGGCGACCATCTGCACGGTCCCCTCGAAGATCGTGTCGGACAGCGCCAACCGCGTCACCGCATCCCAGCGCGCGGGGCCCGCTGGCGGATACATCGAGCGCGCTTTCGAGTGCGCATCAAGAAATTCGCACACCGCCTGACTGCCAAAGATCACTTGGCCCTCGCGCGTCGCCAGGGTCGGCACTTTGCTCAATGGGTTGATCGCGGCGATCGAGTACGCCTCGCCCTGATCCTCACCCTCAAGGTTCTTGAACGGGAAGGTCGCGACAAAATCGATCTCGTCCCACAGCCCGCACTCATGCGCGGTGACAAGAACCTTGTGAATGAAGGTGTGGAACGGCGAATAGAACAGCTTCATCGCTGGCCCCCTTAATGCGCGCCAACCTTCTTGTGATCGGGCGATCTCTCGCGCGCGGAAAGCTGGCCGGCGTCTTCCTTTTCCTTCATCTTCTTGAAGGTGTCGTATTCGTTGACGCCGCCCATTTCGCGCTTAGGCCAGCGGGTGGCAAAGCCGCGCGGATATTCGCTGTCGTCATCGCGGCGCCCATCCTCGGACCACAGCAGCGGGAAAAGCGGGCCATCGGGTTTCTCGCCGTCGAGCATCTCATCAAAGCTGACGCCCGCGATGTTGAGGCAATCGGGGCGCGGGGCCCAGCGAATGTCGTCGCCGAACACACGCTCGGAAATCGCGACGCGCCAATCGTCGGTGGGGTTGCCAGCCGAATAATGCAGCACCCAGGGGTGCACGACCAGCATGTCGCCCGGATCCATCTGCCATTTGAGGAACTTGAGGCCCGGCTCGCCTCGGCGGCTTTCGATTTCGGGGTGCGGCACACGATCATCGGGCTTGATCATCTTGCGCGCGTTGGGGCTGAACAGCCAGTACGGCACGTCGTCATGCTGCGTTCCGGCCAGCACTTCGAGGCAGTTTTCCTCCACAATCGGGGTCAGCGGAATCCACAGCGACGGCACCATCTTGCCTTCGACCGGGAAGGCCATGCGGTCGCAATGCCACAGCGTCGCCGCGTCCGATTGCGGTGGCTTGGCGAAGAATTCATCGAAGAAGAATCGGATTTCTTTGGATTGCAGCATCTTGCCCGCTGCCTCGGCGACGGGGCCCTCAAACATCAGCTTACGATAATCCGGCATGCAGCGCGCCATGTATCGCCCCGGGATGGTCGGCAGCAGCCCAACGTCTTTTTTATCGACGATGACCTCGCGCGCTTGCTTAAGCAAAACCTCGACCCATTCCTCGTTCAGCACCTTGCGGATGCAGACGGCGCCGTCGCGCTGATAGGTGTCGATATCTTTTTGCGTAATATCGCGCAGCGGGCTGGTGTTAAGCGCCATGGGTCGGTCCGTTCTGTTGATCGTTTGCGTATGGGGGCAAGTAGCACCTCGAACCTTAAGCGCCGCAGATGCGGGCGTTCGATATCCACTGTTCGGATAGATCAAACCGCATACGGCCAAGATGTCTCCAACGTGTTCGCATAGCGAGAAACCGGGCGCGAGCGAATTCACCTAAGCTCCCGCATGCGTCCACACCGGCTGCCGGCAAGCACCCCTCTTGTCCGCATCCCATGGAGCCGTTCAGCAATGCAGACACTTCGCACACAGGTCGTCGTAGCGGGCGCAGGCCCGGTTGGAACGGTGGCGGCGTATTATCTCGCCAGCAAAGGCGTCGACGTCGTGCTGCTGGAAGATGGCGCGGATTGCGCGCTCGATCTGCGCGCGTCGACGTTTCACCCGCCCACGCTCGAAATGCTCGAAGAATTCGACATCACACGGCGGCTGATCGAGAAAGGGCTCAAGGCCCCGATCTACCATTTCCGCGAACGGCGCACAGGCGAAGTGATCGACTTTGACCTGTCCGAACTCGCGGATGTCACCCGCCATCCCTACCGCGTCCAGTGCGAGCAATACCACCTGTCGCGCATGCTGTCTAAAGGGGTGCAGGAGCAAAAGGGCGCCGAGGTTCTCTTCAATCACCGCGTTGCTGCGGTCGAACAGAACTCCACCGGTGTCACCGTCTACGCCGAGACACCCTATGCGATCGCCAAGATTGAAGCCGACTATCTGATCGGCGCGGATGGATCGAATTCAACCGTGCGCAAATGGCTGGGCACAGAGTTTCACGGCTTCACCTACCCCGAAAAATTCCTGTGCTTCACCACGACCGAGCCGCTGGAAGAGCACATTAAGGGTCTGTGCCACGTCAATTACGTGTCAGACCCCGAGGAATGGATGGTGCTGCTGCGCGTGCCCTCCTTGTGGCGCGTGCTGGTCCCCGCCGATATGGACACGCCCGACGAGGTTCTGGTGCAGGACGCCAAGAAGAACGAAGTGTTCGAGCGGCTGATCGGCAAAGGCGAAGAGGTCGTCACGCACCACCGCACGATTTACCGCGTTCACCAACGCGTTGCGAAGAGCTTCCTTTCGGGGCGCACCGCGCTCATTGGTGACGCCGCGCACCTCAACAATCCGATCGGCGGCTTTGGCATGAACAGCGGTATCCA
>JBCCCM010000011.1:0-94953 GCA_039033515.1 Pseudomonadota bacterium
GACGTCGCGAAGGAAATGGCCGGCGAGCTTGGCCCCGAGCGTATTGAAACGGTCGTTGGCCGCGCGCAGGTCAAGGAAGTCTTCAAGTCGGGCAAGAAAGACAAGGCCGCTGGCCTGCTCGTCGAAGAGCGCGTCATCCGCAAAGGCCTGTTCGCGCGTCTCACCCGCGAAGATGTCATCGTCTCGGCAACGACCATCGCCTCGCTGCGACGCTTCAAGGACGACGTGGACGAGGTTCGCTCAGGCCTTGAATGCGGTGTGGTTCTGGAAGACACGAACGACATCAAGCCGGGCGACCAGCTAGAGGTGTTCGAGGTCGAAGAACGCGAACGGACCTTGGAGGTCGGCTAGACTTTCCTCCCCTCCTGCTTTGCGGGAGGGGATCGAGGGGGGGGTGTTGGGCCGCGAGGCCCACCCCGCTGCGACTAGGCGGCAGGCCGCCAAGTCTCACTGCCCCTCCCGCAAGCGAGAGGGGGAACAGCGTCCGATGACCAGCTCAAGCACAGACTGGCAAGACCAAATCCAGGCGGGCACCGAAGGCTCGCCTCACCCCAACCTGCTTGGATCGCGGTTTGTTGGCTTTGATGAAGCCACGCAGACCGCGACCATGCACTTCACCGTGAAGCGCGACATGACCACCTGGCGCGGCGGCGTGCAGGGTGGGTTGGTCGCAGGCTATCTCGATGATGTGATGGGGTACGCCTATGTCGCCTCCACCGGGGGCGAGATGGCGCCGCTTAACCTTGATCTTTCGATGAGCCTTATTCGCCTGATCCCCGATGGGGCCACCATCATCGGCACGGGCCGCGTGGTGAAGGCCGGGCGGCGGGTCGTCTTCCTTGAAGGCGAGCTGACGGACGAAAACGGCACCGTCTACGCCCGTTCGACCAGCACCGCGATCCCGACTGTGCGCCCGGCTCCGGGCGAAACGGGGATGGGCTGATGGCGCGCCTCTTGGCGATGCTCGGCAGCATCAATGTCGGCGGCAACCGAATCAAGATGGTGGATCTGAAAGCGGCTTTGACCAAGGCAGGCTTCAAAGACGTCTCCACCGTGGCGGCGAGCGGCAACGTGATCCTTACCGACGACCGCGATCCCGCCATGCTCGAATTGCAGTTGGAAGCCTGCGTCGAAAACCGGTTCGGCTTCAAATCCTGCGCCATGGTGCGCACCAAAGATGAAGTCCAAGCTGCGATTGACGAAAACCCTTTCCACGGAACCGGCCCGCAGCACGGTTCAGACAAAATGGTGCATTCGATCTTTCTCAGCCAGCAGCCCGGCCGGGGCGCGGTGGACGCCTTGATCGAGGAACACGCACAAAAGGGAAGCGAGCGCCTTGCGCTGGGTGACCGTGTGCTGTTTCTCGACTATGTGCACGGCGTGGGCCTGTCGGACCTGTCGAACAAAGTGCTTGAGCGGCGGCTCAAGGTCAAAGGCACCGCTCGAAATATGAATTCGCTCAAAAACATTCTGTCAAAGATGAACTGATGGCCCGTAGACAAGACCACACCTCCGAACAGCAATCCGTGCGCGTCCTCAAAGTGGGCGAGCGCGTGCGTCATATCCTGTCCGAATTGCTGGCGCGCGGAGAGGTGCACGACGATGTCGTCAGCGCTTCCAACATTTCCGTCACCGAAGTGCGCATGACGCCCGATCTGCGCAACGCGACCGCTTATGTGAAGCCTTTGCTGGGTGCGGGCCCGCAAATCGGCGATGAGGAAGTCGTGCACGCGCTGCGCCAGAACACCGCGTTCCTACAACGCGAAGTGGCGAAACGGCTGGGCCTCAAATTCGCGCCGAAGCTGAAATTTCGCAAGGATGAAAGCTTCGCCGAAGCCGACCGGATCGAAGCGTTGCTGCGCGATCCCAAGGTGGCGCGCGATCTGGAAGGCGATGATCCGGTCGAATAATCGCCTTTCCTACTTGGCAAGAGCCGTGGCATCACAGCGGCGCTCTTTGACGATCGGGATCGAATACGGCGGCGTTTCACCGCGTAAGTGTCAACTTCGCTGATTGCACGCATGGCGCTGTTATTAAGTAATAAAAAGACGATTTTCTCGCTTGGCGCAGTGTCAATTGTGTCAACTTCGCGCAAAGAAGCTCAGACGGGCTCCATCTTGGCGTTCAGCGTTATCTTCACCTTGTTGCCCACGATTAGCTGATAGCTGTCCATGCCAAATTCGCGCCGGTCGATCGTCGTCTTGCCGGTGAAACGGACAGGCTGGTTGGCGGCGGCTTTGAGCGGGTCGGTGTCAAATTCGACCGCCAAGGTTGCCGGTTTGGTGACGCCGCGCGCGGTCAGCTGGCCTTCGACGGTGCCTTTGCGCGCGCTGGTCAGCGTGAGGGTCTGACCGGCAAAACGCACTTGCGGGTATTTCTCGACCCAGAAGAATTTCTCGCCGCGCAAGCGTTTCAAGGTGACGCTGTCGGGCGCTTCGAGCGCGGTGGCGTCAAAGGTCACGTCGATCCGCGCGGCTTCGGGGCGGCCGGGCACGATCTTCACATCGCCTTCCATCTTGGGAAAGCGGGCGGTCTTGCTGGAAAGGCCGAAGAACGAAACCTTGGCCGAAACGCTGCTGGCCGAGGCGTCGACGGTGTAACGCAGATCCCTTTCAGCGGGCGCGCTAACCTGCGCAATGCCTGGCGCGCTGGCGGTGAAAGCCAGCGGGGCGAGCGCGATAAGAAGGGCGGGCGACCAGATTGGGATACGTTTCATACGATTTTCTCCGATGCTCCTTCTACGGGTGGAGGGCGTATTTGGTTTCTGGTGACCTTACGATTTTGGCGTGGTCCCCGGCCAAGATATCGCAAATACCCACAGAACCATCCCCAGACGCTTTCGACACGAACAGGGCGCGCGCGGTACGCCCTGCGCCCATGGCAAAGCTCTACTTTTACTATTCCAGCATGAACGCAGGCAAAAGCTCGGGTCTGCTTCAGGCCGACTTCAACTACCGCGAGCGCGGCATGCGCACGATGGTGTGGACCGCAGCGCTCGATACGCGCAGCGAGGGGCGCGTGAAAAGCCGCATCGGGCTTGAATCGCCTGCGCATCTGTACCGCGCCGACACCGACCTTGGCGCGCGGATCGGCGCGGAGCATGAGCGGCAAACGCTCGATTGCGTGCTGCTGGACGAAGCGCAGTTTTTGAGCCGCGGTCAGGTGTGGCAATTGGCGCGCCTTGCGGACGAGCTGGGTATTCCGGTGCTGTGCTATGGTTTGAGGACCGATTTTCAGGGCGAGCTGTTCCCCGGTTCGGCCACGCTGCTGGGCGTCGCAGATGCGTTGGTGGAGCTCAAGGCGGTGTGCCATTGCGGGCGCAAGGCGACGATGAACCTGCGGGTGGACGGAACCGGACGCCCCATCCTCGAAGGCGCGCAGACCGAGATCGGCGGCAATGAAAGCTATGTGGCGCTGTGCCGAAAGCACTATTCTCGCGCGATGGCGGGCGATTTGTCAGCGGTGGGTTAGTTTTGCGCCGGGCCTTTCCTACATAGCGCAGTATGAGCGATACGATTGCCCTGATTGCGGTGTTGGTGCCTTGCCTGATCATCGCGATCGTTTTTCACGAAGTGGCGCATGGCTATGCGGCGAAGCTGCTCGGCGATCCCACCGCGAGCAACCGGGGGCGGTTGACGCTGAACCCGATCCGCCATGTCGATCCCGTGGGCACGCTGCTGGTGCCGGGGGCTCTGGCGCTGGCGGGTGGTCCGGTGTTCGGTTGGGCCAAGCCGGTGCCGGTCAACAAATACCGGCTGAACAACCCGCGTTTTGGCATGATGGCGGTGGCGGCGGCGGGACCGGCGATCAACTTTGTATTGGCGTTTGTGGGCAGCGTCGCGCTCGGATTGGCGTGGGTGAACGGCGCGGATTTCGACCCTGCGCAGCCCGGCTCGCCGGTTTTGTTCGGCCCGCAAGGGGACAGTTTATGGCTGATGAGCGGGCTCTATTTCTTCATCCTCATCAATCTGTTTCTGGGCCTGTTCAATCTGCTGCCGATCCCGCCCTTCGACGGATCGCATTTGGTCGGCGGGCTGCTGCCTGACAAAGTGCGGCCCTATTGGGAGCGGATGCAGCGGGTCGGCATCGTGCTGATCCTGGGCGTTATCGGCTACAGCTGGATGTTCGGGACGGGGTGGCTGCTAAGCGTGCTGGGCGCGCCGCTGATGTGGGCGCACGATCTGTGCTTGTCGCTCGCAACATCGGTTGCGGGCGTGTGACAGGACTAGGCGCTGACCGCGTCGATAGTGCGCGCACCGGGATGGCGTTCGAGCAGAGCTGAAAGCCACGCCTCGCGTTTGCCCGCTGGCAAGCAGGCGACGATGCAGCCGCCAAACCCGCCGCCGGTCAGGCGCGCGCCAAGCGCTCCGAGGTCCACCGCGCTTTCAACCAGCGCGTCAATCGCAGGCAGCGACATTTCGAACAGGTCGCGCATGGATGCGTGGCTCTGGTTCATTAGCGCGCCGAACGCGGTCATGTCGCCCGCGCGCATCGCGGCGACGGCGTCGATAACGCGGGCGTTCTCGGTAGCGCAATGAAGCGCGCGGCGCTTTGGAATGTCGGCGAGGTCTGCGCTTTCGACGCGAGCCTGATCGAGCAGGCACAGATCGTCGGTCTCGAAGTAAGCCTTGGCCGCGTCGCATTCGACCTTGCGCGCGGCGTAGCGCCCGTCAGTGAGTTTGCGCGTGAGGCCGGAATGGATGACCACCATCTCGTAACCCACCGCAAGGGGCACCAGATTATAGGTCAAGGCTCGGGTGTTGAGCGCCATGGCTGTGCCGGGAGTGGCGAGGGCGACCGCCATCTGGTCCATGATGCCGCAGGGCACGCCCATATACTCGTTCTCAACCCGCTGGGCGGCGAGCGCGATTTCAACGTCGCTCATGTCAATGTCAGAGGCGGCGCGGGCGGCTTTCAAGATGGCGACAATCAGCGCGGCGGAGGAGGACAGACCGGAGCCCTCGGGAATGGTGGAGCGCAAAGTCAGCTTGGCAGCGCCTTGTAAAAGGCCGAGCGAGCGCGCCTCTCGTAGAGCGCCGACGCAAGGGTCCGACCAGCTACCATCGGCGTCATTGGTCAGCGCGCGCAGAGCGGGTGCGTCGTAGCCGCCTGATGTCACTTCGATGGCCTCGCCGGCCGTAGGCGTAAGCTCGACCTCGAGCCCGACGGACAGCGCGGCGGGCAGCACCATTCCGCCGTTGTAATCGGTATGCTCGCCGATCAGGTTTACGCGTCCGGGTGCGCTAGCTCGAAATGTCTGCTTCACGGCGTCAACTCCCGCAGCCTTGCCGCCGCGCTTTCCGGCATGACGTCGACGGTGAACGTGCCGCTGTGTTGCTCAACCGATGCAAGGTATTTCATCCGCCCCGGCGCCCGAAGCAGCGGGTAGAACTGCACGGTGAAGTGATAGTTTTGCGAACCGGCGCGCGGGGCGGCGTGGAACGCCATCATGGTCGCGGCGGGTTGCTCAAACAGCGCATCGTAACGCCGCGCCATCTCGCCCAGCCAATGGGCCAGACCCTCCAGCTCTTCATCGCGGCAATCCCATGGGCCATCGCGCCGTATGCGCGGGGCAAGCCAGACCTCGTAAGGAAACCGGGCGTAGCGCGGCACAAAGGCGGTCACGCCGCCTTTGTCGCCCAAGCCGTAATCTGGCATCGCCGCCTCGATCTCGCCCGTCAGATCATAGCCTCGGGCAAAGGCGTCAATCGCGCGCTGCTCGATGCGCGGGGTTCGATCAAAGCCGTAGATCTGCCCGTGAGGGTGGTGCAGCGTCACGCCGACCTCATCGCCCCGGTTCTCAAACGGCAATACGTAGTCGCAGCCCGCTTTGAACAGCGCGTCATAACGGTCGATCAGCGCGCTCAGAAGAACGCAGCGGCGATCCTGCCCGATGGTCTCCAAACTGCCGCTCGCTTCGGGGCCATAGACCACGACATCGCACGCGCCCTTGGCCGGTTCGGCGTTGAGGCCGGGCAGATTGGCGGCGCTGGCGGCGCTGGGGTGAAAGGCGGCGAATTTGTTTTCGAAAATCGCCAGTTCAAAGTCGTCGAACGGGATCTCCGTTTCCGGTCCACCGGCGCGCGTGGGGGCGAGCGGATCGTCGGCGGCGGAGGGTTTGAACGTGCGGTTCTGGCGATGCGCGGCGTAGACGTTCCACTCATCGCGCAGGGGATGGTAACGGATTTCGCCGCCTTGCGCGATCGGGTCGGCGCTCTCGCTTTGCGGCGCCAGGGCGTGCGGCTCGCGCCCATACAGGTAGAGCATCCGCCCATCGGCCTTGCGATAATCGCGGCGATAGGTTGCGCGCCCGCCCAAGGTGCGGTCAAGCGTGACGGGATCGCTCATGCGGCGATTTTCGCCTTCTCGAACCAGTCGCGCACGCGCTGTTGCGCTTGCGCGTCGAGGTGCACGCCAAGCTTGCTGCGGCGCCACAGGACATCCTCGGCGCTGGTGGCGAATTCACTCGCCATGAGATATTCAAGCTCGCCCGCGTAAAGATCACCGCCAAGATGCGGGCCGAGATCGTTCAATCCTTGCGCCCCGCCTAACACGTCATCGATGCGCGAACCGTAGGCGCGCGCGAGGCGCTCCACCGCTCCGGCAGGAAGCCAGGAATATTCGCGGGCTTTCTCTGCCACGAATTGATCGTAGCCGTGCGGATCGATGTCGCCGCCTGGCAGCGCCTTGTCCGCCGTCCACGATCCGCCGCCCACGCCCAGCTTTTCAAGCGCGTGTTCGGCCAGCTTGCGATAGGTCGTGATCTTGCCGCCAAAGATGGAGAGCAAAGGCGGGGCCTCGCCGTTTTCCCCGCGGTCGAGCTCAAACACATAATCGCGCGTGACGGTGGAGTTTGAGCTGGAGCTGTCATCATAGAGCGGGCGCACGCCAGCGTAGCTTGAGACCGCTTGATCAGGCGAGACATCGACGCGCAGATATTCGCTGGCTGCATCGCAGATATAGCGCGCTTCTTCATCCGAAATCTCGATGCCCGACGGATCGCCTTCGAAGGATTGGTCGGTCGTCCCCACCAGCGTGAAATCGCGCTCATAAGGAATGGCGAAGATGATCCGGTCGTCCTTGTTCTGGAAGATGTAGCAGTGATCGCCGTCGAACAGGCGCGGGAAGATCAGGTGGCTGCCTTTGACAAGCCGCAGGTTCTGATGGCGCTCGCTGGGAAGCGCGCGGCCCAGCACTGTGTCGACCCATGGGCCGGCCGCGTTGACGACCTGTTTGGCGGCGAGCGTCTCTTGTGCGTCGTCGCCATGGCGCAAGGTCGCGACCCAATGATCGGCGCGCCGCTCAAGTCCGATACATTCGGTGCGGGTGCGAATTGTCGCACCACGCTCGCGCGCATCGAGGCAGTTGAGCGCGACGAGGCGCGAATCCTCGACCCAGCAATCGGAATATTCGAAGCCTTTTATGAGGCGATCTTCAAGGATTTGGCCATGCGGAGCGGCGCGCAGATCCAGCGTTCGGGTCGGCGGTAGCAGCTTTCGCCCGCCCAGATTGTCATACAAAAACAGGCCAAGCCGCAGCATCCATTTGGGCCGCAGCCCGGCGTCGTGAGGCAAGACAAAGCGCAGCGGCCAAATGATATGCGGCGCGATCTTGAGCAGCCGCTCACGCTCAATCAGGCTTTCGCGCACCAGACGAAATTCGAAATGCTCCAGATAGCGCAGGCCTCCATGCACCAGCTTGGTCGAAGCGCTCGACGTGTGGCTGGCTAGGTCATCCTTCTCGACCAGCGTGACGCTGAGGCCGCGCCCGGCCGCGTCGCGCGCGATACCGGCGCCGTTAATGCCTCCGCCGATGATGAGCAGATCAATTGGGGTCGTCATGGCGCGGTGGTACTCGCAAGCGGTTAGAGGGGCAAAGGGAAGGCGGCGGGGGTGGAGGTATCATGACGCCGGGTGTGGCGCGCGAACCCCATATCGCATGATCTGCCGCGTTTCCACAAAGGCGCACTTGCCCGGCGGCATACTTCTTGGGAAGACGGGCCCAAGGACAAAAAGCGCAAGGCGAGGCCCGGCGCATAGGGGGCGTTTCATGAGCACAATTCAAGTGGCGGTTTTCCTCGTCATCACCGCGCTGATCGCCTTTGCGACCTATCTGCATTGCCGGGGCAAGCGCGCAAGCGGCGATGAGGGGCGCGACTACTTCTTGGCCAATGGCGGGCTCGCCTGGTATTTCGTCGCGGGGTCGATCACGCTTACGAACCTGTCGACCGATCAGCTGGTGAGTATGAACGGCAACCAGATGCTGCTGGTCGCCTGGTGGGAGCTCGCGGCGGTGGTCGGGCTGTTCATTCTCGCCTTCGTGTTCCTGCCGGTTTACTACAAGAACAACTGCACCACGACGACCGAGCTGTTGCAGCGCAAATATGGCGACAAGAACATTCGCGCGCTGATTTCGCTGCTGTTTCTGGCGGGCAATCTGTTCATCTTCCTACCGGCGATCCTTTATGGCGGATCGCGCTTTTTCCTCTCGCTGCTCGATCTTGATGGCGGGCTGTCGAACATCCTTCTGGTATCGGTGGTGCTGGCCGTTGTGGGCGCGGGTTACGCGATCTTTGGCGGGCTGCGCGCGGTGGCGGTGTCGGACACCTATTCGGGGTTCTTGATCCTGGGCTTGGCGATCCTTGTTGTCGTGCTGGCGCTGGGCGCGATTGATTGGGATTTCAGCGGCGTGCCGGCGGAGCGTCTGACGCTGATCGGCGACAGCAATTCGGACATTCCGTGGCACACGCTGCTAACGGGCATGATCTTTATCCAGACCTTCTATTGGTCGACCAACCAGACCATCACGCAGCGCGCGATGGCCTCGCCGACGATCCGCGAGGCGCAAAAGGGCGTGATGGCGGCCGCCGCGATCCGCCTGCTGATCGTACCGATGATCGTGGTTATTCCGGGCATCGTCGCGTTCAAGCTGTTTGGCGATGTCCCCTCAGACGGAGCCTATGGCGCGATCGTGGGCGCGGTGTTGCCGGAATGGCTGCAAGGCGCCTTTGCCGCCGCCCTGTTCGCCGCCGCGCTCACCTCGTTCAACTCGATCCTTAACGCGAGCGCGGCGCTCTATGTCTGCGATATGCATGAGGCCTATATCGGCAAACCCAAGAGCGTGGCGAAGTTGGGCGCTGTGGTGTCCATCATCATGAGCCTTCTTGCGCTTGGTCTTGTGCCGTTTTTTGCCAGTCAGGAAAGCCTGATCAACACGGTTCAGCAACTCTATGGCCTGCTCTCGATGCCAATCTTGTCGGCCTTTGCGGTGTGCTTGCTGTTCAAGAACGTGAAGGCGGGCGCGGCGATGATCGGCGTTGTGGTTGGCGTCGTGTTCTACGGCATGTGGTCGATGGTATGGCAGCCGGCGCACTATATTCACGGCATGGCGGCGACGTTGATCCTGGCGATTGCGACCGCGCTGATCATGAACAAGCTCGTGTTTGGTTTGACGCCTGTCTTTGTGCTGGGCGGAGGTGAAACTGAGGGCGAGGAGGCCTTGGCTTGAGGTCGCACCTTTAATCACCTAGCGCGGCGCGATGAGCGACCTCAAACCGCCCCTGAAACCAGCGCCACATGGATGGATCATCCTCGATAAACCGCGTGGGCTGGGCTCCACCCAAGCCGTCAGCGCGGTGAAGCGCAATTTGCGCGAGGGCGGATACGCCAAGACCAAGGTCGGGCATGGCGGCACACTTGATCCACTGGCCGAAGGGGTGCTGCCGATTGCGCTGGGCGAGGCGACCAAGCTGGCGGGCCGGATGCTGGATGCAAGCAAGATCTACGACTTCACGATCCGCTTTGGCGAAGAGACTGACACGCTCGACACCGAAGGCGAGGTGATTGAGCGCAGCGATGCGATCCCGACACGCGTCCAAGTTGAAGCGATTTTGCCGCAATTCACTGGCCCGATTAAGCAAATGCCTCCGGCCTATTCCGCGCTCAAGGTGGATGGGAAGCGCGCGTACGTTCTCGCGCGCGCCGGTGAGGAAGTGAAGCTTAAGACAAGGGCGGTGACGATCCACTCCCTCACAATCGCAGGCGCGGATATCGAGGGGGAAATCACGCTCAGCGCGCATGTTTCCAAAGGCACCTACATCCGCTCTCTCGCACGAAACATCGCACGCGCTCTTGGAAGCTGCGGGCACGTCACCTATTTACGTCGAACCAAAGCGGGCCCGTTCCTCGAAAGCGAAGCGATTTCGCTGGACAAACTGAACGAAATAGCTAATGGCGCGCGGGTTACTGACCTCCTCCTGCCGTTAGAGGCGGGGCTGGACGACATCCCGGCCCTTTCCCTCTCCCAGATAGACGCGCAGGCGGTCCGAGCGGGCCGGGTCGTGTCTGGGATGCCCCAATCCTCCGGGCTTTACTGTGCGATGCTGGACAAGGTTCCGGTGGCGCTGGTCGAGATCGTGGAGGGGACCGCAAAAGTGGTCCGGGGTTTCAACCTACCCGATGTCGCTGAGTGAAAGAGAAAAGACATGTCCGTTTCGCCTGAGCGCAAAGCTGAAATTATCAAAGACAACGCCCAACAAGACGGCGACACCGGTTCGCCGGAAGTCCAGGTCGCGATCCTCACCGAGCGTATCCGCAACCTCACCGAACACTTCAAGGGCAACCACAAAGACAACCATTCGCGTCGCGGCCTTCTGATGATGGTCAACAAGCGTCGCAACCTGCTCGCTTATCTCAAAAAGAAAGATGTCGAGCGCTATAACGCCCTGATCCAGAAGCTGGGTCTGCGTAAGTGACAAAACGCTTCGGCCCGCCCTTGGCGGGCCGTTTAGCATTCGTCATCCTCGCGAACGCGGGGATCTCGGGCCGCAAGCTCCCGCAATAATTGCTTGAGACCCCAGCTTTCGCTGGGGTGACGAGAAATGTAATAGAGGCACGGGTCGCAATTCGGCGGCTCAGCCTTGGGGTTTAGAAAATCACGCCCCAAACCGGACCGGGACGGTACACCCGGCACATGTAGGCCCCGCATCGCAATGTGGCATGCGGGTTCAAAAGGAAAATCAATGTTCGACACGAAAACCGTATCGCTGGAGTGGGGCGGGAAAACCCTCACTCTGGAAACCGGCCGCATCGCCCGTCAAGCCGACGGCGCCGTTCTGGCCACCTATGGCGAAACCGTGGTGCTGTGCGCCGTGACCGCCGCCAAGACCGTGAAGGAAGGCCAGGACTTCTTCCCGCTGACCGTCCACTACCAAGAAAAATTCTCCGCTGCGGGCCGTATCCCCGGTGGCTTCTTCAAGCGGGAAGGCCGCGCGACGGAAAAAGAGACGCTGACCTCGCGTCTGATCGACCGTCCGTGCCGCCCGCTCTTCCCCGAAGGGTTCTACAACGAAATCAACGTCATCTGCCAGGTTCTCTCCTATGATGGCGAGACCGAGCCTGATATCGTTGCGATGATCGCCGCTTCGGCAGCGCTGACCATTTCGGGTCTGCCGTTCATGGGTCCGATTGGCGCCGCGCGCGTCGGCTTCAACAACGAAGGCGAATACGTCCTCAACCCGACCGTCGCAGACGCGCTGGGTGAAGAGGGCAATCTCGACCTGGTGGTCGCCGCCACGCAAGACGCGGTGATGATGGTCGAATCCGAGGCCAAGGAACTGACCGAAGAGCAAATGCTCGGCGCGGTCCTGTTCGCGCACGAGGAAAGCCGCAAGGTTATCGGCGCGATCATCGATCTGGCCGAACAAGCTGCCAAGGATCCGTGGGAACTCGATCCGGTCGAAGACAAGAGCGCGGCTCTCGAAGAGCTTCGCGGCGTTATCGGCGATGATCTCGCCGCTGCCTACAAGATCACCGAAAAGAGCGAGCGTCAGGACGCGGTCAACGCGGCCCGCACCAAGGCGCGCGAGCACTACGCTGACCTCGCTGAGAGCGATCCGGGCCAGTATATGGGCATCCTCAAACTGGTGAAAAAGCTGGAAAGCGACATCGTTCGCAAAGCGATCCTCAAGGATGGCCAGCGCATCGATGGTCGCAAGACCGACGAAGTTCGTCCGATCGAGGCGATGGTCGGTCTGCTGCCGCGCACGCACGGTTCGGCGCTGTTCACGCGCGGTGAAACGCAGGCGATCTGCACCACCACGCTGGGCACCAAGGACGCTGAGCAGATGATCGACGGGCTCGAGGGTCTCTCGTACAACAACTTCATGCTGCACTATAACTTCCCGCCCTATTCGGTCGGCGAAGTGGGCCGCTTTGGCTTCACCAGCCGCCGCGAGACCGGCCATGGCAAGCTCGCCTATCGCGCGCTGCACCCGGTTCTGCCGACGGTTGAAGACTTCCCGTACACGATCCGCGTTCTGTCCGATATCACCGAGTCCAACGGCTCGTCCTCGATGGCCACGGTTTGCGGTGGTTCGCTCTCGATGATGGACGCGGGCGTTCCGCTGAAGCGTCCGGTTTCGGGTATTGCGATGGGTCTGATCCTTGAAGGCGATGACTTCACCGTCCTGTCCGACATTCTGGGCGACGAAGATCACCTTGGCGATATGGACTTCAAGGTGGCCGGTTCCGAAGAAGGCATCACCAGCCTTCAAATGGACATCAAGGTTGCCGGCATCACGCAGGAAATCATGACTCAGGCGCTTGAGCAGGCGAAAGCCGGCCGCGCGCACATCCTGGGCAAGATGACCGAAGCTTTGTCTTCTTCGCGCGGCGAAGTGTCCAAGCACGCTCCGCGTATCGAGACGATGCAGATCGACAAATCGAAGATCCGCGACGTCATCGGCACGGGCGGCAAGGTCATTCGCGAAATCGTCGCGGAAACCGGCGCCAAGGTCGACATCGACGACGAAGGCACGATCAAGATCTCTTCCAGCAGCCTCGAGGAAATCGAAGCCGCGAAGAAGTGGATCGAAGGCATCGTTGAAGAAGCCGAAGTCGGCAAGATCTACACCGGCAAGGTCGTCAACATCGTCGATTTTGGCGCGTTCGTGAACTTCATGGGCGGCAAGGACGGTCTCGTCCACGTCTCCGAAATGAAGAACGAGCGCGTTGAAAAGCCGACCGATGTTGTCTCCGAAGGCCAGGAAGTGAAGGTCAAGGTTCTCGAAATCGACAACCGCGGCAAGGTTCGCCTGTCGATGCGCGTTGTTGACCAGGAAACCGGCGAAGAGCTCGAAGACACCCGCCCGCCGCGCGAACCGCGCGGTGACAAGGGCGGTCGTGGCGGAGGTCGCGGTGGCGACCGCCGTGGTGGTCGTGGCGGCGGCGGTGGCCGTGGTCGCGGTGGCCGTGATGGCGGCGGCGACAATGGCGGCGGGGACAGCGATGGCCCAGCCGCGATGCCTGACTTCCTGAAAGACTAAGTCCTTTACGACACGCATATCGAAGGGCCGCCTGGAGCAATCCGGGCGGCCTTTTGCTTGATTAGGTGCCTATCCTGCCATGCTCCCACGTGAAACCCTCGCCACCGCCCAGATACCGGGCGGCGAAACGCTGACGCTCATCCGCCATGGGCGCGACTTCATCATTATGCTTGGCCGTGATGAGCTGATGGGGACGCGCATGCAGTTCTCTGAGGAGCAGTTGGCGAAACTGACGCTCGAACAGTTGGGCACACCCGCTCCTCGCGTTCTTATCGGCGGGTACGGGATGGGTTTCACCTACCGCGCCGCGCTTCAGCATGCGCCGTCCGAGGGCCGCGTTGTGGTTGCCGAGATTGTCCCCGAAATCCTTGATTGGGCGAGGGGAGAGCTGGCTGAGTTGACCGGCGACACGCTCAGCGATCCGCGCGGGTCGGTGGTCATCCGCGATGTGGCGGAGCTGATCGACCAAGCGGGTTCAGGAGAACGCTACGACGCGATCCTGCTCGATGTCGACAATGGGCCCGATGGCGTGGTGCGCGACGCCAACGATCGGCTCTACAGCCGCACTGGGCTGGCCAAAGCGCGCGACGCGCTGAACGCGGGCGGCATTCTGGCGGTGTGGTCCGCCGCGCCCGATCCCGCGTTTACACGGCGCCTGAAGTCAGCCGGCTTCGCCGTCGAAGCGCGTGAGGTGCGCGCTCGCCCTAATAATAAAGGTCCGCGCCACACGATCTGGTTTGCGCGCAAGCCGGGCTAAGCGCGCGCCCTTAAAAATCGTAAATGATGGTGATCCGGCTCAGCGTGTCGGTTTTTACCGCACCGGCGGGCGGGTCGGTGTCGGTTTCCAGCGTGTAGGACAGGCGCACCGACAACGCATCAGAGATCGAGGCTTGCAGGCCCGTGTCCGAGATGAACGTGCTCGATCCGCTTTGCACAAAGGCGCTGGCGTCCTGCGTAAAGGTGATCGCTTCGGAGAAATCCCAGTCGAAATCGAGCGCCGCTAAGCCGGCGATGGAGCTCGTGCTGGTGCCGTCGACCAATTCGGTGCGGCGGTAAGCTGGGCCCGCTTTCACTGACAGCGTCGGTCCATCGGTCAGCACATCATAGCCGATACCGCCCGAGGCCGAGTAGCGCGCGGAAAAGCCCTGGAACCGGTCGCGCTCATATTGCGCGAGGCCGTAGGCGAAGAGGCGGTCCGAGAATTTGTAGTTCAGCTCATAGGCGGCCAGAAATTGCTCGCGAGTGGTGACCCCGTTGGCTTCCTGATAATCGGCGCGGCCCGACAATTTGTGACGCCACTTGACCCCTTCCTTGGTCAGGCCAAGCGCAGCGGTGATCCCGGTGTTCTCCGCGTTCCCGGTGGAGTTAAACGCGCCCAGCTCACCTTTGCCCGACCAGTTCTCGAAGAATCCGGCAGAGCGGATTTCCGCTTCCTCAGCGGCGGCCTCGGCGGCGGCGGCAGCGGCGAGGTCGGTTTCAAAGGCGGACAGGATCGCGTCCAGTTCCGCCGCGTCATCGGGGTTCGTGGTCTTGGCCAGTTCAATCACTGTGCGGACCTTGGCCTCGTCGCCGGTGGCAAGAGCGGCGTCGATCATGGCTTGCACCGGGCCGGGAATTTCGGCCAGCGCGGGCGTTGCCCCAATCAAGGCCGCGCCCGCCGCCAGCCATGCAATCGTCTTCATGACCTCAGGCCCCCTTGATACGAACCGCGCCCATGAAATCCATCTTGCCGATCGGAACGCCCAGATGGCGGGCGATCGAATAGGCGGCGGTGGCGTGGAAATAGAGATTGGGCTGAGCAAAGCTGAGGAGGAAATTCTCGACTGTGAAATCCATACCGCGATCTTTGAATTCGAACCGCATGTCGCGCCCGATCCAGCCTTCAAATTCCTCTTCGGTGAGCTCGCCCATGAACGCTTTCGCGGCGTCGATTTTGGCGTGAAGATCGGCGAACGACGTGGGCGGCGGGTTGAGATCAGGGCTGTAGACGCCCTCGCGCACCGCTTCGATCGCGCCTTGCGTGTGTTCGGCGACGCTTTTGATCTGATAGCAAAAGGGCAGCATGTCATCGATCAACCGCGCGCCGATGATCGTGTCGGGTTCGCACCCCCGGTCGCCGCACCATGCCTCAGCCTTGTTCAACAAGTGGCTGGCGGTCCCCAGCATCTGGACCCCGCTGGGCACAAAAGCGGCGTGAAGAGAAAGCGGCATATTCGATGGTCCCCGGTTGGTGGTAAGTGACAAGAACAAAGCCCGCTAAAGGCATTTAGCGGGCTTTGGTCAAGGCGTGGGAAAAGAGCGCCCGAGAGGCTCTCTTTCAAAAGGTGTCAGCGCACGCGCGGCCCGCCGAAGGGCAAAGGCGGCGGCGGACGGCGCGCACCGCGAGGCAGCTGCGCCTGATAGGCCCGGCCGCAATGTTCAACGCAATAGGGAAAGCCCGGGTTCACCGGCTCGCCGCAGAAATGGAAATCAGGTTCGCCCGGATGGCCCATTGGCCAGCGGCACACTTTGTCGGACAGGTCCAGCAGGCTGGTCTTATCCGCGATCTCCGGGCTCGGCTTGGCCGGCACAAGGCGACGCGGGGGCGCGGGCGGGATCGGCGCTTGCTGGTCGCCGGGGCCCTGGCGCAGAAAGCCGCCCGGTCCAACCGAAACGATCTTGGGCAGATCCGAGGTCGGGTTCGGCATCGGTTGCGACAGGTTAGAAGAGCTTGCCGAAGGCTTAGGTGCAGCGTTTGCGCTGGGTGCGGGTGTGTCGGCTTTCGGTGCCGGTTTGGCCGCCTTAGAGGCCGGTTTCGCTGCGCTCTCGGCGGCTTTCTTGGCCGCTGGCGCTTTCGTGGCGGCTTTCTTGGCCGCCTTCTTTTTCTCGTTAGCCTTGACCGGGGACGGGCGCGATTTGAGGCCCAGCCGGTGCGCTTTTCCGATCACCGCGTTACGGCTTACACCGCCGAGCTCTTCCGCGATCTGGCTTGCCGTGGAGCCGCCTTCCCACATTTTCTTGAGCGTACCGATGCGCTCGTCCGTCCAGCTCATAAAGTCACTTTCAAATCTGTGTTCACAGCGCACACCAAACCGCGAAACGGCAAAAAGCGTCCGACTGCTACCTTGTCTGTCTAGGCCCGCTCGCCTAGGCGCAATGCCATGACCGAGCAAGTTTCCGAAGCCCCCGCAACCGCCCCGTCTCCTGAACCGCAAACCTCGCGAGCAAAGGCAAGCTTTGCGCCGCGCGGGGTTCCGCAGATCACCGGGGTCAACCGTGTTGGCCTTATGGCGCTCTATATGAAGGAGGTGCGGCGCTTTCTCAAGGTGCAGACCCAGACAATCTGGGCCCCGGCGGTCACAACGCTGCTGTTTCTGGTCATTTTTACGGTCGCTTTGGGCCGCGAGGGGCGCGAAGTGCTCGGCGTGCCGTTTTCAAGTTTTGTTGC
The DNA here is from genome assembly GCA_039033515.1 of Pseudomonadota bacterium. Taxonomy (GTDB): domain Bacteria; phylum Pseudomonadota; class Alphaproteobacteria; order Sphingomonadales; family Sphingomonadaceae; genus Erythrobacter. The sequence continues at coordinate 16,752 of JBCCCM010000011.1, forward strand.
GCCGGGCCTGATCGTGATGGGGATGATGCAAAACGCCTTTGCCAATTCCTCCTTCTCGCTGCTGTCGGGCAAGATCCAAGGGACCATCATCGATCTGCTAATGCCACCCTTGTCGCCCGGTGAATTGATGACGGGCATCATCGCCGCCGCCGTGACGCGCGCTTTGTGCGTGGGCTGCACGGTCGGGCTTGCGATGGCCCTTTGGCCGAGCGTTACTCTGGGCGTCGCGCATGTGTGGGCGATTATCTGGTTCGGCCTGATGGGATCGGTGATGTTGGCGCTTTTGGGGCTTGCCACATCGGTCTGGGCCGAGAAGTTCGACCACAACGCAGCGATCACCAATTTTGTGATCGCGCCGCTGTCCTTGCTCTCGGGCACGTTTTACGTGATCGACAATCTGGCGCCGACATTCCAGGCGATCAGCCGGGCCAATCCGTTTTTCTACGTCATTTCCGGCTTTCGCTACGGCTTCCTGGGGCAGAGCGATATCGGCGGCGCGGGCGACGTCGTGGTTGCCGCTGCGGGCATCGGCCTGTTCAACGCCGTGATGGCGCTGGGTGTCTACGCCTTACTTCGCAGCGGTTGGAAGTTGAAAAGCTGAGGCCCGAAGTCTCGCGCGCGCCTAGTGCGTCAAAGAGCGCCGCATCCGGTAGCGGCCATCGTCGAAATGCTCGAAAAGCTGCGGTACGGTCGGATGTTCCACCGGACCGCCCTCGCCATCGTTCAGCAGGTTCTGCTGGCTGACATAGGCGACGTAACTGGAATCCTCGTTCTCCGCGAGCAGGTGGTAAAACGGCTGCTCACGATTTGGCCGGATGTCTTCAGGGATGGATTCGTACCATTCCTCGCTGTTGGCAAAGACGGGATCGATATCGAACACGACGCCGCGAAAATCGAAGATGCGATGGCGCACGACATCGCCAATGCCAAAGCGGCTGCGGATTTGACGCGGGGCGTTGATCGTGCGTCCAGCGTGGCTTGAGAAGAATTCGGCTCGTTCCATAGTGACGAGAATATGGATCTTCGCAGCCGCAAAACAAGCCAAGGCCGCGGATCAGAGCGAGATATGCACGAAAATCGCCCCATTTGGACGCGGCGCCGTGCAGAAGGGGCTTGGCAAAGGCGCCGCCCGTGCGCTAACGGGCGCGCTTCCCGATGGTCTCGGCCGCGCGTTATCGACCAAGCAAGCGCGATCAATGTCCCATCCGGTGAATGCGGAGAGATGCCGGAGTGGTCGAACGGGGTAGTCTCGAAAACTACTGTGCCCTTACGGGTACCCAGGGTTCGAATCCCTGTCTCTCCGCCAATTGCCTATAACTCTCGCCCACCACTTTCGCGACGATTACTGAATGATTTGCGACCGTTAGCCGCAACTCGGTTCGGCTGGGAACGTCACCCTTTTAGTGACCTGAACTGTTTTCGTTGAAATCCGACCAGACCAACAATCAGCGGTCTCTCGTCAAAAATACCTTTCATTGGCGCAAATAGCGCAATGTCCGACTTGCACCGCGACGGCATTGTGTCCTTTTCTTACTATCGAGGCGCCCCGCGAAAACCTAAGGTCATCCCCGTAATAGAGCGGCCCAGTCGCCAAAAGCGATTCTCTAGCTCTCACCAAGAGCGGGCCCAGAGCACTAGGGGGAGTGTCGATGGGACGTATTTCCACAAGGGTTTCAGTGGCTTTCGCTGTGTCCGCTGTCGTTATGACCACGGCTTCGGCGCAAACGAGCCTGGTGTTGACGCGCGACAGTTTTCCGATTGGCGACAGCGAAGGGATTCTCTGCCAGGTCCAGGATCGCAGCGTGTCCAATCCGGCCAAACAGTCGATCTATGACCGCCGATGGGCGGTTATCTGCCGCGATAACCCGCGCCCGGTCGCCGAGGTTTACGCCTTTCAGGATTTTGATGCGCAAGCAAAGGAGGCGCTGCGCAAATGGCGGCGCTTTGCCGTGAATTGCTCGGGTAGCGCATCGAGCTCTCAAGGGCCCGTCGCCGGATCGCAAAAGCAGATATGCACGGTTGCTGAGACCGAGCTGAGCTGGAGCCAGATTACGACGCGTTCTGGCGGGATGACTTATTACGCCGAAGGTTTCACCGCCTATGACGGTGCGACCGCTCTGGCGCTGCGTTCAGTGATCGACAACAGCGTGGCACCTGGCACGATTGATGTCGCTTCGACGAGCGTTTCCGACCCCTTGTCCTTTGCCCGCGTGCAGGCCGAAGCGCTCAAGCCTGAGCAGGCCCTAGCTGAGGGGTATCGGCGCAATCTTGCGGGCGAGTATGCGGAAGCAGCAGCCTATTTCGAGACGCTTCAGCAGCGGCTCGAAGGGGACAAGGACGCCTCGATCAATCCGGGCGAGTTTTTCGTCAATCGAGCGCTTCAAAAGAGTAATCTGGGCGAGTTCACCATCGCCAACCGCCTGTTTGAAGAGGCCCGCCAATCGGGGGGTGATGACCCGATAACCGCGCGGCTGTTGCGCAATTTTGAAGCGATCCATCTGCTCAACCAGGGCTTTTACGAGGCGGCGATCGAGCGTCTGTCTCAGGCGCTGCCGAACAGCGCGACGGGCGCAAGCGAAGTGGCGGGCGATCTTGCGATTACGGTCCCGATTTCCGAGCGGCTCAACCGCGAGCAGGCGACCGGCTATCTCTTTGGTATCGTTGATGAACTGACCCTAACTGTTGAAGAACGCGCGCAGATCATCGACGCGCAAGCCTTGCAAATCCGCGGCACGGCCAAGCGGCTGAACGGCGATGACGAGGGCGCGCGCGCCGATCTGATCAACGCTTACACGCAGGCCCTTGCGGTGCGCGATGGACGGGTGACCTCGATCACGCGGCTGCGCTCACAAGTGCTTTCAGATCTCGCCGCAATTGCCGAGCGGGCCGGAAATATCGCAGACGCCGAAGCGTATTTGCGCAACGGTCTCACTCTGGTGCGCGCGCAATATCCCGAACGCCGAACGGTTAGCGCGCTCGAAGCGCGGCTTGCCTCATTCTTGTTGCGCCAGAACCGAGAGGCCGAGGCGACGGCGCTTTACGCGACGGTGGTGGATCGCGCTTTGGGCAAACGCAACGCGACGGTCGGCTTTGCGAACCAGCTTAGCCCCTACTATCGCTTGCTGGGCGAGCGGGTGGAAAGCGATCCGGCAGCAGCCGACGCGTTCTTTAAAGCCTCGCAGGTTCTGATCCGCCCCGGCGTTGCGGAAACGCAAAGCGTGCTGGCGCGGCGGCTGAGCGCAAACTCCGATGAAGCCTCGCGTCTGTTCCGGCAGTCGGTCGATCTGGGACGCGAGATCGAGCGCGCCCGGATCCGATTTGAGGCTTTGGCGGCTGGTCCGCAAACCGGCGAAACGCGCCAGCGTCAAGCGGAGCTTTCGACGCAAATCACTTCGCTCGAAAACGCGCAGCTCCAGACCCAGATCAAGCTTAACGACTATCCGCAATATCGGGTTGTGGCGCCGTCATCGCTCGATCTTGCCGATTTTCGCGATGTTTTGCAGCCCGGTGAGGTCTACGCTCGTGTCGCTTTGGTGGGGGACGACGTTTACGTCTTCTACGCCGACAAGACCGGAGCCAAGGCCTACCGCGCGCCGCTCACCGCTGAGGAGCTGGATGAGCGCGTCGAGATCATCCGGGAATCCATCTCGGTCTTTGATGGGGGGCAATACCAGACGTTCCCGTTCGATCTGGTGTCCGCGCGCGAGCTTTACACCACCTTGTTCGCGCCGATCGCTGAAAAGATGGAGGCGGCTGAGCATATCGTGTTCGAACCCGACGGTGCGTTGTTGCGCCTGCCGATCAATCTGCTGGTGACGGACGATGCGTCGGTGGAGCTGTACGAAACCCGCCTCAACGGGCCCGATGGCGACGATTATGATTTTCGCGGGGTCAATTGGTTGGGGCGTGGCCGCATGATCAGCACGGCGGTCTCCGCCGCCGCTTTCGTGCAATCGCGCCGGGCTGAAAACTCGCGGGCCGCGCGGCAATATGTCGGTTTTGGCGAAAACGCGCCGATTGGTGAGAGCTTTCCGCGCAGCTTTACCCCGGCAAACCTCCAGATCGCACCCGATTGTTTCTGGCCCACGGTGCAGTGGAATGATCCGATCAGCGCGTCTGAGTTGAACTACGCCGCGGGCATTATCGGGTCGGGTTCGGCGCAGGTGTTTACGCGCGAAGGCTTCACCGATGACGGCATCAAGACGCGCGGCGATCTTGATCAATATCGTGTGCTGCACTTTGCAACGCACGGTCTTGTGACCGCGCCCAATCCCAATTGCCCGGCAAAGCCCGCTCTGGTCACTTCGTTCGGCGGGGCCGGGTCTGATGGGTTGCTCAGCTTTGAGGAGATTTTCGAGCTCGATCTCGACGCCGATCTCGTCATTCTTTCGGCTTGCGACACAGCCGGCGCGGCGAGTGTCGAGGCGACGCGTCTCGCAGGGGTTTCCAGCGGTGGCGGCTCTGAGCTTGAGGGTCTGGTCCGCGCCTTTGTTGGGGCGGGCGGGCGAACGGTCATGGCGAGCCATTGGCCCGTGCCCGACAGCTTTGATGCGACCGAGCGTTTGATGACCGAGATGTTCCGGCGCGGCCAGAACGAAAAGATCGGCGCGGCCATCGCTGGGTCGCAGGAATTGCTGATGGACGACGCGCGCACATCGCACCCGTTTTACTGGTCCGCTTTCGCGTTGATCGGAGACGCGGCGCGGCCTTTGCTCTCGACGCCGACAACGACGCCTTCAACGCAGGCCATGAGCGCGTCGGGCGATTTGGCCTTTGCCGCCAATTTTGCGGGAGCTGAATGATGGGCATCGCTTTCTTGCAAAACCGCGCATCCAAGCGGCTTAGACGCGCTGGGCTTTTTGCGGCGAGCGCCGCGCTTTTGAGCCCCGCCATGGCTTCGGCGCAAGGCCAGGTTGCGCCCACCCGCGAAGAGATTGATCGGCGCGGTATCGAGGCGGATTTGCGCGGCGATGCCAATCCGGTGTCGGTCGCGAGTGAAATCGAGCGTGCGCCGTGCCCGCTCGCCGCGCCGCAATTTGCGGACCTGAAATTCACCTTCAGTTCGGCGGAGTTTTCCGGGCTTGGCAGCGTTGATGCGGGCCAGCTAGCGAGCAGTTACGAGGAATACACCGGACGCGAGATCCCGGTTGCGACCATTTGCGAAATCCGCGACCGTGCCGCGACGATCCTGCGGTCCCAAGGCTATCTCGCCGCGGTGCAAGTTCCCGTCCAGACCATCGGCGAAGGCGTGGTGAAGTTCGACGTGCTTCTGGCGCGGATGCGGCAGGTGCAGGTGCGCGGTGATGCGGGGCGCTCGACAACCGGGCTGCGCCAGTATCTTGAGAAGCTGGCCTCGCAAGAGGTCTTCAACGCCAACGAGGCGGAGCGTTATCTGCTGCTGGCCCGCGATATTCCGGGCCTTGATGTGCGGCTGACGCTGCAACCTTTGCCTGCCGAACAGGGCGGCAATCCGGGCGATGTGGTCGGGGTCTTTGACGTCGTTCACACGCCGGTGATCGTCGATGTAAACGTCCAGAATTTCGGATCGCGCGCGATTGGCCGGTTTGGCGGATTGGCGCGTGTGCGGGTGAACGGGATCACCGGGCTCGGCGATGAAACCATGTTCAGCGCCTACACTTCGGAAGATTTCAGCGAACAGTTGGTTCTATCGGGCTATCACGAATTCAGGCTCGGCTCGGATGGGCTAACCTTGGGGTTGGCGGGGACTAAGGCTTGGTCTCAGCCCGATATTCCCGGCCCCAATGTATTCGAAACCGACACCACCGTTGCCTCGCTTTACGGGCGGTATCCGATCATCCGGTCGCAGGCGAACAATCTGTCGATGACGGTTGGCGGTGATTTTATCGAGCAACAGGTTGAATTCACCGATCTCGATTTCAGCGAAGACGATCTGCGTGTGGCGTTCGCCCGGCTTGATCTGTTTGGCAGTGACGAAGACAGCATCAACGGGCGCGGTGGCTATTCCGCCGCTGAGCCTCGGATCGCGTATCAGGCGACGCTCGAAGTGCGCCAAGGGCTCGATATTCTGGGTGCTTCGCCGCGTTGCGGGGCGGGCTTTGCCAATTGCCTTGCGCCCGGCATCGTCCCGCCCAGTCGCCTCGACGCCGACCCGTCCGGCTTTCTTGTGCGTGGCGGTGCGGGCGTGACCTGGCGTCCGACCCCGACCTTCGGGTTTAGCGCGAACACGCGCGTGCAGTATTCGCCCGATGCGCTGCTTGGGTACGAGCAGTTTTCAGGCGGCAACTTCACGGTTGGGCGCGGTTACGATCCGGGCGCGATTATCGGCGATCAAGGATTTGGGGTTCAGCTCGAAGTGTTCCAGGGCTCGTTGATCCCGGCAACGCCGGGCGGGGTGGCGATCCAGCCTTTCGCGTTTTTCGATCTGGCGACGGTGTCGGTCAACAACGTGGCCGACGATTCCGATCGCCTCACATCAACTGGCGGCGGCGTGCGCATGACCTTGGGACGCCAGGCGGTGGTCGAAGCGTTTCTCGCCGTCCCGCTCGAACGGACCGATTTTGCCGCGAGCCGAGGCGATGTGCGCGCCCTTGTGACCGTGACGATGCAATTAGCGCCCTGGTTCAAATGAGCCAGCGGGAGAACAACACCATGAAACAGAGCCTTTCCGCCCATCGCAGCGCGTCGCGTTTGAAATGGATGCGCAGTGCATCCGCCATGGCCGCCGCCACCGCCTTGATAGCGGGCGGAAGCGCCGCGATGGCGCAGGCGCGGCCGAGCGCTGGCGGCCCGAGCGCAGGCTCCCCCAGCCGACCGGCGGGTGTTTCGATCCATGACCGCAGCCCGGTGCGTATCATTAATGTCGGTCCCTCAGGCACCACCCGCGCGCTGCCTCAGCCCAGCGTCACCGCGCCGCCGCTCGCTCCTCAACAGAGCATTGCGCAAACGCAGGCGAACCCGCTCGCGCCAGCCAATCGGCCGCAGGTGTCGATCAACCCCGCGCCAAGCGTGCCAAGCGTGCGTGTCGAGCCGATCGCGCCCGCCGCCCCAAATACGCCCAGCGCTCCGATTGCGCCGAGTTACCGCGCGCTTGCCAATACCGATCCGGCCTTCTCGTCGCTGACACGCACCGTTGATGGTGGCTCGGTCAACGCGAGCGCAACCTTCGTCGATGCGGAAGTGGCTTACGCGCCCAGCGCCAACGGCGATGTGGTAAGCGTTCTGGGGTCCTCGGCGATCATCGATTGGACGACATCCGATAGCGGCGCGCAGGGCACGACGGTGACGTTTCTTGGCGCTGGCAACAGCCTCGCCTTTCGTTCCGATAACGACGATTACACCGTGCTCAACCGCATCGCGACGCCGATATTCGACAGCGCGATCAGGATTGACGGAAGCATCTCTTCGACCGTCAGGGACGGGCGCACCGGTGGCAATGTCTGGTTCTACAGCGCGGGCGGGATCGTCATTGGTCAGCTGGGCACGTTCAACGTGGGCAGTCTGCTGTTGACGACAAGCGTGGTGGATCCCGCTGATGTGACGACCGGCGCGTTGGACGTGACCTTGACCGGAACGCCAGACAGCGGATCCTTCGTCCAGATCGCCTCGGGCAACGGGATCAACGCCACAGGACCGGGTTCCTACGTGGCCATCGTGGCCCCGCGCATTGAGCATAACGGTGCGATAAACGTGAACGGCTCTGCGGCGTTGGTCGCGGCGGAGCAGGCGACGCTTTCGATCCAGAACGGTCTGTTCGACATTTCGGTTGCAGTGGGCACTGATGATGCGAACGGTATTGTTCAGGGGATGGGGGCACAGATCGGAGGCCCTGCGTCCACCGGTCTCGGCGACGGCCATGGCATCTACTACGTCGCGGTGCCCAAGAACATCGCGCTGACCATGCTGATGAGCGGATCGGCGGGCTATCAGGCCGCAAACGGCGCAATCGTAGAAAACGGGCGCGTCATCCTGACGACGGGCAACCGCGTTGAGCGCACGGATCAAACCGTGTTTGAAAACGGCAATCGGATCGATTTTTCGACGAACAGGGTCGACCAATCGCAGCTGGGGCAAACCGGAGGCCGCATTGATCTGAGCACATTCGCGCTGGGCAGTTCCGCGCAAGTGGTGGCAACGGACAGTTTGAGCGTGTCCGCCACCAATATCAGCGACGGCGAATTCAACGTGACCGCTGGCGGTCCGGGCACAGATCCAGTGGACCTTGAGTTGATTGCCGGAAATTCAGTCGACTTCTCGATTGTGAACGGCGGCGAGATCAGCACGACCGGTGACCTGAGCATCATCACCGGCGACGGCCTGGGCAATGGCGGTCAGGTCACGTTTGATATCAACAGCAGCGCGGATTCCGGCGATGATCCCGACGGCGGTGAACAAGGTGGCCAGGGGCCCGGGCCGATCACTATCAATCCGGGATTTGGCCAGTCAGCCAACGGGCGCGTTATCGTTGGGGGCAACCTGTCGATTGATGCCAGCGGTGCGGGTCTTGATGATGTGGATGGCGCGCGCAACAATGGTGGCCTAGGCATTGGCGGCGAGGGGCGCGGCGGCGATGTCCTGTTCGATTTCGCATCGGGAGCCGTCCTGACGGTCGGGGGCGATCTGGACGTCGACCTGTCAGCCAATGGCGGCGCTGGCGCGGTTCGCGCTGGCGATGCGTTTGCCGGATCCTTTGCGCTTGATCTCGACCCGTCATCGACAGCGAATATAAGCGGAGCGTTGATTGTTGACGCGTCGGCGCAGTCGATTGGGTCTGACACGCAAGGCGCACAATTCACCTCGGCCCAAGGCAGCGATTCCACTGCCGGTTCGGTCTCGCTCACCTTTAACGACGCGGTTGTCGATTTGGGAGCGATCAGCGTCGATGCGAGAGCCATCGCCAGCACCGGCGCGGATGACACGATAGCGCAGTCCAACGACGCAACGGGCGGCGCGTTCACGTTGAACGTCACGCAAGGCTCCTACTCCGTGGACAGCGTCGATGTGACGCTGAACGCTATCGCGGCCAATTCCTTCGACGGCAACGGCAACGACTTTGCCGGCATGGCCAATCGCGGTCAGGCCAACGTCTCGATCACGGGCATCGATACGAATTTCGACACCACGGGCGATTTCGTCATCAACGCGAATGCGAATGGCGACGCGGGGTCAGCCTCTGATCCGACCATCAATATCACGGTCGCCGATACGTTTGTTACGGGTGGACCTCCGGGTTCAGGCCGGACCGGCGGTCTGTTGGTCGGTGGGACGCTGGAGCTGTCCGCCAGCGTGTCTCAAGGGGCCGCGACACGCGTGTCCGAGGGCGGGAATGTTGCCATTTCCGTTTCCGAAGCCCGCCTGGAGGCCGGTGGTCTCGATATTTTCGCTGATGCCTCGGTCGAACCTTTTGGTCGCCCACTTGAATTTCAGGGCAATGATTTCACCGGCGGCGATATCAGCATAAGCGCGACGCGAGAAGCCGTGATCGAGATCGCTGGCTTCAGCAGCATTTCCGCCAACGGCACAAGCGCGGTCAACACTTCGAGCGCCGCGCTCGGCATCGGTCAGGGCGGCAATGTAATCTTGTTGGCCAGTAATGGCACGATGACCTTTGGTGGAAGCCTGTTCCTCGACGCCAATGGATTTGCGTTCTCAGGCGTCAACGCCAACGGCGAAGCCGGGCAGGGGATCGGCGGCCTCGTCGACATCACCGTTCAAGGGTTCGGCGGGGTGCTCAATTTTCAAAGTCTGAGCGCGAGCACCGATGGCTCGGTCAGCTTTGACGGCGAAGTGATCGACACCTTCTTTGCCGGAAGGGGCAGCACCGGAATGGGCGGGGTCACCCGGTTCAACCTCCTCGGCGGCCTGATGACGGCGGATGATGTGACTATCTCTTCCGATGGCTTTGGTGGGCCCGCCGGGGAGCGATCCACTGGAGTGGCCGATCCCAACACGGGCCTGTTCCTGACCAGCGACGGCGGCGTTGGCACCGGAGGCGAGGTGATCTTCAACCTCAACGGCGCCGTTGCGAGCGTAGCCGACCTGGATGTCACAGCGAATGGCGTGGGCGGCGAAGGGGCTACGGGGCGCGCTGACGATGACACGGGCTCCGGTAATGGCGGCGCCGCCATGGGCGGAACCGCCACGTTTAACGCGATCTCCGGCTCGCTGACGAGTTCCAATAACATCAGCGTCGAGGCGACGGGCAACCGCCGCTTTGGCAGCTTCACCTCGGGTGGGCGAGGCGGGTTTGGCAACGCCGCGCCTGCCGGTAATGGTGGATCATCGCAAGGCGGCACGGCCACCTTCAACCTTGACGGCACGGCGGTCATCAGCGCGGACGCTCTGAACGTATCCACGCGAGCCTTTGGCGGATCGGGTGGCACATCGGATGCCGATTTCAACGGCAATCCTGACCAAGGCGGCGGCGATGGCGGCGACGCGATTGGCGGCACGGCGCAGCTGAACGATACTGCGGGCAATCTGAACTTTGGCATCGCCACGGTGAACTCCGGTGCGATTGGCGGCGATGGCGGGGGCAGCTTTGGCCAGTCGACCGACGATGCCAATGGCGAGGGCGGCGATGGCGGATTGGCCACCGGCGGCTTGGCGCAGGTCATCCTCAATCAGGATGACACGGTCGCAAAATCCTATTCCGTGGTTGCCGAGGCAATGGGCGGAGAAGGCGGTACGGGCACCGCAGGCGGTTTGGGCGGCGCAGCGCAGGGTGGCACAGCTGAGCTACTGGTCAACGATGTATCGGTTGTCTTCAGCCAATTGACCATCGACGCCAGCGCCAGCGGAGGACGCGGCGGCTTTACCGGCGGCGCGATCGTAAACGACGGCGCGGATGGCGGCGATGCCACGGGCGGTGCGGCGCAATTGCGCGTATCGGGCGAAGACGCCCAGTTCGAAGCGACCAATTCCATCGAGCTTCTCTCGAACGCGGATGGCGGGCGCGCCGGTGATGGCTCGTTCGCACAATTCGGCAGTTCGCAAGACGGCGGCTCGGGCGGCGACGGCGGTGATGGCACCGCGGGTTCCGCGTTTGTGATCGCGGAAGACTCAGCTGATATCAGCATCAGTCCCGGGGTCTTACAGTTCAGCGCGAACGCGACCGGCGGTGGCGGCGGCAGCGGCGCGGGCAGCTTTAGCGGCGGCAATGGCGGCGCGGGCGGGCGCGGCGGCGATGGCACAGGTGGCCAGCTGGGTTTTGTCGCAACAGGCGATGCGTTTGTGTCGATTGATCCGACAGCTGACGTGTTCACCCTGTCCGCGGAAGGCGTGGGCGGAAACGGCGGCAACGGTGGCGGGGGAAGCTCGCCCACGACCAACGGCGCTGGCGGCGACGGCGGTGTGGGCACGGGCGGCTCGCCCCTTATCAGCGCTACGGGCGCCGAGATCCAAGTCGGCGATGTCAATTTAGTAGCTAATGGCACCGGAGGTAACGGCGGCTTTGGCGGGAACGGTCCCAACTCTTTCGGCGACCTTGGCAATGGCGGCGACGGTGTTGGTGGCACGCCGCTGATCGAAGCGATCGAAGGCAGTCCGGGCATCATCGATCTTGGCGAGGTCTCGATTATCGCGGGTGGTTCGGGCGGCGAAGGGCAGATCGATGGGACGGGCAATGGCGGCCAGATCACCATCCGCGACGCGTCCCCCGATCCCGATGGGCTGATCCGCATAGGCGCGCTTGATGTGAGCGCGCTGGGCGATCCGGGCAGCGATACAGGGTTGCTTACTATCACTTCGGACAGCGGCCCGATTGAGATCGCCGGAACGTTCAACGCCAGCGTCATCGGCGAGATAGCCTTTGACATGATCGGCACCGGGCAATTGCTGGTGCGCGGCGTCACCGATCTGGCCGCGACCAGCGCCATCACGGCGGCGCGCGCCAATGGGAACCTGGCCATCGCCGCGCTCGAATTTGACGGGGCGTTCACCGCGCTCGTCAGCGAGGGCGCGTTCACCGCTTTCCCTCAGGCTAGTGTTATCGCGTCCAACGCGGTCAATATCACAGCCGAGGACATCGCCTACGACACGATCCTCTCTGATGGCCGCGTCGTTCTGGAAGCGACCACTGGTTCGATCATCGGGACATCCAACGGGGTGCTGCGCGGCGCAAACACGTTGGACGCTGTCGATCTGCTCGCCGCGCAGGATGTGACGTTTGGCACCCTGTTGAGCGATCGCGGCAACATCGTGATTGACGCAGGCCGCGATGTGACGGGCGCGACGATCGATTCCGCGCAATTCATCAATGTGGGCGCGGTGGGGCTGGTCTCGGTTGGGACTTTGCAGAGCACGCGCACGAGCATCGGGACCATTACGGTGAACGCCGGATCAATGGATCTTGGATCGGTTCTGACGGATTTCCTCGTCAATCTGACGACCAATCAGGGCGACCTGCGCGTCGGTAACCTCACCACGCCCACCACCGCCGATCTGGACGCCGCGGGAAGCGTTTTCGTCGATTTGGCGGACACCGGCCCGTTCTTCGCTGATGCGCTGGATGATGTGGTTCTGGGCCGTGTCACGACAGTCGGAGGGACCGCCGATCTGCGCGTTTCCGCTGATGGGGAGGCGCGCTATCAATCGCTTGATTCCGACCGTCTGATCGTCATCAACGCGCAAACAGTCACCGGCGGCGACGCGATTGCCGATGACTCGATCACGTACACGGCTGGCTCGATCAATGTCGGCGACCTTGCGACCCGCAACGCCGCCAATATCGTCCTGACGAGCGATGTGGGCGGGATCAACGCCGAATTTATCACGGTCCCTCAAGGCATTGTGACGATCAATTCGGCTGACAATGTCGTTCTCGCAGGCGTTGAAAGCAGCGCAACAACGGCCATCAGGGCGATCACCGATGTGGATGTGGGCGACATCACAGCGGGCAGCAACCTGAGCATCTCGGCGGATGGCAATCTGGTGGCCGGAAGGCTCTTTGGCGGGACCACGAGCCCCGGCCTTATTCTCAACATCGGCGGGGATGCCGACGTTGAGAGCGCGATCACCAATGGATTGCTCGACATCAATGTGACAGGCGCACTTACCGGTGAGAATTTCCAAGCCGTCAGCGTGACTGATCTGAACGCGGGTTCGATCAATGTCGGCACGGTTACGTCTTTTGAACAATCGATCAACGTTACCGCGGTCGGCGAGGCCTCAGTCCGGAGCGTCGAATCCCGCCTGGGTACGACAATCAACGCGGGCTCGGTCAATATTGATAGCGGCTTTGTCGGTCGCAGTCTTAACGTCACATCGAGCAGCGGCGACATTACGGGTGGAGGCACAATCTTCGCCGTAAACGAGGCGAATTTCGATGCGGCGGGCAATATTGCCATCGGTACGCTTGAGGCGACCGATATCGATCTCACTGCGCTCAGCGATATCCGCTTCAACGCTCTTACCTCACCCAACGCGATTGTGGTGGATGCGGCGGGACTGATCGGCGCGGCGACGCCGGGCCTTGGCGATATCGACAGCGGCGGCGCGGTCGAATTGGATGCGAGCCGGATCGATCTCGGCGATGTGACCAGCGCCACCTCGATCACCGCCAACGCGACCGGCGGCAATGCGGCGTTTGGCGCCTTGGATGCGGGCACTTTCATCCGGGTTGAGGCGCTGGGCAGCCCGATTATCCAGAGCGTCACCAGCGTGGGCAACACGACGCTGATCGGCTCGGCAATTTCGCTGAGCGGGGGCGATGTGGGCGGCGATCTGTTGCTGGATAGCAGCTCGGGCGTGATCGAGCTTGTCTTTGACGCAGCCGAGCAATTGGTGGTCTCCGGGAACGCCAGCTTTATCTCGCCCGGCGGCATGAATGTCATCCACACCAACAACGCCGACGGCACGGTTTCTGTTGATGTGGGCGGGTCAATCAATATCAGCCTTGATGGCTCTTTCAGCTCCGCGCCCGGCTCGATCCTGAGCGCTGGGCTGGAGCTCTTCATGAACGTCGATGGCACCATCGCGGCCGATGATCTGCGCGCGGGGCCGGGCATTGTCCTGACCGCTACGGGCAATGTCGATCTCAACAACGCGCTCGCCAGCGGGCCGCAAGGGCGCAGCAATGTTACCGGTATCCAGATCGACGCCGGGTTGATCGATGTGAGCGGTGTGCGGCAATTCGACCCCAACGCCAATGCGACCATTACGGGCGCGGTTTCGTCCTATTCCGATATTGCCGTCAACGCGGGCGGAAACGCAGTGTTTGAAACAGGCTCGAACACCGCCGCCGATAATGCGCTGTTGGTGGCAACCGGCGATGACATCATAGTGCGAGCGGGCGCGGTCCTGTCGAGCGCGAATGACCCCGCCTCTGGGATTGATCCTGCCTCGCCTTTTGACGAGGGGCCCAACATTTCCCTCCTGGCGGGCTTTCGGACCAACCGCACCTCGACGCCGCTGACGCCGCTCTCTTCGATTGTGCTTGATGGCACCCTAAATGCGAACGAGGCGGCTATCGTCCTTGATGCAAACGCGATCGAAGGGCTCGACAGCACCCTGGTCGCCGGATTTATCAAAGCCGATCTGCGCGATGCGCCCGCCAGCGGGACCGTACTGAGCGATGATGCGGGCCTGTTGGTCGCGCCCTGCCTCGAAGGGTTCGTGTGCCTTGGCGACATGGACGCGGGCAACCGGATCGAGATCGGTCAGGACAGCAACAACGATGTGATCCAGCTGTTCATCGAACAGGCGACGGTGAGCGCGATCGATATTGCGATCACCACGCGCGAAGACATCGTGATGGGCACCAACGGGATCAACACTCAGCTCAACGCCACCGGCACATTTTCCGCGACCAGCCTGACGGGCAACGTCGACCTTCGTGACGCCACGATCGGGGCCAATCAGATCCTGATCGAGGCCGCTGGCAGTCTGCTGGGCTCCGGCGTGCTGAGCAGCGATAACGATATCGGCATCACCGTTGGCAGCTCAATCATCGTGGGCGGGATCACCACCGGCGGCGAGCTGACGCAGGTCAGCGATGTGGGCGGTGATCTTGAAGGGTTCTATTCCCTTCCGGGCGACTTTGTCGCGGGCTCGTTTAGCCAGGAAGCCACGAGTATCGATCTGTCGGCGGGCGGCGTTATCGACCTTCAAAGCGCGTCTTCGCCGGGAGATATTTTCCTCTCCGCTGGTGGAAGCGCGTTCCTCGGCTTTGCCAGCGTGCCCGGCGATATCGCGATTGATGGCGAGAGCGTGGGCTATGACCTTCTCTCTGCGAATGACGTCTTCATCACCAGCGCCGGACCGGTCTCTGGCGGTGATATTGTCAGCGATAACGATGTTACGATCGAAGGCGACCAGGTCGACATCGGCAATGTCAGCGCGGCCTTTACGGTTTCGATTGAGGGCGCTTCGATTGCGGTCGAGGACGTCTCAGCGCAAGATCTCGCCTTTACCAGCGCCAGCGATATCGCGTTCAACCAGCTCGATTCCGGGAACGCGATCGACCTGGATGCGAGCAACGGCACAATCACGTCCAACGGAGGGGTGGGTGACATATTCAGCGCGGGCGATGTCACGCTCGGCGCGTTGTCGATTGCTATTGGCGCGGTCACCTCGCAAGGCTCGGTGAGCGCGGATGCGACGGCGGGCGATGCCAGCTTTGGCGTGGTCGATGCGGTAGGCGATATTACGATCACGGCGACCGGCAATCCCAGCGTTCTGAACGCGATCAGTGGCGGCAGCACCGCGATTACGGGCGGCTCGGTCACGCTTGATAACGGCACGATCGGCGAGGATCTGACGCTCATCGCGCTTGTCGGTGACATTGATGGCAACGGCGCGGTCAGCGTCGGCGGGGCGATTGACTTCACCGCGCCCGGCAATGTCGGTTTCGGCGCGCTCACCGCGCAGGGCGGTAGCTTCGTGGTGGATGCGGGCGGCGACCTCTCATTTGGCGCGGCAACGAGCACCGACTTCATCGATTTGAGCGCGGCGGGAGCCGTGCTTGGCGGCGATCTTAACGCGGTCAATTCCGTGACGGTGGACGCGGGCTCGATTGCGGTGGGCGATGTGATCGCGGACCAGATCGATCTGACAAGCGCAGGCGATATCCTGTTCAACCTCGTGCGCTCACCCAACGCGATCAGCCTGACCGCTAACGGCGGAGCCATCGGGGCGAACACCGGCGCGGGCGACATCATCAGCGGTGACGATGTCGCGCTGCTGGGCCTATCGATTGCGGTGGGCGCGGTTGATGCGGGTGGCGGCGTGGATGTGGTCGCCACCAATGGCAATCTATCAACCGGAGCGATTAGCGCTGGCGGCGGGGTCGATCTTGAAGCGCTTATCGGAGCTATCGTTACCGGCAATCTTGAAGCGGCAGACGCTATCTCCGTCACCGGCGCCTCGCTTGATCTGAGCGCAATCGATACGGGCGAAAACGCGAGCCTGCGAGGCGACACCATCGCGTTTTCAACCCTGAGCGCGGGCGGCGATGCGGCGGTTGAGGCAGCGCAAGGCGGCGTTGTCGCCGACGCGCTGATTGTCGGCGGCGAGGCGGATGTGGACGCAGCGGGAGGCCCGATTGCCCTTGATACGCTGACCGCGAGCTCGGCGGACCTCATGGCAAGCGGTGATGTCGTCATCGGCGCGGCTTTACTGCCCGATGGTCTTTTGAGTGTTGAGGGCGCAGCGATTGATGTGACCGGCGTCGGACCGCTTTTGACCATCGCGGCTACAGCCAATGACGGGGACGTTATCGTCGAGACGCCGAACGCGTTGACGGCTACGAACGTCACCGCATCCGGCCAGGTCCGACTGCGCGGAAGGAACGGTTCTCTCACGGTAACGACTGCGCGCGGGGACACGATCAACCTGTTTTCCGGTCAGGACGTGGTTGTAGGCTCGAGCGTCGATGCGGTTCGCAGGGTGTCCGTGATTGCCGCTGGGAGCTTTATCGCTGAAAGCGCGAGCGTCGTGGCCGAGGTCATCGGCATCGATTCGACCGATGTAGAACTGGGAAGCGGCAGTTTCATTGGCGACGCGACGCGTACCCAGCAAGTTGGCTTTACCTTTTCTGGTGACGCTCGCCTTGGCGGAGAATCCACCACAGCCGCCGGTTGGGAACTCACCAACAGTGAGTTCTCGCGCGTCTTCTCGGCGGGCAATATCAGCTTCTTTGGCGCGGCGTTCGATGCCGGGACCAGCAGTCTTAGCGTTGGTGCCCTCGATGTGGTCGCTGGTGATGGCTCGGCTGCGTTCGGACAGAACATTGGACAGGACGGAACGCTTGAAATCTTTGCTGATACTCAGATCGCTTTCGTTGGCAATTTGACGATCAGCGAGGCCACCGTCGATACGCTTCTGCTTGTCGATGCGGTCAACCTTGTCCGGCTGAACACCGCGACGGGCGGTCTGTCTATCGCTGACGCGAATGGTGGGCTTTCCGGTCAGATCGCTATTCGCGCGACTGATTTCATTGCCGCGACGGACCAAGCCTTTGCCGATATTGCAGGGCAGGATGTGGCGGATATCGACGTGCGCCTTGGCAACAGCGATGGGGTCAATCGCCCCGATGGCGTGATCCGCGCCGACGCCCTCAATATCGCGACGACCGCAAGCCAGGTGTTCATCCAGAACACTGCTCCCGGAACCGATTTTGACGACCGCCGCGGCTTTGCCGTGAACGCCTTGTCGATCTCGAGCGGGGGCGGCACCGGTTCGCTTCAGCCGATTGTGATCAACGGCGTCGTGGGCGGCGTGACCGGGATCGGCGCGATTGCGCAGACGGGCCTTGCCAGTCCGACGGATCCGGCCTCGACGATTAACGGCTGCCTGATTGCGGACCCGGCCTCCTGCGCGACGACGGTTACGCCGCCGCCTCCGCCGCCTCCGCCTCCTCCTCCTCCGCCACCGCCGCCTACCACCGCGCCGCCACCGCCTGCGCCGCCCCCCACGGGTGAGCCGGACGTCTCAAGCAGCGCGGAGATCGAAACGCGCGACCTGATCGAAGACGGTCTAACCCCGCCCGACATCCGGCCCGAGGGTCTGCTGCAGGGCGGTCTGATCAACCTTGATCCAGACACGACCTTTGAAGATGATCCGTTGATCGATGATCCGGTCACCGGCGCGGGCAACGAGGATCTGTGGGTGAAGGACGAAGAGGACTGCGAAGACGGCGAGGATTGCGAAACCTAGTCGCGCGCCTTTGGTTGCCTACCCTGGATGACGGATCGTCCCTCAGCCCTCGCCGGCGCAGGGATTCGAGGCGCTTTTCCGCAGGAAACCGGTGGCCGCGCGTGCCCGCTCCTTGATGGCCCCGGCCCTTTGTCTAAGGTTGATCGCTTCGAAGCGGAAACGCTGATCGGGCGGGAGATACATCCACAATGAGCGTGCGCGCGGTTCGATGGCTGGTGGCCCTTTACATGGTCCTGTTTGCCGCTCTCACGACCTGGCCGGGGGCTAGCCTGATCAGCGCGGTCGAGCCGTTCATCGCGGGCCTGCCATTCAATCTGTTTGCGATTGCGTTGCTGATCATCGGCGGGCTCGGGCTGCTCACCGCGCTGTATATTAGCGAAAAACGGGTTAGCCACACGCCAATTCCAGACGCTTCCCCGACCGACATACGCGGCGAGCCCTGAGCGGTGGAGCGTTGGCAAATCATCGCCTTGATCATCGCCGCCTATCTGGCCGTGACACTGATGATCGGTCTTTTATCGGGACGGCGCGCGTCGAAGAGCGTCGCGGGCTATGTCGCGGGCGACCGTGATTTCGGCTTGCTGGTGATGTATTTTGTGCTGGGCGCGTCGGTCTTTTCCGCCTTCGCCTTTTTGGGCGGGCCGGGCTGGGCTTACAGCCGGGGCGCTGCGGCGTTTTACATTCTGTGCTACGGCGTGCTTGGCATCGTGCCCTATTTCATCATCGGGCCAAGAGCCGCTGAGATGGGCCGGCGACACGGTTATGTGACGCAGGCGCAGCTCATCTGCGGACGCTTCCCCTCGCGCGCGCTCTCGGTGATGATCGCGGCGCTGACGGTGGCGGCTTTCATCCCCTACATCACGCTGCAAATGCGCGGCGCGGGGATCGTCATCGAAGCGGTTACCGAAGGCAACGTGCCGCTGTGGGCAGGCGCGGCGATCGCGTATGGCATCGTCACGATCTACGTGCTGTTTTCCGGCGTTGCAGCGGTGGGATGGACCAACACGTTCCAAGGCATTTTCATGCTGACCATCGCCTGGACGCTAGGGCTGTATCTGCCGATTTCGCTTTACGGCGGGGTGGGCGAGATGTTCAGCCAGATACTTGACCAGCGGCCTGAATTGCTGACCATGCCGGGGCTCACCGCCAGCGGTGAACCATGGTCATGGGGCGGCTATTCCAGCGCGATCGTCGTGTCGGCTGTTGGCCTGATGATGTGGCCGCATCTGTTTATGAAAGCCTTCACCGCGCGCAGCGATGACACGCTGCGCCAGACGGTGGTGCTGTTTCCCACGTTCCAGCTGTTCCTGATCCCGGTGTTCCTGATCGGGTTTGCCGGAGTGCTTTACCCCAAGGCGCCGCCGTCTTCGGACTTCATCTTGCCGTTCATGATCTTGAACGCCGAATTGCCAGCGGTGGTGGTCGGGCTGTTTTGCGCGGGCGCGCTGTCCGCTTCGATGTCGACGGGGGATTCGCTGATGCACGCCGCCGCTTCGGTGACGGTGGAGGACGGTATTCGCCCCTTTAAAGAGCTTTCGGATCAGACGCGCAGGCGGCTGATCCAGGCGCTGGTGCTCGTGGTGGGCGGATTGGCCTATGTTTTTGCGGTGAGCGAGGGCGTCTCGCTCGTCGTGCTGCTGCTGACGGCCTATGGCATTATCTGCCAACTGGCCCCGCCGATTGTCGCCGCGCTTTATTGGCCGCGCGCCACGACTACGGGCGTCATCGCGGGCTTTGTCGCGGGATCGGGAACCGCGGCGTTCTTTTTCCTCAGCGGTTACTTCGGCAATGATCTGCGCCCATACGACCTGCATGAAGGGATGCTGGGCCTGATGGTTCATATCCCATTGCTGATCGCGGTCAGCTTGCTAACCGCGCCACAATCTGAAAGCCACCGCGCGCGCTTTGCGTAAGGTGCAGCGATCTTATTCGGTCAGGTGGCGGATCAGGCCGCGCATGAAGTGCGTGCCCTTTGCCACCTGATTGAGCGTGATGAATTCGTTGGGTTGGTGCGCCTGATTGATCGAACCGGGGCCGCAGATCACGGTGGAAAAGCCCGCCTGTTGAAACTGCCCCGCTTCCGCCGCGTAAGAGACTGACTGGCGGCCATTCGCACCGGTCAGCGCGTGGGCGAGCTCGGCCGCCGGGTTGTTAGCCTCAGGCATGAGCGGCGGGCCATCGGCGAGCGTTTCGGTTACGATGGCGCATTCTGGCGCGATGGCTTGCATCGCCGCCTCGAGACGCGCGCCCTCCGCATTATACTCCGCCAGAATATCCGCGACCTTGTCGCCCGGCACGGTGCGCACGTCCCATGTAAAGCCGCAGCGCCGCGCCAGGATATTGGCCGCCGTCCCCCCTTCGATCACGCCGACCGACATGGTGGTGTAGTTCGGCGTAAAGGGCGATGCGGGATTAGCTGTGAGCCGCCCGCGCTCGGTCATTTCGTGGATCTTGGCCATCAGGCGCCCGGCGGCCATGATCGCGCTCGCGCCGCGATGCGGCTGGCTCGAATGCGCTTCGTGGCCGGTGATTTCGGTGCGGAAGACCGCGATCCCCTTTTGCCCGTCGACCACCTGCATATCGGTAGGCTCGCCCACGATGACAGCGGCGGGTGGAGGGATGAGTTTGCGGATCTCTTCGATCATGGCGGGCGCGCCCAGCAGGCCGACTTCCTCATCATAGCTCAGCGCAAAGTGGATCGGGCGTTTGAGCCCTGCCGCGATCATATCGGGCAGCAATGAGAGGCCGATGGCGGAAAAAGTCTTCATATCCGCCGTGCCCCGACCAAAGAGCTTTTTGTCCTTTTCGATAACGGTCCACGGATCGGTGTCCCACGGCTGGCCATCGACCGGCACGACATCAGTGTGGCCGGAGAGGACAACGCCGCCTTCGACCATGGGGCCGACGGTGAAATAGAGATTGGCCTTGGTCCCGTCTGCGTTCGGAACCCGCGTCGAAGCGACGCCATGCTCGGCCAGATAGGCTTCGACATCCTCGATCAGGTTGAGGTTGGAATGGCGCGAGGTGGTGTCGTGGCGCACGAGCCGCGCGATCCATTCAATTTGCCGGCGAAGATCGGACATGGGTCAGCCTTTCGGATGCAAGGACGGGCGCGCCGCGCCGCAATTGCTTTCGCCGCTAGCATGGGCGAGGGTGCGGCGATAGGCTGGCCATGATGGATCTTGGGCCTTCAGGCCTATGCAGACAAAGGATAAATCCGTGACGACACGACGCGCGTTTTTGAAATCGACGGGGCTGGGCGCAGCGGCGCTCGGCGTGACGGGCGCGGTCGGGGTGACCGCTGCGAAGGCAGCACAGGACACTGGCACGCACGCGGGCAAAATCGCTCTGCCACCGCCGATCTCTAACGCCGAGCGACAGGCCCGGATTGAAGCCGCGCAAGGCCTCATGGCACGTCAGGGCATGGCCGGCATCGTCATCGAGGCAGGCACCTCGATGCGCTACTTCTCTGATCTCGCCTGGGGCCGGGGCAGCCGCCTGACCGCGCTGATCATCCCCGCGAAAGGCGCTCCGGTCGTCATCACCCCCGCTTTCGAAGAGAGCAAGCTGCGCGAGCTCATGGTGATGGACATGGAGGTGCGCACCTGGGACGAGCATGAAAGCCCGTTCAGACTGATCGGGGGCGTCTTCGATGATCGCGCGGCGACGGGCGCAATCGGGTTGGAGCGCACGACGCGGCACTTCGTTGCGGATGGCCTCGCCAAAGACTCGCCGAGCCGCGCTATCGTCTCCGCGAGCAGCGTTGTCTCCGCGCTGCGCCAGATCAAGAGCCCGCGCGAAATTGCGCTGATGCAGGCCGCCGCCGACATCACCATGGCCGCGTACCGCGAGACCTACGCGCAGGTCGACGCCGGGATGACCGGCGCCGATATCAGCCGGATCATGCAAGAGGCGACGCGCAAACACGGCGTGCGCCCGACCTTCACCTCCGCTCAAGTGGGCGAGGCAAGCGCGTATCCCCATGGCTCGAAAAAGGTCTACGAAGTGGCCGAGGGCGAGGTCATTCTGATGGATTGCGGCTGCGATGTGCACGGCTACAAATCCGACATCTCGCGCACCTGGG
Organism: Pseudomonadota bacterium; assembly: GCA_039033515.1. Taxonomy (GTDB): domain Bacteria; phylum Pseudomonadota; class Alphaproteobacteria; order Sphingomonadales; family Sphingomonadaceae; genus Erythrobacter. The sequence goes on from JBCCCM010000011.1 coordinate 38,968, forward strand.
TCCATGGCGAGCCCAGCGCCGAGCATCGCCGCGTCTGGCAGACCGCGCGCGCGGGGCAAGATATCGTGATGGAGAAAGCGCAAATCGGCACCTCGTTCGGCGCGGTCGATGACGCGGTGCGCGCCTTTTACGAAGCGAAGGGTTTCGGCCCGGACTACGCCACCCCCGGTCTATCGCACCGCACCGGCCATGGCATCGGAATGGACATCCACGAGGATCAGTTTGTCGTGCGCGACAACGACACGCCGATTGCGGCGGGCATGTGCTTTTCGAACGAGCCGGGCATCTACCTGCCGGGCCAGTTCGGCGTGCGTCTCGAAGACTGCGTCTACATGACCGAGGATGGTCCGCGCCTGTTCAGCCCAAGAGCGCCTTCAATCGAAGACCCGATTGGCTGACGGCCGGCCGCGCGCGCGGTTTTGCGCTCGATCAAGGCGGCGCGGAACCGGAACCTCTACACCGCGCACGGGTTGACAAAAGCGCGCCCTCTGGCAAATTTGTCCGGACAACTTTCAAGGGATCACCACCATGGCTTCCGATCTGCCCCCGCCTTACACCGCAATGTCGCGCCACCCGATGATGCCAAAGGCGTCGCATGATGAATCCGCGCGCTTCAATTTCCTGACACATTTCAACCGCTATTTGTCGGGCACGATTGGAGTGGGCAACAAGCTTGCCTACGAAAAGCGCGCCCTGCCGGCGTTTCGCGCCGTGCATGGCCGCGATCCCGAACACCGCTACGAAATTCGCGACGCGATGAACCAGGATCCCTGGCACCGCAATTGGTCGGCGCTTAAGCGCAATTCGATGGAGATGCGCCAGCATTTCGGACGGCAGGTGGTGCTGCGCCAGCTTGATGAGCTCGACGCGATGGCCCGGCAATACAACGAACATTCCGGCATGCTCGAACTCGATCCCAACGTTAAGCAACCGCATTATCAGACCGCGGTCGACATCCACTGCCAGCCCGGCGGATACCACACGCACGAACGCGATGACGATGTGACCGTGGGCGCCAATTACGATGTCGGCCTGTTCGCCACCACCGGCGGCGCGCTGGGCGGGTTCAACGATGGCGGCGGCACGGCGGTGGTCGGCTGGGTCCAATCCGAACGCCCCGATTGGAGCCCCAAGCGCATTCTCGATATCGGCTGCACGATCGGCCACAACGCGGTGCCTATTGCTCAAGCCTTCCCCGATGCCGAAGTGATCGCCATCGACACCGCCGCCGCTTCACTGCGTTACGGAGCGGCGCGCGCGGCCAGTATGGGCGTCACCAACATCAAGTTCGTGCAAGCCTCGGGCGAGGATCTTTCGCGCTGGGCGGATGAAAGCTTTGACTGGGTGCAGACGACCATGTTCCTGCACGAGCTTTCGTCCAAAGCCATGCCGCGCATCCTCTCTGAAGCGCACCGTGTGCTTAAACCCGGCGGGTTGATCCTGCATATCGAGCAGCCGCAATATTCGGACGACATGCCGCTGTTCGAACAGTTCATGCGCGACTGGGACGCGTTCAACAACAACGAGCCGTTCTGGTCGGCGATGCATGGGCAGGACTTGAAGCAAGTCATGGCCGAGGCTGGTTTTGGCCGCGAAGACCAGTTCGTCGCCGGCGTGCGCGCCATCGTTGATCCGGAGATCTTCCCACCATCGCCCGATGATGGCGAAGAAGACTTTGGCCGCGCTGCCATTTGGAACGCCTACGGCGCTTGGAAAGCTCAGGCACAGGCAGTCGCCGCGTGAGCGCTGTGAACGAAGGGGAACTCGACTGGGTCGCGCTCTCCGGCAAGCGTGCGAAGGGTAAACGCCCCGACTACTTCGATGAGCCCGCGCTCGACCGGCTCTATTCAGTCGTCTTCGCAATGGCCGCCGAGGTCTCCGCGCTGCGCGAGCGGCAGGACACGGTCGAACGGCTGCTCGACGCCAAAGGCACGATCAGCCGCGAGGATATCGAGACCTACGTGCCGAGCCGCGAAGCAGGCGAAGAGCGAGGGCTCGCAACACGCGCTTATCTCGCGCGGATCATGCGTGGTTTCCAGCAGGAGGTGGAAGCCATGGAGGCGCAGGATCCGCCCATCATGGACATTGTGGAGCGTCTGAAACGCGAGTGATGACACGCCGTATCAGGCGCACGGACGGGAATCTTCGCGCCTGATCGGACAAACGGGGGCCGGTCGCACACCTTAGAGGTGCGGTCGTATGTGGGGACACGGGATCATGGAATTTCTGAGCGCGAACGAGCTCGCCATCCTTCGCTGGGTGCATATCCTTGCGATGGTTTATTGGCTGGGCGGGGAATGGGGCGTTTTTCAAACGAGCTACCACGTTACCAACCCCGCGCTTTCGCTCGACGAGCGCAAGCGGCACATGGAAACCGCCTATCGCATCGATATTCTGGCGCGCACCGGTATCGTGCTGCTGCTGCCGCTGGGGCTGCATATGGGCAAGAACTACGGCTTTGTGCCCCTGCTCAATGGGGCTAGCGTGTGGTGGATGTGGCTGTTCTTCGCGGTGTGGCTGGCGATGACCTGGACCGCCTTTCTCAAGCGCGAGACCGATATCGGCATAAAGATCACGCGCGCCGAAGAGCTGCTGCGCTATCCTTTGATTGTCGCGCTGTTGGTGTCGGCGTTCATGGCGTTTGCCGGAACGGGGCCTATTACCTCGGGCGAATACGCGTTGTGGTATCCGGCCAAGATGGCGCTTTACGCCTTTGCTTTGTGCATCGGGTTGTTCCTGAGACTGGTCATGCGGCGCTGGACTGAGCGCTTCCGGATCCTCGCCAAGGGCCCCGATGCGGCGCAAGAGGCGGCGTTGGAGCGCGAGATTGGGATGGCGCGGCTTGCTGCTTACATCTATTGGATCACCATCGCCTCGGTGTGTTTTCTGGGGTCTGTCAAACCATTCTAGCCGGAGCCGCTCAATGGCCGCTTACATGATCGTCACCGCCGCCATTCATGAGCGCGAAAAGTTCATCGCCGGATACGGCGCGGCGGCGGGTGCGCTGGTCGAAGAGTTTGGCGGGGAATATCTGATCCGGGGGCCGGGGGTGGAATTGCTCGAGGGCGATTTTGGTGATGGCGCGAGTGTGGTGATCTCGAAATGGCCCGACCGCGCGGCGGCCCGCGCGTTCTGGAACAGCCCCGAATACGCCGAGGCGAAGAAGCTGCGCGAAGGGCTCGCCGATGTGCAGGTGTTGCTGGTGGACGGACCCGATCTGACCGCATGAGCCCGTCAAAACCCGATCCTGCGCTCTACGCGGGCGATCTGTTCGGCGAGTTCTACCAGGCCGAACACACCAGCGCTCCCGCCCGGTTCAACTGGCGCGAGCTGGTGCGCGGCGTTGCAACCAGCGTCATCGTCGCGCTCGCGGCGATGTGGCTGGCGCAGCAATACGGTTTTCCTGCGATCCTTGCCGGTCTTTTGCTGGGCTTGGCATTGCAGTTTCTGTCCGAGCAGCCTTCGCTCGCGCCGGGTCTGGATTTCGTGTCGAAGCAGTTCTTGCGCGCCGGGATCGTGCTGTTGGGTCTGCAAGTCTCGCTGATGCAGATTATCGATTTGGGCGCGTCCGCGTTTCTGGGCCTGCTGGCCATCATGGGCGCCGCGTTCGGAGCGGGCTTGCTGGGCGCGAAGGTGACGGGGCAAAGCCGCTACGCCGGCGTTTTGGCGGGGGGCGCCACGGCGATTTGCGGGGCGTCAGCGGCGCTCGCGCTCTACGCCATCGTGGGCAAGGACCGTCTGGATGAGGCCCGCTTCACGCTCACCTTAGTGGGCGTCACACTCGCGAGCGCTTTGGCGCTGGCCACGTACCCCGCGATCGCGACCGCGCTTGAATTGTCGGACGTGCAGGCGGGCTATCTCGTCGGATCCTCGATCCACGACGTCGCGCAGGCCATCGGCGGTGGCTACGCTGTCTCTGACGCCGCCGGGGGGCACGCGACGGTGACGAAGCTGGCCCGCGTCGCTTTGCTTGCGCCCATCGTTGCTCTGGTCGCGATGTGGCTGAGTCGCCCGGGCGAGCAGGCCTCGTCGTCAAAGCGCAATTGGAGCGGGCTCGCCATGCCTTGGTTCATCGTCGGCTTTCTCGCTCTGGTGGCGTTCGGCACCTTTGTGCCGATCCCGCCGGTCGTCGCTGAGCGCGGGCTGGAAGTGTCGAAGTTTCTGTTGCTGCTCGCGGTGACAGCGACCGCGCTGCGTTCACGGCTCTCCCTGCTGCTAGAGGCGGGTTGGAAGCCGCTGGCGCCCGTCTTTGCGGCCACGGCGGCCTCGTTCGGGGCATCTCTGGCGGTGACGATCCTGTTTATCGGTTAGGATGCCGAGCGCAGGCTTTCAGCTGGGTTGAGGCAGCGCGGTCGTTGCTTTCATCTCCTCCATCGAGAAGCTCGCGGTGACGTCTGCGAGATCGGGAACGCGCCGGATCAGGCGCTGGTAAAAGCGGTCATATCCGGCAATATCCGTCACGCGCAGTTTGAGCAGGTAGTCAATATCGCCAGCCATACGGTGGCACTCCATGATTTCATCAATCCCATCAATCGCGGCCTGGAACGCTTCGAGCCATTCCGCATCATGCCGCCGCGTGTGGACGGTGACGAACACGCAGGTGCCAACGCCCAGCTTGGCCGGATCGAGCAAGGCGACACGGCGCGCGATCAGCCCGCTCTCTTCCATCCGCTTGATCCGTCGCCAGCACGGGTTTGCGGACAGGCCGACTTGGTCCGCAATCGCCTGAAGCGATAGGGCCGCGTCGCGTTGAATGAGGCGAAGGATCGCCCAGTCCTTAGAATCCAGTTCTAATTTTTCGCCCATTTGCGTGTAATACATCTACGAGGTGGTGTAGGACAGGATTTTTTTGGGAGAAAATGCGGATCGTGTGGTGGTATTATGCTGAGCATTCACCGATAACGAGGATAACCATGCCGCTCCCTTCGCTTTCCAAACCGTTTCGTGACCACCCCGCCTCGGTTGGAGAGACCTATTTCGAGCATCTTCTCCACGCCGCAGGCTTTGGCTTGCGCATGATTGCGGGCGGCGTCGCTTGCGTGCTCCATGGGCTGCTGCCGTTCCTCTTCGTGAAAACCGGGAGCAAACAGATCCAGACGTTACACGGGCGCATGATCACCAATCGCAGCAAACTGCCGCAGCCGATCGATTTCGTGATCTGAAGCGCGCCTAGCTCAGGATCTGGTTGAGCTCGATCAGGATGCCGTCGGGGTCGAAGAAGTTGCACCCCATCACCCGGATATCCGCCCCGCCATCGCGGCCCGGATAGACCTGCAAGCGCGGCTCGGCGGTGAAGGTGACGCCGGGCACAGACTTGGCCGCTTCGCAGCGCCCTTCGACATCGTCGGTGTTGAGCACCATGACGACATCGCCCGGTCCCATGCGCTTGGGATAGTCGCCCGCCGGGATGACCGGATCGACCCACTCCATCAGGCCGACCCAGCCGACCCAGGGATCGTTCGAGTTGAGCAGCACCAGCCGCGCGGTCGCGCCCGGTTCGCCAGCGGGCAGCGCGACGCCTGAAGTCTTGACCGTGGTGTCGTAATTGACCTCCAGCCCGATGACGTCGCGGTAGAGCTTTAGCGAATTCTCAATGTCGCGCACGATGATGGTCGAGCGGCGCACGTCGGTGGGCAGGCGATCCTCGGGCGCGTCCACCCCGGCAGCGCTCGGCTCTGCGGTTACCGTTCGCGCGGGACTGTCATTACCGACCGCGACCACGCAGCCTGTGGATGTCATGCTGAGCACCATGGCGGCCAGCAGGGTTTGAAGGGTCTTCATTCGCTTTCTCCCACGGCTCCATCATCAATCAGAGCCTCAATTCGATCCGCGTCATAGCCAAGCTCCGCCAGCACCGCGCGCGCGTCTTTGCCCGGCGTCGGCAAGGCTTGCGGCGCGCCGATGCGCTTGCCCCCCATTTCGAGCGGGACGGTCGGCAGGCGCACCTCCGTGCCGTTGTCGAGCGTCACATCCTCGAGCCCGCCTTGCGCAAGGTGCGGGTCCTCGAACATGTCTTGCGGTTTGCCGATGGGGGCAAAGGGGAGCCCGCTCCCGTCCAGCTTGGCGATCACTTCGGCTGCGGTGAAATCGGCGATCATCGCGCGGATCGTGGGCAAGGTGCGTTCGCGCGCGTCGACGCGGGCGTTGTTTTCGCGCAGGCTCTCATCCGCCCACAGTTCATCAAGTCCGAACAGCTTGCAAAACTTCTCCCACAAGGCGTCCGTCACCACGCCGATGAAGACCGGCTCGTCCTTGGTCTCGAACACGTCGTAGATCGCCCAGGCCGAGACGCGCGCGGGCATCGGAGCGGCGGGCGCGCCGGTGACCGCGTATTGCGCCATGTGCTGGCCTACGAGGTAGATTGTGGTTTCGAACAGGCTGGCGAGCACCTTTTGCCCCTTGCCCGTGCGGTGGCGTTCTTCGAGCGCGGCGAGAATGCCGATCACGCCGAACATGCCACCGGTCACGTCGATGACGCTCGCGCCGGCTCGCAAAGGGCGTCCGGGAGGGCCGGTCATATAGGCCAGGCCGCCCATCATCTGCGCGACCTCGTCAAGCGCCGTGCGCTTCTCATAGGGGCCGGGGAGGAAGCCTTTTTCCGAGCAGTAGATCAGCCGCTCATTGCCCTTCGAGCATTCCTCGTGGGACAGGCCCAAGCGGTCGAGCGCACCGGGGCGGAAGTTCTCGACCAGCACATCCGCCTTTGCGATCAGGTCTTTGGCGACCGCAATCCCGGCCTCTGATTTGAGGTCGAGGCAGATCGATTGCTTGCCGCGATTGTACATCGGGAAGTAGCCCGCGCCTGAGCCTTTGAGGCCGCGTGTGCGATCCCCGCCGATGGGTTCGATCCGCACGATCTCAGCGCCGAGGCCGGCGAGGATGTGCCCCACGGTCGGCCCCATCACCATGTGGGTGAACTCGACGACCGTGATGCCCTTGAGGGGCGTAGGCGAGCTCATGCGGCGGCCCTCTCGTTGTAGTCCAGCATGGGCCCCGCGTCGGGTGTGAAGCCGTAGAGCGGCTCACCGGGCAGCGCCTCTTCGATGATGGATCGCACTTTGAGCAGCGCGTCGAGGTCAATCCCGGTCTTGAAGCCCATGGAGTTGAGCATCAACACCAGATCTTCGGTCACCAGATTGCCGCTTGCGCCCGGCGCGAAGGGGCATCCACCGAGCCCCCCAAGCGAGGCGTCAAAGGTGGTGATGCCTTCCTCGAGCCCCGCTACTACGTTCGCGAGACCAAGCCCGCGCGTGTTGTGCAGGTGCAGTGTCGTCAGCATGTCCGCGCCTACTGCCGCCTTCACCTTGCGCGTCAGGCGGCGCACTTGCGCGGGGTCGGCGTAGCCGGTGGTGTCGGACAGGCTGAACTCCATCGCTCCCGCTTCGGCGGCCTGTTCGGCGAGGCGCACGACCTGATCCTCGGCAACCGCGCCTTCCATGGTGCAGCCGAACGCGGTGGAGAGGCCCACGGCGAAGTGGATGCCGTGTTCGCGCGCGATGGTGGCGGCGGCGCGGATCTCCTCGATCATGGCGGGGTGATCCTTGCGCAGGTTCTTGATCGAATGCGTCTCGCTCATCGAGAAGGGGATGCTCATGCCATCGACGCCCGCATCGGCGGCGAACTGCGCGCCTTTTGCGTTGGGCACCAGCGTGACCACAGTCAGCCCCTCAATGCCTTTCGCGAAGGCGACCAGCTCAGCGGTGTCGGCCATTTGCGGAAGCAGTTTTGGCGGGACGAAGCTACCGACTTCGATTTCCTGCACGCCCGCCGCCGCTTCGGCTGCGATCCAGCGTTTCTTGGCTTCCAGGGGCATGACGCGGTCGATCGATTGGAGCCCGTCGCGCGGGCCGACCTCAGAGACGAGGATGGTCGGGGCGGTCATCGGTGTGCCTCCATGGACCACGCAAGGGGGGTCTTTGCAAAAGTTCGTTTGGGGGAATTGCTGCGAGTGTTCAGCGCCTTGGTCCGCGATTGCGCGATCAATGTGTCACCTTTCATGTCCGCGACCTTTCTTACCAATAGCGTGTTCGACCCGGCGGGCCTTATGCCTCGCCAAGAGCCGAGTAGGAAAGCCATCACGCCGCATCCCCCCGGTAAATCCAGGGCCGCGCTGTCTTGTCCGCGCTGATCCAGCTCTGGATCGCGTCGGCCTGCGTCAGGGTGAGGTCAATGGCATCTAGGCCCTCGGCCAGCATCTGCTTGGCTTCGGGATCGATTTCGAAGCGGTGTGTGTCCGCGCCGCCGGTGACGGTCTGCGCGGCGAGATCAATCGTCACATGGTGGCCCGCCAACGCCTCGCAAGCCTCGCGAGGCAGAGCAATGGGAAGTACGAAGTTCCGGATGCAATTGCCTTGAAAAATCGGCGCGAAGCTCTCGGCGATGACCGCTCGGATGCCCCATTCGGATAGCGCCCATACGGCGTGTTCGCGGCTCGACCCGCAGCCAAAATTCGCGCCCGCGACCATGATGGTCGATTGGCGGTAGGGTGTTTGGTTGAGCACGAAGTCCGGGTTTTCCTCGCGCGTGTCGGCGTTGGTGTAGCGCCACGGTGCGAAGAGGCCATCCGCCAGACCTGTGCGCCCGGTGGTGCGCATTTCGCGGCTGGGAATGATCGCGTCGGTGTCGACATTATCGGCCAATGCGCCGGGGTTTAGCGGCGCGGCAATACCGGTGAGGGGTTGGGGGAAAGCGTTCATGCGGCTTCCTCCTCACGCGCCAGAGCGCGCGGATCCGCGATTACGCCCGCAATCGCGCTCGCCGCGACCGTTTCGGGCGAGGCGATATGGGTGCGGATGCCGGGGCCCTGGCGTCCTTCGAAATTGCGGTTGGTGCTGGAGATGACGCGTGAGCCTTCAGGGAAACCTTCGCCCCCGGCGTAGAAGCACAAGGAGCACCCGCTCATGCGCCATTCGAAGCCAGCCTCTTCAAACACCGTGTGCAGACCCTCGGTCTCCGCCTGCCGTTTGACCGCCATGGAGCCGGGGACCGCGAGCGCTTTGGTGATGCCGGGCGCGATTTTGCGGCCTTTGAGCAGGCTCGCCGCGCGGCGCAGGTCCGAGATCCGGCTGTTGGTGCAACTGCCGATAAAGGCGGCGGTGATCGGCGTGCCCGCAATGGCGGTGCCAGCGGCAAGGCCGGAATAGTCGTGCGCGCGGGCTGGCCCCTTGGGCACGGTGCCGGTCACACCGATCGTGTGTTCGGGGCTCGTGCCCCAGCTCACCATTGGCGCGATGGCGCCGGCATCGATTTCGATCTCTCGGTCAAAGCGCGCGCCCTCGTCGCTGGTCAAGCTTGCCCAATGGGGATCGCTAAAGTCGCCGGGGGCGCAGGGGCGATCTGCGAGGTAGTCGAAGGTTTTCGCATCCGGCGCGATCAGCCCGGTCATTGCGCTGAACTCGGTCGCCATGTTGCACAAGGTCATGCGCGCTTCCATGTCGAGCGCTTCGACCGCTTCGCCCGCAAACTCCACCACATGCCCCGCGCCGCCGCCCGCGCCGTGTGCAGCGATCAGGGTGAGGATCATGTCCTTGGCCGTGACGCCCGGCGACAGCGTTCCGGTGAAGCGGACGCGCATCGTCTTGGGCTTATCGAGCCTCAGCGTGCCTGTAACCATTGCGTGTTCGGCTTCCGATGATCCGATGCCCCAGGCCATCGCGCCAAACGCGCCTTGCGTGCACGTGTGGCTGTCGGGCGCGACCAATGTGCAGCCAGGCAGGACGATGCCTTGTTCAGGCGAGATCACATGGACGATGCCCTGATCGCGGTCGTTGACGTCGAACAGGGTGATACCCGCCTCGGCGCAGGCCTTGCGCGTTTCGGTGATGAAGCCTTCGCCGCCTTTCATCAAGGTGCCGTCCCCGCGCCCGATGTGCGTGTCGACGATATGGTCCATCACCGCAAAGACGCGCGCGGGATCAAGCACCTCGCGGCCCATTTCGGCCATACGATTGAGCGCGGCGGCGCCGGTGCGCTCGTGCAGGAACACCCTGTCGATGGCGATCAGGGTCGAACCGCCCGCGGTTCTGGCCACCGCGTGCGTGTCCCAGATCTTCTCGAAAAGCGTCCTTGGCATCGATCCCCTTGGCAGGCCTTACGCCGCCGCCTTCATCTCTTCATCAATCGCGCGCCAATCCTTGGTGACAAACGTCTCTTGAATGGCGGTGCGTGTTTCCAGCATTCCGTTGCGGATCCAGTGCCAGGTGCGGCAGCGGTTTTGCCCGTCGTCGGAAATCTGGATCTGCTCGTAGAGATAGAGCGAGGGATCGCCAGTGCGCTGCCAATAAAGCATCATTGTGCGGTTATATTCGTCCAGCGGCACTTCCGCGGCCCAGCCCTGGATCAGCTCGTTATCCCACCAAATGCGCCCGTCGCGATAGGTGGCGGGAAACTCGCGGATTTCGGTCTTGCCGTCGGGCCATTTGTAGTGGTTGGTCTGGTGATAGGGGATCGCGTCCTCGCCCGTCATCCGGCACAAGAGGCGGCTGGCGTGCTGGTCGATCAGCTCATCCTTGGCGTTGAAATAGGTGTAGGTTCCGTCCCACACCCCTTCGTGGCGGGCGAGGAGCGGCATGCGCTCAGAGAATTCGGCATAGGTCGTCATCGGGATGCTCCGTTCAGAATAATTAGCGTGTCGTGCCAGCGCCGCGCCGCCGCACCGGCGCGGATGCGGGCAAGGGCGCGGGCGTGGAGGGCGGCGGGTTCGAGCCGAGCGGGGTCGAGCGGGACGGCGTTGTCTGCGCTTGCTTCGTACCACGGTTCAAAGAACGCCTCAGCGCGCGCGGCGGTCCAGGCGCGCTGAAGATATTGGCCGAAGCGGTCGGGCGTCATGTCCGGATAAAGCTTGGCGGGGTCGCCTTCGGGGGCGGAGGGCCAGACGATGTCGCCGGCGTTCAACGCTTTGGCGGCGGCTTCGATTGCGCTCTTCAAACCTTGTGAGCTCCCGCGAAGGCGGGAGCCCGGTTCGGGGAGGTCCCCGCCTTCGCGGGGACACGCAATGGGATCAGATTGTCCGTGGCCCGGAACGTCGATGGCGATCTCGTCCGGGCCGGGCTCGGCCAGTTCTTCGGCCGGGCCGTGCAGGATAAGCCGCCCGCCTTTCGCACCCTTCCAATGGATCAAGCCATCGTCCAGCGCGAGCCAGCCTTCCTGCGCGTCTTCGGCGAGGGAAGGGCAGGGCTGCGCAGCGCTTTGGTCTTGTAAGAAGGCAAGGCTTGCGTCCTGATGATCGGCGGGCGTCGCGACCTTCTGCGCGCGCCATCCGGCGGGCATGTCGCCGAGCCGATCAATATGCGCCTGCAACGGGTCGCCATCGTAAGCGGTGATGAGGCACGGCGGGACATCAGCATCCACCGTCGGAATATCGCGCGGCGCGCGCAAGACCGCGCCGTAGCCCGCTTGGTACGCGTTGCCCGCATCGAGCATCTCCGACACGGCTTGCGCCACGCGCGGTACATCGGCGTGCGCCACGGACAACCGTGCTTCCTCGCGCGTGTCGAACCATGGGAAGACCCAGCTTTGCTCCAGCATCCGGTTCCACAACCAGGTGAGGTGTTCGCCGTAAGCGCTGGGGTGAAATTCGGGCAGATAGCGCTCTCCAAAGATGCGCATTTCCTCGTCGGTCCAGATCGCGTAGCCGCCGACCGCGAGCGCTTCAAACCGCTCCGGGTGGCGCTTGATTGCGGTGACCAGAATGATCCCGCCCGAATGAAAACCGTAAGCCGGGCACCGCTCGACACCCAGCGCGTCCATGAATTCGATCAGCCCATCGGCAAATTCAGTGATCTCGGGCGAGCCGGGCAAGGGATCGCTTTGTCCGAACCCCGGAGAATCGGGCGCAACGCAGGTGAAGTGTTCGCCCCATTTGAGCATAAGCGCTTCGTATTCGGCGCTGGAACGCGGGCTTTGGTGCACCATCAGCAGCACCGGCCCGCTGCCGCAGCGGCGGTAATGCACGCGCCTTCCCGTTTCGGGCAGGGTCACAATGTGCCGGGTGATGCGGGTCAATGCGGGTCTCAAAGTTGTCCGGACAAATTATGCTCGACAAGTCTCTAGGCAACTTTATTGTGGCTTGTCAAAGCTTCGCGCAGGAGATCGAAGGAATGAGTGACTTGGTCGGCACGAAAATGGTCGAAGACGGCAAAACCGCGAAGGCCATTTTCGAAGAGGTGATGGCCAATCCCGCGCGCAAGAAGTTCGGCTTTGGCGAAAAGCTCGCCATCGTGAATGTCGATGTGCAGCAGGCCTACACCCGCACCGATCTGTTCAAGACCGCTTACGAAACCGACCCGCGCCAGATCGACTATATCAACCAGATCAGCGCTCTGGCCCGCGCCAAGGGGATGCCGGTGATCTGGAGCCGCGTCGCCTACAAGGACGACGCCGCCGATGCGGGCGTGTGGGGCACACGCACCGATACGCCCGACAGCTTGCAAAACATTAAATATGGCAGCGAACGCCACGCCTATGATCCGCGCTGCGAAGTGCATGGGGGCGATCTGCAATACACCAAGCGGATGCCATCGAGCTTTTTCGAAAGCCCGCTGGCGAGCTATCTTACCTTTCACCGGGTCGACACGGTGGTGGTGACCGGCGGCTCGACGTCGGGCTGCGTGCGCGCGACGGCGGTGGACGCGCTGAGCTACGGATACCGCACCATCGTTCCGATTGAGACCTGCGCTGACAAGCATGAGAGCTATCACTTCGCCAACCTCACCGACCTCCAGCTGAAATACGCCGATGTCGAACCGGTTCAGACTGTGATTGACTGGCTGGAGGCGCGCTGATGACGGACCAAACCCGTCATTGCGAGGAGCGAAGCGACGACGCAATCCAGAGCGTTTGCGCGATACGCTTTGGATTGCCGCGCCGCTTTGCGGCTCGCAATGACGAAGGGAACGTCTAATGCAGGAAGGTGCGCCTGATCCCGATCTCTACGATTACGCGCCCTATCGCGGTCGTCCCAAGCTCGCCTGGCCCGAGGGGAAAACCTGTGCCGTCTGGGTCGCGCCTAACCTTGAATATTACGAGATCGACCCGCCGGTCGGCCCGCATCGCAAGCCGTGGGCCAAACCGCATCCCGATGTCGTCGGCTATTCCTATCGCGACCATTCCAACCGCGTGAGCCATTGGCGCATGGCCGATGTCATGAGCCGCCATGGCTTTCCCGGATCCGTCAGCCTCTCGGTTGCCCTGTGCGATCATCACCCCGAAGTCGTCGCCGATGGGGTCGAGCGCGGCTGGGAGTTCTTCAGCCACGGTATCTACAACACGCGCTATTCCTACGGCATGTCCGAGGCTCAAGAACGCGCCATCATCGAAGATTCGATTGAGACGGTTGAGCGCGCCACAGGCCAGCGCATTCGCGGCTGGCTCGCGCCTGCGCTCACCCACACGCCGCGCACGCTCGATCTGCTGGCGGAATACGATTTCACCTACACCTGCGATCTGTATCACGATGACGCGGTGCAAGCGGTGAAGGTTGCCAAAGGCTCGCTCGCCTCGATCCCCTACAGCCTGGAGGTCAACGACCATTACGGCTTCAACGTCTACGGCATGTCGGGCCGCGAATACGCTGACGCTTTGATCCAACAGTTCGACCGTCTCGCGGACGAGGGCGAGCGAACGGGCGCGGGCACGGTGATGTGCATCCCCCTTCACGCCTATCTAATCGGACAGCCGCACCGCATCGGCCCGTTCGAAGAGGCGCTAGCGCATATCGCCGCCGACCCGCGCTGCTGGAAAGCGCGCGCGGGCGAGATTGTTGACCATTGGAGGCACCATGATGGTGGACACCAGTCTGGTGGAGCCGCCCAATGAGCCTGCCTGACGATTACACCACCTATCCGTATCGCCGCGAAGGCTACGATCACGATCTCTATCCGTGGTCGAACATGCACACCCGCGCGCCGATCAGCTGGCCCAAGGGGACGGTCGCAGTATGGCTGTGCGTGAGCCTGGAATGGTTTCCGATTACGCCGGGCGGCCCGTTCAAGGCGCCCGGCCATATGGTCACGCCCTATCCCGATTATCGCCACTACACCGTGCGCGATTATGGCAGCCGAGTGGGTGTGTGGCGCATGCTCGATGCGTTCAAGGCGGCGGGGGTGAAAGCCAGCTTCGCCACCAACGCCGCGATTGCCGAACGCTATCCCGAACTCATCGAAGCGGTGCTGGCCGACGGCCACGAGATCATCGCGCATTCGACCGATATGAACGGCACGATCACCAGCGACCTCGCCAAAGAGGACGAGCGCGCGCTGATCGCGGACTGCCTGTCGCGGATCGAGGCGGCCTGCGGCGTGAAGCCCGCCGGCTGGCATTCCATCGCGCGTTCGCAGAGCTTCAACACGCTCGATTTGCTGGCGGAGCATGGCCTCAAGTACACCTGCGACTGGGTGAACGATGAACTGCCCTACCGCATGAATAACGGCGTGGTGAACCTGCCGCTCAACACCGAATTGTCGGACCGGATGATTGTCGCCACGCAGCAGCATTCGGCGCAAGGCTGGGCGCAGATGATGCGCGACAGTTTCGATTGGTTGGCGGCTGAGGCGAAGGGCACGGCCTACACCAAAGGCGGCGGACGGATGCTGCCGATGCAGCTCACACCCTATATCATGGGTCTGCCCTATCGCATTGGCGCGCTTGAAGAATTGCTCACCGACCTCGTCGCCCGAGAGGACGCGTGGTTCGCGCGCGGCGATGACATCGTTAGGGCATGGGAGGCGCAACAATGAAAGCTCGCAACCCGCGCACCGGGCAGGAAGACTACGAATTTGCCGTCAGCGCCCGCGACGAGATTGCCGGTGAAGCCGCGCGCCTGCGTCAGGCGCAGCCCGCATGGGAGACGCTTGGGCCGGATGGTCGCGCCGCCATCCTGATCCGCTTTGCCGATGCCATCGACGCGCACGCACCCGCCATCGCCTCGGCGCTCGCGGTGGATACGGGGCGCACGGCGGTCTCTTGGATCGAAGTGCAGGCGGCTGAGGGTAATATCCGCCGCTGGGCGGCGCGCGGGCCGGAGCTCTTCGCAGGGCTGGATCGCGGACCCAAAGCCTCCACGACGCCGGGTGTCGAGATTGTTACCGACTATTCTGCCTTCCCGCTCTTCGGTGCGATTGCTCCGTGGAATTTCCCGGTAATCCTGAGTCATATCGACGCGGTGCCTGCGCTAATGGCGGGCTGCGCGGCGCTGGTAAAACCGAGCGAAGTCACCCCGCGCTTTGTCGAGCCGATGCGCGCGGTTTTGGCGCAGGTGCCTGAATTGCCGCTCGCTTACGTGATGGGCGGACCCGAGGTCGGCCAGGCGCTGATCAAGGAGATCGACTACATCTGCTTCACCGGCTCCACCGCCACGGGCCGCAAGGTGGCCGAGGCCGCCGCGCGCAATCTCATCCCGGCCAACCTTGAATTGGGCGGCAAAGACCCGATGATCATCACCGCCAGCGCGGACCCGGAATGGGCGGCGATGGTGGCGCTGCGCAGCTCTATCGTTGCGACCGGACAGGCGTGCCAGTCGATCGAGCGGATTTACGTGGCGCGCGCGATTGCGCAGCCGTTTCTGGACGCCTTGGTCGCGGCGGCGCAAAAGGTCGAAATCACGCATCCCGATCCGGACGCGGGACATATCGGGCCGTTCATCTTCCCCAGCCAGGCCGATAAGGTGCAAGAGCAGATCAACGCCGCGCTCGCGCAAGGCGCGCGGGCGCTGTCCGGCGGCGAGGTCGAGGATTTGGGCGGCGGCAAGTATCTGCGCCCCACCATCCTCGTCGATGTGACGCCCGATATGGCTGTCATGCGTGAGGAAACCTTTGGCCCGGTCTTGCCGGTCACGGTCTATAGCGATCTGGACGACGCCATCGTTCAGGCGAACGACACGCCATACGGTCTCTCCGCTGCGGTCCTCGCCGGTTCACTGGACGAAGCCGCAAGCCTCGCCTCGCGCTTGAATGCGGGCGCGATCTCGCTTCAGGACGGCGCGCTAACCAGCATGGTGGGCGATGCGACCAACCAATCGCGCGGCGTATCGGGGCTGGGGCCAAGCCGCATGGGCGACACCGGGATGCTGCGTTTCCTGCGCGAGCAAGCGCATATCCGCCAGACCGGCGCGCCGCTGCCAATCGACGCCTACCGCGAAGGGCAAATGGGGTGAGTGACCGCTAGTGAGTTACCGCGATGCGTAACAGGGCCGCTCTTGAAAGGGTGATGCCCGCCATGCTTCTTCACGATGGCTGGTGGGACGGATGGTATCGTCATTTCGATGCGCACGGCGCGCTGCTCGACGAACACAAGGTCAAGACCCACTGCGAATTCCCCGATACCGGCGAGTGGCATTACATCCAGCACAATTGGCTGACCTGGGAAGACGGGCGCAGCGCGGCTTACGAATTTGGCGGCAAGCTCGATGGATCGATCATCCGCTGGGACACCGAGCGGTTCAGCGGCTATGGTTGGCAAACGGGCGAAAACACGCTGATGCTCAAGCTTGACCGGCTTGATGAACCGGGCGCGTATTACATCGAGATGATCAACCTCGCCCCTGATGGCCACTCGCGCGCGCGAGCGTGGCAATGGTTCAAGGACGGCAAGCCGTGGAAACGCACGCTTTGCGATGAATGGAGGATCGAAGGCCCATGATGGCACTCCTTTTGACTTTGGCGCAGGCCGCCGCCGGGATTGGTGCGGGCGAGGCTCCGCCACCGCCCGCTTCGACCTGCGACGCGCCGGTCCTGATGGTAATCGAAGGCCGCACGCTCGACCGCGCGCGCATGGGCCAATACGCCGCCGCTATCGCGAAGAGCGAGATCTACCAGAAGCTGGGCGGCTATTACGTCAACGTGCCAAGGCCCATCGAGGTGTTCGAAGGCGAAGTGGAGCCCGATTACGTCAACCTCACCGTGCGCTTTCCTTGTATCGAAAACGCGCGGGCGTTCTGGAACAGCCGGGTCTACCAGGACGAGATCATCGACATCCGCCGCAAGCCGACGAGCGCGGGCGATTACACCGTGACTATTTACGCCGAGGCCCCTTTGCGCGAGGATATGACCGGCAAGGTGGGGGACGCGCGGTTCACTTACGATTTCTCAAACCCCGATGTGCCGCAGGTCGATAACCCTGTGGTCGGCCCCGAGGCCAGAGGAGACAGCGAATGACCGTCGAACTCCAACACCCCATGAAAGCCGACGCCACGCCCGAAGAGATCGCGCGCGGGCGCTTTACGTCAGGCATTCGCAGCCTGATCCTCAACGACCTCGCCGCCGATATGCGAAGCGCCTATGATCGCCGCGCCGCGCCCGCCTTCAAGAAAGAGCATGGCCGCGAACCCGCAACCAGCCGCGAGGCGCATCAGGCGTTGCGCGGCGATCCGGCGTTCAACATCTATTCCGCCATGCGCGTGCAGGCGCAAAAGATGGTCTGGGCGAGCGTCGCCGACAGCGTGGAGCGTGAAGCGGATCGCCTTGCTGACGAAGCGGCGAAAGCGGCGGGCAGCGCGGGCTCGCTGGCTCTCAATCCCGATCTCGACGTGCCCAAAAACGTCCACGCGATCGATGTGCATCTGATGCCCGGCAGCTACACGCGCGGCGAGGACAGCCTCGAAGCGGGCGCGGTGTACGACCGGGGCCTTGCGGTGTTCTCAATGGGTCTGATGGGCGCGAACCTCGACGATATCGGCCTCTCGATGAGCCAGTATATCAAGCAGCGCTTCCCCACCTTCGCGCCCAGCCGCATCCTCGATACCGGCTGCACGATTGGCCACAACACGCTGCCCTGGAAGCAAGGCTATCCCGACGCCGAAGTGGTCGCGATTGACGCCGCGCCCGGCCCGCTTGCGTACGGCTCCGCGCGCGCCAAGATGCAGGGTCAAGAGGTCCACTTCCAGCAAATGTGCGCAGACGACCTCTCCTTCGAAGACGAAAGCTTCGACGTCGTTTGGTCGAGCATGTTCCTCCACGAGCTCTCGAAAAAGCAGCGCGCCGAGGCGTTTGACGAAGCCTACCGCGTGCTCAAACCCGGCGGGCTTTTGATCCATATGGAGCTGCCGCCCAACGAACAGATGGGCGCTTTCGACGGCTTCTACCTCGACTGGGACAGCTACTATAACAACGAGCCCTATTACAAAGGCTACCGCGATGAAGTGCCCGCTGAGCTGTGCGCGCGCGCCGGATTTGGTGTGGATGAGTTCTTCGAATTCGTCGTGCCCTCTGTCGGCATTTACGGCGCGGACGCTGTGGCTCAAGCCGCTAAGGGTGACCGCGCTGAGGGTGTCGGGCAAGAGACCACCGGACGGCTCGCTGAAGGCGTGATGTGGTACGGTTTTGGAGCGTTCAAGAAGTGAGTGAGGACAAACTGCGCCCTGAAGACGCGCCGCCCAGCCTTTATGATGATCAGGGCAATCCGCGCTTCTTTGCGGATCCGGGCATGGATCGCTTTGTCGCGGTGGTGATGAACCTCGCGCAAGAGGTCTGGGTGCAGGAAGAGCGCCTGCTCGCTTTGGAAGAAGCGAAAACTGGCCAAGCGGTTGACCGCGAGGCCAAGGTGAAGGAATTCATCGACCGCGTATTTGCTCCAATCCGAGAGGCATAACACTATGAAAGCGTGGGAAATTGGACCGAGAGGCGGCGTGGACAGTCTGAGACTGGTGGAGCGGGAAGATCCGGTCGCGGGGCCGGGTGAGATCCTCGTTTCCGTCACCGCTGCGGGTCTGAATTACCGCGATCTGATGATCCTACGCGGCAACTATGGCACCGACTTGCCCGAAACCCGCATTCCGCTGACCGACGGCGTCGGCGTGATTGAGGCGCTGGGCGAGGGCGTCGAAGGGTTTGCCGTGGGCGACCGCGTAGTGGCGGCGAACTTCGTCGACTGGGATCCCGAAACCGGCTTTGGCTTCCACGTCTTTGGCCGCGATGTGGGCGTGACCATGGATGGCTGGCTGGCCGAAAAGGTCGTGCTGCCCGCCAAGGCGGCGATCAAGCTGCCCGATGGCGTTTCCGACCAGACCGCCGCGACCCTGGCGGTGGTGGCGGGCACCGTGTGGCACGCGATGGTCGCGTTTGGACAAGCGGGGCCCCAAACTGCACAGCGCAAGCTGGTTCTCGCGCAAGGCACGGGCGGTGTCTCGGTCTTCGCGCTGTCGCTGGCCAAGGCGATGGGCGCGCAATTTGCGATCACCTCGTCCAGCGATGAGAAACTGGCCAAGGCGCGCGAAATGGGCGCGGACTTTACGGTGAACTACAAAGAGCGGCCCGATTGGGGTGCGGCGCTGCTCGAAGCGACCGGCGGGCGCGGCGCGGATGTCGTGGTCGATACGATCGGTTTCGCCGAGTTCGAACAGACCCTGCTCGCGACCGGCGTCGAAGGGCGCATCGGCACCGTTGGCGCTCTGTCAGGCAGTCCGCAAGATGTGGGCAATTTCGCGCAGGGCGGAATCCTCGGCAAAAACATCACGATCAAAGGCATCACCAGCGGCCATCGCGGCATGTTCGAGGAATGCCTCAAGGTCATGGCCGAGCACGGCGTCGAAACGCTGGTTGATGAGACCTTCTTCTTCGACAATGCCAAGGCTGCCTACGCGCACCTCGAAAGCGGATCGCATATGGGCAAGGTGATGGTGCAGGTGGCGGAGCGAAGAGCGACCGAGCGGATTTAGGGCCTCGTCGCCAAGGTCCTTATCACTAAGGCCTTTCTCACCAAGACCCGCTCAGCCTGAGCCTGTCGAAGGCCATGCGCAAAGATTCGCGTCCGTTCCCGTGCGCTTGCAGATCAGAGGTTCAGGGGCGAGAGAGCGGCTTCAACACCAACCTTGCTGCCTATCGCACCGTCTCACGTTGTCACTTTGTGGCTACCCTATGTGCATGGCCTGCGACAGGCTCAGGCTGAGCGGAAGTGGGCGCTAGCTGGTCACGCAATCGCTTTCACCGGTCCAACTCAACCAACTCATACCGGTTCATCATGTACCCATCGATGGATCCGTAGACGAGCACCGAGTCCTCATCGGCGGTCACCCACATGTCGAAATCGGGGTGGCGTGTACCGCCCATGCCCTCTTCGCTGTCATCAACATAGCGGTAGCGGCGGCATTGGAATGTGCCCGCTTCGACCGTTTTTTCCTCTTCGCCGACAAATTCCATCACCATTTCGAGATAGGCGATTTGGGGCGCGCTGGCGCCGCGATGGTCGGGGGATGGGAGGTGGAATTTGAGGCGGCGTTTGTGCGGACCCTGGCTTATGTCCATCAGCCGCGTGGTGAAGCCATCGCCGACGACCGGATGCGTGCCGAACGCGTCGAATTCGCCGGCCTCGCGCGTTTCTGAGTTGCGGCCGATGTCGGGGCCTGTGCTTTCGCAGGTGATCTGGTCCGCCTCGGGGTCATAGGCCATCCAGCCGGAGCCCAAAAACTCATCGCCCAGTGTCAGATGCACGAGCAGATTGCGCGGTTTGCGATCTGGCCCGATATGGCAGGTGATGTTGCGCAGCACGGTGGGGTCGGGCTCTTCGATCTCGCACTGCGCGCTCATGATGGTGGAGCCATCCGCGTGGTGCGAAAAGTTGAACCATTCGCGCCCGCGCTCCTGGCCTTCCATGCCCGGC
The DNA here is from genome assembly GCA_039033515.1 of Pseudomonadota bacterium. Lineage (GTDB taxonomy): Bacteria > Pseudomonadota > Alphaproteobacteria > Sphingomonadales > Sphingomonadaceae > Erythrobacter. The sequence continues at coordinate 59,557 of JBCCCM010000011.1, forward strand.
TTCATTGAAGTGTAGCGGATTTTCCCGCGAACGTTTCTGTGTTTCATTCTATTGGTTTCCCTAAGCTCGTCATTGCGAGGAGCCGAAGGCGACGCGGCAATCCATTGTCCGGCATTTCAATCCTCGAGACCGGGCCATCGATTGCTTCGCTCCGCTCGCAATGACGAAAAACTAAACGTCAAATGATCCCCGCTTTGACCAAGCGCTCAATCAGGTCGGCTTGGCGGCGGCGGAAATAGTCGCGTTCCGGGATGGCGGGCCTCCCATCGGTGACCATATCTTCTTGCTCAAAAGTGTCGGCGGCGGCGGCGTAGGCTTGCGCAAACAGAGCCGGGCGCTGGCGGGCGAGGTAGTTGGTCATGGCCGGGGTGCGGCGCGCCTCGCGAAGAGCGCTCAGATCGACCGTGGAGAACGCGGTAAAGGTCTCGCCATCGCCCGATTGCGCGACCACGCGGCCCTTCCAATCGACCACCTGACTGTTCCCCTCCGCGCTCGACAGCGGCATCGCGGTGCCCGCAATCCCGGCCGTGTTGGCCGAGACGACATAAGCGAGGTTCTCGAACGCGCGCGCCTGTTTGGCGATATCCTTGTTGGTCGCGATGGGCGAGCCGACTTCGCTAGAGGAATGGCAGAAAATTTCCGCTCCGCGCAGCGCCAGCGCGCGCGCGATTTCGGGGTAGAGGATTTCTTCCGAGGCGATGGCGGCGAGATTGCCGATCTCGGTGCGCGCGACGGGGAAAACGCCTTCCAAGCCATATTTGTCGAGATAGGCGTCCCACACATCGTGCGGGCTGGGCGCAAACATCGAAATCAGGCGGCGATAGCGCAGGACCACCTCGCCCGAAGGTGCGACGATGAAACAGGTCTGGAAATAGAAATCGGGGAAGGCCTCGTCCGTCTCGTAAGCGTTGCCCGCGAGGAACATGCCGAGGTTCTGCGCGACTGTGCCCAGCGCCTCGTACTCCGCGCCGCCCTCGGCCCAGCCGACGCGCGCGGCGAAATCAGGGATGGAAATGCGCCCCGGATAGGATGTGAAGAGATATTCGGGCAGAACGACCAGCTTCACCGGCTTGCCCGAATATTGCGCAACGAAGATCGAGCTGGTGCGGATTTGCCCTTCGATCTCGGCGATATGTTCGAGCATCGCGGCGCGCGCGGCGGCGGTGTCGGGCAGCCGTTCGAGCGAGCGCGCGGTCAGCTGGATCGCCATGGCGCTGTAGGTTGAGGCGTCGGTCACATTCTCTCCATTCGAAGGGGCGCGGCCCCAAGCGGGGGTCTGCACGGCAAGGGTAGCCCCAAGTCCGGCGGCTAAGGCCCTCCTGCGGTCGAGGTCCAAATTCATGCCTTAAAGCGCGAGCGAGCCCGGGTTCATCAGGCCTTGCGGGTCCACTTGAGCTTTGAGCGCCTTGAGCATGTCCCATCCGGCCGCATCGTGGCTTTCCTTCAAGGGATAGCTGCGCGCGATTTGCAGATGGATCGCGCCCAGTTCCTGAAAGATCGCGATGACTTTCGCGCGCAGTTCCATCACAAGCGCGTTGGCTTCGGGCTTGTCGGGCGCGGGTTTGAGCTTGGCCATATGGTCTTTCTCAATCGCCTCGTGATGCAGCGGGTTGTGCTGGCCGGGCCAGAAGAAGACCGGTTCGATCAGGCAGGAGGAACGCCCCGTCGCCGCGATCAGCGCGCCGGTGTCAACGCCCGTTCGCTCCATCGCCTCGGCGTTATCGTCCCACAGCTTTTGCAACCGCGCCCAGCCTTCGACCAGCTTGGAATGCGGCAGGAAGCCGTGAACGGGCACCCAGCGCTCGCCATTGGGGCCGAGCATCGAATTGGGCGGCGGGAAAGGGTTGGCGCGCAGGATCTTGGGCACCGAGTTTTCGACCGCTTTGCCTCCGGCCTCGCGCACAATTTCGGTCGCGCGCGCCATGTCGGCATCGACCGCGCCTTGGTCGCGGCCTTCGGCGATGCAGTGCAGGCTGAACGGCACATCGTCGAGGAACGAGCGGCCCGCCAGCGCGACCTTCGCGCCTTCCTTCATCGCTTTGAAAACGCCGCCCGATCTGGCCTGCGCCTTGAGCATATTGCCCAGTTGCTTGGCGTCTTTGGCGAGGCTGTCGCGCTGCATGCGCTGCGATTGGAGGAACGGGTCGAAGGCAAAGCTTTCGGCTGCCAGTTCCTCTCGCGCAATCGCGCTCATTGCGCTGAGCAAAGCGTCGGCGGTGTCAAAGCTGAACGAGCCGTAGGCAAAGGCGCTTGCCTCGCGCACCAGTTTGAGCGTCACGCGCGCTTTCACGCCAAACGCCCCGCAATCGGCCAAGAACAGCCCGGTCAGATCGGGTCCGAAGGGGCGGAAAAACTCCGAACCGGTCGAGACGATCGTCCCATCGGCGAGCACCACATCCAAGCTGAGCGCGCTGTCGACCGCTGATCCGTTGCGCGATCCCCAGAAGAGCCCGTTCTGGCTCATCCCGCCGCCCACACTGGCGCGAATGCCGGAAAGCGTGCCCCAGGCAAGCGCGCGCAGGCCCATGGGTTGCAGCGTGCGGTAGAGCTTGTCCCAGCTGCATCCGGCCTCGAGTGTGACGGTCATGTCTTCCTCGTTGATGTCGAGGATTTCGTCGAGGCCAGCCGTGTCGACCAGGATGTGATCGCCGCCTTTGTAGAGATAACCGCCGGTGTAGCTCATCCCCCCGCCGCGCGGGACGATGGCGATGCCCGCTTTGGTCGCCGCGCCCACGCCTTTCGCGAGCTCTTCGACGCTGGATGGGCGGAACACGGCCAGCGGTTCATTCCCGCTCGACAGCACATCGTGGCTGAACAGCGCTAGCGAGGCGGCGTCGGTTTGTAGCGAGGTTTCAGGGACGGCGCTGCGCACAGCGGCCAGAGGGTTGTCGGCGGCAAGGGTGGCCATCATGCAAACTCCGGTTCGGGGGTGGCGGTGTCAGCGGGGGCTTCGGGAAATCGGTCGGGATAGCGGCCCAAGAGCAGCAGCAAAGCGCCGCCCGCGATGAAGGCGAAGATCGACACTTCAAGGATCGGATCATAGCTGCCCGTGCGGTCGAAAACCTGCGCGTAGATGATCGGCGAAGCGGCGGAAAACAGGCCAAAGGGCATGTAGAGCATGCCGTAGATCTTGCCGTAATGCGCCATGCCGAAATACCGGCCCGTGAGATAGGCGATGAGGTCGCTCTCCGCGCCCGCCGCAAAGCCGAGCAGGAACCCGGCGGTCGCCGCGAGGGTGAAGGGCAGGCTGTCGCCCAGCAGGATGTAAGCGGAAATCGCCGGCAGGCACAGCAGCGGGAAGGCGACAAAACCCTGCCAGAACCGGTCCAGCAACGCGCCCGTGATCAGCCGCCCGGCGAAGATGCCGATGCCCAGGATGCCCATCACGCTGGCGGCGGTTTGCGGGTCGAGCTCGCGCAGGGACAGCATCTTGGGCAGGTTGATGAAGGCCCCGCCAAACGCGCCCGCGATCAAGGCGATGCTGAGCCAGATGACGTAGAAACGATAGTCGCCCAGCGCCGCGCCCAGCGTCTTGCCTGTGAGCGCACCGCTGTCGCTTTCGATGGCTTTGGGGCGCTCTTGCGCGGTGGGTTCGCGAAACAGAAAGACGTTCACGATTACGGCGAGGATCGGGAACACCGCGACTATCGCGAACATGGATCGCCAACCGTAATTCTCGATGGCCCAGACGGCGACCTTGGGGATGACCATGGCGGCAAGGCTGGTTCCCATCAGCAGGATGCCGAGCGCGAGGCCCCGATTGGTGTAGAACCACAGATTGATCGCGCGGCTCCACGTCACCGGGGTTGATCCGATGCCGACAATCCCCACCACGACCCAAAGCCCGTAATAGGTATAAAGCGTCGTGGGCGTGTTTCCGGTCGGCGTCAGCGCAATCGCGGCGAAGGCGAGGCCAAAGGCGAAGAGCGACCACAACGCCACCGGGCGCACGCCGTATCGGTCAGCAAGCCAGCCAAAGACAGGCGCAAGAAAGCTCGCAATTACGCCGAACAACGTGATCGGGGTAACAATCTGGGTCTGCGTCCAGCCAAATTCAGCGGTGAGCGGCTCTGCGGTGAAGCCGATGACGTTGAAGGGGATGGGCGAGGCGCCGCACATCACGCCCAGGGTCGCGGCGAGCAGGACGGTCCAGCCCTTGGAGAACTCGCCTTCGCCTGAGGCGGTTTTGTTCTCGCTTGCGCTCACTTCGTTGTCTCCCAATTCTCGTTAGCGCTTCATAGCGAGCCCAAGGCCCTAGCGCGATTCCTTCGTGCCGGCGGCCTGAGCAATGATCCGCGCGACGCCTTGCGGGTCGGTGATCATGGCGTCGTGCCCGGTATCGAGCGCGACAACATTCCAGCCCGGCGCGGCGCGTTTTTGCTCGGCCACCCATGCAAACTGGGTCTGCGCCAGACGCGGATTGGTGCATTCGACATAGGTTGATGGCAAATCTTCCGCCCCGCCATGGGGTAAGGAAATGGGATCAAGCCATGTTTTGAGCGGATGCGGTGTGAGGTTTTCCGCCACCCAGTCGTACCGCGGATGGTCCTCAGGAATACCCAGGAACGATGGCGGGAAAGCCGGCAAGCTCATCCCGTCTTGCGCAAGCCCGCGCATCGCCGCTTTGGCGCCCGCGATCGCTTCGGCGGGGCGGGGCGCGCCATAGGACAGCATGGTCTCGCCATCCTTCGGCAGCGCTGCATCGAGGTAGACGATGTGATCGATCCGCGATTTGAGCGCGTCGGCGACGCCCGTGATGACCATGCCGCCATAGGATTGGCCAACGAGGATAAAGCTTTCGATCCCCGCCGCATCAATCTGCCGGATCGCGTCATTGATATGATCCTGAAGGCCCAGCTGCGGCGTCAGTTCATCCGCGCGCTCAGCGAGACCGGGCAGCGTGAAGGCATGCACTCGGTGCCCTTGTTCCTCAAGCATTGGGCGCACCAGATCCCAGCACCACGCGCCGTGCCACGCACCGTGGATGAGGACGATATCGCGCATCTTACCCTCCGTTGGCGTGATGGCGCGGGTTGTCGCTTTGGGGGCGCACGCTGCCGCCGCCAGCGCCGCCGCGCCGGCCAGCACGGCCCGCCGCCCGGCGAGTATATGACGCAGGCTACGGGACATCGTAAAACTCCGTCAGATTGCCGTCGGGATCGCGCACGGCCATGATGGTCGCGGGCGCGTCTCCTGCGGCCAGGGCGGGAATGCGCAGCCGCGTCGCCTCACGCTCGATAGGCACGCCGTTGCCTTTGAGAAACGCTTTGTACCCCGCCCAATCGCGCACCGGATAGCGCACCGAGATGATGCCCAGATTGGGCGGCGAGGCGTGGGCGGAATAGTCGCGGCCTTCAAACCCTTCAAATTGCATCAGCTCGACCCGGCCGTCTTCGCTGCCCGCGCGCGGTTGGACGACCGCTGCGCGGCGGACCAGATTAGTCGCGAGGTTGGCCGGGACCGAGAAATTATTCGCGCGCGGTTCGGGATCGGTGAAGGGCGCGTCGAACAACGTCACCAGTCCCAAATGGTCGCGGTAAAAGCCGAGGCTGGCGGGCTGGTCCTTGACCATGCGCATCGTGTTGAACGCCTGGCTGAGCTTGCCCACCGCGAAGCCGGTGAAGGGCGGCGACTTGCGCTCATACAGCGCGTAGCTAACCCCGTGCGGCCCGCGAATGACGACGTTGAGCAGGTCCGATCCGCCAAAGCTGAACGCGTAAGGCGGGCTTTCGGCCCACCACCCGCGCTTTATCGCCGCGTCGAACAGGCCTTGCGTGTCGTTTGAGCGCAGCATGATCGAGAAGATGCCGCCGGTGTCCCATGGTCGCGCGGCGAGACGGATCGGGCGCTGATCTTCGGCGCCGTCGAACCGGACGAAGCGGATGCAGCCGGCCTGCGTGCCGGGCGCGCAAATCTTGCGAAAGGCGCCGAAACAGGTCTTGGGCAGGTTCCAATAGGCCAGCTCGCGCGTGTCCAGCGCCCCTGAGGCGACGACGCGCCACCCGCCATCCTTGATCAGCCACGCCGAGCTTTCCTCAAGGTCCGTGACGCTGACGACCACTTCGCTCCAAGAAGCAAGCCCGTATCGATTGGCCGCGCTTTGCGGCGTGTTTTCGTCTCTTTGCGCCGCGGCCACTTGCGGCATCCAAAACAGCACGGCGGCGGCGCTGAACGCCGCCGCCGCCAGTGTTTTGAAGGCCCGGCGCTTTTGCCTCATGCCGCGATCAAGGAGCCCTTCTGCACGATCAAAAGTCGATCTTGGCGCGCACGATAAAGGTGCGCGGCGGGTTCAGATAGCTGAAGTTCGCCAGCGCGCTTTCCACCGCTTCTTCGTCAAAGCAGTTGCGGCACTCCGCCGTGACCGAAATCCCATTGGTGTGCGCCAAGGTGATCCCACCGTTTACGATAAAGCGTGACGGGCTGAACGAGCCCGAAGCTGGGTCGATCGGATCGCCCAGGCCCAGCGTGTTCGCCGGGAAAGTCGTGCCCGATGGTCCGGTGACGGGTTGGTCGAACAAAGTCAGCTCGCTTGTGCCCACCTCGCTGTCGCTGCGCCAGTTGCTGTTGGCGAAGGGGCGGATCGTGAGATTGCCCGCTTCGATGTCGTAGCTGCCGCCGAACGCAATGGTGAAATCGGGCGTGCGCACCGGTTCTGCGAGCGAGCCGTCCGGCGCCACGATACCCACACCGCACGCCGCCGCGTTATCCGCGCCGGTCACGTTCGGGATCAGGCCAGCGGCCAATTGGCTAAGGCAGGCGGCCTGCTGCGCGGCGACCGATTGGACGCCGAATTCATCCAGCGCGGGCGCGTTCTGATCGATATTGTATTCATCGTCCTGATAGCCGAGCGAGGCAAACAGGTTGAGCCCTTCGACCGGAACCGTGGTCAGCTCGACCTCAATCCCGCGGTTTTCGTAATCGGCAAAGTTGCGCGTGAGAAAGGCGAGGCTGCCATCGTTGCGGATGAACGCTGAGGGCGCCTGCAAATCGCTCACATCGAGCCAGAAGGCGGTGACGTTCAAGCGCACGCGATTGTCGAACAGGTCGGACTTAAAGCCCGCTTCGTAGGACCACGCGGTCTCTGGGCCGAACGGCAACAGCTCGCCCGGCGAGGTGCCGCGCGCGTTCCAGCCGCCCGATTTAAAGCCGCGCGTTGCCGATGCGAACAGCAGGACATCGTCCAGCTCATAATTCACAGCAAAGCGCGGGGTGAAGATGTCGACCGACTGTTCGCGCGGGATAGGGACGCCGTTGGCGGCGACCAGATTGGCGCTGTCGATGCAGGTCGAAGGGCCGAACTGGTTGGGTGCCGAGCACAGCCCGCCGCCGATGCGGCTGCGGTTGTCGCGGATCTCGAATGTCTTCTCTTCATCGGTGTAGCGAATGCCCGCCGTCACGGTCAGTCGATCGGTGAGGTTAACATCCGCCTGCGCGTAGCCCGCCCACGCCTCGGCGGTGTTGTCGATCACCCGGTCCGCCAATAGCAGCGGGAAGCCGTCGGGCGCGGGCGCAAAAGGCAGATTGAGCGTGAAGATATCGCCAAAGTCAGTCTTGTTGTCCTCATAGAAATAGAACACGCCGCCGACCAGATCGATCAGGCCATCGCCGATGCTGCCGGTGAATTTGACTTCTTGGGTGAATTGCGTGTGGCTGCCTTCGTTGGCGATGGTGAAGCCGCCAAAGGTGAAGCCGGTCACCGGCGGGATCGGGTTGGAAGCGCTGGGAAGCCCACGTCCATCGGCAAAGTCGAGCGCGAAATCCTGGCTGATATCGACAAAGCCGGTGATGATGTTCACCGCCCAATCATCGCCGATGCCGATCTCAAGATTGGACGAGACGAAGTCCATCGTCGCTTCGTTGCCCAGTCCGAAATTGGCCTTGTCGCCGCTTACCAGCGGGCCGAAAGTCGGACTGATCAGGTTGCTGTCTTCGGTGAAGCCGGTCGACACGAACCGGCCCGAGCAATTGGTGCGATCCGTCGGGTCGCAGTCGAAATTGAGGACGTTTGCGGAGTCCGCGAATGTGTGGATGTACGATCCCTTCCACGTTACGCTGTCGGACAGCTCTCCGCGCAGGCCCAGACGCACGCCCCAGCCATCGTTTTCGTTGGTGCGGTCGTCCGCCAGATTGTTGATCGCGTAGCCATCATCGTCCTGGAAGTAGCCGGAAACCTTGATCGCAAAGGTGTCCGCCAGCGGAATGTCGATCGATGCGCGGCCCAGGATCTGGTCGTAGGAACCGTATCCAATCTCGGCAAAACCGCCCACTTCATCGCCCGGATCGCTCAGATACACGCTGACCGCGCCGCCGGTTGTGTTGCGGCCAAACAAAGTGCCTTGCGGGCCACGCAGCACTTCGACCCGGTTCACATCGAACAGCGAGAGGTTGTTGGCGTTCTGGCGAGAGAGATAAATGTCGTCGACATAGGTGCCGATCGGCGGGTCAAAGGTCGCGATACTCTCGGTGTTGCCAATGCCGCGCAGATAATAGGCGTTGGCGGTGCCAAGCCCGGTGTTGTTAAGCCCCACGAGGTTGGGAACGAACTGCGCCACTTCGAGCGCGTTGGCGATGCCGCGGCGCTCCAGCTCTTCGTTGTTGAACGCGCTGATTGCGATGGGCACATCCTGCACGCTTTCCTCGCGCCGCTGGGCGGTGACGATGATCTCAGCCACGCCGGACTGTTCTTCCGCCATCTCGCTGGTGTCCGCGTCCTGCGCGAAAGCGGCGCTTGGCAAAGCCGTAAGAGCGAGAGCCGAAGTCATGCTGGTCAAAGCCAGCCGCGATGAAAAGCGCGATGTCATGGGATCAAATCCTTCCCTGATTGCAAACCATGCAAGCGGCATGGCCCGTGTCCCTACGTCCAATCCCACAAATTTGTCCGGACAACCTCTTGCTTGTCAAGCGAGGAAATGCAAATTGTCCGGACAAATTGTTCATTCGTGTCGCTTAGCGTGCTCTGTGCGCAACACATTTGCGAAAAGAGGTTTCGTATGGAATTGTCAGGGCTCGCCTATCCAGCGCTGGTTTACGTGCATCTTTTGCTCTTTGTCCTTTGGTTGGGCGCGGATGTCGGGGTGTTTGTGCTGGGGCAGCATTTTCGCCGGCGCGCGGATTACACGCTTGATCAGCGGATTGCGCTGCTTAAACTGCTCGTCGAGATTGACATGGTCCCGCGCAGCGCCTGGGCCTTGATGGTGCCGCTTTCGCTCAGCGTTGTTGATCTGGGCGGATGGTGGGATGTGCCGCTATGGTTGGTCGCGGCCGCGTGGGGCATCGGCCTGTTCTGGCTGTGGCTCGTATGGGACGCGCACAAGCACGACATGACCCCGCGCGCCGCGCGCAACCGCGCGATCGAAGGATGGCTGCGCTGGATTATCGGCGGGTTTTACCTGTGGCTGGGCGGGCAAAGCCTGATCGCAAACGCCCCGCTGGAGCCGGATTGGCTGGCGTGGAAAGCCTTGATGTTTGGCCTGATTTTCGTCGCCGCCATCATGATCGACGTGACCTTTAAACCGGTTGGCGCGCAATTGACCGCCGTACTGGAGCAAGGGTCGAGCGACGAAACCGAAATCCCGCTGCGCCGAACGATGGACAAGACGCGGCTGTGGGTGTGGGCGGTCTATGCCCTGCTGATGGTCACCGCCTTTCTGGGCAACGTCAAACCGTTGCCGTGAAGGCGCACAAGTGTGGACAAGATCGCGGATTGAAAAATTTGTCTGGACAAATTTTCGGGTCTGGGCAGAAATATGGCAGGGACGATTTCAAGCACCGCTTGGGGAAGCGGCGTGAACAGGGAGGAAAATATGAAGAAAGCTCTTTGGGGCAGCCTGATGGCTGCGACTGTGCTGACACCGGGCGCACTTTTGGCGCAAGAAAGCGTGGGCGACCAGAACCCGGTGTCGATTTCCGATGAAAGCGAGAACGATAATCGCATCATCGTGACGGCGCGCAAGAAAGAAGAAGACCTTCAATCGGTTCCTGCGACGGTTTCCGTTGCGACGGCGGAAACCATTACCAACCTCGCGCTCGATAGTTTCGAAGAGATAGCCAACACGACGCCCGGTCTGTTTTTTGACGAAAGCTTTGGGCGCACGTCCAACCGGCCCGTAATCCGTGGTCAAGCCAATATCCTGGGGGACAGCGGCGTCGCGTTCTTCATCGATGGAATTTATTACACCGGCAGCTTGGCGGACTACGATGTTGACTCCATCGAGCGGTTAGAAGTCGTCAAAGGCCCTCAAAGCGCCCTTTACGGTCGCAACACCTATTCCGGTGCCATCAACATCATCTCCAAGCTTCCCGGCGACGAATGGGAAGGCCGAATTTCAGCCGATGCGTCAACGGAGAACCGGTACGAAGTCACAGCTGGCATTCGAGGGCCGCTCGGCAACGGGTTCGGATTGGGCGTCAACGGTCGATTTTACGATTTTGGCGGCGAGTTCACCAATGCGTTTGATGGCGAGGAAGTCGGCAAGCAATCCTCGTATTCGCTTTCCGGCATACTGTCCTATGATAACGATGGGCCGTTCACAGCGACGCTGCGCGGCTATTATAACCGCACCGATGACGGTCAGCCCGCACTGTTTGGTCAAGGCGCCGACCAGAATAACTGCTTTTTCGACGATGGTGCGCTCTATAATGGCGGGGGGCGCTATTTCTGCGGCGTGATCGAACCCGCCGAGATCAACACCGATTTCGCGCGCCAATTCGTCGACACCAGCAATGTGGGATTGGAAGCGGACACCTATAACGTCTCCTTTCGCATGGATTACGAGCTGGGCGATGGCCTCACTTTGACGTCGCTGACCGGTTACAACGATCGGACCGAGCGCATTGCGCTTGATGCTGATTACAGCCCGAACGGTTTCCAAACGGCGGTTTTCGCGCGCTTCCCGGCCGGGGCACCGACGGGGTTTGGTCCAGCCGGCCCGGTTTTCCCGTTCGGCTTCGTTGGCACAACCGTGGATTTCACATTCGAAAATCGCAGCGAAGTGTCCGACTGGTCGCAAGAACTGCGGCTGACCTATGAAAGCGATGCCTTCGATCTGTTGGTCGGCGGCTATTACTTCGATCAGAACGATAACAGCTTCGACATCCGGCAAGTGCCCGCCGATGCGGCGGCGCGTGCCGGGGCGAGCTTCGGAGCGGCCTTCGCGAATGAGCGGGCTTTGTGCGCGGCAAACCCCAACTGCGGCACCGTTTTCCCGCTTTTCGGGCCATCCACGCCGAACAGCCGAAACGAAGCCTTGTTCGATATCGAGAACGTCGCAGTCTTTGGGGCGGTGACCTGGCATGTCACGCCTGACGTCAATCTGAGCGTGGAGGGCCGCTACGCTGAAGAAACCATCAGCGAAGTCCTCTTTGATTTCGATGAAGGCGATGCGCGCCCGGCCGGTGTGTCGTTGCCTGATGCAAAATTCACGTCTTTCACGCCGAGAGTGACGCTGGATTGGCAGGCTACTCCGGACAATCTGATCTATGCGATTTTCGCTGAGGGCATCAAACCGGGCGGCTTCAACGGAGTTCAAGCCAGCAACGCCGGGGTGCCGACATTCGCAGAAGAAGAGAACACCCAATACGAGATCGGTATCAAAAACGTCTTCGCCGATGGTGATGTCGTGTTCAATGTCGCGGCGTTCTACACCGACATCGAAGGGTATCAGCTAACCCAGAACGTGCGCGATGGCGGCAACACGCTCAGCGCGACGGTCAATGCGGGCGACGCTGAGGTGTACGGTCTCGAAGCGGAAATGATCGGTCGCATGGGCGATGTCACGATCCGCGCAAACTACGCCCTAGCGGACACGCAATTCACCAGCGGCGCAAGCGAGAACCTTGGTGTGCTGAACGATGTTGCTGATGACCGCCTGGTCAATTGCTCGACCGGCGATCAGTTTCCTGACGTTGCGGGTTGTCAGAGCCTGTTTGGATCGATCGATGGACAGGCCATTCCGCGCGCACCCAAACATCGCTTCTTTGCTGATGTCAGCTATGTCACGGATACAGGTATTGGAACCGACGGTGACTGGCAATTCTTTGCGGGAGCGAACCTGACGGCCACATCGAACCAGTTCGCATCGGTTGAGAACCTCGCTCGCAGCGGCTCATCCATCGAAGTCGATGCGCGAATGGGCATCGAAAGCGATCGCTATCGGATCCAGCTTTACGCCGACAATCTGTTTGACGAAGACGCGGTTCAACAAGTCTTGCGTTTCGCAGACGGCAATGCCAGTTTCCGCCGCAGCTTTGTCGCCGGGCGCCGCCCGGGGCAACGTGTCGGTGTGATCGTGACAGCGCGCTACTGACGGTTTCGTTGATGAAACACCTGCGCGAGCGGGGGTGAATAAAAAAGGGCGGGAGCACACGCTTCCGCCCTTTTTCCACTTTTAATCAATAATTTATTCCAGGTATCGATCGTTAAGCCCCGCGTCCCTTACTCGCCGCCGTCCATCGCCGCATTCTCTTTGCGCTCAGCGCGCGCGGCGTCGGTCAGCTTCTTATATTTGGTCCACGTCGTCTCGTTGCGGCGCGTGTCGTCCTTTGGCGGTGCCTGTTCATAAATCGGATAGTTTTCGCGGATTTCGTCCTTGAGCACTGCGGGCAGTTCTTCAAACCCGCCGGGCAGTTTGCGGCCCATCGCGTTGAAGACCATCTGGCCCGAACGCCCGCCCATCTTCATCCACGGCGCCCATGGCGACACGCGCACCCAGCTGATCATGGGATAGGCGGTAGGGGTGGAGGCGTCGTACAGCTCTTCTTTGAGCGCGGAGAAATCAAAAATCTCCATCGCGTGATACATGTTGCCGACCGCGTCCTGATAACCACCCGCCAGCGGGTTGGGGTAGAACAGCGGCACTTCGAACGGCACAAACACGTAAGGACCAGCCTCGCGCAGCGTGTTGAGCTTGAGCGGGCTGCCATCTGCGCCAACCGCGTAATTGGGTCGCCCGTTCACCGGATCGTTGTGGATCTGCATCACGTCCACCGTTTCGCCGGTATAGGGGTTCTCCCATGTGTCGAGCACTTCTCCCGTTTCGGGATCGAGCATCAGCATCACTTCGCGGCTGATCATGCGCCAGCCTTTACCGCGTTCGGGATCTTCCACTTCGACACAGCGGCGGATGTTCATGCCTTCGCCCTTAAACAGCAATTTGTCGCGCACGCCGGGGCTGCGGCCATAAATATTGCCAGACCAGTGATAGACAGCCGGTTCATCTTCGGAGACGCCACATTGCAGGCGCTTGGAGATTTCCAGCGCGTCTTCGGGGGTGTTGGGATCGAGCATCTGCGCCGAGGCCCCCGTGGAAAGGCCCATCGCGGCCCCGATAAGCCCCGCTGCAACCAAAACGGTGTTCTTCAGTTTCATACAATCCCTCCTAAGCGGCGTTCGGTCACACATTGCTCGCGTGCCGAATTTGTCCGGACAAATGTTCACTTCTTGCTTGACTTTAGATTTGTCCGGACAAATTGTGAAGGATGAAATTAGCCCGAAGTTTGGGCTTTTGACAAAAGGACCGCCCCGAACCTGTGTTTACCGCTGCCAGCCTGCTGTTTGTCCCCGGATCGCGTCCGGATCGTTTCGCCAAGGCGAAGGCCGCTGAGGCGGGGGTGACCGTGATCGATCTCGAAGACGCGGTCGCCGCTGAGGACAAAGAGACCGCCCGCGCGGCGGCTCTGGCGCATGTGGCTGAGGCGCCGGAGGGCTGGGGCATTCGCATCAACGCGGTCACCACTTTGGCGGGCGTGCGCGATCTGGCCGCTTTGGGCGATGCGCAGGTTTTGCCGTCGGTTCTGATGGTTCCAATGGTCGAAACCGCCGCCGAATTGGACGTGGTCGCGGGGGTGCTGGGTGATCGTTGCCCGGATCTCGTGCCGCTTGTCGAAACGCCGCGCGGCCTGCGCCACGCGCTCGAGATCGTGAGCCATGCGAAGGTCTCGGCTCTGATGCTGGGCGGGGCAGATTTTTCGAGCGAGCTCGGCGTCGAATTGGCGTGGGATCCACTGGTGGGCGCGCGCCACGCGATGGTTCTCGCCTGCGCGGAAGCGGGCAAGCCTGCAATTGATGTGCCCTATGTGCATCTCGACGACGAAGACGGTTTTGCAAGCGAATGCGCGCGCGCCGCTGCTCTTGGTTTCCTATGCAAGGCGGTGATCCACCCGCGCCAGGTGCCGCACGCCAACGCCGCGTTCTCGCCCAGCGAGGCGGAAATCGCCGAAGCGCGCGAAGCGCTTGACGCGTATAAGGCGGGGGGCGAGCGCGCGATCCGCTTCAAGGGCAAGATGCTCGAAGCGCCCTTTGTGAAGAAATACCGCGCGGTTCTGGCGCGCGCTGAAGGAGTTTCAAATGCGTGATGGAGTGATTGAAGTGGCCCCCGGCCGGTTCCGCGAAGTGCAGGGGCGCTATTTCGAGGATTTCGAAGAGGGCCACATTTACGAACACCGCCCCGGGCGCACCATCACGGACGCGGACAATGTGTGGTTCACGCTGCTCACGATGAACACGCATCCCGCGCATTTTGATTACGAGCTCTCCAAGGACACTGAATTTGGCAAGCCTCTGGTGGTCAGCCCGTTCACGATCGCGCTGATGACCGGGATGAGCGTGTCGGACACCAGCGGCAAAGCCATCGCCAACCTCGGCTGGGACGAGGTTCGCATGGTCAAGCCTTTGTTTGTGGGCGACACGCTCTATTGCGAGAGCGAAGTGCTCGAAAAGCGCGAGAGCAAGAGCCGCCCGGAACAAGGCATCGTGACTTTCAAAACCATCGCCAAGAACCAGCATGGCGACATCGTGAGCCATTACAAACGCACCGTGCTTGTGTGGAAGCGCGGCTTTGGCGGGCTCGACGACTAAACCTCTCAGACTTATTCATTTTCACCGGTAAGGGACGACCATCATGTCCACCGCAGCAATTCTTGACGATCAGATCCGTTCGATCTCACCCGAAGACGAACAGGCGTTCATGGACACTATCGACCGCTGGCTTGAGCGCGATGTGATCCCAGTCATTAAGGAGCACGATCACGGCGATATCTGGCCGGAAAAACTGGTGCATCAGATGGCCGAAATGGGCCTGTTCGGGGCCACGATTGGTCAGGAATATGGTGGGTTGGGCTTGCCCGCGACCACCTATGCCAAGATCGTGATGCGCATTTCCTCCTATTGGATGGCGATCACCGGCATTTTTAATTCGCACCTCATCATGGCGGCGGCGGTTGAGCGCTTCGGTACGCCGGAGCAGAAAATGCGCTGGCTGCCCAAACTGGCCGCTGGCGAGCTTCGTGGCGGTCTGGCCCTGACCGAACCGAACGCGGGAACCGACCTTCAGGCGATCCGCACGGTCGCCAGGAAAAACGCCGATGGCGATTATGTGCTCAACGGCTCCAAGACGTGGATCTCCAACGCGCTCAACGGCGATTGCTTTGCCATGCTGGTGAAGACCGATCCCGACGCCGATCCGCGCTATAAGGGGATGAGCCTGTTTATCGCCGACAAGCGAGAAGGGCTTTCCACCGGCAAGAAGTTCGACAAGCTTGGTTACAAGTCGATCGACAGCGCAGAGCTTATCATGGAGGACTACGTTGTCCCCGCTGACCAGCTGATCGGCGGTGTTGAGGGGCAGGGTTTCTTCCAGGCGACCGGCGGTCTTGAACTCGGCCGTATCAACGTCGCGGCGCGCGGTGTGGGCTTGGCCGAAGGCGCGCTGCGCCTCGCCACCGAATACGCTCAGCAGCGCGAGACCATGGGCAAGCCCATCGCGCAGCATCAGGCGATCCAGCTGAAACTCGGCGAAATGGTAACCAAGGCGCGAGCAGCCCGGCTTCTCACGCTTGATGCCTCGGTTGCGTATGACAAGGGAGAGCGCTGCGACAAAGAGGCGGGTATTGCCAAATATTACGCTTCGGAAGCCGCTGTCGAAAACAGTCAGGAAGCCATGCGCATTTACGGTGGGTACTCCTACTCCAAGGAATACGACATCGAGCGGTATTACCGCGATTCCATGCTGATGTGCATCGGGGAAGGAACCAACGAAATGCAGCGCATGATCATCGCCAAACAGCACCTTAAAGAAAATCAGATCTAGGCCTGAGGTCCGCTTGGTGAACCTCCCCCTGAAAGGCTTTCGTGTGATCAGCGCCGAACAATACGGCGCTGGCCCCTATGGCACGATGTTCCTCGCGCAGATGGGCGCGGAGGTGATCAAGATCGAACCGCCGGGTAAAGTCGGCGAAGATGGAAAGCGGCGCGGCGGCGGCGACACCGCGCGCATGGTCGGTCCGCATTTCTTGCGCAAAGGCGAAAGCACCTATTTCAACGCGTTCAATCTCAACAAGCGTTCGCTCACGCTCGATCTGACGAGCGAAGAGGGGCAGGAAATCCTGCACAAACTGGCGGCGACCTGCGACGCGGTGGCCAACAATATGCGCGGAGATCTGCCCGCTCGTCTGGGGCTGGATTACGAAGCGCTTAAAGGCACTAACCCCGCGCTCGTCTGCGCGCATCTCTCCGCCTATGGCCGGGATAACGAGCGCGCCAAATGGCCCGGCTACGATTATCTGATGCAGGCCGAAGCGGGCTATTGCACCATCACCGGCGAGCCGGGCGGCGATCCCCAGCGCATGGGGCTTTCGATGGTCGATTTCATGACCGGAACGATCTTTTGCATCGGCCTTTTGGGCGCGCTGGTCGACGCGCAGCGCAGCGGCAAGGGCCGCGATGTCGACACAGACTTGCTTTCAGCGGCGGTGCATCAGACCAGCTATCCCGCGCTGTGGTACATGAACCACGGGGACGAGACCGCGCGCACCCCGCGCAGCGCCCATCCGACCGCGACCCCCAGCCAGATGTTCAAGGCGAAGGATGGCTGGATGTTCATCATGGCGCAGCTGCCCAAATTCTGGGACATCCTCACCACGCGCATGGGCCGTGCGGACCTGAAGGATGACCCGCGCTTTGCGACAAACGCGGACCGTTTGGCGAACCGCGAGGCCTTGACCCAGCTGCTCGACGACGAGCTGTCCACGCAGCCCATGGCGCATTGGCAGGAATTGCTTGCAGGCTACGTGCCAGTGGCGCCCGTCTACACGCTGGGCGACGCGCTTGATAACCCGTGGCTCGAAACCATTGGGCTGCGCGACACGGTTGAGCATCCCGACAAGGCCGATCTCAACATTCTCGCCAGTCCGCTCAAATTCGACGGCCAGCGCCCGCCCAACCGCGCCGCGCCCTTGTTGGGTGCGGACAGCGAGGCCATTCTCGTGGACTTGGGATATGACGAAGACGCCGTGGCGGGTCTTCGCAAATCCGGCGTGATCTAAGCGCTCAAGAGCCGAAAGGGGAGGGGCACAGGCTATGGGTAAATTGAGCGGCGTCCGGGTCGTTGATCTCTCGCAGTTTCTTCCCGGTCCCATGATGACCGTGATGATGGCCGATCAGGGCGCCGAAGTGATCAAGGTGGAGCCCGCCGCCGGCGATCCCGCGCGCGATCAGGCCCCGTTTGACACCTATGGCGAGGCTGAGCATTCGGTCTGGTTCGCCAATCTCAACCGCGGCAAGAAGAGCGTTGTCCTTGATCTCAAGTCCGAGGATGGCAAGGCGGCTTTGCGCGACCTGATCGCGGATGCGGACATCTTCCTCGAAGGGTTTCGGCCCGGCGTGATGAAGCGGTTGGGCTTCGATTACGACGCGGTCAAGGCGATTAAGGCTGACATCATCTATTGCTCCATCAGCGCCTTTGGTCAGGACGGCGCGCTCGCGCATCATCCCGCGCATGATATGGCGGTGCAGGCGCTTGCGGGCTTTCTCGCGGTGAACGATGGACCCGATGGCAATCCGGTTGTGCCCGGCGCGCCCAGCGCCGATCTGGCGGCGGGTCTCACCGCGCTTTCCGCTGTGCTGATGGCGCTGGTGGGCCGGGATCGCACGGGCGAGGGCGCCTATATCGACTGCGCGATGTTCGACAGCCTGCTGCCCTGGTGCGCGCACACAGCGGGCAGCGCGATTGCGGGCGGGCCAAGCCCGGTGTCCGCCTCTCAGCGTTCGCTTGGCGGCGCGGGGTTCTATCAGGTCTACACCACGAAAGACGGCGGCCACGTCGCGCTGGGTGGGCGCGAGATCAAGTTTGCCAAAAACCTTTTGACCGCGCTGGATCGGCTCGATCTTCTGCCCCTCGCTGAAGCGCCGGCGGGAGAGCAAGGCCATCTTATCGCCCAAGGCCATCTTATCGCCTTTCTGCGCGACACCTTTGCCACCAAGACCCGCGAGGAATGGGTCGAATGGTTCGCCGATAAGGATGTGGCCTTCTCACCCGTTCTCAATTTTCGCGAAGCTTTTGACGAGCCGCATATCGAAGAGCGCGGCCTGATCGTCGAAGCGGACGGCGGAGGGCGCCACATCGCGCCCGCGATCCGGTTTGCGGGCCAAGACTGGCAACCGGGCCCGGTGCCTGCCAAAGGCGAACACGGCTAAATGGTTCGCGGCCCCACCCGATATGTTTCAGACATCCGATATGTCTCAGACTTCCGTTTTTTAAACGTCGACGTCGATATGCATCGAATAGGCGAAGCGATCGCCCGCGTGGTGGCTGACCGAGATTTCGAAGACGCGGCCCTTGGCGTTGAAATAGCAGCGCAGGATCCGCAACATCGGCGCGCCCTCGTCGATCTGGAGCTGCCCCGCCATGGAAGCGTCCGCAGCAAGCGCTTGGATGTCTTGAGTGACCTTGCTCACCTTGACGCTGGCCAAGGTCTCGATCTGGCTGAACAAAGTGCCCGCGCTCAGGTCCAATTGGTCCACGGCGTCTTTGAGCGTTTCGTGGAAATAGGCGTCGGTCACAGCCAGCGGCAAGGCTTCGCCAGAGTGGTGGCGGATCCCCTGAAAACGGGTCCAGTCGCCGTCGGTCTTGGACGCGATTTGCTCCGCGATCTCCTGCGGCAAAGACGCGGTTTCCTGCGCCTTGTAAATCACCTCGCTCCCGCGCGCGTATTGCAAAAGCTCGCCGACATTGGAAAGCGGCTGGTGCAGCGCTCCGCCGCGCGCGGCGGCGGGCTGGACCGTGGTGCCCGAGCCTCGGCGGCGCTCAATCAGACCTTCGACCTCCAACCGCCGCAAAGCTTCGCGAACGGTAAAGCGGCTGACATCGTATTTGGTGCAAAGCGCGGTTTCCGTCGGGAACGGCTTGCCGCTCGCAAACTCACCCGACAAGATTGCCTCGCGCAATTCCCCGGCCAATTGCAGGTATCGCGGCGTCCGCGAGGTCTGCGCCTTAGACGCGCTCTTTTTTGGCTTGCTGGCCAATCCCTACTCCCGTGTTCGACAAGCGTGCGTGGGGGAACCTCGTGAGCGAGCCGCGCCTTGCGAAATTTGTCCGGACCTTAGCGCGTCCGATTGCGAAAGGCGAGCGCTCTCGCGCGCGGTTGCATTTGCTGGATTGGCTGGCCTGTGTCGCGGGTGCACGAGGCAGCGAAGCGGCCAAAGTGGCCCGTGCGATCTCGGCCAATGGATGGGAGCGCGCGACCTATCTGGGCAATGTGCTGGAGATGGACGATGTGCATCGCACTTCGCTGCTTCATCCCGGCCCCGTTGTCTGGCCAGCGGCGTTGAGCGTTCTTGATGCCGATATGGGCGAGGTTTTGGACGCCGCCATACGCGGCTACGAAGCGATGATCGCTATCGGGGCGGCGTTTGACGCGCACCATTACGCGCGCTGGCACCCGACCGCGACGATGGGCGTGTTCGGCGCGGCAGCGGCGATGGGCTCGCTGTTGGGATTTGATGATGGGCGGTATGTCCACGCGCTTGGCAACGCCGGATCGGTCGCGGGCGGGCTGTGGCATATGCGGCATGATAATGTCCTGACCAAGCAATGGCACATCCATCAGGCGGTGCGCACCGGGCGCGATGCGGCGCTGCATGCGAACGCAGGCGCGACAGGCCCCGCCGCGATCCTTGAGGGACCGCAAGGTCTGTTTGCCGCCATGACATCGGAGCCGGGTGAACTCGCTTCGAATGGAGAGGGGTGGTTGATCGAGACGGTCAGTTTCAAACCCTTCGCCGCTTGCCGCCACGCGCACCCGGCCATCGATGCGGCGATGGAACTGCGCGCGGCGGGCAAGCTGGAAGCGCCTTTCAAGGTCGAAACCTTTGCCGACGCGCTGACCTTTTGTGACCGGCCTGACCCGGCCACCGAGCTTGAGGCGAAGTTCTCGCTCCAGCACGCGGTGGCGGTGGTCGCCGATGGACGTGCGGCGGATGCCGAAGACTTCACGCCCGAAGCCATCGCCGCGCTTGCGCCCTTACGCGCGCAGGTGAGCGTCGCCGAGGATTCCGCGATCACCGCTCGCTATCCCGCGCATTTCGGCGCGCGGGTGAACGGGTTTGAGCTGGTCGACACGCTCGGCGATCCCGAACGTCCCGTCGACGAAGCGCGCATCATCGCCAAGATGCACAGCCTCGCCCGCTGGGGGGCACTGAGTGCCACCCAAGCGGACCGCGCCGTCGCGCTCGCTTTGGAAGGGAACGATCCCGAAGCCATCGAGGCGCTGCTGCTGGAGTGGACCGCATGAGCGCCACCGCCCGCCTCCTCGATTTCGCCAGCGCGCCGCACGTTTTACCCGATCACGTTCGCGCCGATACGCAGCGGCTGCTGGGAGATACGCTGGCGGTCGGAGCCGCCGGTGCTACCGCGCCGGGAGCCGACGCGATCCTCGCTGCCGCGCGCGCCATGGGGGCGGGCGATGAAGCGCGACTGATCGGCACCGACGAGCGCCTGAGCGCGCCCTCAGCCGCCTTTGTGAACGGCTACCGCGTGCATTGTCTGGAGTGGGACGCGGTCCACGAACCCGCCGTCGTTCACGCGCTCAGCACCGTTGTGGCGGCTACGGGCGCTGCGATTGATCGCAAGGGTGGCTGCGAGGCGGACGAGGCTCTGACCGCGCTTGCGGTCGGGGTGGACATAGCCTCAGGGCTCGGTCTGGCCGCAACGAGTGGTCTCAGCTTTTTCCGCCCCGCCACCGCCGGTGTGATCGGCGCGGCGTGTGCGGTCGCGCGGATCGATGCCGCGCCGATGGCGGACACGTTGGGGCTCGCCTATTCGAGCGCGGCGGGCACGATGCAGGCGCATGTTGAGGGGCTCGCGACGCTGCCCTTCCAGATCGCCAACGCCGCGCGCGCCGCCGTTACCGCTAGCGATCTGGCGCGCGAAGGATTTCCGGGGCCCAAAGACCCGCTTGAAGGCCAGTTTGGCTATTACTCGCTCTTCGATGAGGGCGATCTTTCGACCTATACCAAACGATTGGGAGAGGTCTGGCGGATCAGCGAAGTCAGCGTCAAGCCCTTCCCCAGCGGGCGCGCGAGCCACGCCGCGTTGGGGGCGCTATCCGACCTTCATCGTCATTCCCGCGAAAGCGGGAACCCAGAGCGTGCAAAGCGCAGTGCTAACACTCCCTGGGTCCCCGCTTTCGCGGGGATGACCATGAGTGAGATTGTGAGAATCGAACTCGCCTGCCCGCCGCTCATACGCCGACTGGTGGCGCGGCCGTACAAGCCGGATATGACGCCCGCTTACGCGCGGCTGTGTCTGCCGTTTCTCGCCGCCCTGATGCTCACCGACGGGCGCATCGATCCGCGTCGTTTCACGCCCGACGGCATCGCCGATCCCGCTCTAGCCGCTTTTGCCGACAGGGTCTCGCTGGTCCCCGATGGCAACGAAGATCCCAACGCGCTCTTCCCGCAAAAGCTCAAGGTGTCGCTTACCTCAGGCGAAACCCAGATGCACACCATCGCAGCCACCCTTGGCAGCCCGGACAACCCGCTCACCGAGGCGCAGGCCAAGGCCAAATTTGACCTCGCGCGTGAGCTTGCTCCGCCCGGCCATGACCCGCGCTTGTTCACCGATCCGCTTGGCTTTTTCACGAGACCCTAGATGACCTATCCCACCTATTTCGAAGCGCTTGATCACCAGCAATTGCTCAAGAATTACCCTATCGGGGACGCCTTTACGCAGCGCTACTCCGCCATGAGCCAGGACGAGCTGTTCGCGATCCAGGATGCCCAATTCAAGCGGCTGATGGTGCGCGGCTGGCAAGTGCCCTTCTATCAGCGGTTGTGGGGCACGCGAGGGATTGAGCCGGGCGATATTCAGGGCCTTGTGGACATCACCAAGCTGCCCGTCTATGACAAGAGTGACCTCATGGCCTCTATTGCCGAGCACCCGCCCTATGGCGATTTTCACGGAATGGGCGAGGCCGCCACACGTCCGCCCACGATCTTCCACACCACGTCTGGCACGACGGGCAAGCCGCAGACCCTGATGTTCGGGCCCAAGGGACGCGAAGTCGGCAATCTGATGGTGGGCCGGATGTATCGCTGGATGGGCCTCCATCACGACGACGTCGTCCATTCGGTTTACGGCCACGGCATGATCAATGGCGGGCACTACATTCGCGAGGCGGTGACGCACTTCACCAACAGCGTGTTCCTGTCAGCGGGCACGGGCATCGAAACGCGCAGTGTCAACCAGGTGCGGCTGATGGCCGATTTTGGCGTCACCTGCATTGTGGGCTTTGTCGATTACGTGCGCAAACTCGCCGCCACCGCCGAGGCTGAAGAGCTGTTCGACAAGATCAACATCCGGATGATCATCGGCCATCTGGGCACCGAGGACCGCGCGAGCACCGAGGCCGCCTGGCATGGCGCAAAAGCCTATGACTGGTACGGCGTCGGCGATACCGGCACCATCGCGGGCGAGGGGCCCGAGCGCGACGGCATGTATGTCTGGGAAGACGCGCAATATCTCGAACTGCTCGGCGTCGATGACGGCAAGCCCGTGGCCAAAGGCGAGACGGGCGACATGGTCGTCACCTGCCTTTACAAGGACGACATCGCGCCCTGCATCCGCTTCAACACGCACGACATCACGCATGAATTAGACGGGCGCGGCGAAATCGTGTTCAAACGGATCGCAGGCTTCAAGGGGCGCAGCGACAATATGGTGAAGCTGCGCGGCATCAACGTTTTCCCCCACGCCATCGGCGCAATTATCGAGAACCGCCCGGACCTGACCGGCGAATATGTCTGCCACTTGCGCCGCGACGCCGCGCAAAAGGATCACATGACGGTGACGCTGGAAAGCCGGGGCGGGACAGATAAAGCGGAATTGGCCGACACTCTCAAACAGGGGCTGGGTGTCGAAGTCGATATCGTGCTGGTCGAGGCGGGCGGCACCGCCAAGGCGACCGAGATCGACACGCGCCAGAAACCGCTGCGTTTGATTGACGAGCGAGGGTTGTGATGGCTCCGGTTGATCAAACTCCCCTCCCGCTTGCGGGAGGGGACGGGGGTGGGTCATGTGTCGTGATCCCCACCCCGCTGCGACTAACGAGCAAGCTCGTAAGTCTCGCTGCCCCTCCCGCAAGCGAGAGGGGACGATCGTGATTGATTTTGACGCTCTTGAAGCGGGAAACGAGCCGCTCAACGCCTTCACCGATTTTGACCGGGACGCACGCTTTGGCGAAGGGCCGCTTTCAGGGCTCACGGTCGGCGTGAAAGGCAATATCGCGGTCGCTGGAATGCCGTGGCACTCCGGGCTCGAAGCCCATGAGAGCCGCTTGGCCGAACGCGACGCGGACACGGTCGCGCTGCTGCGCCAAGCGGGTGCGGCCATCATCGGCGTGCTCAACATGGAAGAGGGTGCGCTGGGCGCAAAGACCGACAACCCGCATTTCGGGCCCACACACAACCCGCATCGCATCGGCTATTCGCCCGGCGGTTCCTCCGGGGGCTCAGGCGTAGCGGTCGCGGCGGGGCTGTGTGACATTGCGTTGGGCACCGACACGATGGGGTCGGTCCGAATTCCGGCCGCGCATTGCGGCGTCTACGGCTTCAAACCCGCG
Organism: Pseudomonadota bacterium; assembly: GCA_039033515.1. GTDB lineage: Bacteria > Pseudomonadota > Alphaproteobacteria > Sphingomonadales > Sphingomonadaceae > Erythrobacter. The sequence goes on from JBCCCM010000011.1 coordinate 83,449, forward strand.
ACCGCGAGCGTTTCCCAAGAGGGCCTTGAGCCTGCCGATCCCACGCTGGATGCCATCGGCCCGCTGGCACGCGATCTCGACACACTGGAGCTGGCGGCGCGCACTATTTCGGGCTTTGGCGATGATCTCATTGAGGGCACCGGCGCTTATCTGGTGGAACACGGGGTAGAGGTCGCGCCCGATATCACCGCTGCGTTTGACGCCGCCATCGCCGCTTTGCCCAGCGATCCGGTGCCTGTGGCTTTGGCACACAAGCAAAGCCGCATCCGCTTTGCCGGGTTCATTCAGGTCTCTGGCGAAATGGCCGAGCATCTGCGCGGCGTGGCGATGTCCGATCACTTGGCAAAGCTGCTGACCTATGGTCCCAAGCGACCGGTCAGCGACCGGGCCGAAGACTACCAAATCATCGCTGAGACGTGCCACGCGGTGCGCAAGATGATCGAAGACCACGGTTTCCTCATGATGCCGAGCGTGCCCAACACCGCCTTCGCCCATGCTGATAAAGAACCCGCCGCGCAGGCCGACTTCACCTGCCTCGCTAACATCGCCGGGTTGCCCGCGATCAGCATCCCGGCTGGATCGAGCGCCGATGGCCTCCCCATCGGAGTGCAGATCGTCGGACCCGCCGGAGCGGAAGGCGCGCTCTTCGCGCTCGCCCACCATCTTGATACCCAATTGAACGCCTATCGCGCGCCTTCAAGAGATAAAACACACGGAGAGTAAGCCATGCGGATTATCGTACCCTTCAATCTAAAGCCCGGCACTAACGTCGCCGAATACGAGAAATGGGCCAAGACAAAGGACGTGCCGACCGCGAGCGCGCTGCCGTCCGTCAACAGCTTCACCGTGCACAAGGCGACCGGGTTGTTCGGCGATCCCGATACGCCGCCGCCCTATCAATATTTCGAAGTGCTCGACATCACCGACATGGACGCCTTTGTCGCGGATGTGTCGGACCCGGAGTTTCAGGCCAAGGCCGCGCCGTTTCAGGACTACGCCGATGGCCCGCAATTCATCCTGACCGAGGATCTTTGAAGTGGCTAAGTTTGCAGGCAAAACGATCATTGTCACAGGCTCTGGCAAGGAAAAGGGGCTGGGGCAGGGCATCTTGCAAGCCTTCGCCGATGAGGGCGCGAATTGCGTCGTCTCCGACCTCGCGATTGATGCCGAAGCCGAAGCGGTGGCCGAGGAATTGCGCGCGCGCGGCGCCGAGGTCGCGACCATCGCGTGCGATGTGTCCAAGGCGTCCGATTGCGCGGCGCTGGTAGCCGAGGCGATCAACGCATTCGGCGGGATCGATGTCTTCGTGAACAACGCCGGGATTGGTTTCAAGATGAAGCCGCTGCTCGACGTCGACACTGAGACCGAGTGGGACCAGGTGATCGCGGTGAACCTGTCGGGTGCCTTCTATGGCACGCAGGCCGCCGCGCGCGCGATGGTCGCCGCCGCAAATGGCGGCCGAATCATCAACATAGCCAGTCAAGCCGCCAAGACCGGCTTTCCGCACCTGCCCGCTTATGTCTCGTCCAAGCACGGCATGATCGGCTTGACGCGTGCCTCCGCAGTGGAGCTGGGCGCGCATGGGATCACCGTCAACGCGGTGTGCCCCAACCACGTCACCACCGGGCTGGGCGCGATGCAGAACGAATATTTCTCCAAGCTCTTGGGCTTTGACACGGTCGAGGATTACCTCGCCAATATGTCGGCCAAGAATCCAATGGGCCGCCCTGGCCTACCGAGTGATACTGCCGCCGCGTGCCTGTGGCTTGCGAGTGATGAGGCGTTTTATGTGACGGGCGAAGCGCTGAATGTCTCGGGCGGGGAGGAAATGCATTAGGTTTCGGGGCTCGCTAACGCTCGCGCCGTAGCCTCCCGCGCCCTGCGACCGGATCAGGAAGGAGTCCGGGGGACTTCTTCCCCCGGTTGGCCGTCCACCCCGAGCCTACCGGGACCCAGTCCGGGTGGGAGGGTGGAGGGAGCGGGTGGTTACGGCCAAGGACAGCGCGGATGCGCTGGTCGCACGCAGAAAAGGAAACGCAGTGATAGAAGAACGCATGGACCTCCCCAATAACGCCAAGATGGCGTTGAGCGTCGTGGTCAATGTCGAGGAAGGCTCGGAAATGACCATCGCGCGCGCTGATCGCGGGATGGAGCCGGTGGATGAATTGGGTGTTTTCGTGAAGTCGAAGATACGCAATTATTCCAATGAATCCAACTACCTCTACGGTATCAAGGCGGGCGCGCCGCGCATCGTAAAGCTGCTCAAGCGCTACGATATTACGGCCAGCTGGACCGTGGCGGCGCTCAGCCTTGAGAATCATCCCGAGATCGCCGAGGCCATCGTCGAACTGGGCCATGAACCCGTCAGCCATGGCTGGCGGTGGGTCCACCAGTTCAAGATGGACGAGGATCAAGAGCGCGAGTTTATCCGCAAAGCCGTCACCAGCATTGAGAAGACCTGCGGCGTGCGCCCCTATGGCTGGCTTTCGCGCTATTTGCTGACCGACAACACGCGGCGCCTGCTCAGCGAAGAGGGCTTCACCTACCACATGGATGATTATTCGGGCGACGTACCCTTCTGGGATCGCGACACCATTGCGGGCAAACCCATGTGCATCGTGCCGTACCAGCTCGACAATAACGACATGAAGATGTGGACCGACCCCGCGCTCACCCCGCACCAATGGCTCGATTACGCCAAGGCGAATTTCGATCAAGTCTATCGCGAGGGTGAGGAAGGCAATCCCAAGATGATGAGCCTCGGCCTGCATCTGCGCATCATTGGCCGACCGGGCCGGATCTGGGCGCTGGAAGAGTTCTTCAAACATGTGCGCGCGCATGAGGGCGTATGGGTCACCACGCGCAAAGCCATCGCGGATCATTTCATGGATACAAACCCCGCATGACGCTGAGGCTGGAGACCGAGGGCCATATCGCCCATCTGCTGATTGATCGGCTGGACAAACGCAACGCCTTCAACATGGCGATGTGGGAGATGATGCCCGGCCTGCTCGACCAGGTGGAGCGCAATCCTGAGGCCAAGGCGCTGGTCATTCGCTCGGCCAAAGCGGGTGCGGGCTTTTGCGCGGGCGCGGATATCAAGGAATTGCTGGCGAACAAGGACGACGCCGACTGGCGCAGCGCCAACCAGGCGGCGATCAACCGTGTGCAGCATAAGCTTGCGCGGCTCGATATGCCGACCGTTGCTTTTGTCGAAGGCGATTGCATCGGCGGCGGCTGTGGCCTTGCGCTGGCGTGCGATTTGCGCGTGGCGACCCGCGCGGCACGGTTCGGGATCACGCCCGCCAAACTCGGCCTCGTCTACCCGCTGCACGATGTGAAGCTGCTGACCGATCTGGTCGGGCCGGGGCAGGCGAAGCGTATTCTGTTCACCGGCGGTTTGCTGGACGCCGAGGAAGCGGCACGCATTGGCTTGATCGAGATGATCGCCGATGAGCCCACCGATCTGATCGACGCGCTCCTTGCCGCCAGCCCGCATTCGATCCGCGAGAGCAAGAAGTTTGTGCGCCGCGTGCTCGATGGGCAAGCCGCCGACGATGAAGAGACGCTGCGGCTGTTCGCCGAGGCCTTTACGGGCGCAGACTTCTTGGAAGGCACCACCGCGTTCGTTGAGAAGCGCAAACCGGAGTTTGGCCAATGACGATTGCTCACGGCACCATAATGAGCGGCCTTTCCACGGTCCCTGACCTCAACAAGGCCATCCGCGCTTATCGCGATACTCTGACGCTCGATCTGGTTGAGGAAGGCGCGCTTCCTGAAGACCTCGCCGTAAGCTGGAACTGCCCGGCGAACGCGGGATCGCCCTACGCGGTCCTGCGACCCAAAAGCGGCGCGCCGTGCTGGTTCCGGTTCGTCGAACAGCCCGATCATCCCGACTTCAAGCCGACGACCACCTATGGCTGGGCCGCGTTTGAAACCACGGTCGAAGACGTGTGGCATTGGCCCGAAGCTTTGCCGGAAGATCTGTTCGAGATTGTGGGCCCGCCCAAGGTTCTGGAGAACATCGAGCCCGCTTTCATTCCGATGCAGGCGCTCGGCACCGGGCGCGAGATGATCTATCTCAATCAAGTGCTGGGCGATCTGCCCGACACCGATCTGCCGCGCGCGGGATCGCCGGTGGACAAGATTTTCATAGTTGTGCTGGCGACGCCGGATCGCAACGCGAGCATCGCGTGGTACACCGAAAATCTCGGCCTGATGCGGGGTGCGGATTACACGCTGCCCTATTCGATGATCAACGACGCGTTCGGCCTCTCGCCTGAAACGCAAACGACCATCACCATGGTCAGCCACGGCAAGATGCCGATTGTCGAAGTCGACGATTATCCCGCAGCCGCCACCCCGCGCGCTCGGCACGAAGGGATGCTGCCGCCGGGCAACGCCATGGTCACTCTGGCGGTCGAAAACCTCGAGGCGTGCAGCGCTGAATGGATCACACCGCCCACGCCGCGCGAAGGCGCCCTGTACGAAGGCCGCCGCGTCGCTACTGCCATTGGGGCTGGCACAGAGCTGGTGGAATGCGTAGAGGTTGGGGCATGACCCTGTTTGCCTTCTATTGCCGCGACGGCGAAAACGCTGCGAGTTTGCGCGAGCGGCTGCTGGCCGATCACCTCGCTCATATCGAGACCCATATCGACAAGTTCGCGGTCGCCGGTCCGCTCAAAGATGGCGAGACCACGGTTGGTTCGCTGGTCGTGGTCAAGGCCGAAGACGAAGCCGAAGCGCGCCGCGTTTTCGAAGGCGACCCCTATTACGAAGCGGGCGTGTGGCAGTCGGTTCATGTCGACCACTTCCTGGGTGTCGCGGGCGACTGGGTCGGCGGCGTCGCCTGGAAGGGCCCTTAGGGCCTTTTAGTGGGCGCCCTTGTCCCAGCCCTTTGAGGCCAATTCCTGGGTCGCAAACGCGGTTGGGATATCCTCAAGGCTGGTCGCCAGCGTGTCGTTCCAGCGGTTGAGAAAGCCGAACATTGATATCACCGCCATGATCTCGACCTGCTCTTTGTCGCAGTAGTGTTCGCGAAGGCGTTCGAAATGCGCGTCGCTCGCGGCGTTGGGCTGTCCGCCTGCGGCAAAGGCGAGCGCCAGCGCGGCGCGTTCGGCCTCGTTGAAAGCGTCGGAACTTTCAAAATCGTACAGCGCATCAAGCTTGGCCTGATCGATCCCTTGCTCCACCGCGCCGTGCCCGGTGTGCGCCTGGCAATAGCGGCATCCCGCTGACAGGCTGGCCGCGTGCCCGATCAAGCGCTTAAAGCCGTTATCCAGCGCGCTGTCGCCATAGATGACGCCGACAAGGCCTCGAAACGCGTCCAGCAATTCAGGCCAATGCGCCATCGTCAGCACCGAATTGGGGATGTAACCCATCATGTTCTTGGCGAAGGCGGCGGCTTCGGGTCCACCCAAAGCTTCGGCGGGATCATGCGGAGGGATGCGGGTCATGTGGCGCCTCGCGTCTCGAAATTGTCCGGCGTCACGTCGGGCGCGAAATTGTCGATGTCGCGCCATAATTTCCACGCGCCGTCCTGCCATTTGTAAATGAGCAGCGAGCGCCCCGCGACCACCGCGGGCTCGGCTCCGGGAAAGGCGATATCCATGCGGTATTTCGCGGTGACGACGCCCATCCCGCTCTCGATCACCGCTTCTTCGGGCGCGAACTGAAACGTCACTGTGGCGCCTTGTTGGCTCAACCGCTGGAGGAAGGTGAGAATAGTGTCCGCCCCTTCGAGCTTGGGTTGACCCTGGCTCATCAGCACCGCGTCATCGGTGTAGAGGCTGCGCAAGGTCTCCCAATCGCCCGCTTCATAAAGCTGTTTCCAGCGCTCTCCCGCGTTAATCAGCGCGGCTGACGTTTTCTCAGCGTGGTGGTCGGCCAAAGCCGGCGCGGGCGCGGCCAACCCCAAAGCCAGCGCAAGGGATGAAAGAGCGACAAACACGCGTGTCATAAGCAAAAACTCCCTCAGGGAATAAGCACTGTCGAACCGGTGGTCGCGCGCGCTTCGAGGTCCGCGTGCGCCTTGGCCGCGTCTTTTAGCGCGTAGGTTTGGCCAATGTTGACCCGCACCTTGCCGGTTTCGATCATCTCCCACACGCGCGCCATTCCGGCGGCGCGTTCGTTGGGGGTTGCGTAATAGTGGAACAGCGTGGGGCGGGTGACGAACAGCGAGCCTTTCTGCGCGAGAATGCCCAGATTAACCCCGTCGACCGCGCCGCTCGCGTTGCCAAAGCTTACCAAGAGCCCACGTGGGCGTAGGCAATCGAGTGAGGCGTGGAACGTGTCGGCTCCCACGCCGTCAAACACAGTCGGCACGCCGGCGCCAGCGGTCATTTCGCGTACGCGCGCAGGCGTGTCTTCTTCGCCGTAGAGGATGATCTCGTCGCAACCCGCTTCGCGCGCCAACTCGGCTTTGTCGCGGGTCGAAACCGTGCCGATCACGCGCGCGCCCTTGGCTTTGAGCCATTGCGCCATGATCAGGCCGACCCCGCCCGCGGCCGCGTGGACTAGGACCGTGTCGCCATCCGCCACCTGCGCGCAGCGTTCGACAAAGGCTTCCGTCGTGGCGGCTTTGAGAATGGCGGCGGCGGCGACGTTGTCCGAAACGCCGTCGGGCACTTTGAACAGACTGTCGGCGGGCATCATGCGGTGCGTGGCGTAGGCGCCAAGGGCAGGGCCGAGATAGGCCACACGCTCGCCTAGGGCGAAGTCGGTAACCCCCGCGCCAAGCCCGGTGACGCGCCCCGTCGCTTCGAGCCCAAGCCCGTTGGGCATCGCAATGGGGTACAGGCCTGATCGGTGATAGGTGTCGATGAAATTGAGGCCGATTGCGGTGTGCTCGATCAGCACTTCGCCTTCGCCGGGCGAGGGAATGTCTTCTTCGACCCAGGCGATGACTTCGGGCCCGCCATGGGCGGTGATTTGCGCGCGTGTGAGCATCATGTGTCCTTTTGTGTCGCAGTCAATGAGCAGCTGCCTTGCACCCAGCGCAGGTTAATCCCGACCAGATCCGCGTCGGGCGAGGCCCACGAATAACTCTCCGCACGAACCGGATCGTCTTTATGCACGTAGAGGACGAATGAAGGGCGGTTGCGGCTGCCTTTGGCCCAGGTCACGTTGCGCAACCGGAAAGTGACGTCGGGCGCTTGGCCCTTGCCGGGTACAAAAACGCGCCCGCCTTGATCGTAGGTGTTGAGCCCTCGGGTGAATGTCCACGCTTCGCTGCCATCCGGCTTGGCGGCGAATTTCCTAGTGGAGACCCAGCAGGAAAAGGCGCGGGCTTTTCGCAATTCGCTCGCGCCGACTTGCCAGCCCGAACCGCCTTCGCGCCGGGAGAGGCCGGGGATGGCGTCGCGCCTCCATTCGCTCTGGGCTGCGCCAAAGGCGTCGATGCGGCGCCACTCGCCCTCCTCGCTCACCTCGATCATGATCTCTGGTGCCTTTTCGCGGCCTTCCTCCCGGGCGAAATAGACGTCCTCGATATTGGTCCAAACACCGGGCGGAAGCGGGTTTTGCGCAAAGGCAGGGGCGCTCAAAAACAGCGCGGCGGATGCCAGGGTCAATACGAAAGCTCTCATCACTCTTGCGTAGACCAGCCCCGCATGGTTGAAAAGATGTCCGGACAAATCGAGAGAGGGCGGGATGGTGCGATTAGCGTGGACGACAGCGGCGAGCGTATGCGCAGCGATTATGGCGGCACCCGTCGTGGCCCAAGAAGAGCTCTCGCCTCGTCAGGTTGTTGAGCGTGCGGTTGAAGCCCATGGCGGCGCGCTCTGGCTTGAGCCGGGAACCTTGCAGCTCTCAGGCACCGCGACGTTCTACGACGCGCAGACCGGCGCGGTGCGATCGGCGGCGGACGATTACCGCATGTGGCGCGAGATGGACGCTGAGCGCAAAGAGGCGCACGGCGCGTCGGGCAAGGTGCGGATCATCGCCAAAGCGGGCGATCAGATCATGTTCGAGGTCGGCTATGATGGTGAAACCACGTGGACGCAAAACGGGATCATGCCCAAAGCGCAGGCGGACGCCTATTGGGCGACGAATTTCGGCTTTGGTATCGTGCGCCAATCGCTCAAAGAAGGTTTCACTCTGCGCTTTGCTCCGCCGCGAAATCTGCGCGGGCGCGCTGCGCGCCTCGTGCGCATCACCGATCCGCGAGGAAACGACACGGTGTTTGGTTTCGACGAGGAGAGCGGGTTCATCACCTATCTCGCTTTTGATACGCCGCGCGGCTTTCACGAGCGGCTCTACGCAGACTTTGTGAAGCTGGAGAACGGCTGGGTGCAGGCGCGCAGCGTCACGCTGCTTTATGATGGGATCATGGCCAACACCGTCCTGTGGACTGACACCAAGGTTGGTGAAGCTATCGATCCGGCGATCTTCGCCCCGCCAGCGGATTAAGCGACTTCGCCCGCCAGGCAATGTTGCTCAAGGAATTGCTCGTGCGTGGGCAGAGCGCCGACCGACCGTTCGATCAAAGCGCGCACGCCGGTTAGGAATTCGCCCAGCTGCTTGTCGTTGACGCTGTTCGCCATCGGGTCAAAGCCGGCAGGATCTAGGCCCTGTCCCAGCATCACCTGCACCCAGCTTGCTTCGCGAAACAGATCGTCGGCGTCGCGGCCCACCCGGCCTGAGGATGCAAACAGGCTTTGCTTGTGCTTCACGCTGTCGGGCACGTCCATATTCTTGCAATAGCGCCAGAACTCGGAATCCTCGCGGCTCGTCTGGTGGTAATGCAGGACCAGAAAGTCGCGGATCTGCTCAAATTCCGCCGCGCAGCGCGCGTTGTATTCGGCGCGCTCAGTCTCGGTGTTCGAGCCGCTTGGAAACAGTTGAATCAGGCGGCTGACATGCGATTGGATCAGGTGGATGCTGGTCGATTCCAGCGGCTCCAGAAAGCCCGATGACAAGCCGATAGCGACGCAATTGTGCGACCAGAACGCCGCGCGCCGCCCCGTGGTGAACCGGATCTGGCGCGGATCGGCGAGCGCCTTTGTATCAAGCCCGGCGAGCAGGGTCTCGCCCGCGTCCTCGTCGCTGATAAAGTCGCTGCAATAGACATGGCCGTTGCCTGTGCGGTGTTGCAGCGGAATGCGCCATTGCCAGCCCGCACTCTTGGCGGTGGCGCGGGTGTAGGGGACCAGCGTTTCCAGCCGCTCGCTCGGCACGGCCTGCGCGCTGTTGCAGGGCAGCCAGTGCGACCAGTCATGATAGTCGACGCCCAGCTCTTGGCCCAAAAGCAGCGCGCGAAAGCCGGTGCAGTCGATGAAGAAATCGCCTTCGATTACCGCGCCGCTATCCAGCGTGATCGCAGTGAGATCGCCGCTTTGCGCACTACGCGCGACAGACTGGACCTTGCCTTCGGTGCGGGTGACGCCGTGCTCTTCCGAATAGGCACGCAGATACTTGGCGTAGAGGCTCGCGTCGAAATGGTAGGCGTAGGCAAGGCCCGTCATCGCGGTGTTGCCCACGCGGTCCAGCTTGCCAAATCGGGCTTGGTCGGCGGCCAGCTTGTGCAGCGAATATTGCCACAGATCGGCTTCGTGCCCGGCGTCGGCGGCGCGCTTCCACAATTGGTGGAACGGCACACCAGCCAGGCTCATCCCGGCATCGCCAAAGGTGTGCAGATAGCGCGTGCCAACGCGCCCCCAGTCGACAAACTCGATGCCCAGTTTGAACGTGCCCTGCGTGCGCTTCACGAAGTCGTACTCGTTGAGGCCAAGGATCGAATTGAGGCGAATGATCTGCGGGATGGTCGCCTCGCCTACACCGACCGTGCCGATCGCATCGGATTCGACCAGATGGATATCGAGCGCCGCGCCCAACAGGCGCGAAAACGCCGCCGCCGTGATCCAGCCCGCGGTCCCACCGCCAACGATAACGAGCTTACGCTTCGTCTTTTCAGTCATCCCACAATCCCCAAACCCGTGCCGGGTTTCCTTATCGTACTGGCCGGAAAAAGGCGTTGATCGTCAAGCGGCCCTGCAACGGGTCTGGTGAAAGCTCTTCATCGCCGGCGATGATCCCTGAGTGCAGCAGGTTGCCGCGATAAAAGATCGCCTCGTTAAAGCGGCCTTCGCTCTTATGAATACGCTCGAAATACGGCGCGCCATCGGTTGTGTATGCAGCGCCGGGCAAGCCACCGGTGCGCACATCCTTTTCAAGCGCGGCGCGATAGGTCGCAAAATTCGCCTCGGTCAGAGCTTCGAGGCCAGACGAGCGATGGCGGAAAAAGCCGGTTCCGCCATGCGCGGTGCGGTGCAGGTAGAGCATCATGGCGATCTGATCAGGGTCGGTGCCATCGACATGAGGGAAACGCTGCATCGGCGCCAACTGGCCTGGCGGCGTGCTGACAATCGAAAACCACGCCTCCATGCGCCAGCCTTTCGCGGGTTTCGTGAAGGCTGTGTCCAGCGGCTGTGACAGCGCGCGCAGCCAAGCGTTGCAGACACTCGGCGGCAGCGGAGCGCGCAGGCCGGGATAATGCGGCGTGATCTTTGCAAATTTTTGCAAAGATGCAAATCGAAGCGTAGCGTCGGGGTCGCTCAGGAAGTCCGGGGTTGCGAGAAACGTGTGGTTTCCCTCGCCCACGGCTCCGGTTTGCGCGCCAGCGAGCGAAAGTTCCCAGTTTTGCACGGCGCTTTGCATCGCTTGGTCCGCCCCTCTCTTAGCGCTTACGCTAACAAATGCGCGGAGCCCTGCCAATTCCATTGCATTATATATCTGGTATCGTGAGATAAAATAGGAAATTGGCCTTCGCGCGCCGCTCGTTTCCTGTCCGGTATGCTGCTGCCGCGAGAATGTTGGTCCAGCTGTTGCCAGAAGGTCACCACCACTCACTTTTCTGACCACGGCATTTCAGGCGCTGAACGGGTACTAATCGGTAAAGCTCTGACATTGTGATGAAATATCCAGATTCTCCTTGTGTGACAGAGTTGTGAATTGGTGATTTACGCCGCCCCTTTTCTTCGTTATGAAAAAATATGCAAACACGCGCAGATCGTGTTGCGCAGGGGAGGTATTTTTGATGGCAACTAATCGGTATTCGGCCAATGTGCGCCTGCTGTGTGGAGCGGCGACGGGATTGGCTTTGATGGCAGCGGGCGCTCCGCTCGCAGCACAGGAACAAGACGAATCGCAAGAGCAGGTCGCGGAAGACGAAGACGACAATGTCATTTTCGTCACCGGCCTTCGCAGCGCTATTGAAAGCGCGCTCAACACCAAGCGCGACGCGACATCGATCGTCGAAGTGATTTCGGCGGAAGATCTGGGCCAGCTGCCCGATCTCTCAATCGCGGATTCGCTTGCGCGTCTGCCCGGCGTCACCGCGCAGCGTGTGCGTGGTCGCTCGCAGCAGATCTCGATCCGTGGCCTTGGTCCTGACTTTTCGCTCGCGCTGCTTAACGGGCGCGAAGTGGTCTCGGCGGGTAACAATCGCGGGATCGAGTTTGACCAGTTCCCATCCGAATTGATCGGCCAAGGTATCGTCTATAAGAC
>JBCCCM010000012.1:0-91792 GCA_039033515.1 Pseudomonadota bacterium
GAGTTCCTCTCCGACACGCGCGGCACCGGCATCATGAACCGCCTGTTCGAGAAATACGGCCCCTACAAAGGCCCCATCGAAGGCCGCAATAACGGCGTCCTCATTTCCAACGGCGACGGCGAGAGCAACGCCTACGCGCTCAACATGCTGGAAGAGCGCGGTGAATTGTTCGTGGGCCCGCAGATGAAGCTGTATGAAGGCATGATCATCGGCGAAAACGCCAAGCCGGATGACCTCGAAGTCAACCCGATGAAGGCGAAACAACTCACCAACATCCGCAGCTCGGGCAAGGATGACAGCATCCGCCTGACCCCGCCGCGCCGGATGACGCTGGAGCAATCCATCGCCTATATCGACGACGATGAAATGGTCGAGGTAACCCCCCAAACCATCCGCCTGCGCAAAGCCGCCCTCGACCCGCACGAGCGCAAGCGCCAGCGTCGCAACAAGGGCGCGGCGTAAGCGGCCCTCCCCGCACCGGGCCACACCCACCGTCATTCCCGCGAACGCGGGAACCCAGAGCGGCTTGGGGGTAAGCCAAGAAACCCTGGGTTCCCGCCTTCGCGGGGATGACGAAAGGGCTCGGTGATGTCGGGAAACGCGCAAGGACACCCGAAGAGACGCGGCCATCACGATGGCCATTGAATTGGGTGGAACCCACGCGAGCGCCTTGCGCACACGGTTTCGCCGCTCCAAACAGGGTGCGGGAGACGAGCCTTGACCAACACGCTTTATTACGGCGACAATCTGCATGTTCTGCATGAGAAGATTGCGGATGAGAGCGTGGATCTGATCTACCTCGACCCGCCGTTCAATTCGAACGCCAATTACAACATGCTGTTCAAGTCGCCTGATGGGTCAGACAGCGACGCGCAGATCAACGCGTTTGACGATACGTGGAGCTGGGGACCGAGCGCGGAGGAAGCGGTCGAGTGGGTGCGCGACAGCGGCCATCACAAAACCTATGACCTGCTGGAGACCATGCGCGCTTTTCTGGGTGAGAACGACATGATGGCCTATCTCGCCATGATGGCCGCGCGCCTGATTGAACTGCACCGGGTGCTTAAGGATACAGGTTCGCTGTATTTGCATTGCGACCCGACCGCGAGCCATTATCTGAAGCTGCTGCTGGATGGAGTGTTTGGGCCGGCCTCCTACAAAAATGAGATTATCTGGAAGCGAACTACGACCCATAGCGACAGCAAAACGTGGAGCAGAGTGAGCGACACAATCCTGTTTTTCACAAAAAGCAGCGGTTTCACTTGGCACACTCCAAGGGAACCGCATTCCGAAGAATATATTACGACGAAATATCGGCATGATGACGATGATGGAAGAGGGCCTTACCGTCTCGATAATATGACGAGCCCCAATCCGCGGCCAAATATGATGTACGAATGGCTTGGCTTCCCATTTCCACCAAAAGGGTGGCGATATCAACGCGAAACGATGCAGCGCCTACATGACGAAGGCAGAATTTGGTATCCGACTAATGACGATGGAAGCTACCGGACAAAAAACAGGCCACAACTAAAGCGATATCTCGCTGAAATGCCGGGCGGTGTGATGGGGAATATCTGGACAGACATCAATCCGATCAATTCCCAAGCCCAAGAGCGCCTAGGCTACCCCACCCAGAAACCCCTGGCCCTGCTCGAACGCATCATCGCCGCGTCCTCTAACGAAGGCGATGTGGTGCTTGATCCGTTCTGCGGCTGCGGCACCGCGCTGGATGCGGCCGAAAAACTGGGGCGCAAATGGATCGGCATCGATGTCACTCACCTTGCCATCAACCTGATCGAACAGCGTATGATGGACGCGCATCCCGAAGCGAAATTCGAGGTTGTCGGTCGGCCCGAGAGCCTCGCCGGCGCGGAAGAACTGGCCAAGCGTGACAAGCATGAATTTGAAAAATGGATCGTCCCCAAACTCGACGGCCATCTGTTCGAGGGCGGGCGCAAAGGAGCCGATGGCGGGATCGACGGTTTTATCTATTTCCGCTCCGACCCCGGCTCACGCAAATCGGACAAGGCGATCCTGTCTGTCAAAGGCGGCGATAATGTCGGCGTTGGCATGATCCGCGATCTGCATTCGGTGATGGAGCGTGAGAAAGCTCTTGCAGGGGTGTTCGTCACCAAAAGCCTGCCGACAAAGCCGATGATTACCGAAGCGGCAAAAGTCGGCCTGTTTGAAGGTCCAGGAGGACGCAAAATTTCTAGGCTCCAAATCCTTACACTGGCAGAGATTTTTCAAGGCCTTCGCCCGGACCTGCCCTTGGTCGATAGCCCTTACAAAAAGGCGCAGCGCAGCCAGAAACCCGATCAGCAAGGCAAGCTGCTCTAACCTCCCGCCATCCGTCACCACGGGGAGGACAGAAAGGGAGCGCACTCACTCACTCCTTCGTCATTCCCGCGAAAGCGGGAACCCAGAGCCGCAAAGCGCTGGATTTTGTAATACTGGATCCCCGCATGCACGGGGATGACGGTTAGTGGCGCGGGGATAACGATGGGGGACGACGCTGAGAGCAATCCCTGATTTTCCTACTCGACCTCACCGGCGCTAGACCGGGTGCGATGCGCTTTGTCTCCCGCCTTTCTCACCTGAAACCTCGACCGCACACCCATGGACCAGCCGCGCGCCGGAAGGTGACACTTCGGCGCGGGGCGTTAGCGAATGCGGCTGATTTCTCAAACCCTTGCGAGCCAGCCAAACTTTCGCAACAGCAGGGCTTGTGTGGTCCACGCAGCGGGGCGTTGGAGGCGGACCTAGCCCATGAAGTTGGGCTGGCCGTTGCTGGCGCTCACCCCGCCGTCGACCGCGAGGTTCACGCCGGTGATGAAGCTTGCGTCTTCGCTGGCGAGGAAGGCGCAGGCCGCCGCGATGTCTTCGGGTTCGCCCACGCGCTTGATGGCCATGCGGTTCATCACCGCCTTCATCGCCTGCTCGTTGCCAAGGATGCCGTCCACCATGTCGGAGCGCGTGACCGAGGGGTTGATCGCGTTGACGCGCACGCCCATCGCGCCGACTTGCAGCGCGAGACCGCGCGTCAGGTTGGTAACCGCGCCCTTGGACGCGTTGTAGAGCGGCAGCATGGAGTCCCCGCCCGTGCCCGACACGCTCGAAATGGTGATGATCGAGCCTTGCGTCTTGGTCAGCTCAGGAATGGCCGCGCGGCACATATACAGCACGCCTTTGACGTTGATGTCGATGACGCGGTCGATCTGGTCATCGCTCATCTTGTGCAACAGGCCCTGGTCGGCAACGCCCGCGTTGTTGACCATGCAGTCGAGCCCGCCAAACCGCTCGACCGTTTTGGCGACGATGGCGTTGGCGAAGTCCGACTTCGACACATCGCCCGCGACCACCAGCGTGCGCTCTTCGCCAAGGTCTGCGGCGACCGCGGCGCACTTCTCAGCGTTGCGGGCGTTGATGACGACATTGGCGCCCTCATCGTGGAAGCGCCGCGCGATCCCTTCGCCAATGCCGGTGGAGGAACCGGTGACGATGATGGTCTTGCCGGCGAAACGGGTGGATTGGGTCATGTTGGGAGGTGTCCTTGTATGAGCGAGTGCGGGCGCTGTGTGCGCGTTGCCAGGAGAGTGTTGTCAGGAAAATGTATGGGGGCTGTAACCGATCCCCGCGTGCGCGCGAACCCCATGCGTACCGTCGGCTGTGCGCCGATGCCCCCTTATTGGAGTTTGCCTTGCCCATGTTTCGCCTTTTCGCCCTTATCGCCGCTGTCGGTGCGCTGTTCGTCGGCGCCATGCAGCTCTCCGCCGCCGCCGATACCGAGGGCTGGACGACCTACGACGCCGCCGACTTCATGATGGCGCAAAAGAAGGGCAAGACGATCGTCGTCGATGTCTACGCCGATTGGTGCCCGACCTGCCGCGCGCAGGCGCCCATCCTCGATGAACTGCGGGTGGAGAATCAATCGAGCGATGTGCTGTTCGTGAAGGTCAATTACGACGAGGAAAAGGACTTCCTGCGCGCCCATCGCATCCCGCGCCAATCCACCGTGCTGGTCTTCAAAGGCATGGACGAGACCGCGCGCTCGATTGCGCAGACCGATCGCGCGACCTTGCGCGGTATGGTTCTGGGCGCGCTGTGAGAGCGTTGAACTAGAGCACCATCATGCTCGCCAGCATCGCTCTCGCCTTCGTTGCCGGTCTGGTGACGATCCTCAACCCTTGCGTCTTGCCGTTGGTGCCGATCCTTGTGGGCTCGGCGCTGGGCAAGGCGCGCAGCGGCCCGTTGGCCCTGGCGGCGGGGCTGGTGACGAGCTTTACGCTGTTCGGCTTTACCGTGATCGCCTTTGGCTATTCGCTGGGGATCGATGAACGCCTCGTGCGGATGCTCGCGGGCGGATTGCTGGCGCTGGCCGGTGTCGTGCTGCTCGTGCCGCAAGCGCAAGCGGCGCTCAGCGCGGCCGCCGCGCCGCTGACCAATGCGGGCAATCGGCAGCTAGAGAGGGTCCGCGCCGACGGCGCGCTGGGACAGTATCTGGTCGGCCTGCTGCTGGGCCTTGTCTGGGCGCCGTGCGTTGGCCCGACCTTGGGCGTTGCGATCGCCGCCGCCAGCCAGGGCGAGGATTTGGCGAGCGCATTCCTCATTTTCCTCAGCTTTGGGCTGGGCGTTGCGACCTCGATCCTCGCCTTTGCCTATGGGTCGCGCCGCGCTTTGGGAGAGCGTGGCCGGGCGCTGCGCACCCTCGCCCAATACGCCAAGCCGATCTTTGGCGCGGCGCTGCTCGCGGTCGGTCTGATGGTGCTCAGCGGGTTTGACAAGGTGGTCGAAATCGCGCTTCTAGACGCCCTCCCCGAGAGCCTCGTGCGCTTCACCACGTCGTTTTGAGCGCGCTGGCTGTCCACAAAACCCTTTTCACGCTCCCTTTGTCGGCGCACAACGGCGCCGGGATTGTAGGACTGGGGAGGGACATCGACATGAGCGCAGACACCACACCGCCGGCAACAGGGCCACGCGTCACCGGATTGGGCGGCGTCTTCTACGTCGCCAGCGACCCTGAGGCGACCCGCGCGTGGTATCGCGACACGCTGGGCGTGGACGGCGCCTATGGCCCGCAATTCGCCTGGGCCGAGGATCCCAAGCAGAACCCCTATTCGCTGATCAGCCATTTCAAGGATGACGCCTATATCAAGCCGGGCCAAGGCGGCTTCATGATCAATCTGCGCGTGGTCGACCTCGACGGATTTGTGGCGGGCCTCAAAGACAAAGGCGTCGATATCCTCGACACCGCCGACGAAGGGTACGGCAAATTCGCCTGGCTGCTCGACCCGAACGGCGTGAAAATCGAGCTGTGGGAACAGGTCGCCGACCAACTGCCCGAATAGGCGGCCCGCCTGAGTCTCGAACCGATTGCGACGCGACGCCCACTATGGTTAACGCCCCGTTAGGCATAGACCGATAAGCTGCGCTGCAAACGCTAGGTAAGGGGCTTTAGGTATGAAACGCCGTTTCGCATCGCATATCGCCCTACGCGTAAGAGGTTTGGTCGGCCTTGCCGCCGGCGCGATGGCTCTGTCCGCTTGCGGCGGGGTCATCCCCGGCGGCACCGCGCCCTCGCAAAGCCGCGCCGAAAACGAGCGCGTGCAAGTGGGCACCGGACGCGATTATCCGCGCGCGCGGCGCGAGGGTTCCGCGTCGAGCGACCGCGCTGGATCGAGCCGGCAATCGCTTGGCGTAGGCTCATCGCCCTCGGCCTATCTGTCACATCCCGGCGACCGGTCCTGTTTTGCCGATCTGAGCGCATCGGGCGCGCGTTTCAGCCGCGTTCCCGACACGTACGCAGCGCCCGGTTGCAATAAGCTCGGCACGGTCAAGCTCACTGCACTTTCAGGAGACGCCACGCAGTTCGGCGTCAGCAATCTGGGCGCGGTTAAATGCGAGACCGCCAAGACCTTCAGCGCCTGGGCCCGCTTTGGCGTTGACCGGGCCGCGCGCCAGATCCTGGGCAGCCCGCTGGCCCGGATCGAGACCATGGGCAGCTACGCGTGCCGCAATGTGCTGGGCACCGGGCGCCGCTCGGCCCATGCGACGGGTAACGCGATCGACGTGTCCGCCTTTATCCTCGCCAACGGCCAGCGCATCTCGTTGAAAGGTGACTGGGACGAAGGCAGCCGGGCCGAGCGCGAGTTTCTGCGCGTGGTGCACAAAAGCGCCTGCAAGCGCTTTGGCACCGTGCTGGGCCCGGATTACAACAAAGCGCACGCCGATCACTTTCACCTCGAAGGTTCCGGCAGACAATTCTGCCGCTAAGCCGCAGCGCCTGCGCGCGACCTCGCCAACCTTCTCACAAGAACGCGAAGGCCCCGCATCCAAAGCGGGGGCAAGCTTTGGATACGGGGCCCCGGGTACGCCAACGACCATCTCTTACGAGGCGGTCCGGGCCAAAGCTTTTTACGTCATCACGCGGGCGGCGTGTCAGTGGGAAGCCGACCGGACGCCGGTGGCGGATTTACGCGCGGATTTCGGGTTCCAGTTTCGCTTCGAGTTTGAGCCGCACCGCTTCGGCGGCGTGACGCGCGCCCAGCTTGCTCATCATGTTGGCGCGGTGAATTTCGACCGTGCGCGGGCTGATGTCGAGTGCGCGGGCGATCACTTTGTTGCTGCTGCCTTCGGCGAGCCAATCGAGCACTTCGCGTTCGCGGGTCGACAGGCTGGAGATTCGGTCGCGCGCTTCGATCATGCGGCGGCGCACCTGCCCGAACATTTCCGCCTCTTTCTCGATGCGCGTCAGACAGCGGGCGAACCGGTCCGGATCGAGCGGCAATGACAGGTAATCCAGAGCGCCCGCCTTGATCGCGTCCACGATGCGGCCCGGTCGCGGCTGTGTGTCAAAGGCGATCAGCGGCAGCCAGATGCCGAGCCGGCTGAGCCTTTCGAGGATGACGGAGACACCGCCCTCCTCCGCAATGTCGCGGGCCACGATGATCCCTTCGCGCGGGGGGTGAACGGAAAGCTCGGACAGATCACCGTACACCTCCGAATGGTGGCCCAGGGAAAACCCGACCCGCGCAAGCTCGGCGCGATGCCGGCTGGAGGAGTCGATGAAGTGGAGAGAGGATTTGCGTGTCATGGCCATCGTGTTGCGACAGCGCCCGCATTAATTCACGCGCGACCCCTTCCGATACGGAGTAATGATTGATAACCTTTGGAATTATCTTCGATAAATCAGAGTGTTACATCGGTCCGATTTGAACGTGAATTCACCTAAGCCACTCGGTGATACCCCTCAGGCGTTTCACTTTAAGGTTAAATCCTTAGCCGGTTCCATTGTGTAGTCGGGTAGAGAATCAAACGCCGATCTCAGCGCGTCACTCCAGCTTGATGAGATCGCGCTGAAATAGGGATCCTCGGCTGTGACCCGGCGCTGATGCGTGGGCGCAAAATCGTCTTTGCCAATCACCATCAGATCGAGCGGCAGCCCCACCGAAAGGTTCGCCTTGAGCGTTGAATCAAACGACACCATCACCAGCTTCACCGCGTCCTCAAAGCTCATCTCGCGGTCATAGCCGCGGATCAGGATCGGACGGCCATATTTGGTCTCCCCGATCTGGAAGAACGGCGTGTCCCAGCCCGCTTCGATGAAGTTGCCTTCGGGGTAGATCATGAACAGACGCGGCTCCATCCCGGCGATCTGCCCGGCAAGGATGATCGTGGCCGTGAACCGCTTTGAATTGTTGGCTTTCTGGACGTCCGCAATGGTCGCGCGCAAAAGCCGCCCGACTTCGGTCGCAACGGTGAACATGGTCGCGCCGTTCAGCAGTGTGGTGTCGCGTTCGTCCGGGCTTTTGGTGCGCTCTTCAAGTTGGCTGACGACCGCCTGCGTGGTCGCCAGATTGCCTGCGGTCATGATCGCAATCATCCGCTCGCCCGGGACATTCCACGAGAACATCTTGCGAAAGGTCGAAATGTTGTCGACGCCCGAATTGGTGCGGGTGTCGCTCATCAGGACAAGGCCCTTGTCCACCACCATGCCCACGCAATACGTCATGAAAAATGTCCTCTCGCTAAACTGTCGCGCGCTTTAGTCGAACCAGCCTCGCGCGCCTAGCGATAAAGACGAGCGGGTCTTACTGCTGTTTCTGACCCTGAACCTGATCGCCCTGCGGCGTGATCGACTCGCCCATCGATTGGCTTTGCGACTGCCCGGCAACGCCCTGTTGCTCAACCTCGACATTGACCGTAAGCATTTGTTCGGCCTGACCAAAGCTGATCCCGGTGACAGGGGCTGCATCGCGGTAATCGCGGCCTGTGGCCACGCGCACATAGCGCGGATCGGGCGAGATACCGTTGGCGATGTCAAAACCGACCCAGCCCAACTCATCAACATGCGCTTCGGCCCAGGCGTGGCTGGCGTCCTGTTCGACCCGGTCGTTCATCATCAGGTAGCCGCTGACATAGCGTGCCGGGATATCCACCGCGCGCGCCGCGCCGATAAAGATCTGGGCGTGATCCTGGCACACGCCTTTGCCTGTGGTCAGCGCCTCTTCGGCGGTGGTGTTCACGCCGCTTGCACCGGTAACGAAGTCGACCTCGTCGCGGATGCGCGCGGACAAAGCGTGCAGATAGTCGAGCCGCGCCTCGTCATCGCTGGGCGGCATATCGCGGACCAGCCCGCGCATTTTCACGCCCGGCTTTGTCAGCGGCGTCTGACCAAGAAAGCTCCACAAGGGCAAATGCCCGGAATGTCGGCCGATGACCCCAGAATGATCGATAGTCTCGACCATGCCTTGGCTGGTGACGACCACTTCGCTGGAACCCGGTTCGATAGCGATCAGCGTGACCGTGTTGAAATGCTGGTCATCATATTCAAGCTCGGGATGGGCGTTTTCATAGCTCATATCCCAATGAATAACGCTTTGCCCCTGCGTTGCCTTGGGCGTCAGGCGCAGGCGTTGCAGAGCGTGAATCACGGGCTCGGAAAAGGCGTAGCGGGTCGCATGGCGGATCTTCAAACGCATCAGTGGGCCACCTTTAAGCGAGGAACCGGTAGTCTTCGGCAATCGCATCGGCGATCGCGGCGTTGCTCGACATGAATTCGATCAGGAAATCGTGCAGGCCCTGTTCGAAGATTTCGTCGACCGTGATGTGGCTCATCTTCATATCGGCCTCGGCCATCAATTCATGGCAGGATCCGCGATCACCGTGCATCCGGGCGAGCGCGGCCAGATTGTCGCGCAGCGCGCTGCGGCAAAAAGCAAGGCTGCGCGGGAAACGATCATCGAGCACCAGAAACTCAACGATCCCGCGCGCATCGACATGCCCCGCGTTAAGCCAGCCATAAGCGCTGGCCCCCGCGACCGAGCGCAGCACCTGATCCCATTGGCCGGTGTCGAGGCTGGAGCCGACGTGGGAAAGCGAGGGCAGAAGCAGGAAATACTTCATGTCGAGAATACGCGCGGTGCTTTCGGCGCGTTCGATATAGGTGCCCGCGCGCGCGAAGTGGAACCCTTCGTTGCGCAGCATCGATCCATCGAGCGAACCGTGCACCCGCGTGCCCGCGCGGCGAATGGTCTGCACCACATCGCGCACGGCGCTCTGGCTGACGGGCCGCGACAGCATCGGGTCCAGCTTGAGATAGCTTTCGTTGACCGCCGTCCACACTTCGGACGAGATATTGGTGCGCGCAATCCTCGCGTTGCTGCGCACCAGGCCGAACATTTCGCGGATGCTGGCGGGATTGGCTTTATCGCGCAGCACGAAATTCCACGCCGCGTTGCCTTCAAACGTGTCGTTCGTTTCCTGATAGAGCGCGCGCGTGCCCAGCGTTGAAATGACCGAGCGCCACTCTTCCTCGGCGGTGGCGACATCGCGGGTGATTGCCATGCGCAGCGCCGCTTCGAGCAGGCGCGCGGTGTTTTCGGACCGCTCAAGGTAGCGGAACATCCAAAACAGGCCGTTGGCTGTGCGTCCGAGCATAGGTATCGCGCGCTAGTCCTTTAAAACCCAAGTGTCTTTCGTGCCGCCGCCCTGGCTCGAATTGACCACGAGCGAGCCCTTCTTGAGCGCCACGCGGGTCAGGCCGCCGGGCGTCAGGTCAATGCCGTTGGGGCTCATCAGCACATAAGGGCGAAGATCGACATGGCGCGGGGCCAGACCCTTCTTCGTGTAGATCGGGCAAGTCGACAAAGAGAGCGTGGGCTGCGCGATGTAGTTTTCCGGGCGCGCTTCGAGCTTCGCGCGGAACGCCTTGATCTCTTTGCGGCTGGCCGTGGGCCCGATCAGCATGCCGTAGCCGCCTGATCCATGGACTTCCTTGACCACCAGCTCCTCCAGATTGTCGAGCACGTAAGCGAGGCTGTCCGGGTCCGCGCAGCGCCAGGTCTCCACGTTGGGCAGCAGCGGTTTCTCGCCGGTGTAAAACTCGACGATTTCCGGCATGAAGGAGTAGATCGCCTTGTCATCGCAAATGCCCGTGCCCGGCGCGTTGGCGATGGTGATGCCTCCGGCGCGGTAGACATCCATGATGCCCGGAACGCCCAGAACACTGTCGGGATTAAAGGTGAGCGGATCGAGAAATTCGTCGTCGACCCGGCGATAAAGCACGTCGATCGGTTTGTAGCCGCGCGTGGTGCGCATCTGAACGCGCCCCTCGACGACGCGCAGATCGCTGCCCTCGACCAGTTCCGCGCCCATTTGGTCGGCGAGAAAAGCGTGTTCGAAATAGGCGGAATTGTAGATGCCCGGCGTCAGCACGGCGACGGTCGGTTTCGCGCCGCCATTGGCGCTGAAGGCGGGCGGCGCGCAGGCCGCGAGACTTCGCGCGAGTCGGCGCGGATAGTTCGACACCTGCTCAACCGGAACCTGGCTGAACAGGTCGGGGAACATCGCCATCATCGTCTCACGGTTCTCCAGCATATAGGAGACCCCCGAAGGCGTGCGCGCGTTGTCTTCGAGGACGAAGAAATCATCGGGCCCCGTGCGCACCAGATCAACGCCGACAATGTGGGTGTAGATGCCGCCCGGCGGCGTAAAGCCGACCATATGCGGAAGCCACGCATCGTTCTGACGAAACAGCCGTTCGGGCACGCGCCCTGCGCGGATGATCTCTTGGCGATGGTACAGATCGTGCAGAAACGCGTTGAGCGCGCGCACGCGCTGTTCGATCCCGCGCGTCAGCTTGCGCCATTCCGCCGCGGTGATGATGCGCGGCACCATGTCGAACGGGATCAGGCGTTCTTCGGCCTCATCCTCGCCATAGACATTGAAGGTGATCCCGGTGCGGCGAAAGCTTTCATCGGCCTCCGCGCTCTTGCGTTTGAGCGCCGCGCTGTCCTGCTCGTCGAGCCAGCCGCAATAATCGGCGTAAGCGGGCCGGATAGCGCCGCTCTCGTCGGTCATTTCATCGAAGTTTGCGGAGCTGCCTGCTGCGGTTTCGACCGAAGTCGCAGCGCCTGATCCCGATTGCCGATTTTGCATACTGCGCGACACTAACAAGCGTGCGCAAAAATGAAAGCGATCATTACCGCACCCTCTGCGCGGGGCGAGCCCACCCTCCGCCACGCATTGGCTGCGCGGCGGAAGGTTTGGCCAAAGTCGGCGCGTTATTCGTCGCAGTCGCCAATGCGATTTTGCTTGTAGGCGACTTTCATCGACATCGCGCCAAGCTCGGGAACTTCGCCGTCCATCGTCATGGTCATATCCGAGCTGGTCGGCGTGACGGCGCCGTTGAGGGCCATGTTCATTTCCGAACCGGCCCCGCCTTCACCCGTCTTGCAGGTCATGGCCATGTCAAGATCGCCGCCATCAAGCGTGAAGGTTGAAACGGTGCAGTCGCCGTTCTGCCCTTCCTTGATCGAATCCGCGTAGCCTTTCTCAGCCATTTCCGGGGTCACGCAATATTCGATGCTCTGGCCCATGGCGGACTTCATCATGTCCTTCATGCCTTCGGGCGCGCCAGGCATATCGATTTCGAGGATGTCCATCGTGGTCGAATATTTGCCGGGCTCAGGCCGGATTTCATCGCCCGAAGCGGCCACCGCTTCAGCCATTTCTTCACTGGTTATGTTGCCGTCGCCATCCGCGTCCGCATCCACTACGCCGCCGCCACAAGCGGTCAGCGCAAAAGCGGCCAGAGCCGGTGTCAAAATGTACTTCATTCAATCCCCCTAAGCTTAGATTTCAAAGCGTCGCAAAAGCGCGATCAGCAGTCACCGATCCGCTTTTGCTGCACGCGCATCGACATGGAACCGGGCCCGGTGCCCATGTCGCCGGTCATCTTCATCGTCACATCGGACGTGGTCGGCGTGCCGGTGCCCGACATCACCATCGTCATTTCGCCCTGTTCGGTGTCACACACCAGAACGGCGTCCATCTTGCCACCGGTCGCTGAAAAGCTGTCATAGCGGCAATCGCCGTCCTGCGCCTTGCGCAGCGCGTCTTTATAGCCCTGCTCGACCTCTTCGGCGGTAAGGCAGATTTTAACGCTGCGCTCAAAAACACCCTTCATCATGCTGGTCATGTTGGCGGGCAGACCGGGGATATCCATCGACAGCAAGGTGATCTGGGATTCGTACTGACCCGGCTGCGGCTTCATATCTTCATCCACCGTCTGCGCGATTACCGCGCCCGTCCCCAGCAGCGCGACCACACCGGCCAACCAAACCTTCATCACCCCAGTCTCCCTGAAAAGGCGTCTTAACGACCCGACGCCTGAGTAAACCCGGTTGCACGCTAGGGCCGACGTCGCCACTTCACAAGCGGGCTACGCGCCCTCATATCCACATTCATGGCAGAACTCGTAATCCGTCGCGGCCTTGAAGAGCCCGAAACCGGCGAAGACTTCACCCCGCACCGCCCCGCCCGGCCCGAAAAATCGATGCCGGGCAAGCGGTTCGAAATCGTCTCGGATTACGAACCCGCGGGCGATCAGCCGACCGCGATCGCTGAACTGGTTCAAGGCGTTCACGAAGGCGACAAGACCCAGACGCTGCTCGGCGTGACCGGCTCAGGCAAAACCTTCACCATGGCCAAAGTGATCGAGGAAGTGCAGCGCCCCGCCCTGATCCTGGCGCCCAACAAGATCCTCGCCGCGCAATTGTATGGGGAGTTCAAAAGCTTCTTTCCCAACAACGCGGTCGAGTATTTCGTCAGCTATTACGACTATTACCAGCCCGAAGCCTACGTGCCGCGCTCCGACACGTATATCGAGAAAGAGTCGAGCGTGAACGAGGCCATCGACCGGATGCGCCACTCGGCCACGCGCTCTTTGCTGGAACGCGATGATGTGATCATCGTCGCCTCGGTTTCGTGCCTCTACGGGATCGGTTCGGTCGAGACCTATTCGGCCATGATCTTCGACATCAAGAAAGAGGAGACCGTCGACCAGCGAGAGCTGATCCGGAAACTTGTTTCCCTCCAATACAAGCGCAACGACGCCGCCTTCACTCGTGGGTGTTTCCGGGTGCGTGGGGACACTCTAGAAATCTTCCCCAGCCACTACGAAGACATGGCTTGGCGCATCAGTTTCTTCGGCGACGAGATCGAGGAAATCGCTGAATTCGACCCGCTGACCGGCAAGACCGGCGCGAAGCTCGACCGAGTGCGGGTCTACGCCAACTCGCACTATGTGACGCCCGGCCCGACGATGAAGCAGGCCAGCGAAGCGATCAAATTCGAGCTCGCCGAACGTTTGAAAGAGCTGGAGGCGGAGGGAAAGCTGCTGGAGCACCAGCGGCTCGAACAGCGCACCCATTTCGATCTGGAAATGATCGCGGCGACGGGCAGCTGCAACGGGATCGAAAATTATTCGCGCTTTCTCACCGGACGCCTGCCGGGCGAGCCGCCCCCCACCCTGTTTGAGTACTTGCCTGAAAACGCACTGCTCTTCGTCGATGAGAGCCACCAGACGGTGCCGCAAATCGGCGCGATGGCGCGCGGCGACCACCGGCGCAAGATCACGCTGGCCGAATACGGCTTTCGCCTGCCCAGCTGCATCGACAACCGCCCCTTGCGCTTCAACGAATGGGACGCGATGCGCCCGCAGACCTTCTGCGTCTCGGCCACCCCCGGCCCATGGGAGCTGGAGCAAACCGGCGGTGTCTTTGCAGAGCAAGTCATCCGCCCCACTGGCCTGATCGACCCCCCCGTCGAAATCCGCCCGGTCGAAGACCAGGTGCAAGACTGCATCCAGGAATGCCTCGCCACCGCCAAGAAGGGCTACCGCACCCTTGTCACCACGCTGACCAAGCGGATGGCCGAAGACCTCACCGAATTCATGCACGAGGCGGGCGTGCGGGTCCGCTACATGCACTCCGATGTCGAGACGCTTGAGCGTATCGAGCTGATCCGCGACCTGCGCCTTGGCGTCTATGACGTGCTGATCGGGATCAACCTTTTGCGCGAAGGCCTCGACATTCCCGAATGCGGGCTGGTGTGCATTCTGGACGCGGACAAGGAGGGCTTTTTGCGCTCCGAAACGTCGCTAGTGCAAACCATCGGTCGCGCCGCGCGCAACGTCGATGGCCGCGTGATCCTCTACGCCGACCGCATCACCGGATCGATGGAGCGCGCGATGGCCGAAACCGACCGCCGCCGGGCCAAACAAGAGGAATACAACAAAGAGCACGGCATCACGCCCAAGACGATCAAGCGCGACATCGCCGACATCGTCGCCGACACCGCAAGCCAGGACGGCGTGGTGGTCGACACCGGCGATGACGAGGTCAACAATCTCGTTGGGCACAATCTGCGCGCCTATATCGAAGACCTCGAAAAACGCATGCGCGACGCGGCGGCGAACCTTGAGTTTGAAGAGGCCGGACGCCTGCGCGATGAGATCCGCCGGTTGGAGAACGACGAGCTGGGTCTGCCGGATAACGAGAAGAAGGCGCCCAAGGTTGGGCGGTCGGATGCAGGTAGGCCGGGGACGCGCAAGGTTCGCGGGAAGGCGCGATACAAGCGGATGGGTGGGAAGCCTTGATTATCTTAGTCTTTCGGCTGTTTTTCCACACTTTCTCATGTTGGAAGTATATGATTGAGATAACGCCCTGAAATCGTACTATGTTCGGCTGAGGGACTTAAGACTGTTGGAAGGATCAGCGATAAAAAGTCGTTTAAATTCAAGCCGGACATAAGTTTTTAGAAGCGTTGCAATTTTGGTTTGCCGCTGACCAATGCGCTGCACGTATTAACGGAGCGCCGCCATGACCCCCTTCGAAACTATCAGCACCACTATCCTCTTGATCACCCTAGCCGGTGGACTCGTCTTCGGAGGCATCCAGATCGGGCGTTGGATGGAGCGCGAACGTTGACCCCAACCCGTCATGCTGAACTCGTTTCAGCATCCATCGCCCGCGCGAAGTTGCGGATCTAGAGCCGGAGATGGACCCTGGAAGCGGAGCTGGCCATCGGCCAAACAAGTTCAGGGTGACGAAGTGCGCTATGCAAGCGTATATGCTTCACCTTCAACGACGGAGAAGCGCACGGTGTCGAAATCGTCGACTACCATTGATACATCGGACTGGTTGCACATTCCGCATGCGGGCGAATTGCTTGTATCGGAATTTATGGAGCCGCTGAGACTGGACGTATCCGCCTTGGCGCAGGCCATAGCGGTCGAACCTGCACGGCTGCAAAATATGATCGACGGGACAAAGCGGATTGATGGCGAACTCGACCTTCGCCTCGCGCGCTATTTCCGCATGTCCGAAGGGTTCTTCATGGGCCTTCAGATCGACTGCGAGCTGCGCAGAGCAAAGCGCGAATTGAACGGCGAACTTGACCGGATAACCCCGCGCGCGGCTTGACCCTGAGGTCGATTTCCTGCCAATCGGCAGCCCATGAAAACACGCCTCTTTACCGCGCTCGCCACAACCCTCGCTCTTGCCTTCACCGCTTCACCCGCCCTCGCGGACCACCACAAGGAAGACAAAACCGCGCCAGCGCTCGTAGTGCCACAAGAAAAGACTACGCAGCACTCAGGCACCTTTGGCGGCGTATCCATCCGGTACTCCGCGACGATCAAGGAAACGGTGCTTAAGAGCGACGATGGCAAGCCCGAGGCGGTCATCGTCACGACCACTTACATGAAAGACCCGGCGGACAAGGCGCGGCCCGTGTTCTTCATCTATAATGGTGGGCCGGGATCGGGTTCGGTCTGGCTGCAAATGGGCGCGTTTGGTCCCAAGCGCGTGGCTATCCCGAGCGACGCGAAAGACGATGGCGCGCCGCCTTACCCGATCCTCGACAATCCGGCGAGCTTGCTCGATGTCGCCGACCTAGTGTTTATCGACCCGCCGGGCACGGGTTTCAGCTACCTGACCAAGGGCACCGACACCTCGAAGTATTACGGCCTGCGCCAGGACGCGCGCGTGGTCGCCGCCGTTATCCGCCGCTGGATCAGCGACAATGGCCGCTGGAACAGCCCCAAATATCTGGGCGGCGAGAGCTACGGCACCAGCCGCACCGCGATGGTCGTCGATGAGCTGGAGGGATCGACCTATAACGACGTCGCGCTCAACGGGCTGATCCTGATCTCGACCATCCTCGATTTTGCCGCGCGCGAGCCGACGCCGGGCAACGAGATGGCCTATATCGTCACCCTGCCCAACATGGCGACGGCGGCCTATTACCACGGCAAGGTGCAGGCGACGTCGGTCGAGGCCATCGCGCAGGAAGCGCGCGAGTTTGCCATCGGGCCGTTCGCCACAGCGCTGCTGAAAGGTCAGGACCTGCCGCAAGAGGAACGCGCGGCTGTGCGCGCGCGCCTGTCGCAGCTCACCGGCCTGTCCGAAGCCTATCTTGACCGCGCCAATCTGCGCGTCACCTCGCAGCGCTTTTACAAGGAATTGCTGCGCGACCGGGGCCTCACCATTGGCCGTCTGGATTCCCGCTACACCGGTGTCGATTACGATAGCGCGGGCGAATATCCGGACAGCGACCCCAGCTTCTACGGCATTGATGCCGGCTACACCGCGGCGATCAACGAATGGGCGCGCGAAGGCTTAAGCTTTGAGACCGACCGCGCCTATTCCTCCATCGGTGGGCTTGGCGGGCGCTGGGACTGGAGCCTGCAAGGGCGCGGGCGCAACGCCTATTTGAACGTCGCGCCCTTCATCGGAACCGCCATGCGCCGCAACTCAGACCTGCGCGTCTTCAACGCTCAAGGCTGGTACGATTTCGCAACGCCCTTCTTCGGCGCGGAATATTCGCTCAACCGGATGGGCATTCCGCAAGACCGGATGACCTACAAATATTACGACGCGGGCCACATGATGTATGTGCGCGACGAGGACCGCGCGCAGCTATCCGAAGACATCCGCGCCTTCATCCGCGCCCGATGAGGGCCCTCGGCCCGTGCCGCACGGCGGCGTTTAGTTGGGTTGCGCTCACCATCAGCGTCGCGGCGGTGTCGGCCTGCAAGCCGCCGCCGACCGATGCGGATATGAACCGCGACCTGCCTGAGGTCGCGCCGACCTACGCGTCGGACCCACTGCCCTCGCCCGACACGCAGGGCGCGGTGTGGGCGATCAGCCCGAGCAACCCGGACCGCTTGATCTACGGCGTGCCCGGGTCGCCAGCGCTGCTGGCGCTTACATGCCTGACAGACACCCTCCCCGCGAGTCTGCGCATCACCCGGATGAGCCCGGCGGATGAAGGCGCAGGCGCGTTGCTCGCGATGGTGGGCAATGGCCATATCGGTCGAATTGAAGTGGACGCGGTCGAAGTCGGCAGACGCTTTGTGTGGCGCGGCGAGAAACTGGCTGCGGACGAAAAATGGGAGCCGCTCGCGGGGCCCCGGACGGTGACCGTCACCGTTCCCGGAGCCGGAATGGTGACCATCAACGAGAACGAGATAGCGATGGCGTTTCTGGAGAAGTGCCGCGCGCGCTAACGCTGGCGTTTGGCCAACTCGGTGAGCGTGTCCGGCGTCAGGACTTGCGGCAGTTGCTCCGCTTCACCGCCGGGCTCATACCACAGATAGAGCGGCACGCCCGCCGCGCCTTGCTTGGTCAGGAACGCGGTGATCGCTTCGTCGCGCACCGTCCAGTCGCCTACCATCGCGATGACGCCCGCTTGCTCGAATGCCTCCGCCGTCGCCTCGCGCTCAATCGCGACGCTTTCGTTGACCTTGCAGGTGACGCACCAATCGGCGGTGAAATAGAGGAACACGGGCTGACCCGACGCGCGCGCCTGCGTCAGCGCCTCGGACGAGAACTCCTGCGCGGCGAGCAGCGAGGTCGAGGCGTCGCGGCTAGGCCGCTCAAAGCTGGCGGGCAGCGCTATGCTGCCGAAGACGAGGAACGGCGCCGCGACCAACGCGAAGGCGGGCCACGCCATCTTGCCCGAGCGTTGCAGCTTGCCCACGATAAACAGCGCGAGGATCACGCCAAAGGTCATCACCAGCGCGAACATCGCAAAGCCCTTGCCGCCCAATTGCGCGGTCAGCCAGATCAGCGCCAGCGCGGTCAGCCCCATCGGGATCGCCATGACGCGGCGGAACGTGTCCATCCACGCGCCAGGCTTTGGCAGGCGGTTGCGCAGAGCGGGCACGAAACCGAGCGCCAAGAACGGCAGCGCGAGGCCCAGCCCGAGCATGGCAAACAGCATCAAGGCCATTGGCGTTGGCAACAACAGCGCCGCGCCCAAAGCCGCGGCCATGAACGGCCCGGTGCACGGCGTAGCGGCAAAAGCGGCCAGCAGCCCAGTCGCAAACGCGCCGCCTGCGCCCTTCTTCGCGCCCGATCCGGTGTCGATGCTCGGTAATTCGAACACGCCCGCGAAATTCGCGGTGATTGCAGCGGCCAGCACCAGCAGGACGATGACCACCGAGGGTTCTTGCAACTGGAACGCCCAGCCCACCTGCTCGCCCGCCGCGCGCAGGGCGAGCATGACCGCACCCAGCGCCACGCAAGCGAGCACCACGCCGGCGGTGTAGGCTAGCCCCTCAACCCGCGCCGCCGCTTCGCTCTCGCCCGCACGCGCAAGGCTGAGCGCTTTGAGGCTCAGGATCGGGAAGACGCAGGGCATGATGTTGAGGATCAAACCGCCCACCAGCGCGCCAAGAGCCAGCGTCCAGAACGGAGGAATGTCGGGGCCTATCGGACCAGAAATCTGCTCACCGCCCGTTGGCACGTCGCCGGGCGTGGCGGCAAAGCGCACGCCGGTCTCTTCGCCAAAGGCCAGAATCCCCTCGATTGCCTCAGGCTGCGTATCGGTGAATTTGAGCGGGATATCGACCGTCACAATGTCGCCAGAGCGGCGGAACACCTGCGCGGCGGCGTAATCCACCAGCTCTTCGTTGGCGATGAAGGCGTGCGGGGAGCTCAGCTCGACGCTTTCCGGCAGCGGGATCGCGAGGCGCAGCGCCGTGCCGGTGCGCTCGAAAGAGCTTTGCGCGTCGAGCAGCGGCGCGACCTGCGCGCGCCATTTGGGAAAATCGCCAATTCCCGTCAATTCCTCGAGCACCGCGTCTTGCGGCACGCACACGCGGTCCGTGCAAGCAAGATACTCAACATAGGCTTTGAGGCCAACCATATCGGAATAGTCGACGCTGGGACCCACCGTCACGGGTACGAGTACCGTGTAGTCACCCTCATAAATGTGGTTCATCAAGTCGCCTATCATCAGTCGACTTGGAACCGGATAAACGGGTTCGCCCACAGTCCAGTCATCAGGGACCTGCAAGTCCAATCGCATTCCCTGCCCTGCATCGCCGGGATTAGACCAATAACCGTGCCATTCGGCGCTCGAGGGGGAGAACCGCAGCGCGTACCACGTCACTTCACCTGCGACCCATGCACCCTCCGAGTAGAGTTCGACCGAGATATTGTCGTCGCCATAGTAAGGCGGCGTGCGCTCGGTCTGCGCCCACGCGCCTTGCGCCAAAAGGACGCTTGCGATGAGCGCACACAAACATGCAGCGAAGTGTTTGGGTGAAAGGGGGAAGAATCTTGCGTGGATCACGGATGAGCCTTTAGAGCGGGTGACATGGTATTCGCAAATGACCCATTCAAGGTGACACTATGACCACAAGTTCCGACACCGCCGATCTGCTGATCCTGGGCGGAGGGCTTGTGGGCATGGCGCTCGCTCTGGCAGCCGCGAAAAAGGGCATGTCGAGCCACGTCATCGACCGCGCTGACCCGGCCGAGCTCACCGCCGAAGGGTTTGACGACCGCGCCACCGCGATCTCGACCGCCAGCTGGCACCTGTTCACCAATCTCGGCATCGCAAAAGGGCTTGACGAATTTGCCTGCGACATCGCCTCAATCGCGGTGACGGACCAGCAAAAGCCGGGACGTATCGATTTCCAACCGGGCGAAGGCGAAGGGACGCTGGGCCGCATGTTCCCGAACCGCCGCCTGCGTCTGGCCTTGTTTGAAGCGGCGGCGGACGAACCGCTGATCAACTGGGTGTCGAAGGCTGAAGTCGTCGAACGCCAGCGTTCCGAATACGGCGTCGCGGCGGTCTTGGCTTCGGGCGAAAAGCTTAAAGGCCGCCTGATGGTCGCCGCCGAAGGGCGCGGATCGCCCACGCGCGATGAGGCCGGGTTCAGCCTCGCCAAATGGGATTACCAGCACCGCGCGGTGATCGCCGGGCTCACCCATTCCAAGCCGCACGAAAACGTCGCCTGGGAGATTTTCTACCCCGCCGGTCCCTTCGCGCTGCTGCCGATGAACGATGACGCGGATGGCACGCACCGATCTTCGCTGGTCTGGACGGTGTCCGAAGAGGACGGAAAGGGCGTGATGAAGCTGGGCGACCGCGCGTTCCTGGCCGAAGTGCAAAAACGCATGGGCGATGTGCTGGGCGAAGTGATCAGCGTCGGGTCACGATCAAGCTGGCCGCTGGGCTTTCACCACACCGCCAAGATCACCGATGAGCGCTTGGCGCTGATTGGGGATGCGGCGCACGGCATCCACCCGATTGCCGGACAGGGGTTGAATCTTGGCCTGCGCGACGCGGCGGCTTTGACCGAAGTGCTGGCCGATGGCGCGCGGCTCGGGCTGGATCCGGGCGATGCGCAATTGCTGAAGCGCTATGAGAACTGGCGCGGGCTCGACAGCTTTATGGTCAGCCTTGCGACGGACACGCTCACGCGGCTGTTCGGGATGCCCGGCCCTCTCGCCTCGGCGGCGCGGCGTCTGGGGATGAGCGCGGTGCAGCGCACCGGCCCGCTCAAGACGTTCTTCATGGACGAAGCGCGCGGCGTCTCAGGCGATCTGCCGGAGCTTTTGAAGGCCTGAAGCCTTAGCGCTTACCCGCCCGATCCCACCGCGCTGGGCTGCGCGACCCGGTTGCCGGACCCATCGCGTAAGCCCCGCTGGTCGAGCACGGCGGCGGTCTCGATGTTCTCCAGCGCTTCCATCACCTCGGCAAAGCGCTGCGCGTCAGCGATCCACGCCTCCGCCCGATCCGCGCCGGGCAGGCCGCGCACTTCTTCGATGGCGCTGCGATAGCGGCCTTGCTCCATCGCGAAACGCGCGCGGTCCAGCCGCCTTTGCGGTTGGCTCGACGGGGTGGATTCGCGCCGGATCACGAACAATTCGCCCACCTCGCGGGTGAAGGCGTCCCAAGACGGGCCCTCGCTGCGCTCCTGCAATTGCGGACCCAACCCATCGAGCCGCGCGAGCAGCCCGTCGAGCCGGATCGGCGGATCGCTGCGCGAAAAACTGATGATGGTGCTGACCGCGTTGGGCCGTTCATCGCCAAAGCGCAGGCGCAGTTGGTCGGCAAGATAGCCAAGCTCATCACCGCGTTCGATCAGGCGGCGCGTGGCGAACGCGATCAGCAGCGCCTCGGCGCGCGCGGCGTTGCCCGCCGCGGCCTGCGCCTGAATATCGAGCCGAGTTAGCCGCTGTTCGGCGGCGGCCAGACGCTGATCCAAGCCGCCTTGTTGCTCGGCCACGCGGGTCACGACCTCAACCGCCTCTTCCGGGGTTTCGGCCTCTTCCAACGCTTCAACCAGCGGCGTGGGCGATGGCGCAATGGCCGCGCTGGGCGGCGCAATCGGCGTCGCCGCGCCCCCACTCTCGGCGGTTTGTGCAGGCTTTTGTGTGGGCGTGTCTTCGCCTTGGGCCTCAGACCAGAAATAGTATCCGACCGCCGCGCCGCCCAGCAGGAACGACGCGGCTGACGCAAGCAAGGGCCCCTTCAGGGACGGGTTCTTGCGCCGGCTGCCATACTTCGATTCCATACGTGTCTTTGCTCTCGATGCGCGCCGCATGTGTCTGCCAGACCGCGAGTGGGTTTTGCAAACGCCCCGGCGGGCGAGATACGGTTCTTGCGCGCTTTATAGGCACAGCTCGCGGACCATGGCCAGCAAAGCGGCATCGCTGGGTTCGTGGCAAATGTGGATAGCGGCCCAGCGATCTTCAAGCGCGCCCCGCGCCGGGCCCGCGATCCGCTCGCCCATTGCGGCGAGCGTGATGCGGCTGCGATCCACCTTCAGCCGCTCACATTCAGCCACGAATTGGCGCGTCATGGCCGCGGAATGGAGCAGGACGATTGCGTCTTTTTCGAGCAGCTTTGCGGGCGTGTCGAGGAACCTGCGCGGTCTGACCTCGTACACCTGCACCGGTTCGAACGAGACGCCCTCGGGCCAGGTGAGATCGACATATTCGTTGCCGACCAGCCGCAGATAATGAACCGGGGGCTCGACCGCGTCGAGCACGCTTTGCAAGCCGCCTTTGCCAAGCCGCTCGACGGTAAAACCCGCCGCGCGCGCCTCTTTCGCCGTCGCCTCGCCCACTGCGTGAACGGGCAGTTTGGTGAGCTTTGCGAGGTTCCCCCCGCCCAGCCGCATGGCGTTGGCGCTGCCGATCAACAGCGCGTCAAACCGCGCGAGCGAAGGCACGTCCCACGCCACAGGGCTGACCCGCGAAAGCGCGAAACCGTGCATCGTAAGCCCCAAGCGCCGCCCGGCGGCCAGCGTTGAGGACAGGCCGGGCTCGGGCCGGATGGCAAGGACAGGAACCGATTGAGGCGTGGTGCCGCTTTTCATAGCAGGGGGCCCATCGCGCGCGCCGTGCTCAATTATTGGGCACCGCCAAATTGCGCCGTGACCGCCTCGCTCGCGCGGGTGAGCAAATCTTGGGCAAGTTCGCGGATGGGACCGTGGTCGCCCGGCGCGCATAGCGTTTCGCCTTCGACGCGCTCCTTGCCATCGGGCGAGAAGATCGCCGCCTGCATGGCGAGACCGCGCGGCCCGTGCGTGCACAGCACCGCCACGGGCGAATGGCAGGTGCCGCCCAGCGCCGCGAGCAGCGCGCGTTCCGCCTCCAGTTCCGCGCGGGTTTCGGCGTGGTCCAGAGCGGCCAGCGCCGACAGCGTCGCCTCATCATCCGCGCGGCACTCTAGCGCAATCGCGCCTTGGGCCGCAGCGGGGATCCACTCGTCGACCTCAATCGCAGAGCCCAGCGCGCTTTGATCCAATCGTTCGAGCCCGGCGGCGGCGAGGAAGGTTACATCCGCCTCGCCCGCTTTCAATTTGCCAAGGCGCGTGGCGACGTTGCCGCGAAAGGTCACAACGGAGCAATCGGGGCGGATGTTGAGCAGCTGCGCCGCGCGGCGCGGGGCGCTGGTGCCGACTACGGCGCCCGGCGGGATGGCGGCGATGCTGTCCGCCCCCACCAGACAATCGCGCCGATCCGCGCGCGGCAAGACCGCGCCGAAGGTGAACTCCTCAGGCCGCAGGGTCTCGACATCCTTGGCCGAATGGACCGCGACGTCGATGCGCCCTTCGTGCAGCCACACGTCGAGTTCCTTGGTCCACAGCGCCTTGCCGCCGATTTCGGCAAGCGGGCGGTCTAGCACTTTGTCCCCGCTCGCCAGAACCGGGACCAGCTCAACCTCATCTTCGCCCCACCCATGCGCGGCGCACAGCCGCCGCTGCGTTTCATAAGCCTGCGCCATCGCCAGCGGCGAATTGCGCGTGCCAAGCTTGATCCCATGGCGTATTCGCACCGAATTTATCGGTTGATCAGTCATCAATGTCCCTTCCGTCACGCTTGCCCTAGCTCGCGCAGTGACTAGATGGAAGCGCGATGGGACGCGATGCACACATCTTGACCAAGCCCGCCATGGTGCTGGGCATCGAGTCCAGCTGCGATGAAACCGCCGTGGCGCTGGTGACGACGGATCGGAGCATTCTTGCCCAGCGGATCGCCAGCCAGGAAGCCGAGCACGCGCCCTATGGCGGCGTGGTGCCTGAAATCGCGGCGCGCGCCCACGCGCAGCGCCTCGCGCCGATGCTGAGCGCGGTGCTGGACGATGCGGGCGTCACGCTGGACGAGGTGGACGCGGTGGCGGCAACGGCGGGTCCGGGGCTGATCGGCGGGGTGATGGTTGGCCTCGTCAGCGCCAAGGCGCTCGCCATGGCGAGCGACACGCCGCTGCTGGCGATCAACCATCTGGAAGGCCACGCGCTCTCGCCGCGTCTCTCGGACCCAGCGCTGGCGTTCCCTTATCTGCTGCTGCTGGTCTCAGGCGGGCATTGCCAGATTTTGCTGGTGGAGGGCGTGGACCAGTATCGCCGCTTCGCCACCACGATTGACGACGCGCTGGGCGAAGCGTTTGACAAGACCGCCAAGATCCTCGGCCTCGGCTATCCCGGCGGGCCTGCGGTGGAGCGCCTCGCGCGCGAAGGTGATCCCAAAGCGGTTCCCCTGCCCCGCCCGTTGAAGGGATCGAAGGAGCCGCATTTCAGCTTTGCCGGGCTCAAGAGCGCGGTTTTGCGCGCGCATGACGGCGGCGAGCACAAAGCCGCCGACTTAGCCGCCAGCTTTCAGCAAGCCGCGATTGACTGCCTGATCGATAGGCTCGACCACGCGCTCGCCAAAATCGACGCGCCGCCTGCTCTGGTCGTCGCGGGCGGGGTTGCGGCCAACCTCGCCGTGCGCGGGGCGTTGGAGGCTCTTGCCGAGCGGCACGCCATGCGCTTCACCGCGCCGCCGCTGGCGCTGTGCACTGATAACGCAGCGATGATCGCTTGGGCCGGCTGCGAGCGAATGCTCGCGAGCGATGCGCCCCTTACCTCGGACCCGCTCGATTTTCGAGCGCGTCCCCGCTGGCCGCTTGATCCTGATGCGGACGCCGTGCGCGGCGCAGGAGTGAAGGCATGAGCCATGCGAGCATGACCCTTCGACACGCTCAGGGTGAGCGGGAGACACTTGGCGTAATCGGCGCGGGCGCCTGGGGAACCGCCCTTGCACAGATGCTAGCCAGCGATGACCGCGATGTACGCATCTGGGCTTACGAGCCCGAGGTGGTCGAGGCGATCAACACCGAGCGTCGCAACCCGCTCTACCTGCCCAGCGCTCAGCTTGCGCCCTCCATCCGGGCAACCGGCGATCTGGCGGATCTGGCCAGCGTCGATATCGCATTGGTCGTAACGCCCGCGCAGGTCATGGGCCGCGTCTTGGAGGGCCTGCCCGCCGCACCGCGCGACCTCGTGCTGTGCTCCAAAGGGATCGAAGCGGGCACCGGGCGGCTCATGAACGATGTCGCGCGCGCCGCTTGCCCGAACAGCGAGATCGCGGTGCTTTCCGGCCCCACCTTCGCGCACGAAGTCGCCGCCGGGCTGCCCACCGCTGTCACCCTCGCCTGCGCGGGCGGAGAGTCGCAATGGGAGCGCCTGTCCTCCGCCATCGCCCGGCCCGCCTTCCGCCCCTATTACTCCGATGATGTTACCGGCGCGGAGATCGGCGGGGCGATCAAGAACGTCCTCGCCATCGCCTGCGGTCTGGTCGAAGGGCTTGGCCTTGGCCAAAACGCGCGCGCGGCGCTGATCGCGCGCGGGGTCGCGGAAATGCTGCGCTTTGGAGAAGCTCTGGGCGCGCAGGCCGAGACGCTTTCAGGCCTGTGCGGCATCGGCGATCTGGTGCTGACCTGCACGTCCACCTCCAGCCGCAATTTCTCGCTGGGCAAAGCGCTGGGCGAAGGGGCGAGCGCAGCTGATCTGATGGCCGACCGCCGCACCGTGGCCGAAGGGGCGCACACCGCGCCCGTCCTCGCCGATCTCGCCGACAAGCGCGGCATCGCCATGCCGATCATGACCAGCGTGCACGCCATCCTCGAAGGCGCGCCGCCGCGCGATGTGGTCGCGCAATTGCTCGCGCGCCCGCTTACCGCTGAAACGCCGAGCGATGCCCTGTCGTGGGAAAAAGAGCCACGTTTGTGAGCGCTGTCGTCGACCCTCCCGCTCCCCTCGACCCGGCTAAAGGCGGCGACGATATGGCGACGCTTGCCAAGGGCGGGCGCACCAACACGCTGGGTTTTGTGCTGCGACTGCTTGGCGGCATCCCGTTCCTGTTCATCGGATATCGCCTTTACGGCGTGGACGAAATGGGCCGCTTCGCCGCCGCCTTTGTCGTCATCGAGATCCTCGCGCTGATCTGCGCATTGGGAGAGAAACGCGGCCTAGCGCAGCGTCTGCGAGAAGGCGAGGAAGACCTCGCCACAGGAGAGGGAGCGCCCGAAGCCAACCTCGTCTTTGACGGGATGCTAACCTCGCTGTTGTTCTCGCTCACCGCTTGCGCACTGCTGCTCGCCTTCCCTGTGATCATCTTTCCCAGCGGGACCAATTCCGAGTGGGATATGTGGATGATCGCGGCCATTCCGGCCTTTGCGCTCACTGAAATCCTGCTCGCCGCGCAGGCGTATAAATACGATATCGCCACCACAGTGCGCGCGCGCGCGCTGGTCGAGCCGTGGACCAAATCGATCCTGCTGGGCGCCTTGTTCTTTATCC
Source organism: Pseudomonadota bacterium (assembly GCA_039033515.1). Classification (GTDB taxonomy): domain Bacteria; phylum Pseudomonadota; class Alphaproteobacteria; order Sphingomonadales; family Sphingomonadaceae; genus Erythrobacter. The sequence goes on from JBCCCM010000012.1 coordinate 26,717, forward strand.
CCGCGCTGTATGATGGCGGGCTGGCGCTGTCTTTTGTCGGAGCGATCTACGCGGCCTTGTTCACCGCCGCTTGGTCGTTTCTGCGCACCTATGGCTGGCCCAAGGGGTGGCGGCCGCGCCCGCGCTATCTGGCGAAGATGACGGCGCGCGCGCTGCCGTTGATTGGCGCGGACGTGATCGAGCGCGGCACGCGGTTGATCGATGTGTTTCTGCTTGGCCAGTTCTGTTCGGCGGGCACGGTCGGCATCTATTGGTTCGCCAAGGAAATCGTGAGCCTGCCACAAAAGCTCAAAACCAGTTTCGAACCGATCCTCGCTCCCGTCATCACCAAGAACCTGAAGACCGGCAATTTCACAGCCATCGCCGATCAGGTGCGCCAGGTGGGCTTCTGGATCATCGCGCTGCAGTTCGGCATCGCGCTGACGCTGGCGATCCCAGGCGAAGCGGTCATGGGCCTCGGCGGGCCGCAGATCGTGGGCGGCACGGGCGCGCTGGCGATCCTGCTCGCCGCTGAAGTGGTCGCTTCGATGGCGGTCGTGTCCGAAAGCGTGCTGGTCTACATCGCACGCAAACGCAATCTGGGCATTTCGGTCGGCGTCATCACCTTGCAAGGGGTGCTGACCGTGGGTCTGATCCTGCTCGCCAAGGAGCTGAAACTCGACGAAGGGTTTCAGGCGGCGGGCGCAGCATTGGCGATGTTCTTTGCCCTTGGCGTCTCCAGCCTCATCAAGGCGATCGTGCTCAAGACGCTGCTCAAGGCGCCAGTCTCCAACTGGCGCTGGGCGCTGGTCTACGCGGCGGCGCCGGCGGTGATCATCGGGTTCGTGTTCACCGAATTTACACCCGAATGGGTCGAGCTGATCATCGGCGGCCCCGCGATCTTGGCCGCCTATATGACCGTTATCTGGAAGCGCGGCTTTGACGAATCGGACAAGGTTCTGTTTCGCAAGAATGTGGCGCCGGCTGATCCAGCCTCCGACCCGGTCGCCCCAATTGTGGCGAGCGAAGAGCCCGTCAAAAACGCCTGAATTCGCGCAATTTCCTCGGCAATCAGGCGCGCTGATCGCCCCAATTGTGGCGAAAATAAGGCGTTTCTGATCGCAACTCATACACCGTTCATCTGATGAGGCGGACCATGCGCGAGCGAGGGTCGGGGCGCCCCTAACGCTCCACCTCGCACACCGCTTGGGGTGGCCAGCCGGTGCTCGGGGCTAATCCGTGGGCCTCGTGCGCTCCCCTTCAATGGCCGCTTCGCCAAAAGCGTTTGCAAGGCAAGGGGAAGGAGGACGTTTGATGCCGACCACCGAGACTTATGACAGCCGATCCAACATCCGCCGGTTCGCGATCCTTGGCGCTGTGGCGCTGGGCCATGTTCTGGCGCTCGCCGCGTGCAGCACCGCTGACGGCAGCGCAGAGCTGGCTGAAAGCGCCGATGCGAAAAGCTATGAGCGGGTGACCTCGCTCAACGTGGAAGCGCCGCCCGAGCAGGACGCCGCCGATCTGGCCGTCGCCCCGCCGCCTGCTAGGGAGATAGCGCCCGCCTCACCGCTAAGCCGGATGATCACCGTCACCGGATCGCGCATGGCTGGCCAAAGTGCCGATGACTATTCGGTCATGGCCGTCCAAACCGCCACCGATCCAGGCCGTGAGCGTTACAAGGGCGAGGAAGTTTCCTCGGTCAAGCTGACGGGCATTGAACCCGTCTCCACCTTCAGCGTCGACGTCGACACTGGCGCCTACACCAACACACGGCGGTTCCTGAATGATGGCATGCTGCCGCCCAAGGCGGCGGTGCGCACCGAGGAAATGATCAACTATTTCCGTTACGATTACCCGCGCCCGATCAGCACGCAGGTGCCCTTTAGCGTGACCACCGATGTCGCGAAGAGCCCTTGGAACGAGGGCAGCTACCTAATGCGCATTGGCCTGCGCGGATACGACATTGACCGGGCCGAGCGCCCGCCCGCCAACCTCGTCTTCCTGATGGACGTGTCCGGTTCGATGAGCGCGCAGGACAAATTGCCGCTGGTCAAAACCGCTTTGTCCGGCCTCGCGGGCGAATTGGGGCCGCAGGACACGGTTTCGATCGTCGTTTACGCGGGCGCGGCGGGGCTGGTGCTCGAACCCACCAACGACATTCGCAAGATCCGCCGGGCGCTGGCCGACCTCGACGCGGGCGGCTCGACCGCGGGCGGCGCGGGGATCAAGCTTGCCTACAACATCGCCGAAGACAATTTCATCAAAGGCGGCGTCAACCGCGTGATCCTGGCGACCGATGGCGATTTCAACGTCGGCGTCTCGGACAAGGACGCGCTGGTCGAGATGATCGAGGCGAACCGCGACCGGGGCATCACGCTCACCACGCTCGGCTTTGGTCAGGGCAATTACAACGAAGCGATGATGGAGCAGATCGCCAATAAGGGGAACGGCAATTACGCCTATATCGATAGCGCGCTGGAGGCGAAAAAGGTGCTGGGCGATGAGATGTCCTCCACCCTCTTCACCATCGCCAAGGATGTGAAAATCCAGGTCGAATTTAACCCCGCCGTGATCAGCCAGTACCGCCTTGTCGGCTATGAAAACCGCGCGCTTCGCGAAGAGGATTTCAACAACGACACGGTGGATGCGGGCGATATCGGCGCAGGCCATCAGGTAACCGCGATCTACGAAGTGGTGCTAACCGGCAAATCGGGCTGGATCCCGGCGCGCCGTTACGAAGACCGCATTCCGTCGGCCGCGTCCAAGAAGATGGCCGAGGCCGCGCATGTCAAACTGCGCTACAAATTGCCGCAGGGCAAAAAGTCGAAACTGCTCGACCGCGTGGTCTCCTATGAGCAGATTCGCCGTGCCAAAGCGCCCACGGGCGACTTCGCCTTTGCCGCCTCGGTCGCGGCCTTTGGCCAGATCCTTCGGGGTGACACGCTGATGCGCGATTTCGACTTTGACGATGTGGGCCAGCTGGCCGGGCGTCAGAAGAATTACTGGCGTCAGGAATTTCTCCAATTGAACGCGGTAGCCGAAAGCATGAAAGGCGGCTAAACGGGAGCTCCTGCGTCGGAACGGGGGTGCCGGTGCGATTAAAGGGTCGGCGCTGAACGAAAGGTTCAACGCCGACCCTTTTTTGCTGCGGGGTTGAGCCGGGTCCGCGCGCCCTCTTGCCCGCGCCGCGCCTCAAAGCGCCCGCTTTGCACGACCGCCTCGCGCTGCTAAAGCGCGCGCGTCTGTTTTCCTTTTCATTCAAAGGTCCATCCGCCCATGTCCGCTTCGTTCAACACCGCTGTCCCCCTGATCATTATCGGGCTTGTCCTGCTCGTGATCGCCGTCTGGTTGATCATGCGGCTTGGCAAGACGACGACAATTGTCGGCGATGGAAGCGTCAAGAAAGACGTCCTCGACGAAGGCGCCGCGCCCGCGCAGCGCAACCAGGCCCTGATCGACGCCGCGCCCGCCGCGGTCGCGAACAATTTCGGTACGACCAGCGCGGTGGCAAACACCGCCCCCGTCGCCGCCGCGCCCGCCACGGCCGACGCCGAAGCGGGGCCGGCCATCACGCCCACGCGCGCGCCGGTCTCTGAAACGGCCCCCGCTCCCGAGCCGACACCCGAGCCTGCCCCGGCTTCTGCGCCGACACCCTCGGCCACCGTCAAGTCCGACGACCTGCGCCGTATCAAAGGCGTGGGCCCCAAACTGGTGACATTGCTGGCGCAGGAAGGCGTCACGCACTTCGCCCAGATCGCCGCCTGGTCCGATTCGGACGTGGCCAAGATTGACGCCAAGCTCGGCCGCTTCAAAGGCCGGATCGAGCGCGACCAATGGGTTGAGCAAGCCAAGCTGCTGATTTCGGACGATAAAGACGCCTATGCCGCGAAATTCGGCAATAACGGCTAAGAAACTAAGACGACATTCGTCAAATTTATGATACACTCCTTACCGTCAAGTAGGGAGAGCAACATGAGTCAGAGAATTCTGGTCGCCGAAGACGAGCCGATCGTCGCGTTCGATCTGTGCGACACCGTGGAAGAAGCGGGCTACGAAGTCGAAGGCCCCTATAGCGGGATTTGCTCTGCAACCGACGCCTATGAAGCGGACGCGCCGGATCTCGCAATCTTGGACATCACGCTCGAAGATGGCGAGGTCTACGCGCTGGCGGAAAAGCTCGAAGCGGACAATGTGCCGATCATCTTCCACTCGGGCGCGAACGCCGGGGCCGAGCTCAAGGCGCGCTTTCCCGGCTCGACCACGCTGGTTAAACCGTGCCCGCCCGCTGACATGCTGAGCGCGGTCAACGGCGCGCTGGAACGCAAGCTGGCTCAGGCTTAGTCAACCCCACTACATCTGAGGCGCCTCATTGCCGCGACCCGCACGCTGCCCTCGCTGCCGCGCTCTCCGGCAGCGGTGCCCAGCACGGTGACGATCAGAACACAACATGGGGTGACCCAGCGCTCAGCCGCGTGTAACACGGGCTCCAACACTGTTTTGCAGCGCCCTAGCCTGCTGCACAAAGGAGCCATTTGCCGTGAACGCCCCCTTCAATTCGCCCCACGCTGAAACCGAGCAACGAGACCCGAGCGCCGGGATCGTCCCGTTCAACTGGGAAGACCCGTTCGATCTGGAAAACCAGCTCACCGAAGACGAGCGCATGATCCGCGACGCGGCGAACGCCTTTGCGCAAAGCGAGCTGCAAAGCCGCGTGATCGAAGCGTACCGCAACGAGGTTTCCGCGCCCGAACTCTTCCCGCTGATGGGACAGGCCGGCGTGCTCGGCGTCACCATTCCCGAAGAGTTTGGCGGCGTTGGCGCATCCTATGTCGCCTACGGCCTCGTCGCGCGTGAGATTGAACGCGTCGACTCAGGCTACCGCTCCATGGCGAGCGTCCAGTCGAGCCTCGTGATGCACCCGATCTACGCTTACGGATCGGACGAGCAGCGCGCCAAGTACCTGCCCGGCCTTGCGAGCGGCGAACTGATCGGCTGCTTCGGCCTGACCGAACCCGATGCCGGCTCCGACCCGGCGGGCATGAAAACCTACGCCAAGAAGGACGGCGATGACTACGTGATCTCAGGGTCCAAAACCTGGATTTCCAACTCGCCCTTCGCCGATGTCTTCGTCGTCTGGGCCAAGAGCGAAGAGCATGGCGGCGGCATTCGCGGCTTTATCCTTGAAAAGGGGATGGAAGGCCTCTCCGCGCCCAAGATCGAAGGCAAGATCTCGCTGCGCGCCTCGACCACCGGCATGATCATGATGGACGAAGTCCGGGTGCCCAAAACCGCGCTGCTACCGCATGTTCAGGGCCTCAAAGGCCCGTTCGGCTGCCTCAACCGCGCGCGCTACGGCATCAGCTGGGGCGCGATGGGCGCGGCGGAATTCTGCCTCTACGCCGCGCGCCAATACGGCCTCGACCGCAAGCAGTTCGGTCGGCCTCTGGCGGGAACGCAGCTTTATCAAAAGAAGCTCGCCGACATGATGAGCGACATCGCGCTGGGCCTTCAAGCTTCGCTGCGCGTCGGTCGCCTGATCGATGAAGGCCGCTTCAGCCCCGACATGATCAGCATCGTGAAGCGCAACAATGTCGGCAAGGCCTTGGACATCGCGCGACAAGCCCGCGACATGCACGGCGGCAACGGCATCTCCGAGGAATACCAAGTCATCCGCCACGCGGTGAACCTGGAGACGGTCAACACCTACGAAGGCACACACGACGTCCACGCGCTGATCCTTGGGCGCGGGATTACGGGGATTGCGGCGTTTTGAATGGAGGTGTTGCTTCCAGAGGTCGAAAGGCTGTCGTTCTGAAAGCGACGTCAAAAGATACAAAGCAAGCAAGTTCCACGTCCGCTCAGCCAGAGCTTGTCGAAGGCTATACGCAAAGCTCTCAATAAAGGGCTGTTTGGCCTCGCGATACATACTAAAAAGCAACACCGAGCGTCATACTATCCTCCTGCAAAAATGAAGCAAAGAACAGCAGTCACTGCGGCTGGCGTTGGCGCGTGGCCTTCGACAGGCTCAGGCTGAGCGGAACCTGTTCACTGGCGGCTCAGCCTTTTGCCGTCGTTATGGTCTCAACCGACTGGTCCATGCCCAGCCCCACCCTGAAATCGCCGACGCCAACGCGAGAGAAAAGGCGATGAAAGCATGGAAGCGCGCGTGGAAGATCAAGCTGATCGACAAGAGCAACCCGGAATGGCACGACCTGTTCGACACCAGCCCCTGACCGCTAGCGATCCCAGCTTTCGCTGGGATGACGTCGAAAACTGGCAGGAATTGCCTAGTTACTAATTTGTAGTGCTGGCAATAAGCAAGAAGCGGACTGGCGGCTAACGACTCAACTCCGGTCATTTGCGCGGAAACAGTTTCCTGCCATAGCTTGGTCATGTCGTCACATCGCAATCCCGCGCGCCGCAGTCGCAATATCGGAACGTCAAAGCAGGGACATGGCCAAGACAATTCTTTGGTAATCCCCGACAGGTCAGATGGTCGTTACTGGCTCGATAGCATTGGCGATTGCCAAATCGAAGATCATGTGATCGCAAGTCGCACTGTTCGCTTTATCGTTGAGCAAAATGCACTTGGGTGTGTGCATCCGTGCAGCGTTCAAGATGTGGTTTGGATGCTAAAAGCGCTCCCGCAAAGCGACTGGGCTGGATTGGATACGATTGTGTTCAGACAACCCACACGTAAACAGCTTATCCTGTCTCCAGTTTGGGGAAGGCTTCTCTATTTTTCTGAAATCGCAACCGCGAAAGGGCAGCGTTTGGCGAGTGGGCCGGCAATATTTCTAGACGCAATTAAGCCTGACCAGACCATCAAATGGAGCACATCCCTTGATCCCGATGACTCGAAGGAATTGGAGAGGTTGATCGAGGACGGACATCAAGTGCAAAGATCGGGGCGAAAGTTCAACATCACGGTGAGCGCACTCTCAGCCCGAAACACCCAACTCTACAGAACCCTGTTACACGAAGTTGGCCATTGGTTTGACTGGCTTTCGAAGGTTGAAGGGCCAGCTTGTAAGGGTAAAGATTGGGAGCGACTGGAGCAGTCCTATTTCTCCCGCCCGAAAGCAGAGCGAGAAGCCTTCGCTCACCGCTATGCAGATGAACAACGCAGATTGCTGACATCCAAAGGCATCATTCCGTTTGGGCAACAGTGCACTGAAGCAATGTCCACATCCCCCCATTTTCGGCCTCTATAGCGCTCGATCACTTCGCTTGAGGATAGACAGCAAGGTAATTCTCCCCAAAACCACTGGCCGCGCTCACTTGGGCGAGAAATGGGCCACTGTCCTACAGCCTATTTGTCCGCTAGAGATCGGACGAGATGGCCATGAATCAAACTCCAACAATGCGCGTACCGCTGCGATCCAAAACCGCCGGAATTCCGCCAATTTTTCTTCCCCTGGACCGTGTAACACGTGGTCCATGTCTCGGGGCGCTCAGGTCATGATGAAGCTCTACGGCTACTACCGCAGCTCGACCTCCTATCGCCTGCGCATCGCGCTGGAACTTAAGGGGCTGGCGTTTGAGAATGTGCCGGTGAACCTGCTCAAGACCGAGCAGAAGGGTGAGGCGTTCACCAGCCGCAACCCGTTCGGTTCGGTGCCCATGCTGGAGGCCGACGGGCGTGACCGCGCGCAGTCGATGGCGCTGCTGGAGTGGCTGGACGAGGCCTATCCCGACAGCCCGCTCCTGCCGAGCGATCCCGAAGACCGCTACACCGTGCGCGAGCTGACCTACGCCATCGCGACCGAGCTGCACGCGCCGCTCAACCTGCCGGTGCTCAAATGGCTCAAGGACGAATACGGCAAGTCGCAGGACGAGATCGGCGAGTGGTATCGCCACTGGCTCGCGCGCACACTGGAGCCGGTCGAGGCGCGGCTGGCGCAGCTCGAAACGCGCGACTTCCTGATGGACGCGCCCGGCCTGTTCGAGACCGTGCTGCTTCCGCAGGTCTACAACGCGCAGCGCTTTGGCTATGACTTTGGCGATAGCCCGCACATAACGCGCATCGAGCAGGCGTGCCTCGCCCTGCCCGCCTTCCAGCGCGCGCACCCTGACAATCAGATAGACAATCCGGAGAGAGATGCATGAAACTCGCCACCCTCAACGATGGCACACGCGACGGCAAACTGGTCGTTGTGTCCAAGGATCTGACCCGCTGCTGCGCGGCAGGCTACATTGCGCCCACGATGCAGGCGGCGCTCGACAATTGGGAGCGGGTGGCGCCGGAACTCGAACTGCTCGCGGTCGATGTCGAACACGAGGCGGTGCCGTGCGAGCGGTTCCACGAACGCCAGGCGCATTCGCCTCTGCCGCGCGCGTACCAATGGGCGGACGGCAGCGCCTATATCAACCACGTCGAACTGGTGAGGAAAGCGCGCGGCGCCGAGGTGCCCGACAGCTTCTACCACGATCCGCTGATGTATCAGGGCGGCAGCGACGGCTTCCTGCCCCCGCGCGCGGACATCCCCTTGGGCGACACCAAATGGGGCTGCGACATGGAAGGCGAGATCGCGGTGGTGGTCGATGACGTGCCGATGGGTGTCTCGGCTGAGGACGCGGCGGGCCATATCAAGCTGGTCATGCTGGTGAACGATGTGTCCTTGCGCGGGCTGATCCCCGGCGAACTCGCCAAGGGTTTTGGCTTCTTCCAGAGCAAGCCCGCCAGCGCCTTCTCCCCCGTCGCGGTGACGCCGGACGAGCTGGGCGAGGCGTGGAAGGACAGCCTCGTCCACCTGCCGCTGATGGTCGACTATAACGGAGAGCCCTTTGGCCGCGCCGAGGTGGGCGTGGACGCAACCTTCAACATGGCGCAGTTAGTCGCGCACGCAGCCAAGACGCGGAGCCTGTGCGCGGGCTCGATCATTGGGTCGGGCACGATCAGCAATAAGAGCGCAGATGGCGGTCCGGGCAAGCCAGTTTCGGAAGGCGGCCTTGGCTATTCGTGCATCGCGGAGATCCGCATGATCGAGACCATCGCGAACGGTGAGCCGACCACGCGCTTCATGGCGCCGGGCGACACGGTGAAGGTGGAAATGCGCGATGCGGAAAACCACTCAATCTTCGGCAGTATCGAGCAAACGGTGGTGGAAGCCTGACGTTCAGAGCTTGGGCAGGTCCACTACGCGTGGCTGGTGGCCCCAGCCTCTCGCGGCGGCGAGGATCTCGGTGCCTTTGAGCACCGTCGTCGCGGTGTTGCGCAAGGGGTGAACGCCTACGGGCTGATCGACCGCAAGCGCTTCGTCGAGCACCAGCGTGATCGCGCCCGGCTCAGCGTTGATCATCGCCAGCGGTGTGACCGAACCGGGCGTCACGCCGATCAGCGCCTCCATTGCATCAGGCTTGCCGAAACTGAGGCGGCGGCATTGCAGCAGCGGATGCACGCGCTTGAGATCAATCCGCGCTTCGGCGGGAACAGTCAGCAGAAAGAACGCGCCGCCGGCGTCTTTGAGGAACAGGTTCTTGGTGTGTAGGCAATCGATATCGGTCTTGATCGCTGCGGACTCTTCGACGGTGAAGACCGCCGCGTGTTCATACACCTGATAGGCGATGCCCGCGCTGGTGAGGTCGGCGTAGAGGCGCTCTTCGGACGGCACGCAGCTTAGACCTCCACAGGCGTGTACGCGGTGGCCTCATCGCCGGTGTTGGGCGTGCCCGCTGCGTCCATGATTAGCACCTTGACCTCGCCCTTGTTGGCGCGCGGGCAATGCTCGGTGCCGCGTGGGACGACGATCATCTCGCCCGAAGAGAGCGTCTGCGTACCGTCGCGAAATTCGATGTCGAGCTCGCCTTCGATAACGAGGAACAGCTCGTCCGTGTCGGGGTGGGAATGCCAGTGAAAGTCGCCCTCCAGCTTAGCGAGGCGCACTTCGTTGCCGTTGTAGCGCGCGGCGAGGCGCGGCGCCCATTGCTCGTCGAACAGCGCGAACTTGTCGGCGAGGGAGACCTTTGAGGGCATCAGAACACCACCCCTAAAAGACGACAACGCTGCGGATGCTCTCTCCCGCGTGCATCAGGTCGAAACCTGTGTTGATCTCTTCTAGGCTCAGTCGGTGGGTGATCATCGGATCAATCTCGATCTGGCCGTTCATGTAGAGGTCGACGATTCCGGGGACGTCGCTGCGGCCCTTGGCTCCGCCGAACGCGGTGCCGCGCCAGTTGCGGCCCGTCACCAACTGGAACGGGCGCGTCGAGATTTCGCGGCCCGCTTCGGCGACGCCGATGATGATCGAGGTCCCCCACCCCTTGTGGCAGCATTCGAGCGCGTCGCGCATCACTTCGACATTGCCGGTGCAGTCGAACGAGTAATCCGCGCCGCCGTCCAGCATCTCGACCAGCAGCCCCACGATGTCAGGCACGTGGCGCGGGTTGACGAAGTCGGTCATGCCGAAACGCTTGCCCCAGCCCTCTTTCGCGGCGTTGATATCGACGCCCACGATCCGCTTTGCGCCCGCCATACGCGCGCCTTGAATGACGTTGAGGCCGATGCCGCCGAGGCCGAACACCACGACGTTATCGCCCGGCTGAACCTGCGCGGTCTTGGTCACCGCGCCGATGCCCGTAGTGACGCCGCAGCCGATATAACAGGTGGTGTCGAACGGGGCGTCCTTGCGGATCTTGGCCACCGCGATTTCGGGCAGAACGATGAAGTTCGAGAAGGTCGAACAGCCCATATAGTGGTAGATCGCCTCGCCCTTATAGCTCATGCGCGAGGTGCCATCGGGCATGACCCCGCGCCCTTGCGTCTCGCGGATGGCCTGGCACAGATTGGTCTTTCCCGAGAGGCAGAACTTACACTTCCCGCATTCAGGCGTGTAGAGCGGGATCACGTGATCGTCGGGCGCGACTGAAGTGACGCCGGGGCACACTTCGCGCACCACGCCGCAGCCTTCGTGGCCTAGCACGCTGGGGAAAATCCCTTCGCTATCGAGCCCATCCAACGTATAAGCGTCGGTGTGGCAGATACCCGTCGCCATCAGCTCGACCAGAACCTCGCCCTCTTTGGGGCCTTCGAGATCGAGCTCCACGATCTCCAGTGGTTGCTTGGCCTCGAAGGCGACGGCGGCTTTGGTCTTCATACGAAAAAATTCCCCTCAAACCCGCCGTTACGACGAGCATGAGGGGAGCGTCAAATCAAGCGCGATGATCGCGCGTTCGGGCGCCATTCTATTCAGCCGGTTCGCGCTCGCGTTCCTGCTGGAACAGGTCGTCGTGCAGCGAAGCCTTGGGCATGGCGGGCTCGGGGCTTTCGAGGCCCGGCGTCTGGATCGGCTTGTGCCCTTTGCGCGCGTCCATCACGTCGACAAAGCTGTGGTTCACATCGCGATGCTCCGCCTCATCCGCGCGCACGGCAATGATCACATCGCGCAGCCGCGCGTCTTGCGGCAGCTGCCAATAATCGATCGCGATCTGCGGCGCGGGTACGTTTTCATGGCGGCCCGCATCGACCTCAGCGAGGTAGGAGGTATAGCTGATGACCGCCTCTTCTTCGAAATAGCCCACCACCCTGTGCGCCGTGCGCGGGGCGAAGAGGTAGAGGAAGAAGTAGAAATTGTAGAACACCATCTGCGTGACCGCGATCAGCGCGCGCTCAAACCAGTTGGGCTGCGCGATCTCGATAAAGGTCATCAGGTGCATCCGCTCGTTCTCCGCTTCGTCCAGAAGCGTGCGGATCCAGCCTTCATCATCGCGCATCGTGCGCAGCGCGGTCAGGTGCTGCCACAGCCCGCCGACCATGCCGGGGACCGCCGCCACCGTTTCAAGCACGACGGCGCGGTGGCCATAGCGTTTGGCGAAGAACGTATCCGCGACGAAGCGCAGCGCTTTGCAAAAGCCGTAAGCGATCTTGTCGCTCACCGTTTGCGGGGCGACGTGGCTGTCGATTACGGCGTCATAATTGACCTGGCGAACCAGCGGTTGAGGGGGAACATGTTGCATATCAGGGATCTACCCAGGTTTGGCGCGGCCCCTTCGACCTGATCTCATATCAGGCGCCCTGACCGCGTCTCTCTCGGCGCACCCGATATAGGCATTTTTCCCTGAATGGCTGCTGAAATCGGCCTGAGAAGCGCTCAAGCCGTGTTCGATTTGATGCAACAACTAAAAGCCGAGTGACTGCGCAACTGCAGAATTTACAATCTTGCCCGCGTGCACATTCAGGCCCGGCGCGAGGTGCGGATCATCGTCGCACGCCTTCAGACCCTTCTTGGCCAGCGCCAGACCAAAGGGCAGCGTCGCGTTGTTGAGCGCGTAGCTTGACGTGTGCGGCACCGCGCCGGGCATGTTGGCGACGCAGTAATGGATGATCTCATCGACCAGATAGGTCGGGTTTTCGTGCGTGGTCGCTTTTGAGGTTTCAAAGCAGCCGCCCTGATCAATCGCGACATCGACCAGCACCGCGCGGCGCTTCATCGCGCCCAGCATTGCGCGCGTGACCAGACGCGGCGCGCTGGCGCCGGGGACCAGAACCGCGCCAATCACCACATCCGCCTCTGCAATGGCGTGCTCGATCGTGCCCGCGTTCGAATAGCGCGTGGTGGCCCGCCCCTGGAACATGTCGTCCAACTCGCGGATGCGCGGCAGCGAGCGGTCGAGGATCTCGACATTCGCGCCCAGCCCCACCGCCATGCGCGCGGCCTGCGTGCCGACCACGCCGCCACCGATCACAACGACCTTGGCGGGCAGAACGCCGGGAACGCCTCCCATCAGGATGCCGCGTCCGCCATTGTTGGCGTGGCTTGCAATCGCGCTCGCCTCGATGCTGAGGCGTCCGGCCACTTCGCTCATCGGGGCGAGCAAGGGGAGTGACCCGTCAGCGGCGGTCACCGTCTCGTAAGCGACGGCCGAAACGCCGCTCTCCATCAGGCCGCGCGCCTGATCCGGGTCGGGCGCCAAATGCAGATAGGTGAACAGGATCTGCCCTTCGCGCAGTTGCACCCATTCGGTAGGTTGCGGTTCCTTCACTTTCACGATCATGTCGGCGCGCGCGAAAACCTCTTGCGCGGTGTCGACAATCTCAGCGCCGATGGCGCGGTAATCCGCGTCGGTTTTGCTGATCCCGATGCCGGCGTTCGTCTCCATGACGACGCGGTGACCCACCGCGATATATTCGCGCGCGGCCTCTGGGGTCAGGCCGACACGGTATTCGTGGTTTTTGATTTCCTTGGGGACGCCAACCAGCATGATTCTCTCCGCCGTGTGAAGAACCGCGACATCATACTGCTCGCGTAACAAAGTTACAATCCAGAAGCACACTATTACGCAAGTTTTGACCGTGTCCCAACCACGCGGCTTTCCTACGAAGGCGGTTTGTGCGAAAGGCTGGGCAATCGCGAGTGCGGGAACGAAGGCTGATGACGCCGACCATGTGTCAACTTCGAAAGACCGTTTATTCTCGCATGAATTGAACACTTTACGGCGGACTTCGGCGAATGACACGGTGTCAATGTTGTCAACTTCGCCCGCCGCTGAAACAGAAAAGGACACGCCAATGACCGCCTATCCCCAAGTCAAGATGCTGATTGGCGGCGAATGGACCGCGAGTGGTGGCGACGGCGAAATGCCGGTCGTGAACCCGGCGACGGGCGCGGTGATTGCGCCTTGTCCCAAAGTGTCCGCTGAACAGCTTAACGCTGCCCTGGCCGCCGCTGATGATGCGTTTCCGGCGTGGTCCAAAACGCCCGGCGCCGAGCGGCACGCGATCATGCGCCGCGCGGCGGATCTGGTGCGCGAGCGGGCCGAGGGGATCGCGCGCGTCGTGACGCTGGAAATGGGCAAGCCGCACGCGCAGGCCATGGGCGAGATCCTCAACGCGGCGGAAATCATCGATTTCATGGGCGAAGAGGCCAAGCGCCAGGGCGGGCGCCTGGTGCCCACGCGATCGGCAAACCTTCTCGAACAGCGGGTGACCAACGAACCGATTGGCCCTGCCGCGCTGTTCACCCCATGGAATTTCCCGATCAACCTGCCGGCCAAGAAGCTGTCTGGCGCGCTGGCGGCGGGCTGCACCTGCATCCTGAAACCCGCTGAGACCACGCCGGTCTCTGCGCAGATGCTGGTCGAATGCTTCGTCGAGGCGGGCGTGCCATCGGGCGCGGTGAACCTCGTCTATGGCGATCCGGCGATGATTTCCGAGCACCTCATCACCTCGGACGAAATCCGCAAGGTCAGCTTCACCGGCTCAACCGCCGTGGGCAAGCAGCTGGGCGCGATGGCGGCGCAAGGCCTCAAGCGTTTTACCGCCGAGTTGGGCGGCCACGCGCCGGTCGTTATTGGCGAAAGCGCGGACTTCGAGCGCACCATCACCGCCTGCGCCACCACCAAGTTCCGCAACGCCGGCCAAGTCTGCGTCAGCCCCACCCGCTTCCTCGTTGCGCGAGGCATTTACGACAACTTCGTCGCAGAGTTTGCGTCCCGCGCGCAAGCGTTGAAAGTGGGCGATGCGAGCGCGGATGACAGCGTCACGATGGGCCCGCTCGCGCATTCTGGCCGTGTCGCGGCGATGGCCGATCTGATGGGATCGATGGGCGGCGCCAACGGCGAGATCGTCACTGGCGGCGCGGCCATCGATGGTCCGGGCAATTTCTTCCAGCCCACCGTGATCGCGGGGCCCGCTCCGCAAAGCCGCCTGATGACCGAGGAACCCTTTGGCCCGGTCGCAGGCATCGTGCCCTATGACGACATCGAAGACGCGGTGCGGATCGCCAATTCGCTGCGCTATGGCCTCGCCGCTTACGCTTTCACCGGTTCGCTGGATGAAAGCCACTATCTGGGCAGCGCGCTCAAAGCGGGCATGGTCGCGATCAACCACTTCGCCGTGGGATCGCCCGAAACCCCGTTTGGCGGAACCGGCGACAGCGGCTTTGGCTCCGAAAGCGGGACCGAGGGGTATCTGGGCTACACCGAAACCAAGCTGGTCACGGTCGCCAAATCGGGCGCGTGACCCTGCGCGACCCGCGCGCTGCGTTAGTTCAGCTATAAGGAGACAAGCTAACCGAGCCCAAGGCTCAGCGGCGCATCCACCGCGTCAGCCGACGCAACAACGTGTTTCGTTGCGGCATCGGGCGGATACGTCCGTAACGCGCCTGTCGTGTGAATTCGTCACCAAAGCAGACAGTACGGCCCATGACATCCGGCCCGCTCGAAACGAACGTTGGCTTTTCCATTGATCGCGTCCCCGATTCGCGAGTTGTTATCCTTGCAAGGCTAACACGATAACTGTGGAAAACGAGCGCTATTTTGCGCTGCGCCGAAGTTTTTTACCGATAGGTCAGTTTCAGCGGGCGCTAGGCTACGCTTCGAGACTTAGCTGACCAGCTTTTGCAGGCGTGGCCGGACCTTGAGAAAGTGGATGTAAGCGCGCTCCAAAAGGCTGAGCACAAAGCGGTTGCGAGCGATCAGGCCTAGCGGGCGCAGAACCGGAATGGCGCGCCACATCGCCGCGAACGCCGCCGCGCCGCTTACCACCCGGCCGTTCTCTTCGGCGTGGAAACGGGCGAGCAGGTCGGCTTGATCCACCGGGCACGAAGGGTCTGCGCCTTGCGACACGTCGACGAAGTCGATCGCCCCGCGCGCATCCAAGCGCCGCATCATCGCGATCTCGCGCAGGCACAAAGGGCACGCGCCGTCATACCAGACCCGCACGCGGGCCTTTGTGGGAGGATCAATAGAATGCGAAGCGGTCGGATCAGCCATACGCCAAGATACGAAAGCCGCTGGCAAATGGTTCCGCTTCGCCAACAACGCCAGCGCTGGATCAGGGCCGAAAGTCCGCCCAGCTTAGACCAAAGCGCGCCAGATATTTGCGCAAACGGTCCGCATCGTTGGTGGAGCTGCGGGCCTTGCGCGATTGGGCGAACAGTGTCCGCCCCGCTTCGGACAAAGTGCGCGAGGCGCGGCAGATTTCGGCGACGTAGTCCAACTGGACCAGATCAAACGGATCGATCGCGTCCAATTGCTCGCGCGTCATCAGCTCCGCCAATTCGGCCCCATGCCGCGATGCGGCGGTCGGCTCGCCATGCCACAAGGCCTCAAGCCGCGCGATCTCATGGCTGACCGCTTCGGCGTCGATCCGGCCCGTGGGGCTGAGCGTCGCCATGCGTGTCACGCTGGCGGCGAGATCGCGGAAATTGCCCGCCCACGCCGCATCGGGCCCTTGCGCAAACGTAAGATAGGCCCGGCGCGCTTCGGCGTTGAAGGTGACGCGCTCGCCCTCGGCTTCGGCAAACCGTTCAAGTTCGTATTCGAGGTTTGGCGCGATATCTTCGCGCCGTTCGGCAAGACCCGGCAGTTCGAAGGTCCAAAGGTTAAGGCGCGCAAACAGGTCTTCGCGAAAGTTCCCTTGCGCAACCTCGGACATGAGATTGCGATTGGTGCCCGCGATCAGCTGAAATTGCGAGGTAGCCTCTTTGTCCGCGCCGACGGGCAAGAAGCGGCCTTCCTCAATGGCGCGCAGGATCATCGCCTGTTCGTCGAGGCCCAGTTCCCCGATCTCGTCAAGGAACAGCACACCGGTGTCCGCGCTCTTGAGCAGCCCTGCGCGATCCGCTGCCGCGCCGGTGAACGCGCCCTTTTTGTGGCCAAACAGCGCGGACATCGCGCTGTCACCTGTCAGCGTTGCGCAGTTCACCTCAACGAACGGTCCGGCGACCTGGTGGCGCAGTTTCTTAAGCTCGTAGATCTTGCGCGCCAACTGGCTTTTGCCCGCCCCCGTCGGCCCCATCAGCAAGATCGCCGCGCGGCTGCGCATCGCGACCTGCTCGATCTCTTCGATCAGGCGATTAAAGGCCGCGTTGCGCGTTTCGATCCCGCTTTTGAGGAAACTGGCGCTTTGCGCGCTCGTCTCGGCGAAGCGGCTGGCGATGGAATCGTAACGCGACAGGTCCAGATCAATCGCACCCCAACTGCCCACGGGTTGCGACATGCCACGCTTTGGCTGGGTCTGAAGCAGTTTGCCCGGAAGAAAGCGCGCTTCGGTCAACAAGAACAGGCAAATCTGCACAACATGCGTGCCGGTCGTGATGTGGATCAGGTAATCGTTGGTGTCCGGATCGAACGGATAGCTCTGCGCGAAATCGAGCAGCGTGGTATAAACCTCTTCAAAATCCCACGGATCCTTGAACTCGATCAGGCGCTCTTCAACGTCGGTTTCCGGCGACACGTCGGCGATATCGCTGGTGACGCGGGTGGCGAGCTTCTGGTGGCGCTCGGAATGCAGCAGCACAAAGCGATCCACGCGCAGATCTTCGTGCATGCAAAGACCGACGCTGGGCCGCCACTTGTTCCAGCGTTCGGGGCCAAACTTGGCGGCGTCGAGCGTGGTGCCGAGAAATCCGATGACCGTGAGGGGCTTCATATCATATTTATACGATGGGATAATTTCTTATACAATAGGAGCTTTACCTCAGGCTTCGCGCTGGAAGCGGTCCAAGCAGAGAGATTCGCTTTTCCCATTATATTTCATATGTTTGGAAGATAATCAGTGTCGAAGAATCAATTTTGGCACGCCCCCTGCTGTATTGTGAGCGTCGGGCATGTCGAACGCCCGGCATAGCGGCGGAAACAGGGGTGGCCGGAATGGGCCGGCCACCCCCAGAGCCTCCAAGAGCCCGCCGCAGCACAGGATTAGAGACGATGGAACAGACCTACGAAACCACCCATGTCGAAGACGGAGCGCCGATCAAATCGTGGACGCGCGGTGTGCCCGTGGATGCCAAGGCGAAAGAGCAGATGGCGCTCGCCGCCAAGCTGCCCTTCATCTTCAAGCATGTGGCCGCGATGCCCGATGTTCACGTCGGCATCGGCGCGACCGTGGGTTCGGTTATCCCGACCAAAGGCGCGGTGATCCCGGCGGCGGTGGGCGTGGATATTGGCTGCGGCATGATGGCCGCGCGCACCTCGCTCATGGCGAGCGATCTTCCCGATAACCTCGCCGGTATCCGCTCCGCTATCGAAGCGGCGGTGCCGCATGGTCGGACCAATGGTCGCGGTCGCCGGGACAAAGGCGCGTGGGGCGATCCGCCCGCATCGGTGATTGACGCCTGGGCTTCGCTCAAGGTTCGGTTTGACGCGCTGTGCGAGAAATACCCGCGGCTTCGCAACACCAACAACGTGATGCATCTCGGCACGCTGGGGACGGGCAACCACTTTGTGGAAGTCTGCCTCGACACCGAGCAGCGCGTGTGGGTGATGCTGCATTCCGGTTCGCGCGGTGTGGGGAACGCCATCGGGCGGTTCTTCATCGAACTTGCGAAGAAGGACATGCGCCAGTGGCACATCAACCTGCCCGACGAAGACCTTGCCTATTTCCCGGAAGGGACCGAGCACTTTGACGATTATCTCGAGGCGGTCGGCTGGGCGCAGGACTTCGCCGCGCTGAACCGGCGGGTGATGATGACACACGCGCTTGACGCGCTGCGGTCACAAATCGCCAAGCCGTTCGAGGCTGAATGCGAAGCGGTGAACTGCCATCACAACTATGTGACGCGCGAGAACCACTTCGGCGAAAACGTGCTCGTGACCCGCAAGGGCGCGGTGCGGGCGGCGAAGGGCACGCTGGGCATTATCCCGGGCTCGATGGGAGCAAAAAGCTTCATCGTGCGCGGGCTGGGCAACGCGGACAGCTTCGAAAGCTGCTCGCACGGCGCGGGCCGGGTGATGAGCCGGACCCAGGCGAAAAAGCTGGTGTCGCTCGACGAGCACATCGCCGACACCGCTGGGGTCGAATGCCGCAAGGACGAAGGCGTGATCGATGAAACGCCCAAGGCCTATAAGCCGATCGAAAAGGTCATGGCCGCGCAGTCGGACCTTGTTGAGATCGTGCACACGTTGAAGCAGGTGGTGTGTGTGAAGGGGTGATACCCTTTCGCCCACGCCCCCTGCCCTTTAGGAAAACACGATGATTACGATCGATGGCTCTAAGGGTGAAGGCGGGGGGCAGGTGCTGCGGTACGCGGCGGGCCTTTCGCTTATCACCGGGGAGCCTTTCACCATTGAGAACATTCGCGGCGGACGCAAAAAGCCGGGCATGATGCGCCAGCATGTGACCGCGCTTGAGGCGGCCTGTGCGATTGGCGGGGCTGAGGCGAGCGGGCTCGCCGTAGGGTCGGAGACGTTGACCTTTCGGCCCGGCCGCGTGACACCGGGCGAATACCACTTTGCTGTGGGCACGGCGGGCAGCACGGGGATGGTCCTTCAGGCCATCCTCGCGCCGCTGATGCTTGCCGACGGGCCGAGCCGGGTTGTGATCGAAGGG
Organism: Pseudomonadota bacterium; assembly: GCA_039033515.1. Classification (GTDB taxonomy): domain Bacteria; phylum Pseudomonadota; class Alphaproteobacteria; order Sphingomonadales; family Sphingomonadaceae; genus Erythrobacter. The sequence goes on from JBCCCM010000012.1 coordinate 45,966, forward strand.
GGCACTCATGCGAGTTTCGCGCCGCCCTTCGAGTTTACGGCAAAGACGCTTTTGCCGCTGCTCAGCCAGATGGGGCCCAAGGTCTCCGCGACGCTGGAACGGCACGGCTTCTTTCCGCGCGGTGGTGGCCGGATCGTGGTTGAATTTGACCCGGCGGGACTGTCGCCCGTGGATCTCGTGGATCGCGGAGAGCTTGTTTCGACCTCGGCGGAAGCCCTAGTCGCGGGCATCGCTTTCGATGTCGCGGGCCGCGAGCTCAAATCGGCGCGCAAAGTGCTCAACGCATGGCCCGAAGACGCGTTCGCGCCGGTTCAGCTGCCCGCCGATCACGGTCCGGGCAACGCTCTGCTGCTCACCGCGCGGTTTGAGCGGGTGACCGAGGTGGTGTCGGGCATTGGTCAAATGGGCCTGTCCGCGGAACGGATCGGCAAGACGGCGGCCAAGCGGATGGCGGGTTACCTCGCGAGCGGCGCGTTTGCGGGGCCGTATTTGCAGGATCAGCTCTTGCTGCCGTTTGCGCTGGCGCGCGGCGGGGCCTTTACGACGGTCAAGATCAGCGAGCATTCGCGCACCGCGATGGACCTGATTGAACGCTTCACGGGCACTCGCTTTGCGGTGTCGGGGGAGCCGGACAAAGGCTGGCGGATTGAGGTGGCGGGGTAGCGTTTGGCGGCGTTACCGCGCCATCTTGCGCACGTCGATGTCGGCGCCTGCAAACGCTTTTTCGATCACGCCGATCGCCAGATCGATCCGGGCCGCGCCGCACATAAAGATGTCGAGCGCGGCAAAGCCGGTTTCAGGCCACGTGTGGATCGAGATGTGGCTTTCCGCCAGCATCAGCACGCCCGTGACGCCCATCGCAGGTCCGAAATGGTGAAAGTGCCCTTGCAACACGGTGGCTCCAGCGGCCTTCGCGGCGCGGCGCAGCACGGCTTCGACATGGTCGGGCTCGTCCAATCGCCTGGCCCCGCGCACATCGATCAGCGCGTGGGTTCCAACCTGAGTGATAGCTTGATCAGTCATCGCCATACGCCCTCCATTCCTTTGTGAAGAGCTGGACGAGCGCCTGATTTTCAAGCCGGTTTATATCGGGCGCGGCGGCGCGCATATCAGCTGGGAATTCGCGCATGCGCGCCTCTTCGCTCGGCGTGAAATAGCGCAATCCGTCGGGCAAGTTCGCGATCTTGGGCAGGGCCCCGCGCGCCGCCAGAGTAAAGCCCCAATCGCCAAAGCTGGGCACATAAGTGTGGTAGGGATGCGTCGCAAAACCCGCCGCATTGAGCGTTGCGCCGATCATCGCAAAGCTGCGGGTCGAGACATAAGGCGCGGTGCTCTGCACGCTCATCACCCCCGCAGGGGCGAGAAGCGCGCCGAGATTGCGGTAGAATTCCAGACTGTACAGCCGACCAATCGAATAATTGGTGGGATCCGGCAGATCGACGAGGATCACGTCGAACTGGCGATCCGTGTCCCTGGCCCAGGTGAAAGCATCAGCGTTGATCACTTCGACGCGTGGGTCCGCAAACGCGTCCGCGTTGAGCCGGGTGAGGACGGGTGCGGCGCGAAACAGCTCGGTGATGGCCGGGTCCAGATCGACAAGCGTGGCCGAGGCGACCGCGTCCTCTTTCAACACTTCGCGCAGCGCCAGCCCGTCCCCTCCGCCGAGGATCAGCACGCGCGAAGGAGCTGCGACGCGGCCCATGGCGGGCCAGACAAGGCTTTCGTGATAGCGGTATTCATCGCGGCTGGAGAATTGCAGATTGCCGTCGAGAAACAGGCGAATGTCGCCCTTTTTCTGCGTCAGCACGATGCGTTGATATTGGCTCGATTTCGCGTAGATCAGGTTGTCGTTGTAGAGACCCGCCTCGGACAGACGCTGCAAGGCTTCCGACGCGACGGCGCCCACGACCAGTAAGACTGCGACGAGGATCGCCGACACTCGCTCCAGCGCGAGCGAGCGATCACGGCGCAAGCGGAAGACGAGCAACAGCGCGACAAGAATATTGACGAAGCCGATCACAAACCCGGCGCGGATCAGCCCCACGAAGGGCACCAGAACCAGCGGGAACAACAGCGATGCCGCTAGCGCGCCGATATAATCGTAGGTCAGCACGTTGGAGACCAGATCGCCAAAACTGAACTCGTCCTTCAAAATGCGGATGAGCAGCGGGATTTCGAGGCCGACCAGAAACCCGATCAACAGGACAAGGCCGTAAAGGATCGGGCGGAAATCATCGACCAACGGGAACAGCAGAAACAACGCCGCCGCCGAGGTTCCTCCGACCGCCGCGATGATAATCTCGATCCGGATAAACCATGCGAGCAGCCGCCCCTCGATATAGCGCGAAAACCAGCTGCCGATCCCCATCGCGAACAGATAGGTGCCGATCACGGTTGAGAACTGGGTGACGCTGTCGCCCAGCAGATAGGTCGCAATCGTGCCCGCCAGCAATTCGTAGATCAGCCCGCAAGTCGCAACCACGAAGACCGAGACCAGCAGGATCAGCGAGAGACCATCGGTCTTCGCTCCCACCGTCTCAGGCGATGCCCCTGCCGGTTGAGCACCAGCTGGCTGAGCTCCCGCGCGAAGTGCAGGAGCCCCGTTTTCAGCCATGGATGGCAGCGGCGATAATGATCGCAATCGAAAGCGCCATGGCGCCCGCTAGAACGGCCACACCGGTGTTGCGGTTATCGACAATCTCCACGCGCAGTTTAGTCGGCGTGATGATGTCGACGATCACGAAGGTGACGAGGAAAACGAAAATTCCCAGAAAGGAATAGGCGAGGCTCGCCAGAAAAGTGTCGAGAGTGAGCATAGCGCCCCCTGATGATGTTGCGAGAAGTGTCAGATTAGTCATTTGTGCGTAGGCCCCCCACCGCGTGAATAAATATTGCGCGCCTGAACGCCGTCGCCAAACGGCGAATAGCCATACCAGCCTGCGGTCGCGTGCAGGCCGACGCACAGCGCGCACCAGACCATGAATGTCTTCTTCATGCCTTGGCTCCTGATTTAGTCGTCATCGTCATCGTCCGCTCCGTCATAGCCGCTTTGCCGGGCGGTTTCGAAACTGGCCGCGCGCATCCCGACCCAGATAACCGGCCCAAACAGCGCCAGAAACAGTAGGAAGAAATGCGAATTGAACGTCCCGTTCGAGGTGACCACGACGCTCACCGCGCGTCCCGGCTGCGCGCCTGACCCGACCCAGACCTGGTCCAGCTTGGCCGTGGCCACCGGCCCTCTTGCCTCGTCTTCGGGCAAAAGCACTTCGGCGGTCAGCTGATATGTGCCGGGAGGGACCGAGGCGATCTTGACCGTGCCGCGCCGGTCATCTTCCTTCCAATCGCGTCCATAGTAGTATTCGATCGGCTGGCTTGCGATGATCTCTTCATCGGTTGCGGTGTTGGTCAGGGTGTATTCCAGATACATCCAGTTGTTATCGCCCGGTTCCCCGCGCGCGGTGATCGTTACCGGCTTGGGACGCCCGGTCATCGTGAACGTCCCGACATCAAAACTGCGCGCCGAGGTCGCCGGGTTCGCGGTGAAGGCCATGTGCCGTTCCTCACCCCCGAACGACAGCAGGACCGAGATCAGAAGCGCGGCGGCAAAAGCGATCGATGCGATCAGCGCGCTGGTCATGACGCCGTTGCCATAGGGGTTGGGATGGTGCGGCTGGGGGTAATCGCCGGACGCGGGATATTGCCCGGTGTCCTCGATCCCAAAAGCTTTGGCGACCGCTTTGGACTCGACAAATTCCTCCAGCGTCCAGTTGTTTTCGTCCCCGGTGATCTCGCACGAGAGCACCTTGCCCCCGCCGACATAGCTGGTGGATTTGACCTTATCGCCCTTCTTGACCTGCCAGTAAAACTCGCCAATCGCGCGCTCGACTGTGCTTTCGGCCGGGTCGTAGATGCGCTTCATCCGCGCGCCTTCATATTCGAAGGTGTCCTGGCGCGGGCTGGCGAGTTGCGAGAGGATCGGCGTGCCCACGCTCCAGCCGCTCGCTTGCCAGATCAGCCAGCGATAGCCGTGATAGGGGTTGAACAGGAGGAATTCCTCCCATGTGTCCCAGCCATCGTTTTTCTCGATATTGCCGACGCAGACCCATTCGACGCCGTTGATGGTGCCCTTGGTTCCGAGTGGGATTTGCAGCGTCTTGGCCGCCTCAACATGCGCCGCGACCAGGCGGGTGTCATCGTTGGTAAGGTCAATCTCGCTGCCGCAATATTGGCACATATGCAGCGTGGAATAGCCCGCCGCGTGCAGCTCGAACGGGCCGCCGCATGACGGGCATTCGAGCGCCTTGGTCGAGGCGACGACTGTGCCTGCGGGCGCGTTCACCGGGCGACCTCAAAATCGGGAGCGGACCAGTGTTCGAACCGGCGCAGCCCCGCAGGCTCCAGATCTTCAAGCCGGTAGTAAGCGCCGCGCCACAGGCTGTGCCCATCGCGATCTCGCTGATAGGTGATCACCGCGCCTTTCTTGGTGCGAAAGTCGATGCTGAACCGCCCCTGCTGCGCCGGAATGATATGCGGCAGCGATCCTTCGACCGCGACGCAGCGCACGCGTTTGATATCCGAGAGGAAATGCGGCGAACAGCCGATCCAGACGCGCTCGCCCAGCCCGCCATTGGCCTTGCGCTGCGCGGCTTCGATATTGGCGATGTCCTCGTCGGTGGGTTCGACCTCTTTCATCACCATGTATTTGCCGGTTTCCTCGGCCACCCAGAAGGCCTCGCCGCCCGGAAATTGCAGCAGCCATTCGTTCCAGAAACCGCCATCAAAAGCCCAGCGTTCGCGCCCGACGATTTCGCCCCGTTGACCATTGGGCGCGCCGCCGACGGTGAGCCGCGTTCCGATCTGGATGGGGCTGACATCGAAGGGCACTTGCCCCGCCTCGCCGACTTTGGAAAGCGCATCGCCCGCCTTGCTCAAAAGCGAGTTGCACGATCCGCAGGTCACGACCGGCAGGCCGGGCACTCCCGTCCCGATCAACGCCCCGCAATTCGGGCAGTTTTGCTGCGCCTCCACGAAGTAGCCCCCTAAGGTGGTCGCTTACAGTATCTTGGCGAGGAGTTGGGCCTTCTTGGCCTCGAACTCTTCTTTGCTCAGCGCGCCCGCTTCGTGCAGCGCGTGGAGCTTTTCTATCACCTTGATCGGGTCTTCGGCGGGCGCGGCCGGAGCCGCAGCGGGGTTGGCCGCCGCCGCGCCGCCCGTAAGGCCACCCTGCATCACCTGACCCAGCGCCATCGCCGCCGCCACCCCAGCGCCAGCGCCCGCAACGCCGCCCGATGCGGCCATCGCTTCATCAAGCGAGTCCGCCGCTTTGAAGGTCGCGTAGTCTTGCAGGTTGCCGATCGCCCCCATCGAAGCGCGGTTGTCGATCGCTTCCTGCACTTTCTCAGGCAAGGAAAGGCTCTCTACATAAAGCGAAGGGATCACGATGCCCCATTGATCAGTCGCGTTGTCGGCGGCCTGTTGCAGCTCTTGGCTGAGCGCGGCCTGATCGGCGGCCATATCGAGAAACGGCGTCTTGCCCGACCCCAAAAGCGCGGCCAGGCTGGTCGCGATGATCGAGCGCATCTGCGCTTCCATATCGCTGATCCACAGCTGGTCGAGATTGGCGAAAGTCGTGTTGTAGAACTGGTCCACATTACCAAGTTTGAACGAATAGGTGCCAAAGGCGCGGATGCGCACCGCGCCAAATTCCGGGTCGCGCACGGTGATCGGCTGCGCGGTGCCCCATTTGAGCCCCGTGATCTCGCGCGTGGAGAAGAACATCACGTCCGACTTGAACGGGGACTTGAACATCTTGTCCCAGTTTTCCAGTGCGGTGATGATCGGCAGCGTGTCGGTCTCAAGCTCGTACATGCCCGGATCAAAGTGATCGGCCAGCTTGCCGTTGTTGAGGAACACCGCCTGTTGCCCCTCCCGCACCGTCAGGTTGGCGCCGTACTGGATCTCGTTATCCTCCATCGGCACGCGCCAGGCGAGCTGGCCCGGCTTTTCAACCCATTCGATGATGTCGATTAACTGTTTGGAAAAGAAACCCATGGGTGATCCTCGATAAAAGTGGCTGGAGCGCGCCAGTGTGTGACCCGCATGGTAGGGGGAACATAGGCCTCGTGCCAAGGGCGCAAGCGATACAAATACACCGGTAACGCCGCGGTCCCACAAAGCCTTGACCAAAACCGGTTAACGCAGGTGATCAGAGCGCGCTTTGCAACGGACGCTACGGAAGCGTCGCGCGGCGTTCACTTTCCGCAACGTAAAGCCGAAAACAAAAGTTTCCGTAAACGTCAATCGCCCCTTGATCTTTGCTCTGCAAGCGGCATGACACCCGTTGTGGAAGGATACTGACGAGAGATTTGGGAGCAGTATAGCATGAACCTCGACTTCACCCCCGAAGAGCAAGCGTTTCGCGAAGAAGTGCGCGCCTTCATCGAAGAGAATTACCCCAAGCACCTGAGGGATGGCGGCCAACGCGAAGATCTGCCGCCCGAAGACTTCGTCGCCTGGCATAAAGTGCTTGGCGAAAAAGGCTGGTCGGTGCCCGCATGGCCGACCGAATATGGCGGCACCGGCTGGACGCCGACGCAGCGTTACATCTGGTCGGAGGAAAACGCCCGCGTGAACGCGCTGATGCCGCTTCCCTTTGGCGTCTCGATGGTCGGCCCGGTAATCTACACCTTCGGCAACGACGAACAGAAGGCCAAGCACCTGCCCGGCATCCGCGATGGCAGCGTGTGGTGGTGTCAGGGCTATTCCGAGCCGGGCGCGGGTTCGGACCTCGCCAGCCTCAAAACCACCGCCGTGCGCGATGGCGATCATTATGTGATCAACGGGCAGAAGACCTGGACGACGCTGGCCCAGCACGCCGATTGGGGCTTCTTCCTGTGCCGCACCGATCCCGACGCGGCCAAGCCGCAAGAAGGCATCAGCTTCATCCTGATCGACATGAAGACGCCGGGCGTCGAAGTGAAGCCGATCAAGCTTCTCGACGGCACGCATGAAGTCAACGAAACCTGGCTCACCGATGTGCGCGTTCCGGTCGAAAACCTCGTGGGTCAGGAAAACATGGGCTGGACCTACGCCAAATTCCTGCTCGCGCATGAGCGCAGCGGTATCGCCGGTGTCGCACGGTCCAAGCGCGGGGTTGAAAAGCTGCGCGATATCGCCGCTCAGGAAGAGCTCTATGGCGAGCCGCTGATCGAGGATTTCGATTTTGCGCGAAAAGTCAGCCAGCTTGAGATTGATCTGGCCGCGCTTGAAATCACCGAACTGCGCACGCTGGCCGGTGAACAGGCGGGCAAGGGTCCGGGCCCGGAAAGCTCGATCCTCAAGATCAAGGGCACCGAAATCCAGCAACGCCTGACCGAGCTCACATTGGAAGCGGTCGGCAGCTATGGCGCGCCTTATTATCTCGAAGCGGCCAACGATGAGGGTTCGAACGAGTACCAAATCGGTCCCGACTACGCTGCGCATTCGGCGGAGAACTACTTCAACATGCGCAAGACGTCGATCTATGGCGGATCGAACGAAATTCAGCGCAACATCATCACCAAGATGATCTTGGGCCTTTAAGGTCCAACGGGATGGCTTGAGACGGGTATGGCGGTTTTATAAGACCGCCAACCCACGTTGAGCCACTGGGAGAAAGAACAAGAAATGGATTTCAACTTCACCGAAGAACAGGACATGGTCCGCGATGGTCTCTCGCGCATGGTCCGCGAACAATATGACTGGGAAACCCGCCAGAAAGCCATCGCCAGCGAAGCCGGATGGAGCCCCGACGTTTGGGCGCAACTGGCGGAACTCGGCATTCTCGGCATGCCCTTCTCCGAAGAGGTCGGCGGCTTCGGCGGCGGCGCGATTGACGCGATGGTCGTTATGGAAGAATTCGGCAAAGGCCTCGTGGTCGAGCCCTTCGTCCCCACGGTCGTGTGCGCAGGCGGCTTTCTGAAGCACGCGGGCACATCGGCTCAGCAGGAAGAGCATCTGTCCGCGATCATCAGCGGTGAGCGCGTCTTTGCCTTCGCCTATGGCGAGCCCAAGGGCCGTTTCGACTATTCGGACATCGGCACGACCGCGAAGAAGGACGGTGACGGCTATGTCCTCAACGGTCACAAGGCGGTCGTGATCGGCGCGCCTTGGGCCAGCCACCTGATCGTCACCGCCCGCACCGGCGGCGCGCGCCGCGAAGCCGAGGGCGTGAGCGTCTTCATCGTCGACAAGTCAGCCGCCGGCATCTCCACGCGCGACTACGCCACGGTCGATGGCCGCCGCGCTTCGGAAGTGTATTTCGAGAACGTCTCGGTCGCCGCTGACGCTCTGATCGGTGAAGAGGGCGGCGCCCTCCCCTTGATCGAGCTGGTCACCGACGAGGCTATCGCCGCCCTATGTGCGGAAGCGTGCGGCGCGATGAAGGTCGCCCACGCGCAAACGCTGGAATATTCCAAGCAGCGCAAGCAATTCGGCGTTCCGATCGGCAAGTTCCAGGTGCTGCAACACCGCATGGTCGACATGTACACCGCCTATGAAACGGCTGTATCGCTAACCTATCTCGCGACGCTCAAGCTGGGCGAGGAAGAGCGGTCACGCAAACGCCACGTCTCAGCCGCCAAGGTTGGCGTCGGGCAATCCGCGCGGCTTGTGGGTCAGGACGCGGTGCAGATCCACGGCGGCAACGGCGTGACCGACGAATATCAGATCGGTCACTACTTTAAGCGCCTCACCCTGTTCGACGCCGAATTCGGCAATGTCGATCACCACATGAAGCGCCACGTCTCGCTCGCCTAAAGCCGCAGGCTTACGGCTCAATAAAAGAGAAGGCCGGTACCGCGTGCAGCGGGACCGGCCTTTTTTCTTTACGTCGGCGCCCCAAGGCTAACGCGGCCAGGTCGGCACTCCGCTGCCCGGCGTGTACGGCGCGCCCTTGGTGCCCAGCTCCGCTTCGAGAGCTTCTACGCGGAGCTCGATATCGCGAAGCTGCTCGAGCGCAGTGGCAAACTCAGCCTTGGCGATTTCCAGCGCCGTCTTGTCCGAACCCGTCACAGGCGACTGGTGCGACCAGCCCCAACCTCGGATCTGGCCAAGCCGCTGCACGATCGAGAACGGCACCGGCTCATTGCGGCTCGCTACCGAGCCGTCGCCGTACATTGCCACCCGCGCTTCATCGAGAAGCGTTTCGATGGCCTGCACATTCGCGCGCTGCGCCTCGTTGGCCTCAGGCAATGCCTCGATAGCGCGTTTGAGGTGGCTGATGCGATTTTGCAGTTCCGCGCCCGCCGCGCCCGCGCCGGTCACCGCGCGCGCGAACTCCGCCGTCTCCTGCTGGAAGGCCAGCGCGCCAGTGCGATCAGGCGCGACCTCGGGGCTGCGATCCAGCGCTTTGACGGTGAAGGTCTTCGGCGATCCCAAAGGTGTCACCACGCCATTGATCCGCTTACCCATTTGCGCCGTGTATTGGCCGGGCACCACCAGCGGCCCGTCGCTTTGCCCGCCAAAGGGCGATGGCGGACCTTGCTGCAAGCGCACCGGATCAGGCGCGCCGTAGCGCAGGTTCCAAGCGACCCGGTGCAGACCCTTGGTCGACGGCGCGTCCATACGGCGCACGATATTGCCGCTGGCATCGGTTATGGTGAAGACGATGGCGGGCGGATCCTCGCGATCCTCGGCGCGCAATGTCGCCCACGACGGATAGGGCGTGTCCCCGCCCTTCTTCGTGGTTTCTTGTTCAGCCTTGCGCCGCGCCTTGGCGCGGGTCTCTAACCCATCGCGCAAAGTGTAGGTGAGGACCGCGCCAAAGGGCGGGTTTTCCGCGAACCAGAAATCATCGCCGTTAAAGGCGCGCGGGCCGCCATAGGTGCCCCACAGATCCCCCTCGACGTAAAGCCACGGATCGCGCACATCGAACAAGGTCGCCTCGGCGCTGGCGACGCTGGCCGCGCTGGTGCGCAGCGGCGAATAATCGTCGAGCACATAAATGCTGCGGCCAAAGGTGCCGACCACCAAGTCGTTTTCGCGCCGCTGGATCTCCAGATCGCGAACGGCAATGGTCGGGAAGTTCGCCTTTAGCGCGTGCCAACTGCCCCCGCGATCCTGTGAGTAGAACAGGCCCAATTCGGTGCCCAGGAACAGCAGCTTTGGATCGACATGATCCTCCGCAATCGTGTGCGCCGCGCCGCGCATCGGCAGATCGCCCATGATCGGTTGCCAAGAGCGGCCCTTATCGCTGGTGCGGAAAACATAGGGCTTGTCATCGCCGCGCTTATGGTTGTCGAACACGGCGTAGGCGACGTTGGCGTCGCTTTGCGAGGTTACGATATCCTCGACCAGCGTCATGTCGGGCACGCCCCGGATCATTTCCAACCGCCGCCAGGTCGCGCCGTTATCCTCCGTCACCGAGATCACGCCGTCATCCGTGCCGACATAGATCAGCCCTTGTTGAACCGGGCTTTCGCTGATCGAGATCGCCGCGCCAAAGATCGATGTGGAATCGTTCTTGGCCACCGCATCGACGCTCCACACGCGCCCCATCACGGGCAGCGCGTTGCGATCGATCTGACGAGTGAGATCGGGGCTGATCTTCTTCCAGGAGTTGCCGCGATCGTCGGAGGCAAACAGATATTCCGCCGCGTAGTAAATCCGGTCGGGATTGTGCGGGCTGATGAGAACCGGCGTGTTCCAGTTCCACTTATAGGCCCGCTCACCCGGTTCGGGCTGCGGGGTCAGGAACACGCGTTCCTGCGTGCGTCGGTCATAGCGCGCGAGGCCGCCATATTGGTACTGGGTGTATACGATGTTGGGATCGCGCGGATCAATCTGCGGCTTGTACCCATCACCGCCGAGCACGATGTGCCAGTCCGAATTGGTGATCCCATGCTTGGTCGTGGTGCGCGATGGGCCGCACAGCGAGTTGTTGTCCTGCGTGCCCCCGCACACATTGTAGAACGGCAGCGCGTTGTCGGGCTGGATGCGGTAAAACTGCACAATCGGCAGGTTGCGCGTGTGGCGCCATTGCTGGCCACCATCCCAGCTTTCGTAGATGCCGCCATCGCCGCCCATCAGCATATGCTGCGTGTTCGTCTCATCAATCCACAGCGCGTGATCATCGACGTGGCGCGCCGTGTTGCTGAGCGGGGCAAAAGTCTTGCCGCCGTCGGTGGAGCGGGTCGAAAAGGTGTCGAGCGAATAGAGCACCTCGGGATCTTTGGGATCGACGATGATCTCGTTGTAATATTGCGGGCTGGTGGTCATGTGGCCCGAACGCTTGGTCCAGCTTTGCCCGAAATCGGACGTGCGATAGACGCCCTGCTGGTCCGGCTGCCCTTCAACAATGGCGTAGACCATGTCCGGGTCCGATGGCGCCATGGCAAGGCCGATGCGCCCCATCTCATCGCCGGGCAGCCCCGCGCCGACCTTGCTCCAGTTTTCGCCGCCATCGCTGGAGCGGTGGATGCCAGAGCCCGGCCCGCCATTGATCAGCGTCCAGACATGGCGTCGCCGCTGGTAGGAGCTCGCAACGATCTGGTCCGGGTCATCGGGATGGACGACGAATTCGTTAATGCCGGTGTGTTCGTCGATTTCCAGCACGCGTTTCCACGTCGCGCCGCCATCCGTGGTCTTGTAGAGCCCGCGATCCCCACCTGCGGACCACAGCGGCCCTTGGGCAGCGACGAGCACGTGATCGGCGTTTTCCGGGTTGATCCAGATCTGTCCGATATGGCCCGATTGCTTGAGCCCCATATTGGTCCACGATTTGCCGCCATCGGTCGATTTGTAGACCCCGTCGCCATTCGCGACCGAGCGCTGGGCGTTGTTCTCGCCTGTGCCGACCCAGATCGTCTTGTCGTCGCTGGGCGCGATTTCGACGACGCCCACCGCATACGCGCCTTCGCGGTCGAAGATCGGGGTCCAGCTAACGCCCGCGTTTGTGGTCATCCACACCCCGCCCGATGCGGTCGCGACGATGTAATGGTGCGATCCGTCGCCGAAGAAGGCAAAGTCCGAAATGCGGCCCGAGACATAGGCCGGACCGATCAGCCGCAGCGGAAGGTTCGAGAGATCGCTCGGTTTTGTGTCTTGCGCCTGCGCGGCCAGCGGGCTGATCGGCACCGCAGCCCCGACGCTCACCAAAGCGGCGCCCGCCAAAAGTCCTGCGCTCGCGCGCTTTGCCCAATGTACCATCGCTGAAACCCCTATCCCTTAACCGTCCAACGCGGACTTTAATGGGCGAGGTTGGTTTGGCAATTGCGCTTGGTCGAAAGCCCTAGGCCTCGGCGAGCGATCCCGGTGCGCCGTGACCAACCGTCATGCGTTTGCGTGTGCTGAGCGACCCGCCCTTGGTGGAGATTTTGTCGACCACCTTGAACTCGGTCATCCACTGATCGCGGCTCACATCACAGATGACGTAGCCGCGCTGCGAGTTGAACCATTTAAGGCACTCGTTTTCCTGCTGTATCGCAAGGGTATCGGCCCGCTTATCCTCTCCGTCACCGCTAGAGGAGATGGAGGTGGTCACGAACTCGGTCGCGATTGGCTTGGCCTCGGGTCTCTGGCCGTCCATGTGCAGCTCGCCCGCGTAATTCTGGTGCTCATCGCCCGTAAGAACGATTACGCTGTCGCGGCCCAGATCCTTGATCTGATCAAGCATTCGGGCGCGCGGCGTGCGGTATCCGGCCCAGCTGTCGAGATTCTCGGTGCGCCCCTCGCCCGGACGGCGATCGAGGTCCATGACCATGATCTGCTGCGCCAGAACCTGCCAGCGCGCGCTTGAGGCACCCAGTTTCTCGTACAGCCATTGCTCCTGCGCGCGGCCGAGCACTTCGAGGTTGGGATCGTTGACCGCCTCGCATTCCACGCCCCAGCGATCACCGCAGGGCTGGTCGCTGCGATAGCTGCGCGTGTCGAGCAGGTTGAAATCAAGCAAATCGCCAAACCGCGCCTGACGATAAAGCTGCATGCGCGCCCCCATCGGCATGGAAGACACGCGCAGCGGCATATGTTCGTAATAGGCCTGCATCGCCATCTGCTTACGCAACTGAAACGCGTATTGCGGCGTTTCGTCCTGATCGATCGCGGAGACCCAGTTGTTATCGATCTCGTGATCGTCCCACATCACGAACCACGGCGCTGAAGCGTGCGCGGCCTGTAGATCGGGATCCATCTTGTATTGCGCGTAGCGCCGGCGATAATCGGAAATCGTGTAGATCTCCTGCCCGAAATGCTGGCGCGGGTTGACCACCGGGCCATTGCGGCTGTTCCACACACGGTTGCCACGCCCTTCGTAAATGTAATCGCCATAGCAGTAGACGAAGTCGGCCTGCTCATCCGCCAGATAGCGGTGCGCGGTGTAATAGCCGCTTTCGTAATGCTGGCAGCCTGCGACGGCAAAGCGGACGTTTTCAACCGGTTGACCGATGGCGGGCGTGGTGCGGCTGCGCCCTCTGGGACTGCGTTCGCGTCCGGCGAAGAAGCGGTAGAAATATTCGCGGTTAGGTTCGAGATCGGCGACCTCAACATGCACCGCGTGGCCCAATTCCGGACGCGCAATGGCGGTGCCCTCGGCGACCTTCATCCGCATACCGGGGTCGCTGGCGACTTCCCAACGCACTTCGACCGGAGCGGGCGGCATGCCATAGCCGATCTCAAACGGTTCGGGCGCCAGCCGCGTCCAGATGACAAACCCATCGAACGAAGGCTCACCCGAGGCGATGCCCAGTTGAAACGGATAGGCCTGAAAGATCGGTTGAGCGATCGCGCGCGCGCCGGACACCAGCGCCAGACCCGTAATGGCCGAGGCGCCAAAGGCCTTAAGCGCGAAACGACGGCTGAGCTCCAGCCGCTTGGAAGTGAAATCGTTCATGAAAAGCCCAGCCTTGGTTCGATGGCAACGTTAACGCGCATGAGCGCTTCGTGTTTCGCTTTTATGGCGGGGATGCCGCACCCGCGTCCATAGCCGAGGGCTCGGTGGCTTAACCATATCTACAGCCTCGTGGGATAGGCGGGATGCGGCTGAAACCCCTTAAGCAACCGCGAGCGCGCCCGAGCACGACCCATGAGCACTCAAAGCTCCCCAGTTGAGAACGCTGCCTGCAACGCGGGCCTTATCGGCCACACCGGCTTTGTCGGCTCGACACTGGCGCGCCAAACGCGTTTTGCCGCTGGCTTCAACAGCGCCACTATCTCTGAAAGCGCGGGCGCGCATTTTGACACGCTGGTCTGCGCCGCCGCGCCCGGCTCCATGCTGGAGGCCAACACCGCGCCCGAAGTCGACCGAGCCAAAATCCACGCGCTGATCAATCATTTGTCGCGCATCAAGGCCGACCGGTTTGTCCTGATTTCCTCCATCGCTGTGCTCGCCGAATTTGCGGGCGGCGATGACGAAGGGACGCGCGCGTTTCAGACGCAGCTCGCCTACGGCAAACACCGCCGCGAGCTTGAAGCCTTCGTCGAAGATCACTTTGCCGATCATCTGATCGTGCGCTTGCCCGCACTGTTTGGACAGGGCCTGCGCAAGAACTTCATCTTCGACCTGATGAACCCGGTGCCCTCGATGCTGAACGCGGCGCGGTTGGATGCGTTAATTGACACTCTGCCTCAAGCGCTGTCAGATCAAGCAAAACAGCTCTACGCGCACCCCGATCCCGTAACCGGACTAATCCGTTTGGACCGCGCCGCGCTCAACGCCAGCGCGCATCGCCGCAGCTTGGAAGAGGCAGTGGCAAACCATGGCTTTAGCGCGGTCGGGTTTCACAACCCGGCGACGACGTATCAGTATTACGAGATGGCGCGCCTGTGGTCCGATATCGGCGTCGCGCTGGAGCATGGTTTGACCCACCTACACCTCGTCGCCCACCCGCTCGAAACCGCGCGCATTCATCAGGAAGTTCTAGGCCGCGCCATGCCCGACAGCGGGGCACGGCTGCACCGCGAAGATATGCGCACCCGCCACGCCGATCTTTGGGGCGCGCGCGGGCCCTACCAGTTCAGCGCTGAGGCCACCTTGGATAGCCTTGCCGCGTTCGTGGCCGAAGAAAGAGCGCCCGCGTGAAACCGCTCCCCTTCACCTTGGCCATGTCGAACATCGCATGGGCCCCGGACGAGCGGCTCGACGCCTATCGCCTGATGGCAAACGCCGGGCTGACGAGCCTAGAGATCGCGCCGGGCCTGTTCTTCCACGCGGCTGACAACCCGTTTGTCCCGGATAAAAGCGTTGCTGATCAAGCGGTGCGCGAAGCCGAAGCGTTCGGACTGCGCCTCGTCTCGATGCAGTCGCTGTTGTTCGGTGTCGCAGGCGCGGCCTTGTTCGAGGGCCACCGCGCGCGCGCCACGCTGGTCGAAGGGATGCGCCGCGCGATTGATCTGGCTGGGCGCTTTGAAATTCCCAACCTCGTCTTTGGCTCGCCGGGCCAACGCAACGTGCCCGACACCGTCGCGATGGACCGCGCGCGGGATGAAGCCGCGCAGGTGTTTCACGACTTGGCCGATTACGCCTCCAAAGCGGGCACACGCATCGCGTTTGAGCCCAACCCGGCGGCCTATGGCACCAATTTCGTCAACACGCTGGATGAGGCGTTGGCTTTTATCGAGCGAGTAAACCACCCCGCGCTCGTCCCGATCCTTGATCTGGGCGCGATGCATATGAACGGCGAGTTTCACGAGGTGCCCACGCGCGCGCCCGCTCTCGCCTCGCGCCTCAGCCATGTGCATATCAGCGAGCCCAATCTCGACCCCGCGCCCGCGCGCGCCGTGGAATTGGCCCCCGTGCTAAGCGCTTTGGGAGAGGCGGGCTACACCCGCGCGGTCTCGATCGAAATGAAGCGCCCGGAAGGCGGCCTCGCCGAAGTCGAAGCGGCCCTGTCGCGCCTGATCGAAGCGACCCGATCGCACGAAACGCAAGAGGCCTCGCATGCATGAGCCTCTCTCGAAATCGTTCAAGCAGCGCCGCGAGGATGTCGTCGTATCCGCGTGTTTTTCCGACCTTGCGCCGACACCGCGCAGCTTTGCCATCATCCGCGATCTCGCCGCGACGCTCGACACGCAATACCGTTTTCGCGAGATCATCCTCGTAGTCGAGGAAGACGCTCGCGAAGCGTTTCTGCCGCTCGTCGAAGAAGTCAGCGATCTGCGCCTTTTCGTGGTCCGCAAAGGCACCGAATATTACGAACGCCGCGTGATCGCCGCCCAAGAAGCCATCGGCGATCTAGTGCTGATCGGCCATCTCGAAGAGGTCGCGGCAATGGACGCGCTCGCTTTCTTCGCCCGCGCGGAAAGTTCAAACGCCATCGCCATAGCCAATCGCTTTGCGCGACGTCCGATCAAGGATCTGATCGCCTGGCCGTTTCGCGCGCTTGGACGACTTGCTGGCTTTCGCGTTGACCCCAGCGATTTTCAGACCATCGCGATGCCGCGCACGCTGTTGAACCCGATCCTCGCGCATGATGAGCCGCGCCTTGCCCTGCGCTATCCGCCGCGCGATCCGCGCCTGCCGGTCGCGGGGTTTCGGGTGGAGCAGAACGTCACCACGCGCAGCGCTTGGCGCGACATTCCACGCCGCGCGCTGCTGTTTCAAACGCTGCTGGTGTACCTCACCCCGATCATCCTCTCAGCGGTCGCGATTTCATCCTCCGTGCTGACACTCGTGGGGCTGGCCTACGCCGCGTGGATCGTGGGCGCGGTGATCGTGGTGGAGCGGCTCGCGGATGGGGTGGCTGACGACCAACGCGATGCTGGCGATGAGCGCGATCTTCATGGGGGCATCGACGCTGGGGCTCAGCCTGGGCCTCCAGCACCTGCTCAAACTGCACTCGCGCGGGCAAAGCGGCGATGCCCCCGAAGAGGTCAACCGCATTGATCTGTTCGGCAAAGTCGCCGGCGACCTGAATGTCGAACTCGAAAGCGATATCGGCGCGCCTGCGCTCCCCTCATCCCCTTCGGTCAAAGGCGATGATTAATGGAGCCTCGCGCGCGTCACTCTTATGATTACGTCGTGATCGGCGGCGGCTTTTATGGCTGCTGTCTTGCGCTCTATCTGCGGTCAATCTCTGAGCGCGTGCTGCTGGTCGAGGCGAGCGATGCGCTGATGACGCGCGCCTCGCGGGTCAACCAGGCGCGCGTCCACACCGGGTTTCACTACCCGCGTTCGGCCGTCACCGCGGTCAAATCGATGCTGCTGCACCAAAAATTCCTGCGCGATTTTCCCGAGGCGGTCGTCGATGATTTTCAGATGCTCTACGCCATCGCCCGGCGTCGCTCGAAAATCACCGCGAAGAAATTCCACCGCATGTTCCGCGATATCGGCGCGCCGATTGAACCCGCCCGCCCCGATCAGCGCGCGCTGTTCAACCCCGACCGGATCGAAGACGTGTTCGCCTGTTTCGAAGTCGCCTTCGATTATTCGATCCTCGCGCGCGATATGGCGAAGCGGCTGGATCAAGCGGGCGTCGAAGTGCGGCTGTCAACGCAGCTGATGACCCTGTCCGACAGGGCGCAAGGCGTCGTCGCCGGGCTATCGGATGGAAGCGAGGTGAGCGCGCGCTACGCCTTCAACATCACCTATTCGCAGATCAACTCCGTGCTCGCGAAAGCCGATTTGCCGCCCGCCAGCCTCAAACACGAGATCGCCGAAATCGCGCTGGTCGAACCGCCCGAAGAGCTCGCAAGCGCGGGCGTCACGGTCATGGATGGGCCGTTTTTCAGCTGCATGCCCTACCCTGCCGCCGGGCTCCATTCGCTCACCCATGTGCGCTACACCCCGCATGAAAGCTGGGCCGACACGAGCGCGCGCGACCCCTACGCGTATTTCGCCGCATGCGATTCGGAGACGCGTTACGCCTTCATGCTGCGCGATGCACAGTTGTATATGCCGTGCTTGGGTGAGGCGCGCTATCACCGTTCGATCTATGATGTGAAGACCGTTCTGATCAAGAACGAGCAGGATGACGGCCGTCCGATCCTCTACCATCAAAAGCCGGACGACGCGCGCGTGATCTCGATCCTCGGCGGCAAGATCGACAACATTTACGACCTCTTCGACGCGGTGAAGATGACCGCGCCCGAATTTGCAGACGCCAGCGCGCGCTTCGTGTTCGAGGGCGAATATGCCTAGCCTCGCGCCCACTCAGGCGGTTGGGCAGGCGCAGCCCGCGCCTGCGCCGGTGCGCGCCGCTGAGCGTAGTTGGACACAGATTTCCAGCGGCTGGTTCATGGTCGCGCTGGCCTGCGTCCTTATCGGCCTCAAAGGCGCGACCCTGCTGACCACGCACAGCCTGCATTCGATTGATGGCGCCATGCAGACATGGTTCGCTCTCAACGGGTTCGCGGACGGTCAGCAATTGGGTGTCGAGTTTCAGTCCTATCTCGGGATCACGATGATCCTTGCGCTTTTGCCCGCTTTTCTGGCGCTAGGCCAAACGCTGTTCGCCTCGACCTTTGCCGCGTATGCCGCCGTGATCGCAGGCGCGTTTGCCTCGGCCTATGCCATCGCATGGTGGCTCAGGATTGTGCCGCGCAGCTGGCGTGGATTTGCGGCAATCGCGATCGTCTTCACCTTCTACTATGCGCTGCGGCTTGCGGGGGAAGCGGTGGGCTATCCGACGCCCGCGAGCTTTGATCCCGGCGTCTCGCTGAGGCCGCTGCGCGGGTTCCTGCCGTTTCTCGCTTTACCTCTGTTTGTCATAGGTTTGCGCGCCCTTCTTCGAACGCAGTCTTGGATATATGGAGGCGCGTTGGGCGGTGCGGCGGGGCTTGGCCTGCTGTGGTCGAACGATGCTGGCATTCCGCTGGTCATCGCGATGGCCATAGGCCTGACCGCCGCGCTGTGGCCCCGCGCTGGACTGTTGGCCAAGGCGCTTGCCGCCTACGCCGTGGGCGCGCTGGCCAGCGCCGCTGCGCTGCTTCTGATCGTCACGCGCGGCGCGCCCAGTGGCTGGCTGAAATACAATTTCATCGCCGTTGCGGGCGACCAGTTCTGGTATTTCGGCCCATGGGACCGCGAAGCGCGCATCCTGTCACCGCTTGATGCACCGGGCATCCTTGCCCAAGGCGAGCCGCTTGGCGTGATCGGGCTGGTCCTGCTCGCCACCTATGTGCTGATCGCGCTCATTCGCCGCGCGAGGGGACGCGGTTCGCCGGTACGCGAGGGCGCGTTTGTTTTCGTCGGCGCTGCGGTGCTGGGCACGGCTCTGATCCCGCAAATCGGCGGGCATATCGGCGCAGAATACAACGCCATCACTTTCGTGCTCGGCGCGTGCGCGCCGGTGATCGTCTTCCAACGCATGATCCTGCGCGCGGTGAAGCCGTGGCTTCGCGCCATCCCGCCGCGCGCGCCCGCGCTCGCCGCTGTTGCTGCTGGTGCGATCATGGTGCTGGTCGACACAGCGTCTCTGGCCGCCGCCCGCGACACGCTGCGCACCGAATACATCGAAAAGCTCGGGTTTTTCGTCACACCAGACTTCGCCGCTGACACACGCGCCATCCAGCGACTGAACACCTTTTGGGAGGAGCGCGGCGTTCTTCCGCGCGGCCGCCGCCTTCTCTCGGTCTACACCTCCGCGCTTGATGTGGCGGCGGGCACACAGAGCCCCGCCCCGGTGGGCTCGCTGATCCACGCGCTCGGGGCCGAGAACCGCGCTAGCTACACCGCTCTTGTCGCCAATCTCGATGTGGCGAGCGTGACCACCATCGCGCCCGATTACAGCGGTTGGGAGGGGTGGAACCTACGCGCCAACTGGCCTTTCTTTCGCGCTCTTCGCCGCTTCTACACGCCGATCGCGCGCACCGATCAGCACGTCTTGTGGGTCGCCGGAGGCGGTCAGACCGCCGCCACGCCCGCTTCGTGCGAGGTAATTCGCGATGCGACGGGCACCATGCGGATAAAGGTAGAGGCACAGCGCAGCGGTCTCGCCTCGGTCACGCTTGCACGGCGCGATTTCGAAACTACTGGGCGCGCCGCGATGCTGACCGTCAGTGAAGATTCGCCCTTCAGCCGCGCCTTCGATCAAAGCGACAAAGGCCCGCCTTGGGGTGGGTTCCCCCGCTACGGCGTCGCCAATGCGCGAGAGCTCGCGCTTGTCGCCCCGGTCGAACCCGATGCACTCACGCAGCTAACGCTGGAAACGCTGGGCCGCGTGCCACTTGGCGAGGCGACCTGCTCGGCGCTTGTCTATGAGACGATCGACTTTACCGCGCTCCCGACGCTTTCGACCGGGATTGATCGCCTGATAGGAAGGGCGCGGCCATGAGTGAGCTGATCCGCTTTTTCGCCGTCACCGTGCTGGGCGTGATGATCGACATCGCTATCGCGTGGGCGTTGCACACCTATGCGGGCGTTCCGCTCTGGCTGGCCGCGACCTGTGGCTTCGTCCTCGCGGCGAGCGGGAACTATGTCCTCCACCAAATCTGGAGCTTTCAGGACGGGTCGCGCCAGCTTTCCGCCGCGCGAGGGGCGAAATACGGCGCGGTTGCCCTCGTCACGCTGGCCGCGCGGATTGCCACGGTCGCCGGGCTTGAGCGCGTGTGGGAAGTGGGCTGGCCGCTTGCTATCCTGATCGGCGGCGCGGGCGTCTCGTTCTTCGTCAATTTCTCCCTGAGCAAGCTGTTCGTCTTCGCTGAGCGCCCAACGCTTAGCCCACCAAAGCGGAGCCGATCATGAGAGATCCGACCGTCTACGCCTTTGATGACAGCGAGTGGGAGGTGCCCGCGCACGAGGTCGCGCTTTACGCGGACAAGCGCCACAAACACGCGCTGGTGATCCCTGTCATCAACGAGGGCGAGCGCATTCGTGGTCAGCTCTTGCGGGTGCAGGCCGCGAACCTTCCGGTCGATGTGATCGTCGCGGATGGCGGGTCCACCGACGGCTCGCTTGACGCCGATTTCGTTGCGCCAGCGGGCGTGCGCTGTGTGCTGACCAAGACCGGACCGGGTAAGCTATCCGCGCAATTGCGCATGGCCTACGCTTGGGTGATCCGCCAAGGCTATGACGGGGTCGTCACAATCGATGGCAACGGCAAGGACGGGGTCGAGGCGGTTGCCGCGATGGTCGCCAAGCTGGAAGAGGGCTGCGACTACGTCCAAGGCTCGCGCTACCTGCCCGGCGGCGAAGCGGAAAACACGCCGCTCGAACGCACGATCGCCAACCGCTTGATCCACGCCCCGCTGCTCAGCATCGCAGGGCGGCGCATCTTTCTGGACACGACCAACGGCTTTCGCGCCTATTCCACGCGCTATCTGACGCATCCACAAGTGAAGCCATTTCGTGATATTTTTCAGGTCTATAACCTGCTTTTCTACTTAACGGTGCGAGCTGGACAATTGGGGCTGAAGGTCGGGCATTGCCCGGTGGTGCGGCGCTATCCCGATAGCGGAAAAGTGCCGACCAAGATCGGCGGGCTCTCTTCAAAGCTGGCCCTGCTGGGCGAGACGGTGGTGGCGGCGACGGGCGGTTACACGCCGGACGAGGACACCGAGGCCCCTGCCCTGTGGGGATGGACGCTGCTGATTACACTGCTGGTTTGCCTGCCGCTCTTCATAAGTACTGTAATATCTCCGCCCTATTCCCCTGATTCCTGGGCTTTTTACGAACTAAGCCGGACTGTATTTGGCGATTTCTACCGCGTTGACCATATCCGCAGTTACACCGCTGATACGCCCTATTCCGCTGCGTTCCCGCCGCTCTGGCCCTCGCTCATTGGCGTGGTGGACGCAGCGTTTGGTACAGGCGCGCGCACCGGACTGTATCTCGCCTTTGCGAGCTTTGCCGCGTTCGCGCTGCTGTCCGAGA
Source organism: Pseudomonadota bacterium (assembly GCA_039033515.1). GTDB lineage: Bacteria > Pseudomonadota > Alphaproteobacteria > Sphingomonadales > Sphingomonadaceae > Erythrobacter. The sequence goes on from JBCCCM010000012.1 coordinate 67,747, forward strand.
AAGTCGGGCGAGCGGTGACCGGGGTGGCCTGGTTCGGCCTTGCCGCCGCTTTGGCTCTATTGCTGGGGCCCAAGATGGTGGGCATCGAGATGACCGCCGGGCGCACGGTCCCGCTGCAATTGGCGCTGTTTGCTTTGATCGTTCTTGGCCTCACGCGTGGCGGCGCCATCAGCGTGTGGCGCGGCGCGGCGATCGGCGCGGTGACGGGGCTTGCGGTGCTCAACCGCTTTGACGCGTTGCCGCTGCCGATCCTTGTCGCTGCCCTCACCTTTTGGCCCACACGCAAGCCCGGCGTGGCGCTGGCCGTGATCGGCGCGGCCTTGGCCATCCTCTCGCCATGGATCACCTATTCGCTGACGACGTTCGGAAGCGTCTTTGCGACCGACAACGCGGGCGTTGCGACCTCGCTTGATCCGCGAGCCTTTGTCACCGATTGGTGGCCGACGCCGCAGCCCACGATGGCTGATGATCCGCTCGGCTGGGTGGGCAAGGTGATTGGCCATACGCCTCGCTTCATCTGGATTGCGGGCTCCATCGCGGTTTCACCGCTCGGTCTGGCTTACGCTGTTGCCGTGGCGATGGCCGGGGGTCTGGCCGCCTTCGCCCTGCGCGCGCCGCATAAGGCGGAGGTGAGCCCACTGGCAGACAAAAGCCTTCGCGCGGTGATCGGCTTCGCGGCGATCACAGCGCTTTTGCTCGGCCCGCAGCTTCTCACCGGCTATATAGAATATCGCTATTTCACCGCCGCGTTCTGGGCGGGTTTTCTGGCACTTGGCGCGTGGATCATCGGGACCGGTATCAGCCGCACGCAAAGACAGACCTACGCCTGCCTCATGGCGATTTCCGTGGGGGTCGCCCTGGTCTCGGTCGCAGCGCTCAAAGGCGCAGCAACTCTGCCGACACACGCGCCTGCGTGGTCACAGTTTGATGAGCCGCGCGATGTGCGCGTGCTGGAACAATGCCTCGGCGATACGCCCAAAGCGCGTGTGATGGTGCTGGGCGATGACACCTTTGCCGCGAAAGCGGGCGCGCTGGCGGGCCTCACCACCATGATGGCCCCGCGCAATATGATGGATGGCCGGTTGCAGGACCAACTGGGCGTCGGGAGTGCGCGCGCCTTTCTCAAGGAGCAGCGCGTCGATTACGCGCTGGTGATGGGCCCGGCGCACACCTCCTTTGCGCAAGAGGATCTAGGTCTCGCACGTGCACCCGGGTGCCCGCTCGCGCTGTATGGCCCCGTCACTCGCTGAAACCGTCAGCTTTTCTCACCATAAAACCGCGTACAGGCCGACCAGAACGGCGACCGTTATCACGGCCATCGTGTTGAACAGCGCGCTGGTGCCAAATCCGATGTCGCTCAGCTTGACCGGCCCGTCTTCGCGAGGCGCGGCGGTCGCGCGGCTCACCGCGATGGCGGCGACCAGCGCGACGAGAAACACGATCCAGATCCGCACGACGAACGGCAAATCCTGCGCGATCTGAGCCACGATCACATTAAGCGCGAGCGACCCCAACAGGGCGGTAAACGCTCCCGCGGCGTTCGCGCGCTTGTCAAGGAAGCCCAGCACGAACACCACCACAACGCCGGGCGCGATAAAGCCGGTGTATTCCTGCACCGTTTGAAAGGCGCTTTCAAACCCGCCCAGAAACGGCCGCGCGAGCACCAGCGCGAGCGCCATGGCCACGAACGCGCTGATCCGCCCGATCATCACATAGTGCGCTTCGGGCCGCTCGGGGCGCAGGGGGCGGTAGAGATCCATCGTGAAGATCGTCGAGATCGAATTCATCATCGAAGCCAGCGAGCTCACCACCGCCGCGATCAGCGCGGCAAAGACGAGCCCGCGCAGGCCCGCCGGAGCAAACGCCATAAGCTCGCCATAGGTGCGGTCCGACTTCGCCGCCAACGCCGCGCCGTCCAACACACCTTGCTGCGCGAGGATCACAGCCGCGATGCCGGGGATGACCACGATGAAGGGCACAAGAATCTTGAGGAACGCGGCGAAAGCCAGCCCCTTTTGCGCTTCGCCCAGGCTCTGCGCGCCCAGCGCGCGCTGGATGATGTATTGGTTGAACCCCCAATAGCTGAAATGCAGCACCCATAGTCCGCCCAGCAGCGTCCAGATGCCGGGAAGATCGCCATAGGCGGGGTGATCGGGCGCGAGGATCATCTCGAAATGGCCCGGCATCTCTGCCCACAGAAACCCGAGACCCCCCAGCGCCCCATCCGCCGGCAGCGCGTCGAGCGCAAACCATGTGATTGCGAGGCCACCGATCACCAGAATGACCACCTGAATGATATCGGTCAGCGCCACCGCCTTAAGTCCGCCATAGAGCGAATAAAGCGCCGCAAAGGCCGCGAGCGCCGCCATCGATCCCATCACGCCCCAGCCCGTGAGCGACTGCACCGCGAGCCCTCCCAACCACAAAACCGTCGTCAGGTTCACCGCCGTATAGAGCGCGACCCAAAACACGCTCATCAGGTTTTTGACCCTGGTGCCGTAACGCTGCTCAAGGAATTGCGGCATTGTGTAGATGCGGCGTTTGAGGAAAATCGGCAGGAAATATTTGGCGACGATGATCAGGACAATCGCGGCCTGCCATTCATAGGCCGCGATCGCCATGCCCACGGCAAAGCCCTGCCCCGACTGCCCGATGATCTGTTCAGCCGAAATATTGGATGCGATCAGCGAAGCGCCAATGGCCCACCACGGCAGCGCGCGCCCGGCGAGGAAGTAATCCTGCGTGTCCTTCTGGTGCCCGGCGGGCTCACGGCTGACGAACAGCGCAATCGCAAGCAGCGCGGCCGCGTAACCGATGATGATGACGATATCGATCGTCTCAAGTGTCATGATGGCGTGTCCTCAAACCCATAGCGTTGATCGGCCTCGTCTTGCGCGAGCCTGATCGCCACAAGAGACCACCGCGCCAGCCGTGGCAAGAGCGCCTGGCGGCTTCCCCGACATTTTCTGCAAAATTATGCGAGGATTTGCTCGTTTACGCTCAACGCACCACTGCATAAGCAATGCAAATTTTTGCAACTTCCTGCAAAAAGCGCTCTAGCACGGTCTGCTCTTCGGGCCTATACTACGACCGGATCGGGCTGGCGGCGCCCGCGCTATTGGATTAGGCGCGTTGCCGGAAAAACCCTTGGGAGGGATCACGTTGATGACGCAGTTCACCGCCGACCGATTGCTTTTGTTTGGCGCCACGGGCGATCTGGCGCGGCGCAAGCTTTTGCCTTCTTTATGCGCGCTCGACGCCGACGGCCTGCTGCCGGACAACCTCAAGATCATCGGCACCGCGCGCAGCGATCTGGACGACGCGCAGTTTCGCGACATGGCCCGTTCAGCGCTGGAGGAATTCCTCGCGCCCGAACGCCGGGGTTCGATGGCGGTGTTCCTCAACCGGTTGAGCTATCAATCCCTCGATGCGACGACGCTGGAGGGGTATAAGGAGCTCGCCCAAAAGGTCGGTGATCCTGAGCACGGCCTCGCCATCTTCCTTTCCACCGCGCCCAGCCTGTTCGGCCCCACGATTGCGGGGTTGGAGCACGCCGGGCTGACGGGCGAGACAGTGCGCATTGGCCTCGAAAAACCGCTGGGCACCGACCTCGCCTCCAGTTGCGCGATCAACGACGCGGTCGCCACCGCTTTTCCCGAGGACCGTATCTTCCGGATCGACCACTATCTGGGCAAGGAGACGGTGCAAAACCTGCTCGCGCTGCGCTTTGCCAATATCCTGTTCGAGCCGATCTGGAATTCCAATTACATCAGCCACGTGCAGATTACCGTGGCAGAGACCGTGGGGCTGGAAGGCCGGGTCAGCTTTTACGACGACGCGGGCGCGCTGCGTGACATGGTGCAAAACCACATGCTGCAACTTCTCAGCCTCGTCGCGATGGAGCCGCCCACCAGCTTCGGCGCGACCGCCGTGCGCGATGAAAAGGTCAAGGTGCTGCGCGCCCTGCGCCCCGTTTCAGACGGCGAAACGGTCACCGGCCAGTACCGCGCAGGCGCGATCGGCGGGCAAGCGGTGCCGGGCTATGACGAGGAGCTGAGCAAGGCGTCGGACACTGAAACCTTCGTCGCGATCAAGGCGCAGATCGACAATTGGCGCTGGAAAGGCGTGCCCTTCTACCTGCGCACCGGCAAACGCCTTCCCGAACGCGTGACCGAGATTGTCGTGCAGTTCGAATGCGTGCCGCACTCAATCTTTGACACCAATGGCGGCGGAGCAGGCGCGCAATTGCAGCCCAATCAGTTGGTGATCGGCATCCAGCCTGAAGAGAACATTTCCTTGTCGCTGATGGCTAAGGTTCCCGGCCTTGACGAAGACGGCGTGCGCTTGCGCAAAGTGCCGCTGGATATCGCCATGCCCGATGCATTTTCCGAAGCGCAGCGCCGTATCGCTTACGAACGCCTGCTGCTCGACCTCGTCAAAGGCGACCAGACGCTGTTCGTGCGCCGCGACGAAGTGGAAGCACAATGGAACTGGATCGACGCGATCCGCGCCGAATGGGAGGCCAACGGCGTCACGCCCAAGACCTACACCGCAGGCAGCTGGGGGCCGAGCGCCTCCATCGCGCTAACCGAACGCGACGGAGTGAGCTGGCATGAGTAACCTCAACGACACCCTCCACCGCGTGACGCAGCGCGTTATCGAGCGCTCGAAGCCCTCGCGTGACGCCTATCTCGACCTGATGAAGCGCGAGGCGGATCGTCGGCCCGAGCACAAGGATGTCGCGTGTTCAAACCTCGCCCACGCCTTCGCCGGGGCGCTGGAGGATCAGGACGCGATGAAAGCGGGCAAGACCCCCAATATCGGCATCGTCACCGCCTATAACGATATGCTGTCTGCGCATCAGCCCTATGGCCGCTATCCCGACCGTATGAAGATCTACGCCCGCGAAGTGCGCGCCACCGCGCAGGTGGCTGGCGGAACTCCGGCCATGTGCGACGGGGTGACGCAGGGCGAAGACGGCATGGAACTCTCGCTGTTCAGCCGCGACAACATCGCCATGGCAACGGGCGTCGCGCTCAGCCACCAGATGTACGACGCGGTGGCGTGTCTCGGCATTTGCGACAAGATTGTGCCGGGCCTCTTGATGGGTGCGCTGCGCTTTGGCCATTTGCCTTGCGTCTTTGTACCCTCCGGCCCGATGCCGTCCGGCATATCGAACAAGCAGAAGCAGGAAACCCGCCAGAAATACGCGGCGGGCGAAGTGGACCGCGCGCAATTGCTGGAAAGCGAGCTTGGCAGCTATCATTCGCCCGGCACCTGTACCTTTTATGGGACGGCCAATTCCAATCAGATGATGATGGAGATGATGGGCTTGCATGTGCCCGGCGCCGCCTTTGTCCAGCCGGGGTCCAAACTGCGCCAGTCGCTCGACCGCGCGGCGGTGCATCGTTTGGCTCAGCTCGCTGGGACCACGGACCGCTCGCTGGCGCAGGTGGTCGATGAGAAAGCTATCGTGAACGCGATTGTCGGCCTTCTCGCCACCGGCGGATCGACCAACCACGCGATCCACATTCCCGCCATGGCGCGCGCCGCTGGCATCATCGTCGACTGGTCGGACATGTCCGAGCTTTCGAGCGTCGTACCCTTGATCGCGCGCGTCTATCCCAACGGCACGGGCGATGTGAACCAGTTCCACGCGGCGGGCGGTATGGGCCTTGTGATAAGCGAATTGCTCGAAGCGGGCCTCGCCCATGGCGACATCCTGACGGTATGGGAGGACGGTTTTGAGGCCTATCGCGCCGAACCTGTTGAGGCGGAAGACGCTCCCGTGAATCCCCGCGAAGGCGGGGATCTCCCACTATCCGGCACAAGATCCCCGCCTTCGCGGGGACTCGCTTGGGAGCGCGTCGCGGAAACGCGCAACCCAGAGATGCTCTCTACGGTCTCTGCCCCGTTCCACAAGGATGGCGGGATGAAATTGCTCGAGGGCAATCTGGGCCGCGCGATCTTCAAGACCTCCGCTGTGCCCGAAGATCGCCTGACCATCGAAGCGCCGTGCCGCGTGTTTGAAACGCAAGAGGCCGTGAAAGAGGCTTTCAAGAACCGCGAATTGGACCGCGATTTGGTCGTGGTCGTCCGTTTCCAAGGGCCCCGCGCCAACGGTATGCCCGAACTCCACGCGCTTACCCCGACGCTCGGCCTGTTGCAGGATCGCGGGCACAAGGTTGCGCTCGTCACCGATGGCCGCATGTCGGGCGCGAGCGGAAAGGTGCCTGCCGCAATCCATGTGACGCCTGAGGCTTTGGGCGGCGGGCCGCTGGCGCGCTTGCAAGACGGCGACATGGTGCGCGTGTGCGCCACGACCGGCGCGCTGGTGACCGAGGCCGATCTCTCCAGCCGCACACCCGCTCCCGATCCTCAGGCCGAATGGGGCGTGGGCCGCGAGATGTTCCGCATGATGCAAAGCCACGCTGACAGCGCGGAAAAGGGCGCCTCGGCCATGCTGGCAAGCGCAGGCCTGTGAGACGAGCGCCATGAGTGTCACACACGAAGTCGCCGTCGCCGACATCGGCGGCACCCATGCGCGCTTCGCCATCGCCACACTTGAGGACGGCGCAGTGCGCTCGCTCGATTGCATGGCAAAGATGCGCGCCGCCGATCACCCCTCGTTGCAAACCGCTTGGGAGCAATACCGCCGCGAATGCGGGCGCGATCTGCCCAGCGATGGCGCGTTCGCCGTCGCAGCTCCGGTGCGAGAGGGCGCGCATGGCGACGTTATCTATTTCACCAATTCCAGCTGGATGCTGCGCCCGGCGCAGGTCTCCGACAAGCTCGGCCTCACCCGCTTCACTCTGGTCAACGACTTTGGCGCGGTGTGCCATTCGGTCGACCAGGTGGGACCAGACGAGCTCGCGCATATTTGCGGGCCTGACACGGGCCTGCCCAGCGAAGGGCCGATCACTGTCATCGGCCCGGGCACCGGACTGGGCGTCGCCTATGTGACGCGCACGAAAAGCGGCTCGCACGTGTTTGAAACCGAGGGCGGCCATATCGATTTTGCGCCTCTGGACGAGGTCGAGGACCGCATCCTGCACGTCTTGCGCAAAGAGCATCGCCGCGTCTCGGTGGAACGCGTGGTCGCGGGCAACGGCTTGCAAGTCATCTACCGCGTTTTGTGCGAGATCGAAGCGGCCGAGCCCCGGCAGCTTGAGGACCGCGACCTATGGGCGCTGGCGCTCGCGGGCACCGACCCCGTCGCCAACGCCAGCCTTGATCGGTTTTGCCTGTGTCTGGGCTCAGCCGCCGGAGATTTCGTCCTCGCGCACGGCGCCAAGGCAATCGTCATCGCCGGCGGGCTTGGCGCGCGGATCGGCAAGCGATTGAACACTTCGGGCTTTCGCGAGCGCATGGTTTTCAAGGGGCGATTTTCCAGCCTGATGGAAAGCGTCCCCGCCTATCGCGCGTTGCAAGACGAACCCGGCCTGACCGGCGCAGCGGTTGCCTTTGCCAAGGAGCACCTTCGATGATGGATATCAGCCAGATCATGCAGACCGCGCCGGTTATCCCGGTGTTGATCATCGAGGATATTGCTCACGCCAAACCCATCGCGCAGGCGCTGGTCGAGGGCGGCTTGCCGGTGCTCGAAGTTACCTTGCGCACGCCCTGCGCGCTCGACGCGATCGCCGCCATGCGCGAGGTCGAAGGCGCGATTGTGGGCGCGGGCACGGTGCTGAACCCCGCCCATCTGGGCGAGGCGATGGCGGCGGGGGCTGAGTTCATCGTTTCGCCGGGCCTGACCGAAGGATTGGGCCGCGCGGCTCTCGATGCGGGTGTTCCGTTTCTGCCGGGCGTCGCGAATGCGGGCGATATCATGCGCGGGATGGAGCTCGGCCTCTCGCACTTCAAGTTCTTCCCGGCGGAGGCCTCTGGCGGCATCAAGGCGCTGAAAGCGATCATCGGCCCGTTTGGCGATGCGCGCTTTTGCCCCACCGGCGGCGTGACGCAAGAGAGCGCGGCGGATTGGCTCGCGCTTGACGCGGTGCTATGCGTAGGCGGGAGCTGGATCGTACCGAAAGGGCCGCTCGAGACCGACACGATCACGCGCAACGCAAAGGCAGCCAGCGCTCTTGGCGGATACCCGCAATGACGCCGCGATGATCAGATCTGTTCGACTGGCTGCTGAACTAAGCGCTACTTTGCAATAAAGCGCACCGCGATTCCCCCGGATGAGGCCAGCTTGGCCGTCATGGCTTCGCCGCCAGTCACCTCCACTTCCTCGATCACAATGTCATAGGGGTTGTGGTCCCAATGAGCGTGCGGTCCGTCGCGATAGACCTGCGCTGTGTAGCTTTTGCCGACCTCAAGGAAACTGAGCGGGATCGACAGCTCGCGCTCCTCCTCGTCGGTCACCGCGCCCAGGAACCATTCGCCCCGGGCACGGCCCTTGCGCGCAATCGCGACATATTCGCCCACTTCGCCGGCGAGCGCGACGCTCTCTTCCCAATCGGCCTCGACATCCTTGATGAATTGAAAGGGACCGGGGCGCGCTTCGTAATTCTCAGGCAGATCGGCGGCCATTTGCAGCGGCGAATACAGCACCACATAAAGCGCCAATTGCTTGGCCAGCGTGGTTTGCGGGCGGTTATCTGCCCCACCGCGCTGCATGTCTTTGCGCAGCGGCGGTTTTTCATTTGGACGCAGGTCAAAGATACCCGGCGTGTAGTCCATCGGGCCCGACAGCATTCGCGTAAACGCCAAGATCGAGATGTGATCAGTTGGGTTCGGCGGCGTGCCCCACGCGTTGAATTCCATCCCGCGCGCGCCTTCGCGGCTCATCCAGTTGGGATAGGTCCGGCGGAGGCCAGTGTCCTTCACCGGCTCGTGCGCGTTGATCGAAATCTGGCGCTTGGCCGCCGCCTCGACGACGCGCAGGTGGTGGCCGACCATGAACTGGCTGTCGTGCCATTCGTACTGGCGCACACCGTTTTCATCCACGCGCACGATATCGCCCGCATCCGCGACATAGCCGGTCTTCACCTCCCGAATGCCGTGCTTTTGATAAAGGTCGAACCCGGCCTCCATCTGCGCTTCGTAATTGGCGACGTTGCCGCTGGTTTCATGATGGCCGATCAAGCGCACACCCTTATCAGCGGCGTATCTGGACAGCATCGGCAAGTCGAAATCGGGATAGGTTTCGGTGAAGCTGAAGAGCTCTCCGTTGTTGAACCAATCGCCGTCCCAGCCGGTGTTCCAACCTTCGACCAGCACGCCCTTAAAGCCGTGCTTGGCCGCAAAATCGATGTGGCGCATCACATCAGCGTTGTTCGCGCCGTGGATGCCATCATTGCCCCAGGTGCGGTCGCGGATGTGCATCTCCCACCAGACACCGACATATTTGCCAGGCTCCACCCAAGAGACATCGCCCAGCTTGTTGGGCTCGTTGAGGTTCAGGATGATGTCGGAATTGATCAGCCCAACCGCGTCATTTGCGATCTGGATCGTGCGCCATGGGGTCTTGAAACCGGCCTCCGTATGGACCTTGATCCCGTCCGAACCGGGGCGCAGCGCCGCCTCGAATTGGCCGGGGCGCAGCGCCAGCAGCGACATCGCCGAATAGTCGACCAGCGCCGCCTCGTGGATGGCGATGTGCACGCCGTTCTGCTTGCGAAAGGTCACCGGCGTGTGAGCGTCATCCACCTCGCCCGCTGCGCCCTTGCGATAGATATATTCGTAGCGGTTGAACTGGCGGCTGGGCGTCCACCATGCATCCGCCTTGTCGCCAACGCTAAACTGGGTGAGCTCATCGGTGATCGCGATGGGGCCTTGGAAAGCGTCTTGCTCAGGCAGTTCGTAACGAAAACCCACGCCGGTATCAAAGATGCGAAAATGCGCCAGAATCCGGCGCGCAGGCCCTTGCTGGGCGGTGATCTCAACCGTGAGACCGTTATGCTCATCGCGCACCAGTCGGCGCTCTCCCCAGGGTTGCTCCCAGGTCGTCGCGCGGGTCGAGCGCTTTGAGTCGGTGATGGCAAGATCGCGCTCAAAGCCGTGGTGATCGCGAAACAGCAGGCCCAGCCGCGACGCGTCAATCGCTGGTTTGCCGTCTTTGGTGATGGTGTATTCAATCGATCCGCTCGCGTCGCTGATCGCGACTTCGATTGTGCCATCAGGTGAGGCGACGGTGAGCGTCTCCGCCTTGAGCGGCGCAAGCGCCCCCAGCGCCATCATCACCAGCGCAACAACATGGCCTGCAAAACGCATCGATCCCTCTCCCCTTCAAACCGCGCGGGCAAACCTCACGCCCGCCATTTTGCAAAATACTGCAATCATTCTCTCTCAGAGACCTTGATAGCATAGTTTTGCGACTTTTCTTCAAGCGGTTTTTCTGCAAAACTTTGCAAGAACCACAGATAATGTGGACGCGACGGGGATTTGGGGAGGGACCATTGAGGATATCACAGCGCCTGTTACGGACGGCCAGCGCCCTCGCGCTGGCGGGCACACTCGCATCATGCGGGGGCGGCGAAAGCTCCGCGCCCACACAAGGCGCCGCGCCTATTGGCGGCACGCCGACACCGACGCCTGCGGTCGCCACCGCTACCCTGCCCGCCGGGGGGAACACGCAATTTGCCAACATCACCGCCGCGATGGGGCTGGGGCACAGCTTTGGCTTTTCCGAGGGGCTCAACCCCATGGTTGCGCAATTCGCTGGGGGCGCGGCAAGCGGCGATATTGACGCGGATGGCGATCTTGATCTGTTTGTGGTGCGCGGCGACCTAGGCCCCAACCTCCTTTACGTGAACCAGGGCGACGGCTCGTTCGTCGAAAGCGCGGTGTCGGCGGGGCTCGCCTTCTCGACGGGCACGGACACCAATGGCCGCCATTCCGGCCCAACCTTTGGCGATCTGGATGGCGATGGAGACCTCGACTTGCTGCTGGGCGGGCTTGAAGGGGGCCCTACTCTCGTGCTCGCCAATGATGGGAGCGGCCAGTTTACCGATGTGAGCGCGGGTTCCGGCTTTGATCAGGCGAGCGCGGAGCAGACCATCTCCATCGCGCTCGGCGATTATGACGGGGATGGCGATCTCGACGCGTTGATGGCGCATTGGGGCACGCCGCGCGATCCGACCGTACCGGGCGAGACCGAGACGCTATGGCGCAACGATTCAACGCCCGGAAACATCGCCTTCACCCCCGCGAGCGTCACCAGCGGTGTGACGGGCCTTTTGAACTTCGACCTGCCGCAAGGCGTGCTCGGCCCCAATTTCGACTACACGTTCGCGCCCGGCTTTGCCGATATTGACGGCGACCGCGATCTCGACATCCTGATGGTCAGCGATTTTCGCGGGTCCAAGGTGCTCGTCAATAGTGGCAACGGCACCTTCACCAGCGCCGCTTTCACCCCCGACGATGAAAACGGCATGGGCGCGGCGATTGGCGATTTTGACAACGATGGCGATTTCGACTGGTTCGTCTCATCCATCAACGGCAACCGCCTGTTCGAGAACACGGGAGGCGCGGAATTCCAGCGCCACGCGGGCTCGGGCGTGGAGCCGGGCGGTTGGGGCTGGGGATCGTGCTTTGCCGATTTCAACGGCGATGGGTGGCTCGATCTCTACCAGACCAATGGCTGGGAAGCGGGCAAGGATCCATCCGCCTCCAACTACGTCAACGATGTCACGCGGCTCTGGATGAACGCAGGCGACGGCACCTTCACCGACGCGGCTGAAGCCTCCGCGATTGCCGAGACCGATCAGGGGCGCGGCGTGGTGTGCGACGATTTTGACGGCGACGGTGATGTCGACGCGGTGCTGCTGACCGCCGAAGCGGACGATGCGATCTATCTGTGGCAAAATCAGCTGGCCGATGCGAATACGCTAAAAGTGCAGCTGCGCGGCAAAGCGCCGAATACCTTCGCAGTGGGCGCGATTGTGAAACTGAGCATCGCCGACACGAGGCAGACGCGCATGGTTGCGGTCAATTCGAACTTCACCTCGCACAATTCGACCGATCAGATTTTTGGAATGGGGCCGAATAAAAGCGGCGGCCTGCGCGTGGTCTGGCCCGATGGGTCCGAGACGATCCGCCAGGATGTGCAGGCCGGTGAAACGCTGGTGATCCAGCAGCCCTAAAGCGGCGGCTTATTGGGCGGTGAAGACCCTATAACCCCAAGCGGGCAACTCAACTTGACTGCCCTCGCCAAACTCCCACTCCTCCCCCGACAGCGCGTCGGCGAAGCGGCCATGGTGGCGCGCGGTCTCGAACGTCACAGTGTGCGCTCGCGGTGAGAGGTTAAAGACGCCGAATACGCGCTCAGCGCCCTGCCCTCGCACAAAGCTCAGGACATCCTCGCTGGCGCTGTTAGGCACCTCGACCATCGGCGCGCCATGCTTACCGTTCCAGAGCGCGCTCTCGAACTTCTTCAGCGCGACCAGTTTGCGCAGCAGCGGATCGTAAGCGCCCTCTTTCCACTCAATCTCGTCCTTCTCAAAGAAGGCCAGTTGGTGATCGAGATCGGCCTCCTGCCCGTTATAGATGAGCGGAATACCAGGCCCCACAAAGCTCAAAGCGATCGCGGTCTCGTAAGCCGGGCCATAGATTTCAGACGCCACGCCATCCCACGAGTTTTGATCGTGGTTGTCGGTGTAAACCATGCGGTAGGCGGCATGCGGCCAGGTCGTCTTTTGCCCCGCGTAATAGCCGCGCATCGCGCCCGCTCCGCTGCCTTCGGCGACCAGCTTCTGCATCGCCTCTTTCCAGCCCCAGGCATAGGTCGCGTTAAAGGCGCGCGCGTGCAGATCGCGGGTCTGCCATTCAGCAAGCATGAAGACCGGTTTGATCGCTTCCAATTCGGCGCGCGCGCTCTCCCAGAAATCGAGCGGGACATAGCCCGCGACATCGGCGCGATAGCCGTCCACATCAAACTCGCGCACCCAATAGGCAAGGCTGCCGGTCATGTATTCACGAAGGCCAGCTTGCGAATAATCGAAGTCGACAACATCGCTCCAATCGGTGCCTTCAGGCGGCATCATGTCGCCTTCGGGTGTCGTTGAGTACCATTCAGGGTTCGTTTGGACGTGGCTGTTGTCCCACGCCGAATGGTTGGCCACCCAGTCAAGAATGACTTTGAGGCCAAGCTCATGCGCGGTCTCGACGAAGGCGCGAAACTCTTCCTCGGTGCCCAAATCCGGGTTGATCGCGCGGTAATCCTTGACCGCGTAAGGACTGCCCATCGAGCCCTTGCGCCGATCCTCGCCAATCGGATGGATCGGCATAAGCCAGACGATCTCGACGCCCATTTCGGCGAGCCGGGGCAGTTGCTCTTGAGCGGCCTTGAACGTCCCTTCAGCCGTGAATTGGCGCGTGTTCAACTGGTAAATCGTCGAATCCGCCGACCATTCCGGCGCAGCCACTTTGACGTAAGGTTCGGGTGCGTAGCCGGACGGCTGAGCCGCGTCCTCGCTGCACCCGGTCAGACCCACCGCACCGACCAGCGCCGCAATCGCCGCGCCGCGCATTATGAGGCCTCCGACAGACTGGCCTGTCGCTCAATCGTGGCCGCTGTCCCATCCGTGACAAAGAACGTCGCCACCGCCGCCAGCGCAAAGGAAACCGCCGCAATGGCCATCGCGTAGATCGGCGCGCCTTCAAAAAAGGTGGTGAGCAAAAAGCCCAGCAGCGTCGCCGCGATCAGCTGGGGCACCACGATGAAGATGTTGAAGATACCCATGTAAATGCCCATTTTCCGGGCCGGAACGCTGCCCGCAAGGATCGCGTATGGCAGCGACACGATCGAGGCCCAGGCAATGCCTACGCCTACCATGGGAAGCCATAAAAGGTCGGGATCGCGGATCAGCACCATCGCCGCAAATCCGACCGCGCCAACCCCCAGATTGAAGGCGTGCAAGCGGCACCGATCAAGCTTGGCCGCGATAATCACAAAGCCGAGCGCCGCCGCCGCCGCCACGCCGTTGCGCACCGATCCCAGCAAGCTCCACCAGTCGGCTGCGTCCTGATAGCCCTGGGTCACCGGATCCGGCGAGGCAAAGTGATATTCCGCCACCGCAGGTGTGCCGTAAATCCACATCGCGAACATCGCGAACCAGCTGAAGAACTGCACCACGGCCAGCTGGCGCATCGTCTTTGGCATGGCGAACAAGTCGTTGACGACCTCCATGAAGCCGTTCTCGTCCTTGCCGCCAGAACGCATATGCCCTGCAACAAGCTGGACCAGGCCAAACGCGCCGATCAGCGCTGCGAGCACGTAAAGCTCTTTGGCAATCTCGATATCGCCAAGGACAGCCGGCTTGGTCTCGCCGCGCGCGAAACCCACTAGCAGCGCGATAAAGACGCCGAGAAGAATCCAGAGCAACCCGCCCTTCTGAAATTGCGAAGCGGAGCGCTGCACGCTGTCCGCACCGATTGGTGCGGTTCCCAAAGCCTTATGACGCGCCGCTTCGAACCCGGCGATGTCCTCCGGGGAGTATTCCTTGGTGCTGAAAACCGTCCAGCACACCGCTGCAAACAAGGCCGCGCCGCCGATGTAAAACGCCCATTGCACCGTCTCAGGTATTTCGCCTTCGGGCGCGACGTTAGAGAGGCCCAGCCAATTGGTCATCACCCACGGCAAGGCGCCGGCAACCACCGCGCCCACCCCAATGAAAAAGCTCTGCGTCGCGTAGCCACGGGTGCGCTGTCGGTCGGGCAGATTATCGCCCACAAAGGCGCGGAACGGCTCCATGGTGACATTGAGCGAGGCATCCATGATCCACAACATGCCAGCCGCCACCCACAAGGTGGGCGAATTAGGCATGACGAACAGCGCCAGCGTCGCGAGCAGCGCACCGATCAGAAAATAGGGGCGGCGTCGACCAAACCTATTCCAGGTGTTGTCCGACAGATGCCCGATAATCGGCTGCACGATCAGCCCCGTCATCGGCGCGGCAATCCACAGGATTGCCAGTTCATCGACCTCAGCGCCAAGCGTCTGGAAGATGCGGCTGACATTGCCGTTTTGCAGGTCAAAGCCGATCTGGATGCCCAGAAAACCAAAGCTCATGTTCCAGATCTGCGCGGCGTTCATCGCGGGCTTTCGCCCTGCCCCGCCCGGACTGACCACAGCCGTCTGTGTCATAGCGCCACTTTCCCTCTCCCGCCCCGGACGCGTTCAATGCGCGCCTCTTGGACCTGTGTTCGCATGCTATCGTAAAGCGGGGCCCTTGCCATTCGCTTTGGTGATGCGTTCCACTGTGGCGCGAATGCAAATTATTGCAAGAATCTTCCGTGAATTTGCGAGGGACATTGCAACCTCAATCCACTCGGTAGACCTCATCCCGCTCAATTTCATGGCTTTTTATTGGATAAGCGTCCTGAAATCCGATGCGCACAAGCGTTTGCAAAATTGCAATTGTGGTGGCATTTGAGGCGCGGGAGGAAATTATGACACGAATCTGGCTCGGGTGGCTTCTTGCGATCAGCGCGGGCGTCACCACCGCGTGTGCACAACCTTTATCGGCTCAAGTGGGGTCGGCTCAGGTGGACGCGCCTCTGCGTGAGCGTGCGCCCGAAGATGAAGTGATCTATTTCGTCCTGCCCGACCGATTTGAGAACGGCGACCGCGCCAACGATCAGGGCGGCCTTGAAGGCACCGCGCTCGATCATGGCTATGATCCGACTCATAAGGGGTTCTATCATGGCGGCGATCTGGCCGGGCTGACCGGTAAACTTGATTACATTCAAGGCATGGGCGTCACCGCGATCTGGTTCGCGCCCATCTTCAAGAACAAGCCGGTTCAGGGCCCGTCGGGCATGCAAAGCGCCGGGTATCACGGATATTGGGTAACCGACTTCACCAGCGTCGATCCGCATTTCGGCACGAACGCGGAATTCAAAGCCTTTGTCGACGCCGCGCATGATCGCGGGATGAAGGTCTATATGGACATCATCACCAATCACACCGCCGACGTGATCGGCTACGAAAAGGGTGAAAGGGCCGGTTACGCATACCGCTCGCTCGCCGACTACCCCTATTCGCGCACGCCAGATGGCGCGGCCATCAACGCAGGCTTTGCGGGCGATGATGATCAGTCGGAAAAGAACTTTGCCAAGCTCACCAACCCCGGTTTCGCTTATACCCCGACCGTGGCTGAGGCGGAGAAGGACGTAAAGCGCCCCGCTTGGCTCAACGATCCGATCTATTATCACAACCGGGGCAGCTCGACCTTTTCCGGCGAAAGCAGCCGGTATGGCGATTTCGCCGGGCTTGATGATCTCTACACCGAACACCCGCGCGTCGCCGAAGGGATGATCGATATCTACCAAAGCTGGATCACACGCTTTGGCGTTGACGGCTATCGGATCGACACCGCCAAACATGTAAACCCCGAGTTCTGGCAAGCTTTCGTGCCCGCCATGCTGAAGACAGCCAAGGCTGAGGGCATTCCCAATTTCCTCGTTTTTGGCGAAGTCTATTCCGACAATCGCAACAGCGGCTATCTCGCGCGGTTCACCCGGCGCGATGGCTTTCCCTCGGTTCTTGATTTTGCGTTTCAGGCCGCAGTGCGCGACGCGCTGGGACGGAACCAGCCAGCCGGCGTGCTCGTCGAAATGTTCGATGGCGATGTGAATTACGAAGGCGGCGAAGAGGCCGCGCGCGCGCTGCCGACCTTTCTTGGCAATCACGATATGGGCCGATTTTCAACTCTCGTGAAAACCGACAATCCCGGCATTTCGCAAGGTGAGTTGCTAGCCCGGGTCAAGCTGGGCCACGCCATGCTGATGACCCTGCGCGGTACACCGACGATCTATTACGGCGATGAACAAGGCTTTGTCGGCGATGGCAACGATCAGGCCGCGCGCGAAGACATGTTTGCAAGCCAGACGGCATCCTATAACGACAACGCGCTGATCGGGACGCAAGCGACTACGGCCGATACCAATTTTGACATCGCGCACCCGCTTTACGCGCTGGTCAAGGATTTCGCCGCTATCCGCGCCGCGCACCCTGCTCTGCGTAAGGGACGCCAGGTTCCCCGCACATTCAACGATACAGCGCCTGGGCTTGTCTCGTTTTCTCGGTTTGATCCGGAAACGGGCGCGGAGTATTTCCTCGCGTTCAACACATCGGACAAGGCGATCAACGTGAACGCGGCGATCAGCTATGGCGCAGGCGCCTTGCAAACGCTCAGCGGCACTTGCCCCGCCGCGCCTGATGCGCCCGGACGCCTGGCCATGGAACTTCCCGCTTTCGCGTGGTGCGTTGCCTCTGTATCGGAAGCCGAGCAATGAACCGCACGCTCGAAATGTCCAGCCTTCACGGCGCCCTTGCGGCGGATGAATGGTGGCGCGGTGCAGTGATCTATCAGATCTATCCGCGTTCCTTCCGCGACACCAACGCAGATGGCGTGGGCGATTTGAAAGGCGTACTCGAAGGGCTCGACTACATCGCCTCGCTCGGCGTTGACGGGATCTGGATCTCGCCCTTCTTCACCTCGCCTATGAAGGATTTCGGATACGATATCGCCGATTATTGCGGCATTGATCCGATCTTTGGCACCTTCGAGGACTTTGACGCGATCATCGCGCGCGCGCACGAATTGGGGCTAAAAGTCCTCGTCGATCAGGTCTATTCGCACACCTCGGACCAGCACGCCTGGTTTGCCGAAAGCCGCCGCGATCGCACCAACGACAAGGCCGATTGGTATGTCTGGGCCGATCCCAAGCCCGACGGTTCGCCCCCGTCAAACTGGCAATCAGTCTTTGGCGGGTCGGCCTGGCAATGGGACGGCCCTCGCCGGCAATATTACCTGCACAATTTCCTGACCCAGCAGCCCGACCTCAACGTCCATAACCCTGAGGTCCAAGACGCCATCCTCAAGGTCACGCGCTTCTGGCTGGATCGCGGCGTCGATGGGTTTCGCCTCGATGCGCTCAACTTCTCGATGCACGATCCGGAGCTGCGCGATAATCCGCCCAGTCACGCTCCGATGGAGGAGGTGACTCGCCCCTTCGACATGCAGATCAAGCGGTTCAACCAGAGCCATGCCGATATCCCGGCCTTTATCGAGCGTATTCGCGCGGTGATTGACGAATATCCCGGTCGTTTCACCGTCGCCGAGGTGGGCGGCCCCACGCCGCTGGAGGAAATGAAGGCGTTCACCGATGGCGATACACGCCTCAATTCGGCCTACAATTTCGACTTTCTCTACGCGCCTCAATTGACAGCGGACCGCGTGCGCGCGTCGCTCGCCAACTGGACGAACGATCCGCGCGAAGGCTGGCCATCCTGGGCGTTTTCGAACCACGACGCGCCGCGTTTCACCACGCGCTGGGCGGGCTCGCACTCGATAGAACACACCGCGCGGTTGGGCATGCTCTTGCTGCTGTCTCTGCGCGGCAATCCGATCATCTATCAAGGCGAAGAACTAGGCCTGCCGCAAGGCCACGTCGCGTTTGAAGACCTGCAAGACCCAGAGGCCATCGCCAACTGGCCGCACACGCTGGGCCGCGACGGGGCGCGCACGCCTTTGCCTTGGCGCGCCAACGCGCCCCAAGCGGGCTTCTCCACCGCCAACGCCACTTGGCTCAAAGTCGATCCCGCGCACGCTGCCTGCGCTATCGAGCAGCAATCAAGCGATCCGGGATCGATGGTGGAATACACCCGCCACTTGCTGGCCTTGCGCGCCTCTTTGCCAGCGTTGGTCTGCGGCTCGAGCGAGCTGATCGACACGCCCGACCAAATCGTCGCGTTCATCCGCCACGCGCCCACCGAGGGGGCCGGAGAGCGCGTTCTGTGCGCCTTCAACCTCGGCGAGGATCCTGTGGAATGGCGCGCGCCGGCCGGATTTGAAAGCGGCCTTGTGGTTGCCAACGAAGCCTCTTGTCAGCACAGTGGAACGCTTAAGACGACCATGGCGCCGCGTTCGGGTGTCTGGGTCACGGCGGGGGATGCGTAAAGCCATGGATGCAGCCGATGTGAAGGCGAAGAAGAACGCTCGGCTGGAAGACATAGCGCGCGAGGCTGGGGTTTCGATCTCAACCGTGTCGCGCGCTCTTAACGACAGCCCGGCGGTCAAACGGCGGACCAAGCAGGAAATCTGGCGCATTGCCCGCGCGCACGATTACGATTTTCGCAGCCATATGCCCAATGGGCCCATCGGCGCGGACGCGACCATCGCGGTGATTGTCCCTGCCCCGCAAGCGCGCGAAACCCGCGTGTCGGACCCATTCTTTCTGGAGTTGCTGGCCGGCATCGCCGAGGCCGCGCGCGAGCGGAAGGTCGATCTGGTCGTCAGCCATATCTTCCCGCGCACCGCCGAAGACATCGCCTTTGCCATGACCACAAGCCGTGCGACCGGCATGATCTTCATTGGGCAAAGCTCGCTTCACGAGGCGTTCAACACGCTCGCGTCGGGCGATGATCGCTTTGTGGTCTGGGGCGCGGATTTCCCGGACGCCCAATATTGCACCATCGGTTCCGACAACGTCGCGGGCGGACGCCGCGCGACCTCGCATCTGCTGCGTCTGGGGCGCAAGCGCGTGCTGTTTCTGGGCGACACCGAAGCGCCCGAGGCCGAACAGCGCTTTCGCGGATACAAGCTCGCGCTGGAAGAGGCAGGAATGCCCTTCGACGACACGCTGGCGTTGTCCGCGCAGTTCGATGTTCATTCGGGCGAAGCCGCCACGCGCGCGGCGATCGAACGCGGGGTCGAATTCGACGCGGTGTTCGCCGCGAGCGACCTGATCGCCATCGGCGCGATGCGCGCGCTGGGCCTGTCCGGACGCAGCGTTCCCGGCGACGTTTCGGTCGTCGGCTACGACAATATCCCGGCGGCGCGCCTTGTCACTCCGCGCCTGACCACGATTGAGCAGGACACCAATTCCGCCGGGCGCATGCTGGTCTCCAAACTGATCGACGCAGCGGGCGGCAAAGCGATGTCGGAACGGCTGGAGACCAGCCTGCTCATCCGTGACAGCTGCGGCGGCTGATATGAGCGAGGCGCCCGGCCCTCTCAAACAAGTCGTCATCGTCGGCGGAGGCAGCGCCGGGTGGATGACCGCCGCCGCGCTGGCGGACGCCATCGGGTCAAGCTGCGCGATTACCTTGATTGAAAGCGAAGCCATCGGCACCGTAGGCGTTGGCGAAGCGACGATCCCGCCCATTCGCACGTTCAACCAGCGGCTCGGCATTGATGAGGCGACCTTCGTCAAAGAGACCGCGGGCTCATACAAGCTGGGCATTCAATTCGTGGATTGGACCCGAAAGGGGCACAGTTATTTCCACCCCTTCGGCCAGTATGGCGCGGAATTCGATAAGGTTCCCTTCTATCACTATTGGATGCGCGAACATCTGGAGGGGCGCACCAGCGGCCCGATTGACGATTTCTCGATGTGCTGGGCGATGGCGAAAGCGGGCAAATTTGCGCATCCGGAAAGGGATCGGCGCAAGATCCAGTCGACCTTCGATTACGCCTACCATTTCGACGCCGGGCTCTACGCCGCCTTCCTGCGAAAATTCGCCGAAGCCCGAAGGGTCACGCGCATAGAGGGACTGGTCGACACCGTGTCGCTGCGCGGCGAAGACGGCTTCATCGAAAGCGTCACGCTCAAGGACGGACAGACCATCACCGGCGATCTGTTTATCGATTGCAGCGGGTTTCGTGGGCTGCTGATCGAAGGCGCGCTGGAGGCCGGATACGAAAACTGGCAACACTGGCTGCCTTGCGACCGCGCGGTCGCGGTGCCTTGCGCCAAGGGGCCGCACATCACGCCCTACACCCGCTCCACCGCCAAAGAAGCGGGCTGGCAATGGCGCATCCCATTGCAACACCGCACGGGCAACGGCTATGTCCATTGCAGCGACTTTATCAGCGAAGATGACGCCGCCGACACGCTGATGGGATCGCTCGATGGGGAGGCGCAAGCGGACCCGCGTTTCCTTCGCTTTGTCACCGGGCGACGGCGCACATTCTGGGACAAAAACTGCGTCGCGATTGGTCTTTCCGCTGGGTTCATGGAACCGCTGGAATCGACCAGCCTGCACCTCATCCAATACGGCATCTTGCGCCTCATCGCGCTGTTGCCCGACAGCGCGATGTCGCCGCTGCTCGCGCGCGAATATAACGCGCAGACCACCGCCGAATATGAGCGCATTCGCGACTTTCTGATCCTGCATTACAAGGCAACCGAGCGTGACGACGCTGAGCTGTGGCGATACTGCGCCAACATGGCGATCCCTGACAGCCTGCAATACAAGATCGATCACTTCCGCGAACACGGCATGATCGTCTCAGACGAACGTGAATTGTTCGCCAACCCCAGCTGGATTGCGGTCTATCTGGGTCAGGGGATCACGCCCAAACGCGCGCCGGGCATCACACGCATGCGCGAAAGCGTACCGGTCGAAAAGCGCATGAACCAGATCGCGCAGGCGATGCGCAGCGCGGTGGACGCCATGCCCGACCACGCCGCTTTCCTGGCGCAGCGCGCGCCCTCGCCCATCGCGGTGTAGACCAGCGGGGCCCGCGCCCGCCCCGCGATCAGCCGCTTCCTTCAAACGAAAGAAGGGCCCGCTGGCGTCACGCCAACGGGCCCTTCGTGAGGAGTTGCGACCCTCAGAGCTTCGCGAACTTCTTAGAAGTTCTTGCGAACCGTAAAGTTGAACGTGCGTCCGTAGACCTCGTGACGGCTCGGGAATGTGCCGACCTGTTCACCGCCCGGACCAAACAGGTCGTTTTGTGTCACGAACGGCGCGTTGGTCAGGTTGAACGCCTCGACAAGAATACCCAGCCCTTTCAAAGGCCCGCTTTCGTTCTGGAAGGTGTAGCCGATCTGCGCGTCGACGATGGTTTCGTCCTGCGCATCCGCCCCGCTGAGCGACCCGTCAAAGTTCTGCACTTCGGACAGGAACCCGCTGCGATAGCGCGCGGCGATCTTGGCGCGGAACCCATTCTTCTCGTAGAACAGATCGCCCGACCACGTCTCATCCGAATAGCCCGGGATCGGCAGCGAATCCGAGTTCTGATCTTCGACCTCGGCGTCCGCGTAGGTGTAGCTGAAGAAGCCGCCGAACCCTTCGAGCGCGGGCACAAAATCGCCAAAGCTCAAGCGCAGCGTGCCCTCGATCCCGGTGATCTGCCCATCGGCAAAGTTGACCGGACCGCTGAAAACGCCCGTTGCCAGTTCAGGCGTCGCGTCGATCACCGCGCCGAAGCCGGCGTTCTGGATCGGCTGGGTGAGATCAACGAGCTCGTTAAAGTCGATGATCCAGTCCGACAGATCCTTGTGGAAACCGGCGATGATGATCGCAGAGCCCGGCGAGAAGTATTTCTCAAACGAGACATCGAAGGACAGCGATTCATACGGCTGCAGGAACGGGTTACCCCCGCTCAGGTTAAAGCACACCAGATTGGGCGGGTTAAAGCCGAGGATCGTGTCGGGGAACTGGTCCCCATCGGTGTCCGCGCAGGACAGCGGATTGAAGTTGATGTTCTGGTTCGCTGCCATCTGATCGAGACGCGCACGCGTCACGGTCTTGGCTGAGGCGAGGCGAATGAAGGTGTCATCCGCAACTTCAAAGCTGAGGTTCAGACTGGGCAGCCAATCATCGTAATCGGTCTCCACCGTGTTGGTGAACCCGCCGCCGATCGTGCCGGTCGAGGATTGCTGCGTGTCCGCGTAGCGCAAACCGATATTACCGCGCACCGGGATAGAGCCCAGATCGCCATCGATATTGGCTTGGATGTAGAAATTGTGGATCTGCTCATCCACGACCCATTCGGTGTCGAACGTCGCCTTTTCAACCAGATAGGTGCCATCCGTCAGAAAGCTCGACGGATCGTAGGCGAGGATGTTCTGACCCAGATTGCCTGTGTCGGTCGAACCGACAATCGCGCTGGGGCGGATCGCGAGAGCGCCATCGGTGAACAGGCCCGAGGGACGCAGGAAGGATTCGTTGGAATCGAAGTCTTTCTCACGGTCGGTGTAGAGCCAGCCCACGACGATGGAGTCGAGGATCCCGCCATCAAATTCCCAGCCAAGCTCGGCGCGAAGCTGGTGCAATTCGTCGTTGATCTCCGGCTCTTTGACAAAGCCCACCTGGCCCCAGCCACCCGGATCGGTCAGCAGCACGTTGGCCGGATCGGTGTAGTCGAGCAGGCCATCGATAGAATACTCGCCGTTCGAGGGGAAGTTGAAGGTCAACGTGTCCTGAGCGCCCGAACGCGCGCGGCCCGTGCCGGCGTAGCTTTCGTAGTCGATGTCATCGCGATCCAGCGTGGAATAGCCGTAATCGACCATGACGCTGAGATTGTCGGTGACGTTATAGTCGGCGTTTGCGCCAATGGCGAAGATCTCGCTCTCGCTGCCTTCGGTGTCGGTGCGCAGGATCGGGACCACGGCGGAATAGGTGGCGCTGTCGGCGAACGGGCCAGAGCCCTGCGCGCCTTCAAACTGCGCGCCCGACCATGACGCGATGGGGGTTTCCGTGCCACGGAAAATCCCGGCGTCGCGCGTGTCGGTGTAGAACGTGTCGATCATCAGCGAGAAATCATCGCTGGGTTCAAACTGCAACGAACCGGCGACCGAGGTGCGCTCGAATTCGCGGCTGACGGCGCCCTGACGCGGGTTATCCGCCGGATAGATCAGCCCATTGGCATCGGTGGCCACCTGGAACTGGTTGGTTTTCAGCTCGCGTGAGATCGTCTGCTGCGGAATGCGCTGCGTCGTGGCACCCAGCGACCAACCCAGCGTGCCCGCATCGTTTTGATCGACATAGGATGCGAAGATGCGATAGCCGTCACCCGGGAAATCCGGGTTACGCTGCCCGCTATCGATTACGGAATATTGGGCCGAGGCGGTAATCTTGCGCCCGTCCGCGTCGAGCGGGCGCACCGTGCGCAGGTCCACCGCCCCGGCGATACCGATCGCGGCGAGACGCGCGTCGCCAGTCTTATAGACGATACCTTGGCCGATCAATTCGGATGGGAACTGGTCAAACTCGATCCCGCGATTGTTACCCGCCGAGACCACTTCGCGCCCGTTAAGCAGCGCGAGCGAAAAGTCAGGACCAAGGCCACGGATCGAGATC
>JBCCCM010000013.1:0-85178 GCA_039033515.1 Pseudomonadota bacterium
AGTGTGTGTTTTGGGGGCTCAGTCTTCGGGCACGAAAGTGAGCGCGGCGGAATTGATGCAATAGCGAAGGCCCCCTTCTTCGGGCGGTCCATCGGGAAAGACATGGCCCAGATGGCTGCCGCAATTGCCGCAAAGCACTTCGGTGCGGATCATGCCGTGGGACATATCGCGGCGCTCTTCGACGGTCTCGCCATCCGCGGCCTTGGTGAAGGCGGGCCAGCCGCAGCCCGAATTGTATTTCGCCGCGCTGATGAACAGGCGCGTGTCGCAGGCCGCGCACATATATTCGCCCTCTTCGTAGAACTTGTCGTATTTGCCGGTGAAGGCGCGTTCCGTCCCGGCTTCGCGCAGGATGTGGAACTGCTCAGCGGTCAGCCGCTCGCGCCATTCTTGTTCGGTAAGCTCAAGCTTGTCGGTCATGCGTCTCTCTCCAGCGCCCTCCACGGTCGGGGTCTTATATATAGGGGCAACGCGCGAGGTCACAATCGGAGCCGCGTCATGGCGAAAAAGGCGCATCGTTTTCCTACTTCGCACGGTTTGGGTACGAGATCGGCATGGCGGTTTTTGGCTCTCAAGATTTAACGCGGCAAAGCGATCAGGCGCGTTGCGAAGGCGTGGTGGAGCGGTGTGACGCCGACGCAGCGAAAGGTGACACTCTCGCGCCTTATGTCGGCGAAAAGGCAAGAGCTGTCAGAGCCTTGGGGCAGCGCCAAACTTTCGGAAAAACCCCCTGTCGGTGTAACACGCCGGGGCCAGAGCGTGGCCCCTCACCCGTCGATATCACCGTAATGGTCGGGCGGGCGGATGCCGTCCATGCGCTCGGTCAGCAAGGGCTGGAAGCTCGGCCGGCTCTTGAAGACCGCGTACCAGCCGCGCGTCTGTTCGTGATCGGTCCAGTCGATCCCGCCCAGATAATCCGCGACCGAGATCTGCGCCGCCGCCGCCAGATCCGCCATGCTCATGGTCGATCCGGCCAGCCACGGGCGGTTGTCGATCAGCCAGTCCATGTAATCGAGATGCCCGTGCGCCATGCGCATCGCCTCGGACAGGATGCCGCTGTCGGGTGGTTGTTTGAGGATCAGGCGCTTCTTCATGCGTTCGTTAAGCAGCGGCAGCGTCACATCGTTGTAGAAGTTCTCATCAAACAACGCGGTCAGTCGCCGGATCTCCGCGCGCGCTTTGGCGCTGCCGCTGATCATCGGGGCGCGCTCGACCGTCTCTTCAAGATATTCGCCAATCGCGCGGCTATCCGCCAGCACCACCGCGCGGTCCTCGCTCACCGCGACAGGCGTGCGCCCGGCGGGGTTGAGGTTGAAGAACGCATCGCCCGCGCTCCACGGGTCTTCGCGCACCGGCTGATAGGCGATGTTCTTCTCGCCCATAAGCAAGCGGATCTTGCGGCTGAAAGGACACAGAGGGAATTGGTAGAGAAACCACATTTGCGGCTAACCCTTAGCGGCGCGCGGCGCAGCTTGAAAGCGCGAAGCCGCGTGTTTTCGCAAAGAGGCTACAATCCCGCTGATTGCAGCATCAAGAGACAGGCGGGCATGATCTGGTCCGCTTCGCCTGATGCGCTGAGCTGCTGCGCCTGGCCGCGCACTTCGCGCTCAATCGCGGCCCGATCGAGCGTGTGCTCGTCCATGATCCGGGCGAGCGTGACGACGAAGAACTCGCGACCCCGCGCGCGCAGCTCGGTTTGCACCGCCCCGTCGCCGCCGCGCCGGTTCGTGACAATCGCAAACGCCGCCGAGCATCGCAGCGCCGCGCGGTTCTCAGCGGTGAGTTTGGTCGCCGCCGCTCGGGGCGCTTCCGGTGACGCGGCATAGGGTGGCGGGGTCGAGGATGGCGGGGCGGGCGGCGCCTCTGGTGGAGCGGAGCTCTGCGCGGTTGCCAGCGCAAGAGCGGCGATGAGTGGCAAAAAGAGACTTTCGGTCATGGCCAAGGCGCTATACGAGCTTAGCTGAACGCTTGGCTACAATGGGCCTTATTGTAGTGGAAGCGTCAAAGAGAGGAGACACCCCCATGCTCAACCATGTGATGCTCGGGACCAACGATATCAACAAGTCGAGAACCTTCTACAACGCGGTGCTAGGCGTGCTGGGCGCTGGCGAGCCGATGGAGCACGTCAACGACACCGGACAAACGCGCCTGTTCTACATCCATGGCGGTGACACGTTCTCGATCAGCGAGCCGATCAACGGCGAGCCGGCGACGTGCGCGAACGGCTTCACCATCGGTTTCAAATGCGATTCGCCTGAGCAATTGCAGGAGCTGCACGATGTGGCTGTCGGCAATGGCGGCTCCACGATGGAAGACCCTCCGGGCCTGCGCGAAGGCAGCATGGGGCCGATGTATCTGTGCTATTTCACCGATCCCGACGGCCACAAGATCTGCGGCCTGCACCGGCCGGGTTGATGGGCGTTCGCTAACGCTCACCGATCACCCGCCCCACCTCCCCGCCCGACCGCCACAGCCTCGTGGCACTACTGGTGGCCGGGCGGGTGATCGATGTCGCGCGGATGCGCGACCAAGAAACAAGGTCGCGCTCAGCGCGATACCTCAAACAACGCGAATTCGGCGCGCCAGTTTGCCCCTGGCGTGCCGATTTCCCGTCCTCCTGAGAAGAACCACTGGCGCTCGATCCGGGCGCCCTTCTGTTTGACGAGACTGCGAAAGTCCTCGGTCGTGACATGGTGGATGTTGGGCGTTTCGTACCAACTCACCGGAAGCGCCCGCGTGATCGGCATCCGCCCGCCCAACAGCAGCGCGGAGCGCGTGCGCCAGTGCGCAAAGTTGGGAAAGCTGATGAAAGCCTTCTCGCCGACGCGCAGCAGCTCTTCGAGCACCTTGTCGGGCCGGTTGGTCGTCTGGAGCGTCTGGGCCAGCACTACGAAGTCGAAACTGTCATCGGGATAATGCGCCAAGTCTGAATTGGCGTCCCCTTGAATAACCGAGAGCCCTTTCGAAACGCATCTTTCGACCAGCACCGGATCAATCTCAATCCCGCGAACCCGCGCGCCTCCGCCGTGAGCGAGCGCGGCCATGAGCGAGCCGTCGCCGCACCCAACGTCGAGCACTTCTCCGGTCGGCAATTCGCGAGCGATCCGCTCTGCGATTGCCTTTAGATCATAGCGCAGCGGCTGCGCAGCGGGGCCTTGCGGTTCAGCCATTGAGAAACCCGGCGACCACGCGGTCCAGTTGATCGTGAGGCAGCAGGAAGCTATCATGCCCTGCGCTGGCGCTCAGTTCAACGAAGCTCACCTGCGCCTGTGTCGACGCGAGCGCGCGCACGATGTGGCGGCTTTCCGCTGTGGGATAGAGCCAGTCGGTGTCGAAACTCACGAGGCAAAAGCGCGCAGTGGTTCCTGCAAACGCATCCGCCAGTTTGCCGCCGTGCTCTTCAGCGATGTCGAAATAGTCCATCGCGCGGGTGATGTAGAGGTAACTGTTCGCGTCAAAGCGCTGCGTAAAGCCGCTGCCTTGATAACGCAGATAGCTTTCCACCTGAAAGTCCGCGTCAAACCCAAAGCTCTTCGCGTCCCTATCCTGTAATCGGCGGCCGAATTTCTCGGTCAGCCCTTCTTCGGACAGATAGGTGATGTGCGCGGCCATGCGCGCCACCGAAAGGCCAGCCTCTGGGCCATTGCCGTCGGCGGCATAGTAATCGCCATCCGCCCAGGCCGGGTCGGCCATAATCGCTTGGCGCCCGACTTCGTGAAAGGCGATGTTCTGCGCGGAATGGCGCGCGGTCGAGGCGATCACCAGCACACGCGCCGCGCGCTCGGGCCAGTTGGCCGCCAGGCTGAGCGCCTGCATTCCGCCCATTGATCCGCCAACCACGCCGTGCAGTGTCTCGATACCCAGACCATCCAGCAAGGCCACCGTTCCGCGCACCATGTCGCGGATGGTGATGACGGGAAAGCGCATCGCGTAGGGTTTGCCATCAGGCGCTGCGCTCTTGGGCCCGGTGGACCCCAGGCACGACCCGATGACATTGGCGCAGATCACGAAATACCGGTCGGTATCAATCGGCTTGCCCGGCCCGACCATGCGCTCCCACCAGCCCGGCTTACCGGTGATCGGGTGCTCGCTCGCGACATATTGATCGCCCGTAAGCGCGTGGCAGATCAGGATCGCGTTCGATTTATCCTCGTTCAACTCGCCATAGGTTTCATAGGCGATTTGTGCGCCGACAAGGCTCTGTCCGCTGTCGAGCGGCAGGTTGTCGGGCAATTCATAAAGCCTTGGAGTGAAAGCAGGCGCCATGCCCGCTGCCTAAAGAGCAAAAGCGCGCTCTTCACAAGTTCGTCCATGACGGCTTGTGGCTTTTGCGTTTTTTGTCCAAGCGTCGCGGCGAGATGACGCAACACGCTTCCAGACCTGAGGCCAAGCCCTGGATCGACCAGATCCACGCCTACAAACCAGGCCAGTCGTCGAGCGCGGATGGACGCGCCCTGATCAAATTGTCCGCGAACGAAAACCCGCTTGGCACCAGCCCGGCGGCGATGGCGGCGTTGGCCGAGGCGCGCGGATCCGCCGCGCTCTATGCGGATCCCGCCTGCCACGAATTGCGCGCGGCTTTGGGCAGCTTGCATAGGCTCGATCCAGCGCAGATCGTGTGCGGCACCGGCTCTGGCGAACTTTTGCATGGCGCGGTTCAGGCCTTTGCCGGGCTCGGCGATGAAGTGCTGTTTTCGCGCTATTCCTTCTCGCTCTACCCGCTGATTGCGCACAAGGTGGGCGCGGACCCGGTGATGGCGCCCGATGCGGATTACGCCGCTGACGTGGACGCGCTGCTCGGTGCGGTGACGCCGAATACGCGCGTCGTTTTGTTCGACAATCCGAACAACCCGACTGCGATCTATATCCATCCGGACGAGGTGCGCCGCCTGCACGCGGGCTTGCGCCCTGATATCCTGCTGGTCCTTGATGAAGCTTACGCGGAATATTTGCCCACGGAACACCAGAGCTTTGGTTTCGAGATGGCACGCGCTCACGAAAACGTGCTGGTCACGCGCACCTTTTCCAAGGCCTATGGCCTCGCCGCTGAGCGGATTGGTTGGGCCTACGGCGCGCCACATCTGATCGATTACCTCAACCGCCTGCGCGGTGCGTTCAATGTGAGTGCCAGCGGGCAGAAAGCGGCGGTGGCGGCGGTGGCGGATCAGGCCTTTGTCGAACGCTCGGCGGCCAGCAACCACGCCGCGCGCGCCGCGTTCGAAAGGCAGATCTCCGCGCTCGGCAATCACGGTCTGCGTGCTTTGCCGAGCGAGGCGAATTTCGTGCTGGTGGAGTTTTCAGGCGCGTTGACGGCCGAGGCGGCGCTGCAGGGGTTGTCACAGGCGGGCTATGCGGTGCGCCATCTGCCGGGACAGGGCCTGCCCAACCACCTGCGTATCACCATCGGCACGCCTCAGGATATGGATATCATTGCCGCGACCCTGACCCGGCTGGCTGACGAAGCGGGAGCGAGCGCGTGACCATCACCCGCGTTGCCATCATCGGGCTGGGACTGCTTGGCGGATCAATCGGTCTCGCCATCGCGCAGCGCGCGCCGCAGATTACCGCCACAGGCTATGACCGCAACCCCGACGTGCGCGAAATGGCCAAGGCCCGCGCGCTGGTAAACGATGTGTGCGACACCGCCGCTGAGGCTGTCGCGAGCGCTGATCTCGTCATCCTATGCGTGCCCGTTGGCGCGATGGAGGCCGCCGCGCGCGAGCTTGCCCCGCATCTGCCCGCCGGGGCGATCATTTCCGATGTTGGTTCGTCGAAAAAGAGCGTGCTCGACGCGCTCGGGCTCGCTTTGCCCGGCCATACGGTCATCCCCGCGCACCCGGTCGCCGGGACCGAACAAAGCGGGCCAGAAGCGGGCTTTGCGAGCCTGTTCGAAGGGCGCTGGTGCATTCTGACCCCTCCTGCTGACGCGGATGAAGAGGCGATTGCGGCGCTGAGCGACTTCTGGGCAAAACTTGGCGCGCGTGTCGAATTGATGAACCCCGATCACCACGATCTGGTCCTCGCCGTGACAAGCCATATCCCGCACCTCATCGCCTACACCATCGTTGGCACCGCGAGCGATCTGGAGGAAGTGACCCGCTCGGAGGTCATCAAATATTCTGCGGGCGGGTTTCGCGACTTCACGCGCATCGCCGCCAGCGACCCGGTCATGTGGCGCGACGTGTTCCTGAACAACAAGGGCGCGGTGCTGGAAATGCTGGGCCGCTTCACCGAGGATCTCACCGCCATGCAGCGCGCGATCCGGTCCGGCGACGGCGAGGCGCTGCACGACCTGTTCTCCCGGACCCGCGCAATCCGGCGCGAAGTGATCGATCAGGGGCAGGACGACGAAAAGCCCGATTTCGGGCGAGAGCATTAAGCGTTGAGCGCGTTGATCGCCGCGTGGACGCGGGTCTCGATCTCTTCGCGTTTCAGCCCGGCGGGGATCGTCTCCCCCACGCGGTAAGTGATCGTGCCGGGCCGTTTGATGACGCGGTGATAGATCGGACCACTATTCACCGCGATGGGGACGACGGGCAGGCCCAGCAGCTTATACGTGCCGGCAAAGCCCGATTGCAGCGGCACCTTGGAGCCATGCTCCACCCGCGTGCCTTCGGGAAAGATCACCAGCGGGCGTCCCTCGCCCACGCGTTCGCGCGCGGTCTTGATCATGTCGCGCAGGGCCTTGGCCCCCTTGTCGCGCGCGACGGGAATGAGCCCATAGACACGCGCGGAATAGCCCCAGCCCGGGATCCAGAACAGCTCGCGTTTGGCAAAGACGGTCGGAAAGCGGAACAGGCGCGGCATATCGATGGCTTCGAAATAGCTTTCGTGTTTCACTGCGATCAGAACGGGGCCGTCGGGCAATTCGCCTTGCAGAACGATCTCGATGGCGAGGATGTGTTTGAGGCACCAGCGGTGCCACTTACCCCAAGTTGCCACGACGCCGCGCAGCGGCTCGCGTCCGCGCGCGACGGCCACCAGCGAAACCAGCACCAGTATCGCGCTGACACCGTAAAAGACGGGATAGAAAACAAGGCTGCGAAGAAACGCCACGGGATCGCTCTTATGGCTCGCTTACAGGTTCAGCCAGCCAGCAATCCGGCTGGCGATAAGCTTGTGATATTCAAGGAACAGCGTCGCAAGGCTGGGGCTGGACGGCACCGCATCGCGTACCACCCGAACATCGCCGGGGAGCGTGCGGTCGAGCTCGCCAGCAGCGCGGCGCATGTGCCAATCGGTGGTCACCAGCCGCAGCGATTTGACCGCGTTGCGATCGACCCATTGCGCGGTTTCAAACGCGTTGCCGCGCGTGTCGACGGCCATGAAGCCCAGCGTAATGCAGCACGTCATGAGCGCTTGGGGCACTTCGAATTGCGCGGCGAATTCGCCCGGTCGCACTTCAGGATCGACGCCTGTGACAAGCATCTTGGGCGCTAAGCCCTGATCAAGCACGTCGAGCCCGCGCGCGATGCGCCCGGCGCCGCCCGTGGCCACGATCACCGCATCGGTTTCGAGTTTCTGCGCGGGACGAGGCAAATTGACCGAGAACCACAAGAATCCCAGCGCCCAGACAAGAAAAGCCAAAGAAAGCGGAATGCGAACCATTACGGCTCTCTCTTCACAGCATCGCTCTTAACGCAAGCGAAATGGTGATCCGTGCGGTCACCATCGCCAAAAGCACGCCCGCCAGCGGTATCGCGGCCATAATCAGCCACTCGGCCAGCCCCAGCGTCGCGCCGCCGATCATGCCGCTATCAAGAGCGGCAAATTGCTCGCCCAAGAGCCACACCGTCGCCGCGCCCAGCCCTGCGCCCAGCGCGGCGCCAAACGCGGCCTCAATCATGACGCTGCGTTGAAAGACGCGGGTGATCTGCTGATCGGTGCCGCCCAGAAGGTGAATGATCTCAACCGTGCCTCGATGGTTGGCAAAGGCGCTGCGCGCCGCCAGCCACACCGCGCCCGCCGTCGCAAACGCCACCAGCGCGATCAGCACCAGCGCCAACCATTGCAGCGCCGCGAGCGCGTTATACACCGGTTGCAACCACACGCTTTGCGCGTCGATCTTGGTACCGGGCACCGCTCGGTCCAGCGCGGCTTGAAGCTGGGCCAGCTGCGCCTCGCTAGCGCTGGTGTTCAATTCGACGTCGATCAGCGCGGGGATCGGAACATCGTCGCTGCCCGCGCTCGCACCAAGCCACGGTTCAAGCAGTGCGGTCAGTTCTTCCTCGGGCACGACGCGCAAAGAGGTGACCAAAGGCTGGCTCGCCAAAGCGGCGGCGGCGGCCTGCGCGCGTTCAGACCGGGTTTGCGGGTTGGCCTCGATGATCTGCACCGTCACCGCATCGGACAGATCCGCGCGCGCGTTGTCGGCCAGATTGCGCAGCGCCAGCCCGCCAGCCGCTGCAATCACGACCAAAGCGATAAGGATCGCGATAACCCACGGGATCGGCCCGCCAAACCGCGTTTTGGGAAGCAGCCGCGCGGTTTGCTTCGCGTGCATCGGTTGGGTTTCATCGATCATGCGTTGCCCTGCCCCGGACCGGCTGCTGGGAAAGGGTTGCGCTCACTCGTAGGCGGCGTGGAGCGCGCCGGGGGATAGCGCAGCGCGCCCGTCGGGTCCGACAGCCGCCCCTTGCCCAGCCGCATGATGAGCGAGTCCGGCACCTTTTGGATCAATTGCACATCGTGGGTGGCCACCACGACCGTGGTGCCGACGCGGGTGTTGAGCGCCTCAAACAGCCGCAGCAATTTGAGCGCCATGTCCGGGTCCACGTTACCGGTCGGCTCGTCCGCGATCAGCAATTGGGGCCGCGCGATGACCGCCCGCGCAATCGCTACGCGCTGTTGTTCACCGCCGGACAAGGTCTCAGGACGCGCATCGGCCCGGTGCGACAGATTGACCCAGTCGAGCATATCGCTGACCGCCTTTTGCACCCTTGCCTCATCGGTGCCCGCCAGACGCAGCGGCAAGCCGACGTTGTCAAACGCGGACAAGTGCTCGACCAGCCTAAAGTTCTGGAACACCACGCCAAGACGGCGGCGAAACGGCGGCAGCTCGTCGCGCGGCAACGTGATCATGTCGCGGCCAAACATGCGAATGCCCCCGCGCGAGGGCCGCTGCGAAAGATAGAGCAGCTTCAAAAGGCTGGTCTTGCCCGCCCCGCTGGCGCCGGTCAGAAAATAGAAACGACCCGGAAACAGCGTAAACGACAAATCGCTCAGGACTTCCTGATCCGCGCCATAGCGCAGCCCGACATTGTCGAATTTCACGATCTCGCTCGCGCGTTCGGTCATGCTGCGGCCCTAACAGCGCGCCCCCTAGGGGAAAAGCCCGGAACCGTCTGGCGAGTGGTCTAAACGGGCAAAGATGGTTATCAATGTGGAAAAAAGGGCGCAATAGCTCCCGGTGAGAGGTCACACCCTTGTGCGAGGGGGACTGCCCAGTAATGCCGTTATGACGATGATTATCTCTTGCCCCAACTGCTCCACGCGTTACGCGGTGCCGGATACGGCGATCGGCAACGATGGCCGCACGGTGCGCTGCGCCAAGTGCAAGCATAGCTGGTTTCAAGAGCCCAAAGCCTTTGAGACCACCGAGGCGATGACCGCGTCCGAAGCGGCGGTGTCGGGCAGCGAAGCAACGGAGCAAGCGCCAAGCGAGCCGGTCACTCAGGAGCCCTCGCAATCGCCAAGCCCCACGCCGCGCGTGCCGACGCCGACTGATACAGCGGCTGAGGCACCGACCGAGACGCCGTCACCGGCGCCATCCGAAGCAGAGCCGATGGCTAAGAGCGCCTCTGAGGATCCGGCTTTCGATCAGACGGCTTTTGACCGCAGCGCTGACAATACCAGCACGGCGGCTGCCGCAGGCCCTAGCGCAAGCGCAGTGGCCTTTGACGAAGAGCCCATCGCCGATGGCTTTGCCGACCCTCTGGCGCGCGACGAAGCCCCCGCCGAAGACTTCGCGGACGAAGCCACGCCCTTCGACGACGACTACGAAAGCCCGTATGAGCAGGAGGAAGATAGCGATGAGGATGTCTCGCACTTTGAATACCGCGCTCCTTTCACCGCGCGCCGCAACCCGGCCAAAATGTGGACTATCGCGGCGGGCGCCTTTGCGTTGATGGCGGCGGGCACGATCGGTGCGGTGAACTATTACGGGCTGCCCGAAGGCTTGCCCTTCAACCGTCCGACCTTCGGCATAGGCAAACCCGAGCTTGTGCTAAACTTTCCGCAATCGGAGCAGCGTCCAGAGACGCTTGATACCGGGGTCGATATTTTTCGTGTTCGCGGCACGATCACGAACACAGGCACGCAAACCAGTTCCGTGCCGCGTATGGTCGTGGTGTTCGTCGATGAGCGTGAGCGCGAGGTTTTCAGCAAGATCATCGTGCCCGCCAAAAGCGAGCTTGCGCCGGGCGAAAGCCTGAATGTCACCGAGGGTATATCGGACTACCCCGCCTCGGCGAGCTACGCGCGGCTGGGCTGGGCGCCGAACTGACGCCCCGTCGCATCGCGCTGGCTCGCGCTAGCTGAATTCGATCCAGAGCGTACCGCGCGTGTCGCGTTCGGCCTGAGGTTTGCGAGCACGCGGTGCATCCACCTCAATCTTGCCGTCATCCGCGCGCACCCGCACGCTAACCGGTCGCACGATCTTGGCGCTGGCGCTGACCGTCGCCGAGGGACCGCTTGATGGAGCCCGCGCCGAGGCGTGAGCCGCCTTAGTGGCGGGCGCTGCGCTGCCCGACGCCGCCTGCGCGGCCATCGGAGCCAAGAGCAAAAGGACAGGGGCGAGCGTCATATAAAGAGTTGACGAGGCTTTAACCATTTTCGCAAGGGAAGTGGTAACCCGGTCCCACACTGGAACAGTCAACGAGCGCGGGTTACCGCCTGCAACCTCAGACCTGCGCACTCAAAGGCGGAGGCGCGCCCTTGAGTGCGTCAAAAGGCTTGCGCCGCCAAAGCCGTGTTGCTAGTGGCGCGCTCCTACCACGGGGCGAAGCGCGTCTTCACCCCGGTTTCATGAGTGCGGTCGTGGCGGAACTGGTAGACGCGCAACGTTGAGGTCGTTGTGGGCTAACGCCCGTGGAAGTTCGAGTCTTCTCGACCGCACCACACAGTCCATATCTCCAGACCAAATCCCTCTTGCAGGGTTGACCGCCGCTAGGAACGGCGCAGTTCTGCACCCTTTGCGACCATACTTCAGATGGACCGCAGTTAGAGACAAGCGCCATGCATTAGCTTTAGACACGAAAAAGGGCGCCCGTCTCAGGCGCACAGTTTTCTGACTGCAATCGATTTCGCGCCTTATTCGATCCATAGCGCCTTGCGCTGCACCGCCCAGTCGATGGGCAGGGAACCTTTCATGAGGGTCTTCACGCTGAGCGATGATGGTTCCCTTCCCTCGACGATCGCCTGAACAATATCCGGAAGCCAGGCAGGAGATGCGGATGAGCATGCCGAGCCGCGGTGTGCAGCGACCATTCTCCTCGGCGATGCTGATGCTGGATCGTTCAGGGTTGTCTTCGATCAGTTTGCGAGCCGCCAGCCCTCGGCAATCAGCGCAAGAAGCTTCGGGCCACGCTGTGCTTTCGTGTTAGGCGCGGTATTTTCACCCGGAACAATCGGGCGAAGCTGATGTCCACGTCTCACCTTTACAGCCGGGATACAGGTCGAGATCGCCGTTGCCTCACTCGGGCAGGCTGCGGATCAGCCTCGTTCCCGGAGTGAGTTTGGTTCGAGGCGGCGTCGCCAAGCCGTCTGCACCTTGCTGCGCCACTTGTATCAGCTCGCGCATCACCAGGGCAGGCAGGCCGCCATGTCGGCGCTCTTGCAAACGCTGAGCGAGGAGCGGCTTTAAAACCGAAAGAAGCACGCGCGGTGCCATTCCTTCTTCCTTCTGGGAACAGCGGTTGCACAACTCGGCAGTGTTCATGTCAATCAGAGCGGCAAGGTCGTTGGAAAGCTAGGTCTTCGGGCTAACTTGACTGCTGGCGCCCTGGTGAGCGTGTAGCGGCTGACGTCTTTCAACTGTATTCGCTCAACATCATAGCGTTTTTCCTAAGGCCGACCAGAGCAACGCGCACCGTATGCTTACGCCAGCCAGTAGATTGCGTGATGCCCTCGAGACTCTCGCCTTCCGTTCGCCAAAGCAAGTCGATCACGCTTACGATCTTGAATTCGCCTCCAGCTTTGCCGGCCTGCTTGTCTTTTGCTGCTGGTCTGCTTTTGCCTCCCACTGGCGGTGACCAAATGGCCAGCATGCGGTCCAATCAGCAACGATGCAACGCACACCGCGCGATGACTACCTCTGAGCCGTGCGAGCTAGCTGGGACGCTAGAGAACGCTGATCGAAGGGGTGCCTGATGAGAATGGCGAAGGCGCAAGTCAGGTGGTTTTCGGCCTTCGCAAATGGTATTCTGTCACCATAACGCGTCTCGAGCATCCACCTTTCCCCCTACGCGTTGGCATGCGCCAGCGCAGCCACTGCCTTGGCGGCGGCTTCATTGCAGGACACCGACCCTATGAAAAAGATCGACCCGCGCCTGATGGCGGCCATTGAGCAGCAACAGTCCCCTACCGAAGCTGAAAACACCGCATGCGAGAAAAGGAAGGCCTCGCTCATCATCGCGCTTCGCGATCCGATTGATGAGCAAATCGAAGCCGAGCTAACAAAACGCGGCATGACGGTTAACAGCAAGATCGGCGATATCGTCACCGGAGAGGCCGACTACGACAAGGTGGAGCAGATTGCCGACTACGAGAAAGTCATCAAAGTCGACGGCGCTGGAAAAATGTCGCAAGAAACACCCGATATTACAGGTTGATAATACGCTGAGCCATATCGCAGTCCAATTTGTACAATTGGGCCAGTAAAACTGTAGTACGCTATCCAAATCGAATCGAATGAAGTGATAATTTGATTTAACTAACAAATATAACCGGTCGCAATCATCACGTTTCTCTTGGAGAGGAAAGAGCGTTATGACGAAACTCGACCCACAGCTGCAGTTTCTTGTCGATGGCGGCGTCAAGCAACTCGATGACACCAACGAAACAGGACTGACAAAGCGACGCTTTGGTATCGGCCTTCCGGTGGCCGAAGGCGAAGAATTTGATGAGAGCAAAGATGCGGACAAAGCGTCCGTCATGGCCTTGTATGATGGCCATCCTGCTGACCTGAAAAAAGCCGGCCTCGATGTCCAGACCATAGCTGGCGACGTGGTCTCGGGCCTGATCCATCTCAAAGACGTCACCAAACTGGCCAAACTGGCGCAGGTCGAGCGTCTTGAAGCCGCTCGGCCGATGCATGCGGAGCTAGACCGCTCGATCGTTGAGTGCCGCGCGGATGAAGTGCACACGGGCCCTCCCGGCAGGCGCGGCGCCGGTGTCATCGTCGGCATTTGCGACACCGGCTGCGATTTCACGCATCCCAGTTTTCGCAACGCCGATGGGTCGAGCCGGATTCTGTTCATCTGGGACCAGGGCCTACGCCCGCAGGGAAGCGAGAACTCGCCGACCGGCTTCAGCTACGGCGTGGAATACAACAAGGTCGACATTGACGCTGCGCTTGCTTCGTCGTCTCCGTTCAATTCGGTGCGACACCGCGATCGCGGCGGCCATGGCACGCATGTGGCCGGGATCGCCGCAGGCGATGGCTCAGTCGCCGGACAAGGGCAGCCCGCCAACACCTTTGTGGGTGTCGCGCCCGAGGCCGATCTGATCATCGTCGCCGTTGCGCCCAACGGCAATGAAGGGCTCGGCACCTCAGCCAGCACGCTGGACGCGGTCAATTACATGTATCGCAAAGCTGAAGAGCTGAGCCGCCCGTGCGCGGTCAATATGAGCCTTGGCGATAATCTGGGGCCGCACGACGGAACCAGTCTGCTGGAGCGCGGGCTCGACAATCTGCTTGGCCGCAACGGTCGCGCTTTCGTCAAGTCAGCGGGGAATGCGGGCTTTGCTCGCACCCACGCTCAAGGCAACTTTTCGGCCGGGCGCACCGAAACGGTGCGTTTCAACCAACCGGCCGGAGACGGCACGCCCAACCAGATCGATCTGTGGTATAACGGCAGCGACACCGCAGCCGTTTCAATTGTCGATCCCAACGGCGACAGCACGCCGGTCATCAACGTGGGCAACGCGCAGACAACCACTTTGCCTTCGGGCAATGTCGTGCGCGTTGATCACCGCGATGCGGATCCCTTCAACGGGGACCGCCGAGTGTTTATCACGCTGTTGCGGGGCAACGCCGGATCGATGGCGGCTGGCAATTGGGGCATCCGCCTGCGCGGCGTTTCCGCAGCGAACGGGGGACGCTTCGACGGGTGGATCCAACGCGGGCGCGTGGTTCCGGCCTTCATCGCGCCCCACGCCAACGCGGCCATGACGATTTCAACGCCCGGCACCGCGCGCGAGGTGATCACCGCCGCCAGCTATATCACGCGCGGCTCGGGTGTGGGCGGCCTTGCCAGTTCGTCAAGCCGTGGTCCCACACGCGATGGCCGCGCCGCTCCGACGCTGGCCGCGCCGGGGCAGTTCATCATTTCCGCGGATGGCGAAAGCTCTGGTGGGGATCCCTACCGCTCGACCGGCGGCACATCCATGGCGGCGCCGCATATCACCGGCACCATCGCTTTGATGTTCCAGAAGAACGCTGCGCGCAATCAAGAGCAGATCCGCAACTGCCTGGTCAGCAGCGCCGCGCAGGACGCGCAAACAGGCCCGGTCCCCAACACCGCTTGGGGCGCGGGTAAGCTCGACACGAAAGAGGCAGTGGACTGCGTGCCAAGCGCAGGCCCTCAAATCCTGCCCTCCTTAGTGGGGCCGCGATGCCGCCCTTCCGTGATTACAACGTGCTTGAGTGTTCCGCGGACATCTTGCAGCATCCGCCCGACTGTCATCACGCGACTGTGCAACACCAGACCGTCAATCCCGCGGATCACCTGTGTGCAAACCGTCGTGCGATGCCCGACAATCCCGGCCCAGCGGTGTCAGACGCGACCGAGTGTCGCGGTCCTGTGCCCATCGGTCTCGCTGCGCTGTCCATCAGTCGCTGATGGGTGCCCCTCAACACCGGGTGGCTGCCAGTTCCAGAGCGTTGCTGCGCGTTGCCGCGGCGGCTTCCGGATCCCGGGAGGACGGTTCAATCCGCGTGTCAATCCGCGCCTTGACCCACGCATAGACTTACGCCGGGATCGGTTCTCGCGATTTGGGCGTGAATTCTACGAATTCGATGAAGACGATTTCGGCTACGACGAAGAGTTCGATTTTGATGAAGAGTTCGAATTCGACGACGAAGACGAGGCGATGAACATGCATTCAGACCCAGCCATGAGTCCACAAGTGCCCGATTCCGGCTACTTCGAATATGATGAAAGCTGGTTCGACATCACGGACAAAGATGGTCTCGACGAGTAGGATTGTTGAACAAGGACGCACCCATTGAGGTGACGCAAAGCTCGATTGTCGCTGGCTCGGAACCGGGCGCCTTTAGCGCCGAGGAACTGACCGGCGACAATTTGGTGTCGCGCGCGCTGCTGGCCAATGCGCTCAGCGCGCGCGATGTCGTTGAACGAGGGGTGAGCGTCGAACTGGTCGGGCGCTCACACAGCGTCTTCAAAGTGGCGATTGCCGGGAAGCCAGCGTTTTTCGTCAAGCAGTTTGGCCCAAGCCGAGGCGACACCGATGGCGATCCTGTGGCCGAAATGCGGGCGCTCGAACTGGCGAGAACCCACCCTTCGCTGGCCGGTTTTCTCCCGCGTGCGTGGCCATGGAACGAGGATGCGTCCATCATCGCAACTCACGCCTATGACGGGGTGGAGGCCTGGCGCATGGACACCGAAGGCGGCGGCGACAAGAGCGTTGAGGATGCCTGGTCCGCTTTGGTCGAAGAGTTAATCCCGCGCCTCGCCGCCTTCCATAAAGAAATGCGCAGTGCCGTTCGCCAGCCGGCAACCGCAGGCTTTTCTCGCAGGCTACCTTGGCCATTGCGGCTGATGGACACCGATGCCTCGCCCGAATTGTGGCAAACGCCTGGCATTGTGGACCTGCTCTCCCACGCGGGAAGCGATCCGCGTCTGGTCTCCGGTCTGCGCCGAGCGCGCGGGATGTGGAGGGAAATGACGGTCATCCATGGCGACCTGAAGCACGACAACGCGCTGGTGGGGCTAGAGGGGATAATCATCGTCGATTGGGAGATGGCGCGCATTGGCGATGCGACTTGGGACTTGGCGACGTTGGTGGCCCGGTTCGCAGCCTTGCGGCCTGATGCGGTACAATGGCGTGAGCGAGACCTTCAGGCGATGGCGCTTTTGCTCACAACTTATTCAAACGCGAGCGGGCTCAAAATACCTGCTCTTGCACCGCGGCTTGTCCATTACACGGGCGCGGTCTTGCTGCAGATGGCGGTACAGCACGAATCGGTGGCGCAGAACGGCGATGACGACCAAGGCAGCGCGGGCCTTTTGCACCGCTCGCGCCAGTGCTTTGCCCACGCGCGCAAGACTGTGGACTGGCTCATAGCGAATTCGACCGATGACGAATGACATCAAGATCGAGGAAGGGCGCAAATTGGTGCAGGAGGGAGCGGATCCCGAAACGCTCTACAGCCGGTGGTTCCACTCAGGCGAAGCGCCTGGCGCGCCATGGCCTTTGCCGGAACGCTATTACGCCGTCATCCACAGTCAGGATCGGTTTGAGCCGGGATGGACGATTACCGATGTCGCAAAAGACATACCCGGTGCTGTGATGGTTGCACGAGGAAGCGTCTCGCGCATGGCTTTGCCGCTCCAGTACAGGCTGGCGCAAGCCGACCATTTATCACCGGAACGCGGAGAAGAAGCTGTGGTGGACGCACTTGCCTCAGCCCCGGCGGAAGGGTTCTGGCACATTTGGTCGCCGCCTTGGTTGGCTGAAACACCGGAAGACTACACGCGCTATTACTTCAACGTCCGTCCAGACAAGGCGCGTGATTGGGTCAAAGCTCTGGTTCAATGCGCGCCGCTTGCGCAAACGTGGGCCGCCAAAATCCTCACCGGGCCGGTCGATTACGCGCGCCATGATGCGGCCGTGGTTTATGTGGCGCAGGACCGTGGCGATGTCCCCGACTGGGTGCGTGATCTGATGGAGGCAGCGCAGCCAGTGTGCGGCCCCGAGCAGGTGCCCTTTGCAACTCCTTATGCTCCCGGCATCGCCAGCGCGCCTGATCCGGGCGGCGGTCTCAGCTTTGGACAGGCTTTGTGCGGAGCGTTGTATAATTGTGGCGGGCACGCGCGGGATAAAGCGCGTTTCCACCAAGAAGTGCGAAGCAAAATCGCGGCGCTTGGGGGGTATCTGGAATGACGCTTGTTCTTGAAAGACCGCGCGCGCAACACTGGACGTCGGTCGCCGTTTCGGTCGCGCGAACGCTTATCGACAATGCGATCTGGCACGATGACCGCTGCACGTTTTACGGGGCCACTCCTCCGGACACGCTGGGCGCACCGCCGCAATACTGCTCTTGTGGGGGCGATGCGTATGAAGGGTCGGCGGGCATTGCGCGTTTCCTCGCTCTGATGGCTGCCCGCAGGAATGTGCCCGGCGCACGTGAAACCGCGCTCGGCGCGCTACGTCACGCGATGGCCCACGAGGCTAACACCAGCGGCGACATATCACTGTTCTGTGGCACCACCGGCACCGCGCTAATCGGGCGCGAGATAGCTCGCGCTTTTGATGATGCATCGCTTGCGGTAGAGGCCAACGGGTGGCTTGAAGCGAGCGCAGCGCAAGCACTCGCGATTGAGGGCGGCATCGATTTTCTGAGCGGCACAGCGGGCGCCATAGCGGGAATCGCTGCGGCCATCGCCGAAGATCCCACGCTCACCCATCTCACAGAAGCCGTTCTGTCCTCTGGCGACGCTTTGCGCGCAATCGCGCGCGAACACGAACCGGGCGTGGACGCGGTTGGTGGTCTTTCATGGCCAATGTATATTGGCGCCCGCGAGCACCTGTGCGGCCTCGCGCATGGCGCATCAGGATTTGCATTTGCTTACGAAGCGCTTGGCCGAATTGATCCGGACGGGCCATGGCTTGGTTACGCGCAGCAAGCGCGCTGTTTCGAGCGCGGCTATTTCTCCCTCGAGCATGGCAGCTGGGCCGATCTGCGCCGCGACGATGACGGCGAAGAACCAGCCGGTGCCGCCGACGCGGATCCGAGCTATCCGCATATGTGGTGTCACGGATCAATCGGGATCGCCGCTGAGCGCTTGGCTGCATCCGCTGGGGATAGCGCGGCCGGGGCTGACGCGATTGCCGCAATGGCGGGAGTGGAGCGTAGCGCACGCACTCTGCTTCTCGCGCCACGCGGGCCGGGTGCGAGCGACGCGCTCAATGGCTGCATCTGCCACGGTCTCTCCGGGACAATCGACGTTCTCATCGACGCCGGCCTCAAAAGTCAAAACGCACGCTGGTTTACGCTCGCCAGCAAGCTGGCGGAAATTCTGACCGATACGGCTGGTGAAGCGGGAGGGAATGAGACTTCCCTCTCTCGATGGTGGCGATCGGGGGTTCCCGGCGGCTATCCAACACCGGGGCTGATGCTCGGAAAAGCGGGCACAGGTTGGACGTTGATGCGGCTTGCGGATCCGGGCAATACGCCTAGCGGGTGGCGGTTTGTTTGATCCTTGCGGAATGACGAGAGGGACGCCCTCACTGGGCTGGGCGAATATTCGCTCTATTTTTATCAATATTGAACTGTATTTGTATGCCTAGTTTTTAGTTCGAACTTGCGTAGTGTTTGGGAATAATAAATTTAAATAACATTCGAAGTATTTACCAGATTGCAATCCGAGCCCTTGTTGTTTTTATTTCTCGTGCACAGCGACTCGTATTTTTGCCGTGGGAAGCGGTCTGGCTATTGCGCGTTGGCATAGATGGTTAAGCCGTCCTTGATTGTTTCCATCACTTTGAGTTGATCGAGGGTTTTCGCATCGACGAGCCCAACGGTCTGCTCGCGGTGCTAATCGCCACAGTAGAAGGTGGGCTTTGGGAACAGCGGGGGGACCGCAGCAAGCTCATCGAAGGCGGCCACCTGATCGCGGCGCAGGAATTGCCCGTGGATCAGCACATGTCGGCGGTCTCCCGCGCTATGCTTGGCTTGCGCTTCTTCGAGGGCGGTGATCATCAGGTCGTGCGAGGCCTCGCCGTTCGAATGGGTGAGCAACTGCACATCATTCGCATAGACCCAATCCATCGTATCAAGCACTTGTTCGCGCGTGACCGCCGGATAGCCGGAATAGCCGGAATAGCCGGGCTCGTAGCCTCCCACGGGATCGTAATAGGGGCGGTCACGCCAGCCCGTGAAGCCTTGGGGGGAACCGTCGATCGTCAGCTTGCCCTCGACCACGCAGAAACGGTTGGTGTAGGTTGGCGAATGTCTGGCCTTCACCATCTCGCGATCGATGAGCGCGTCGGCGTAAGCCGCAACAGCGATGGATAACGCTCCGGCAGCGCCAGCGGCTTCGAGAAGGGCGATCACCACGGCGGTCGCGCGCCCTTCCTGAGCGGCCACAAACCCGAAGCTTGCCCAAAGGTCGACGCCAACTCTGACAATGGCTCCGGCGGCTTGCGCGTCCAACCGGTCGAACAGCTTCGCCATATTGGCAAAGTGAGCCGCCTCTTCCAGAACGCCATGGGGCTTGCGTCCGGCGGTCTTACGAATATCGCCTCCCGGCGGAGATTCGCTGTCTTTGGTGACGCCCATCTTGGCCAGAGCGGGCGAAGAAGGTTGGGAGGTGCCGCTCAACCAGTCTGAGATCGCCGAGATAGCGTGCTCATCCCGGCACAATGTGAATAAGGCGGGGGAGAATTCAGGCGACGCGGGTAGCTGGTATCCAGAGGCAAGACGCTCATCATTACCGATCCAAACAGCATTCAGCGCTTTGCAAACGAGGCGATTGAATGAACTACGAAAACACAATTTGGCGCTCTGTCCAGCCCGATAAACGCCTCCAGCTGTTGATTGCGATGGCAAGCCCCGCATGGCTTTGCTTCACGCCGCCGTTGACGCGAACGGCAGCTTTTGTATGGCCCCCACACGCGATGCAGCCGCATGACCCCTCTCCCGTTCAAGGCGATCCGCCCGCGCTTGACGATCTTTTGGCGGGTCGGCGTGTGGCGCTTTTCCTGGATGTGGACGGGACGCTGATCGCGCTGGCTCCGACGCCCGACAGCATCAAGGTGCCGGGTGATCTGGCCGGGCGCCTGGCGGATCTGGGGCAACGGTTGAGCGGCGCTTGCGCGCTGATTTCGGGGCGGGCGCTCGGCGATCTTGAGACGTATCTTGGCCGCCCCCTCCCCCTCGCCGCCGCTGGATCGCATGGCGCAGATGTGCGCGGCGCGGCGGGCGAAGCGCTGGGCGATACGCCGGGAGCGCCGCCGGCGGACCTGGCGCAGGCGCTGCGCGATTTCGCGGCGCAAAACGGGCTGCGCTACGAGGAAAAAGCGCACGGCGCAGCGCTGCATTACCGCCAGCGCCCGCAAGCCGAGGCCGCAGCGCTCGCTTTCGCGCGCGAACTGGCCCAGCGCTTTGGATGGCAGGTCCAAACCGGCAAATGCGTCGTCGAACTGGTCGAAGGGCGCGCGGATAAAGGCACGGCGGTGCGCGCGCTGATGGCGAGCGAGCCCTTCACCAACGCGCGGCCGATATTCCTGGGCGATGACACCACCGATGAAGCCGGCTTTGCCGCGTGCGAAGCGCTGGGCGGGTTCGGCGTCGCGGTCGGCGAGCGCGAGAGCG
This sequence comes from Pseudomonadota bacterium, assembly GCA_039033515.1. Classification (GTDB taxonomy): domain Bacteria; phylum Pseudomonadota; class Alphaproteobacteria; order Sphingomonadales; family Sphingomonadaceae; genus Erythrobacter. The sequence continues at coordinate 20,780 of JBCCCM010000013.1, forward strand.
ACCGCGCGCGCTACCACTTGGCCGATGTGGATGCGGTGCACGCTTGGCTTGGCCTGTGACAGCAATGGAAAGGAACGCGATGTCCTCGCTTGAAGTGTGGCCGATCGGCAATTGCCAAGTGTCCGGATTGATCGATGAAGAGGGCGCGCTGGTCTGGGGCTGCGTGCCGCGCGTCGACGGCGACCCGGTGTTCAGCGCGCTGCTCAACGATGGCGCGCGCGATAAGGGCGTCTGGCGCTTTGAACTCGAAGGGCAATCCGGTGCGCAGCAGGAATATATCCGCAACACGCCGATCCTGTTGACGACGCTGACCGCGGAAGATGGCAGCGCGGTGCAGATCCTCGATTTCTGCCCGCGTTATCAAAGCGAGGGGCGCATGTACCGTCCCGTCGCCTACGCCCGGATCGTGCGCAAGATCAGCGGCAATCCGCGCCTCAAGGTGATCCTGCAACCCACGCACGACTATGGCGCGACGCTGGCCGAGACCACCAACGGCACCAACCATATCCGTTACCTGATCGGCGCGCAGGCCCTCCGGCTTTCCACCGACGCGCCGGTTGGCACGATCCTGGAACAGCGCGTTTTCCGGATCGAGGCGGACACGCATTTCTTCCTTGGGCCCGATGAACCTTTCGTGGGCAATCTGCGCCAGAGCGTGCGCGCGATGGAGCAGAAGACGCGCGCCTATTGGCAGAACTGGGTGCGCATGCTCGCCATCCCGTTCGAATGGCAAGCCCAAGTGATCCGCTGCGCCATCACACTCAAATTGTGCCAGCACGAAGAGACCGGCGCGATTGTCGCCGCGCTCACCACCTCGGTGCCCGAAGCGGCCGGGTCACAGCGCAATTGGGATTACCGTTACTGCTGGATCCGCGATTCCTACTACACCATTCAGGCGCTCAATCGTCTGGGTGCACTCGATGTGATGGAGAAATACCTCACCTATCTGCGCAACATCGTCGACGACTCGGACGGGGGCCAGATCCAACCGCTTTATTCGGTGATGGGCGAAGCGGAGCTGGATGAAAGCTTTGCCGAACATCTGGCGGGCTATCGCGGCATGGGCCCGGTGCGCAAAGGCAACGCCGCCTATCTTCAGGTGCAGCACGATTGCTATGGCCAGATCGTCCTGCCCGTGGCGCAAGGGTTCTTTGACACGCGCCTGCTGCGTCCGGCGGACGATCATGATTTCGCCAGTCTTGAGAAGGTGGGCGATCTGGCCTGGGCGATGCACGATCAGCCCGATGCGGGCCTGTGGGAATTTCGCACGCGTCAGGAAGTGCACACCTATTCCGCCGTCATGTGCTGGGCGGCGTGCGACCGGCTCGCCAATGTGGCCGCGCATATCGGCAAGGCGCAGCGCGCCGATCTGTGGCGCGAGCGCGCCGATGCGATCGCGCGCGCTATTGCTGAGCGCGCGTGGAAGGAAGAGGGCGATGGCGGCTATTACAAGGCCAGCTTTGAAAGCGATTATCTCGACGCCAGCCTGCTGCAAATGGTCGAGCTGCGCTTCCTCGCGCCTGATGACACACGCTTCAAACAGACCTTTGCGGCGGTCGAGGAGCATTTGCGGCGCGGCGATCACATGCTGCGCTACGCCGCCGAGGATGATTTCGGCGCGCCCGAAACCGCTTTTAACGTGTGCACTTTCTGGCTGATCGAAGCTTTGCATCTGAGCGGGCGCGATGAGGCCGCGCGGCGTCTGTTCGAGACGATGCTGGGCCACACGACCCGGTCCGGCCTGCTATCCGAAGACCTCGATTACACCAGCGGCGAACTTTGGGGGAACTTCCCGCAGACCTACTCCTTAGTGGGTATAATCAACTGCGCCGGATTGCTGTCTAAACCCTGGAGCGACATTCGCTGATGACCGATACAGGCCGCCTTGTCGTTATTTCCAACCGCGTGGCGGTGCCAAAGGCGCGCGGCGCGGCGGGCGCGCAAGGGGGGCTGGCGGGCGCGCTTAACGCGGCGCTCAAGGATCGCGGCGGCATCTGGTTCGGATGGTCGGGCGAAGAGCATGAGGAAGTGTCCGATCAGGTCCGCCTGCACCGCAATGACGGCGTGACCATCGCGACCATCGATCTCACCTCGAACGAGGTCGAGGAATATTACAACGGCTACGCCAATTCGACGCTGTGGCCGCTGTTTCATTACCGCATCGATCTGGTCGAATTTGAACGGCGCACCGGCGAGGTCTACGAAGCGGTCAACCAGCGCTTTGCCGACAGCGCCAGCGCGCTGATCGATGCGAGCGACACGGTCTGGGTGCACGATTATCATCTGATCCCGCTGGGCGAGCGGCTGCGTGAAAAGGGGCTGGAAAACCGCATCGGGTTCTTCCTTCACATCCCCTGGCCGCCCACGCGCCTGTTAACTTCGCTGCCGTTTCACAGCCGCCTTGTCCAATCGATGCTGGACTATGATCTGGTCGGCTTTCAGACCGAGGAATGGCTCGCCAGCTTCCTGCATTACTGCGAGACCGAACTGGGCGCGCAGGTCGATGAAGACAGCGGAACCGTCACCTGTAAAGGCCGCACGGTCACCGCGCGCGCCTATCCCATCGGCATTGACTGGAACCATTTCAGCGCGCTGGGCGATACGGGCGACGCGCGCCAGGCGCAGCAGCGCTTCCTCGCCTCCACCCGCCACCGCACCGCGATGATCGGGGTCGACCGGCTCGATTATTCCAAGGGCCTGCCTGAACGCATTGACGGGATCGGGCGCTTTTTCGACCAGAACCCGGAGCGCGCGCGCGACCTCGTCTTCATCCAGATCGCCCCGCCAAGCCGCGAGGATGTCGACAGCTATCAGCAGATCCGCAACGAGCTGGAACAGAAATGCGGCCAGATCAACGGCGCGCGTTCCGAAGTGGATCTGGTGCCGATCCGCTATGTGAACCGGGGCTATAGCCACGCGGAACTGTTCGGCTTTTTCCGCGCGGCCAAGATCGGCCTCGTGACCCCTTTGCGCGACGGCATGAACCTGGTGGCCAAGGAATATGTCGCGGCGCAAGACCCGGACGATCCCGGCGTTCTCATCCTCTCCAGCTTTGCCGGCGCCGCCTTGCAACTGGGCGCGGATGGCGAAGGCGCGCTGCTGGTCAACCCGCACAGCCCCGACGCTATCGCCTCTGCCATCGCGACCGCGCTCGACATGCCGCTGGAAGAACGCCGCGCGCGCTACGAAAAGATGATCGGAACGGTGCGCAAAGACAGCGTGCAGGAGTGGACCGAAAGCTTTTGCGAAGATCTCACGCAAGGACGCACGGCGTAACGCTTAACGCGGGCCGTCCACGAGACGGCGCTGCGCAAGCGAGCCGCAAACACGGTCAAGTGCAAAGAAAGGCACAACTTCCTAACATCCGTCAATAGACCGCGTGTTCTGCCTTTGTATTATTCTGGCCACAATGTCTCGGGGATCGGACTCTAAAAACCAGCTGCCGGACTTTCCGCAGACAGGCCACTTTCTTGCCGGAAGGTTGCGTGACAACCTGGAGCAGGAAGACCTTGCCTATATCGAGAATCTGGTCGGCGCGCAGATGGATCTGACCGATCGCGAAGTGCTGATCGAGCGCGGGCAATGCGCCAATTTCAGCGCCATTTTGGTCCAGGGCTTCATGTTCCGCACGATCGAGCGTGAGGACCGCCGCTTCATCGTGGGCGTCCATCTGCCCGGCGATTTTGTCGATCTGCATTCCTTCGCGCTCAAGCGGCTTGACCACAATGTCGTCGCCTCGGGCCGGGTCAAGGTCGCGACGGTCACGCATGAACGGCTTGAAACGGCGATGGCGGAGCGGCCGCGCGTCGCGCGCGCCTTGTGGTTTGCGACGCTGCTTGATGCGGCGATCCACCGGCAATGGATCCAGATGCTCGAACAGCTCGACGCGCCGCGCCGTATCGCGCATATCTATTGCGAGCTGCAAACCCGGCTTTCGATGATCGGGCGGGCTAATCCGCGCGCGGTGCGCACGCCCTTCACCCAGCTCGATCTGGCGGACATGGTCGGCGTCAGCGCGGTCCACGCCAACCGCGCGGTGAGCAAGCTGCGCGAGATCGAACTGGCCGAAATCCGCCGCGGCACGCTTTATACGGAGAATTGGGAGGCGTTGAAAAACTACGCCCAGTTTGATCCCGCCTACCTTTACGGCGACGGCGATCTCAGGGTTGGCGAGAGTTGGTAAGCGGCACATCCGCGCGCGAGAAGGCTCGCATCAGGCGCCCGGCTCCACGGCGAACTGGATCGAGGGTTGGTTAGCCTCGCACGGCATCGCGGAACTGCACGTCGACAGACCGATCAGCAAGTCCTGCTCCGCGCGCAGCTTGACCGTCCCCGGCGCAATCGAATGCGGCGAGCCGACGACGACCGTGCCGCTCATGGGATCCAACCGAATATTGGTGAAGACGCTGAAGCTGGTGTCGATCACATCGGGGGTGATACCGTGCGAACGGATCGCCTCGCCCAGCGCGTCCTTGCAAACCGGGTTGGCGCCATCCTCGGGCGTGAAGTGCGCTATCGAGCGGCTGCTGCATGGCGGCAAGTGCAGATCGTGCTCGCCCACCGTGTCGTGAACGATGGTCAAACGCGCGTTGGCGCAGTGGGACCACAGGCGGCTGAACAGCCCCACTTTGGTCGTCTCTTCAAAAGCGAATGTGTGCGAGCTCGACAAACGCTCGCGCCCGTCAGGCGAGAACGCGACAAGGTCGCACCCCTGCACCCATCCGGAGCGGGACAAAACCGTGAGCGTTGATCGCCGCTGCGCCCGGCGCGCTCAACGAAGCTTAAAAAGTCTCAGCGAAAATGCGTCTCACACGCGGTGAAAGCGCTTTTGTGCCAGGCTTCGCGATAGACTTCGACGCGGTCCAACGCGCGCGCGCCGACCCTGATGCGAGGTGACCATAACCATATCCCTTTGGTTGTTGTCACCGATCAACATGCAAACGGCCAATCGGTTGCGAGACTAACAAAAGTTGCCTTTTGCGCGCGGGGCGGCGCGCCCGCCCTCACCCCTCGATCACGCCCGGGCGGATTTCCTCCGCCGTGCTGGGGTGGATAGGCAGCAAGCGCTCGAACGAAGCGCGTGGCGCGCCAAGAGCGACCAGCTGAGCCAGCGGCGCCGCCGCGTTTGCGGCCCCGTCGGCGGCCAGCGCCGCGCCGATCACCGCGCCATCCTCGTCAAAGGAAAGCGCCCAGCCATGGCGCGCGCCGCAAGCCAGAACGCCTTCCTCTAGCGGATCAAGCGTGGCGTGCAGATCATGATCGTCCCGCTGGCCGACTTCGGCGAGCGGAGGCAACAGGAATGCGGTGGTCGCCACGTGTTCGGACGGCACGGCTTGTGCGCTCGCATCGCCGAACAGGCGCAGCGCCAGCACACGCCCATCGTCCCTCGCCACCGGGGTCAGCGGCAGGCGCGGCGTGCAATCGCCCAGCGCGTAGAGCCCTTCGATATTCGTCGCAAAACCATCATCGATAGCGATTGCGCCGCTCTCCTCGCGCTCAATCCGATCCGCCATATCGCCCAGCGCGGCTGCGTTAGGCGCGCGGCCTATCGCCCACACGACGCGCTGCGCGGTCAGCGTTTCGTCGCTGTCGAGAGAGAGGCGCAGGCCCTCCTCGCCCGTTTCGGCGCGCTGGGGTCTGGCGTTCAGGATCACGCGCACGCCGGCGGCTTCGAGATTGGCCTTCGCCAGATCGCGCATCGGGCGCGAGAACTCGGTCAGCACCGCGTCGCCATCGCTGATGAGCGTGACCGATACGCCCAGCGCGCTGAAGATCGCGGCAAACTCGCACCCGATATAGCCGCCGCCCACAATCACCATCGAGGCGGGCAGGCTCTTCCACGCAAGCACATCGTCGCTGGTTTCGCCCAGCTCTTCGCCCTCGATATCCGGGCGGCTCGGCGCGCCGCCAATGGCGATGACGATATGGTCGGCTTCGTAACGCTCGCCATCGACCGTAACAGCCGACCCATCGGCAAGCCGCGCTTCGCCGCGCAGCACGGTGACGCCCTTTTCCTCAAGGGTTTCGGCCATCGACGCGTTGATCGAGGCGATGTGATCATCGCTGGTCCGGCGAAAGGCGGCGAAGTCGATCGCGGGCCGCTCACTCATGACGCCGCGCCCCTCCAGAGCGCTCGCATCCTTGGCGGTGTGCGCCAGCGTCCACATCAGTTTCTTGGGCACGCAGCCGCGATTGACGCAGGTTCCGCCCAGCGCGTCGCGCTCGACCAAAGCGACCTTTGCGCCGCATCCCGCCGCGGTCTTCGCGAAGGACAGGCCAGCGGAACCGCCGCCGATAATAATGGCGTCAAAGGCGCGTTTGGGCATGGGTGCGGGTGTTTCCGTGTGTGAGCGTGCGAGGGGCGAATAGGCGACAGGCCCAATACCGCCGGGCGCGCTGATTGTTCCGCCCCGCGCGCGGTGATGTGTCAAAACGCCCTTACCTCTTAACTAGGTAAAACAACGGGTTACGTACGCAATTTAGTCTTTGTTGGATTGGAACCCGCTTTGCCAACCGGGCCGTTCCCCTCACGTCAAGCGCGTTTCACAGCGCGGATGGCCATTGATGGAGGCAATGACGAATGACGCTCGAAACGGCCCGCGACGCCGCGCCCTTTACCCCTCTGGGCAAGATCGCCGACGCGCTTGGCGCGGACGCTTTGGACCCCGCCGCGCGCGAGCGGGCGCACGCGTTGGCCGCGCAGCTTGACCCCTACACCGAACGTATGACCAGCGCGCCCAGCGACGCGCTCAGCGCGCTCGAAGAGGCGACGCGTTCGGAAAACTGGGATCAGCGCCACGAAGAAGCCGCCACCTCGCTCCCTTTGCAACAGACGATGCTGTCGGGCCATGTCGAAGGACAGTTTTTATCGACCCTCATCCGCTTTGGCCGGGCGCGCCGGGCGCTCGAAATCGGGATGTTCACCGGCTACGGCGCGCTCGCCATGGCGGAGGCGATGCCCGACGATGGAACCGTGGTCGCGCTGGAAATCGACGAATACGCCGCGCGCTTTGCCCAGACCCATTTCGACACCTCGCCGCATGGGCACAAGATCGACGTGCGCCTGGACGAGGCCGCGCGTGCGCTGGCAAAGCTGGGCGAGGAAGGTCAGCCCTTCGACTTCATCTTCATCGACGCCGACAAGGGCGGCTATATCGACTATTACGAAGCGATCCTGACCCACGCGCTGCTCGCGCCCGACGGTCTGATCTGCGTCGATAACACGCTGCTGGGCGGCGAGGCCTATCTGGGCGAAGCCGAGCTGGCGCAGCCGCGCAGCGCCAATGGCGAGGCGATTGCGGATTTTAACAACCATGTCGCGCGCGACATTCGCACCGAGCAGGTGATGCTGCCGGTGCGCGATGGCGTGACGCTGATCCAGCGGGCGCGCTGAGAGCGTGGGCGCGCGCTCTCCCCTCGGCCTGTCGCCGCGGTCACGCTCGCTCGCGGCGCTGGCGCTGCTCAATGCGAGCGCGCCGCTGTCGGTGGGTCTGACCGGGCTCGCCCGCCTGCGCGAGGCGCTCTCCCCCGCCCCTCAAAACCGCGCGCACACCCGGCCCGCCAAGCAGCCGCGCACCGTTCTGATCAGCGGGCTGCGCATGACCAAGGCGCTGATCCTCGCGCGCGCCTTTGCTGAAGCGGGGCACCGCGTGATCGGCTGCGAGAGCGAGGATTACCCCTTTAGCGCGCACCGTTTCAGCCGGGCGCTGAACGCGTTTGAAACGCTGCCGCGCCATGATGATCCGGCCTACGCTGAGAGCCTGTTTGACCTGATCGAGCGGCGCGAAGTGGATGTGTTTGTCCCCGTCACCAGCCCCGCCGGGAGCCTGATCGACAGCGCGCTCATCCCCCGCGTGCCTGAGCGGTGCCGCGTCCTGCACGCCGATCCCAGCGTGATCGCGCGGCTCGATGACAAGGCCGCTTTTGCGCAGGCCGCGAGCGAGGCGGGTCTACGCGTGCCCACCACGCAGCGGATCACCAGCGCGCGCGAGGCGCTCGATTTCGATTACGCCGCCCACCCCCGCCCCTTCATCCTCAAAAGCATCGCTTACGATCCGGTCGGACGCCTGGATCTGACGCGCTATCCGATGGATGACCGCGCCGAAATGGAGCGCCGCATCACCGCGCTACCGATCAGCGAGGACAACCCTTACGTTTTGCAGGAATTCATCCCCGGCCAGGAATATTGCACCCACGGCTTCTTTCGCGAGGGGCAGCTGCGCGTCCATTGCGTGTGCCGGTCCAGCGCGTTCCAGGTCAATTACGCCGCCAACACGCGCCCCGACATCCGCGAATGGGTGGAGCGCTTTGGCCGGGCGCTGAACCTCACCGGGCAAGCCAGTTTCGACTTTATCGAGGCGGATGATGACGGCGCGATTTACGCCATCGAATGCAACCCGCGCACGCACAGCGCGATCACTCTGTTTGCTGGCGACGATCGCCTGGCCACCGCCTATCTCGACGATGATCCCGACCTGCGCGAAGATCCCCCGATTGAACCGCGCCTCGATGCCGCGCCCTCCTATTGGGCCGCGCATCAGCTGTGGCGTGTGATCGATCCCAAAGGCAAAGAGGGCGAGCGCCCGCGCCATTTGGCAGACCTGCTCGAAGGGCGCGACGCGGTGTTTGACCCGCGCGATCCGCTGCCCTTTCTGGCGCTGCACCACGTCCATATCCCGGCCCTCCTGATGCAGGCCCTGGCCAAGGGCGAGGACTGGCACCGGATCGATTTCAACATCGGCAAGCTGGTGAAAGCGGGGGGCGATTGATGGCGCGCGGATCAGGCTCCCCATCTTCGGGCTCAACATTGTCAGGCGCAAATGCCCCTGTGCTGCACCTGTTCGGATCGCCCACCAACGCCTTCTGGGCCGACCTGTCGCTGACCTACGCGCGCGGCGCTTACGAAGCGCTTTCACCCCACCACTCTTTCCTGAACGTCCTGATCCTTCCTGACGGATCATGGCGCGTCGGGCGCGATATTGCGCCCGGCACACTGCGCGAAACCGCCAGTCCCTTCGCCCCCGACGAGGCGGTTTCGCGCATTTTATCCGCCGCGCCCGATTGCGCGCTGCCGCAGATGTTCTGTCCCGCCGGGATGACCGATTACCGCGGCATGATCGAAGCGCTGGGCATCCCGATTATCGGCAACACGGGCGCGGTGATGGCGCTGGCGGCGGACAAGGCGAAAACCCGCGCAATCATGCAGCAGGCGGGCATCGCGGTGCCACGCGCGCAGCTGCTGGGGCACGGTGACACGGAGCCTCCCGATCTGTCGCGCTTCGCCCCGCCCTTCATCGTCAAACCCGCCATCGCGGACAATTCCGAAGGGGTCAGCCTCGTCACGCTCCCCGAAGACCTACCCGCCGCCCTGCGCGGCGCGTTCGCGGTGTGTGAGAGGGTGCTGATCGAGGACTACATCTGGCTGGGCCGCGAAGTGCGCTGCGGCGTGGTCGAGATCGACGGGCGCGCGGTGCCGCTGCCGCTCGAAGAGTACAACGTGGACCCGGTCGTGCGGCCGATCCGCACGCCGACTGACAAGCTCGACACCAGCGCACCCGGCGATGTGAAACTGATGGCCAAGACCAAGGACGCCGCCTGGATCGTGCCCGAAAGCGATCCGCTGACCCAGAGCGTGCAGCGCGTCGCGCTTGATTGCCACGCGGCGCTGGGCGCGCGCGATTATTCGCTGTTCGATTTTCGCATCGACCGCGATGGACGCCCTTGGTTTCTCGAAGCGGGCCCCTATTGCTCCTTTTCCCCCGACAGCGTGCTCGCGGTGATGATGGACGCCGCCGGCACCCCCCTTCCCCACTTCTTCGCGCAGGCCCGGGATCAGGCCACCGCGCGGCGAACGCCCCCTTCCCCATTGATTTCGAACACGCCTGAAAGGATCCCGTAATGGCCACCACTCCGATTGACTCGCAACCCGTATCGTCCCCCACGCCCGCCGACATCCTGTCAAAAACAGCGGGCGACCCGGCGGTTGCGGCGAAGAATGTCACGTCCATTGCCCGGCTCCAATCCCCTCTAGGAGCCGCGCAAGACTTCTTCGCCGCAATCGCACCCAATCGTGTAAACGAACCCGACCCGCGCCGCGCGGTGGCCGATATCCTGCAATGCGAGGCGTTCACCACCTGGCTCGATCACCTGGTGAAGGGCGATGCGTACAACCTCGCCTTTGCCGATCCGTTTGTGGAGGCCGAGGCGCTCGACGCGGTCGCGCCAGCGCGCGCGATGGGCGGGGCCTATAATCTCAGCCTTGAAGCGGTGTTCCAACGCTGCGCGCAGATCGCCTCGGCGCTGGATCCGGCGAACGGCGTGCGCTGGTACGCGCTGGCCGACCGGGTGCGCGCGGTCCCCGCGCTCGCCAACACGCGCCTGCGCGCCTATCTCATCCGCGACACCGGGCCCGAGGCGCTCAACACAAGCCAGAGGCACACCATTGCCGAGCTCGAAGGGCACAACCCGCACGCGCTCTACCCCACCTCGCCGTTTCGCGAGAGCGCGGGCCGCACCGTCGCCAGCGCGGATTATTCCAGCGTCGAAGCGGTGATGCAGCAATCGACCTACACCAGCGTGCGCATGATCGACCGGGTGCTGGCGCCCGAGGACAAGACCTTGCGCGACATCTACCGCCCGCTGGGCCGCTGCCTGTGCTTTATCGACACCAATGTCGATGAGCATTTCGGCGAGGATCTGCGCGCCTATTTCGCGCATCACGCCATCGATCTGACGGTCAAACCCTGCCGTTCGATGGAAGCCGATAAAGGCCTCGCCACGGTCGAGCGGATGCTGGGCGATATCAAGAGCTTTGGCGTGATGCGCAACGAGCCGGTGCTGGTGATCGGCGGCGGTGTGATCGCGGACACCGGCGGACTCGCCTGCGCGCTCTATGGTCGCAACACGCCCTATGTGATGATCGGCACCTCGATTGTGTCCGGCATTGATGCGGGCCCCTCGCCGCGCACCTGCGCTGATGGGTTCGGCTATAAAAACCTGCTGGGCGCCTATCACCCGCCGGTCGTGTGCATCACCGACCGCACCTTTTTTCAGACCCTGCACGAAGGCTGGCTGCGCCACGGCGTTGCGGAAATCATCAAGATGGCGGCGGTCAAGGACGCCTCTTTACTCGACGATCTCGAAGAAGCCGCGCCGCGCCTGATCGAAAGCCGTTTCGGCATTGTCGACACCGAAGCGGGCAGCGAGCACGACCTTTTGTCGCAGCGCATTCTGGGCAAGGCGATGAAATCCTACGTCGAGGCGGAATACGACAACCTGTATGAAACCCACCAGTGCCGCCCCCATGCCTATGGCCACACCTGGTCACCCGGCTTTGAGATTCAGGCAGGCCTGCTGCACGGCCATGCGGTCTCGATCTGCATGGGTCTGGGCAATCATCTTGCCTGGAAAGCGGGCTGGATCACCAAGGCGGAATATCGCCGCCTGATGGATGTGATGGACGCCTATGGCCTCGCGCTGTGGCACGATGTGCTGCTCGACGACAAGCTGATGACCGAGGCGCATAACAAGATCGTCCAAAAGCGCGGCGGCAATCTGGTCGCGCCGGTGCCGCGCGGGCGGATCGGCGAATGCGGCTATCTCAACGGTTTGTGCGCGCTCGACGTGATCGAAGCGATCCGCGAATACCGCGAGGTGTGCGCATCCTATCCCGATCAGGGGCGCGGGATTGACCGCTTGTGCAAGGATGTGGGGCTCGAAGACCCCGCCACCGTCGCGCGCTCGGCCGTGGCGGAACAGATGGGCTGATCTGGGGGAGGTGCCCCCTCCCCTGCTCCCGCCCCTATCCAGGCCCCCTTATTCACGGAGATATTTTATGGCCATCAAGGCACTTTTGTTCGGATCAATCGGCGCGGTCGCGGAAACCAGCGAGATCCAGCGCGAGGCGTATAACCGCGCGCTCGCCAACGCCGGGATCAGCTGGTCCTGGGATCGCGACACCTATAGCGAGCTGCTCGAACAGGCGGGCGGCAAGGAACGCCTCGCCATGCTCGCGCGCGCGACCGGAACCCCGCTAAGCGAGGAACAGATCGACGCGATCCACGAAGACAAGACCCGTATCGCGGGCGAGATCATGCGCGAACGCGGCGTCACCCCGCGCCCCGGCGTCACCTCGCTGATCGAGAAAGCAAAGGCCGACGGCATCGCGCTGGGCTTTGTCACGACCACTTACGAACCCAATATCGACGCGGTGTTCGAGGCGGCGGGCGGCGCGCTCAAACGCGAGGATTTCGCCTATATCGGCACGCGCGGCGATGTGGAGGCGGGCAAGCCCGCGCCCGACGCCTATGAACGCGCGCTCGCTCATCTCAACCTGCAATCCGACGAAGCGGTCGCGATTGAAGACACCGCCACCTCGGTCATGTCTGCCAAGCGCGCCGGGATCCACACGGTCGCAACGCCGGGCGAGCTGACGAGCGGGCAGGACTTCTGGCAGGCGGACAAGGTCGTCGAAAGTCTGGAGACCACCGCGGGCGAATTGCGCCGCGAAGTGGCGCAGATGCTTGGCTGAGCTGGCGGTGCTGGAGACCCGCGCGCTCGCGCCCTTTGGCCGGAGCGTGAGCGGGGTCGATATCACCCGGTGCGACGAAGCGCTGTCCCAGCGGCTCGCGCGCACGGTTGCGCAGAGCAAGGTGCTCGTCCTGCGCGATCAGCAGGCGAGCAACCGGCAATTCGTGGCCTTTCTCAAGAGCCTGGGCCCCATGGCGTTCACCAAGGGTGAGATCCCGGTCGAGGGGGCGAGCGATCTCAATCTGGTGACCAATGTGGGCCGTACTCGCGCGCCGCGCAGCGTCTTTCACACCGACACGAGCTATGTGGCGCACGCCCCTGCCCTCACCGCGCTGATGGCGGTCCAAGTGCCGCGCAGGGGGGGCGAGACGCTCTTCACCGATCAGGTGGCGGCGCTTGGCTCTCTGCCCGCCGGGACGCGCGCTCGTATCGAAGGGCGCACGATCTGCCACGCCTACGCGGCGCTGGGCGCGGCTGAGGAGGCGAGCGACCATCCCGCCATCCTCCCGCACCCTCTGACCGGGGAGCGCGCCCTGTACCTCTCCACGCCCGAGCGCTGCGTGAGCGTCAGCGGAGTGCCTGCGGACGAAGGCGCAGCGCTGATCGCGGCGCTCTACGCTCACTCGACACGCGAAGAGAACGTCCTACGCCACAGCTGGCAAGCGGGTGATATCGTCCTGTGGGACAACCGTCTAACGATGCACCGCGCCGACCATTCCGCCGTCGAAGGCGCGCGCGTGCTCCATCGCGGGCTTGTGGCGCGGCTGCATGTTGAGGGCGAGCGTCCTTAGCAGAGCGCCCTTCCCCCTTTTCATAATCTCCCTTGGAATTCACCCCACTTGGAGAGGTTGGGCGCTCCCAGATCGCGCCTATCTTTCTAATTACTGATACTAATCCTGCCATGCGAGCTGCAAAAAATTTCGTCGATGCCTTCCTGAAGGATCGCGGGCATCGTTGATGCGCTGGCGATGAGTTGCCCGTATCCTTGACCCAAGAACGCTTCGGTTTGGATGCACTTGGCCTGATACGCGGCGCGACAGCTTTATTTTGACGCGGCGATGCGGACCAGAGTGCGTTCAGCGGTGAGGCCGTGGAGCAGCGTGGAGCCCGCAATGACCAGCGCGACGAGCGCCCACAGCGTCTCCAGCCCCTCAAACTCAGCCGCCTGCGCGGCGTAGGCGAGGTAGAAGATCGATCCCAAACCCCGCACGCCGTAGAATGCGACTGCCGCGCGTTCGCGCCGCTCCAGACCGCATCCCAACAGCGCGATCCAGCCAAAGACCGGGCGCACCACCAGCAAAGCGAGCGCCGCCGCCACGACCAGCTCAAGGCTCATCAACGGCCAGAACAGGGGGATCGCTCCGCCCAGCGCAATCAGCAGGATGGAGAGCAGCGCGCTCTCGATCGCCTCGCTGAAATCGTGCAGCGCGCGGTGAAATTCGTGGTCCTCTTCCTCGCGGCGCAGAACGATGGCGGCGACGAAAACGGCGAGAAAGCCGTAGCCTTCGGCCAATTCGCTGATCCCGTAAGTGGCAAAGGTGCCCGCCAGCGCAACCACCGCCGATCCGGTCTGCGAGAGGGGTTGATCGCGGGGCACGGCAAACATGATCTTGCCCAAAACCCATCCCAGCGCTGCGCCGATCACGCACCCCACGGCGATCTTGTAAAGGACGTAAAAGCCCAGAAAATCGCCCCACGCGAACGACCCGCTGGCCAGCAGAATGGCGGCGTAAACAAAGGGGAAGGCGAGCGCGTCGTTCAGCCCGGCTTCCGATGTGAGCGCAAATTTGACCGGGTGCTCATCGCCTTGGCTGGGCGGGCCGACTTGCAGCTCGGCGGCGAGGACCGGATCGGTCGGTGCCAAGCACGCGCCCAGCAGCACCGCGGCCGCCAGGCTCAGCCCCAGCGCGAGGCCTATGCCCGTCAGCGCCGCAATCGTCAGCGGCATCGCCACCGCCAGCAGCGCCATCGCCGGGCGCCACCGCTGCCAATCGAGCGCGCGGTCAATGCGAAGGCCCGTGCCGAACAGCGCGATAATCACGACAATCTCGCTCGCCGCCGACCAATAGCCGCCCTTGGCAATCGGATCGACGATCTGCGGCATGCCTGGCACCAGCGCAAAGATCAGCGCCCCGCTGCCGATCAACAGCGCCGAAGCGGCGGGCTCGCGGCACGAGATAAAGCGCGGCAGCCAATGCGAGATGATGATGCCAAAACCAATCGTCGCGAGCGCGATGTGGTAGGGATCAAGACCGAAGGACAAGGCGCGCGCTCGCTGTAATGGCGGGTCAGAAGGGGAGGGCGGGCGCGGGCGAATTCGTGACCATGTCTGTCAAAGCACCAGCGCCTTTAACGGTTCCAAGATGCCGTTCGCGGCCCCGCCCATCCGCGCGTTGCAATCGGGGTGGCAATTTGCTACCTATGGCTCACGGAGAACGAACCATGGCGCAATCGGTGAAACTGGCGGACGATGTGATGAAGAGCGTGCGGGCCGCCTCGCAGCTGCACAGCCGCTCGATCGCGGGGCAGATCACGCATTGGATCAATATCGGCCGCGCGATTGAGCAATCGACCCGCTTTGACCACGCGCGCGTCTCGCAGGCGCTGGCGGGCAAGCTGGAAACGCGCGCGTTGAGCGAAGAGGAAAAGGAGGTCTGGTCCGCCGCCTTCCTCGATGCGATGGACGAGCCGGGCGAGGGCGAAGAGGCGTTTTACGCGCAGCGCCGGGCGAAAGGGGTAGGCGTTGGCCTCGACAAAAACGAAAACGTGATCCGGCAAAAGCCCGACACCGCCTAGGCGCGCTGATCCTGCATGGACGCGCGTCCCACTCTGATCGTGCTGGCCGGGCCCAACGGCGCGGGAAAGTCGACCCTGTACCAGACCCGCGTTGCGCCGCGCTTTGCCGGGCCGTTCATCAACGCCGATCTGATCCAGCACGATGAATTGGGCAAAGCCGATCCCAGCGCCGCCTATGACGCCGCGCGCATCGCCAGCGAAAGACGCGCGGATCACATTGCGCGCGGGCTCGATTTCGTGACCGAGACGGTGTTTTCGCACCCCTCCAAGCTCGCGCTGATCGAGGAGGCTACCGCCGCCGGCTTTGATGTCATTGTCATGCATGTGGGTGTCGAGACGCCCGATCTGTCCGTCGCGCGCGTCGCGGCGCGGGTGGAGGAGGGCGGGCACGCCGTTCCCGAAGACAAGGTGCGCGCGCGCTACGCCCGCAACGGCGCGTTGATCCGGCGCGCGGCGCTGATGGCGAACGCGGGGCTGGTGTTCGACAATTCGCAGCTTAACCGCCCGCCAAAACGCTGTCTGGTCTTTCAGGACGGGCGTCTGGTGCACGAACGCGCTGCGCTGCCCCAGTGGATCCGCACGATCTACGCGCGCGATCTGGGCGCGGATCTATCGAGCGAGTGAATCACCGCGCCGGGCTGAAGCGGATCGCACGGGGGCGCAAGCAAACCCCAGGCAAACCCCCGAGCGAACCCCCAAGCAAACCTATGTGCATTTTGGAACCCGCGCGGCGCACTCTCGTTGCAGAGGTTCCAACCCGGCATGGTCCGGGTCCGGCCAAATAAGGAAAATTTTCATGAAGACGTTTGTTTACGCACTCGCGCCGCTCGCGCTTGGCCTTGCCGCTTGCGATGGTCCCGCTGAAGAAATCGGCGAAGAGCTCGACGATGTGGCCGAGGCCGAAGCCGAAGTGATGGACGAAAAGGCCGAAGCGCTTGATGCGATCGCCGACAATCCCGAAGCCGCGCAGGAAATAAGCGGCAAGCTCCAGTCGGTCGATGGCGAGACCATCGACGAGCTTGAGATCCAGGCCGACGCGCTCGAAGACGCGGCCGACGGCATGTAATCGCCAGCGCCGCTTGCGCCTCCCGCGTGGAGCGCGAGCGGCGCAAGCGGGGCTTGATCCATGACGCACCCGCTGATCCCGCAGCTCGGTTTTCTCAAAGCCTACGACACGCGCGCGGCCGTGTCCGATGGCGTGGCGGGCACCATCCTTGCGATCCTGCTGATCCCGCAGGTGATGGCCTACGCGCAGCTCGCCGGCCTGCCGCCCGAGGCGGGGTTGTACGGCGCTTTGGTGCCGCCTTTGCTCTACGCGTTATTCGGGACGAGCGGTTTCGTCTCGGTCGGGCCGGTTGCGCTCATCTCGCTGGTGATCGCGGGCGCGGCGGGCGAGACCGGGGCGCAGCCGCTCGAAGCCGCCGCGATTGTCGGCATCGAAGCGGGCGTGTTTCTGGTCGCCATCGGCGCGTCGAGGCTGGGGCGGCTCATCAATTTCATCAGCGAGCCGGTGCTGCTGGGCTTCACTGCGGCGGTCGCGATTTTGATCCTTACGAGCCAGGTGCCGACGCTTGTCGGCACCGATCCGGAACGCGCGGGCAATCTGCCCGACGCGCTGGCGGCGTTCTGGCAGGCCGTGCCCAACTGGCAGCCGGTCAGCGCGATGATCGGGGGCGGGGCGGTGATCTTGCTGTTTGCGTGCAGCCGCTATGCCGCGCCGCTCGCGTGGAAGCTGGGCATCCGCCCGCCCTGGCGTCAGGCGGTGGCGAAATCGCTGCCGCTGTTCATCATTATCGGCTGCGCGCTCGCCGCCAGCCAGGTCGAGGCCGACATTGCGCTGGTGAGCGCACCGCCGCAAGGGCTGCCCGCGCTCACCATCCCGGCGTTCAAGGCGGATCTGTGGCTTGGCCTCTTGCCTTCTGCCTTGGTTGTCGCGGTCATCATCTTTGCGACCGCCACCGCGGTCGCCAAATCGCTTGCCGGGAGCGACCGGCGCGGGTTCGACACCAATCGCGAAGCGGTCGCGTTGGGGCTGGGCAATATCGGCGCCTCGCTTACCGGCGGTTACGCGGTGAGCGCCAGTCTTAGCCGTTCCGCGCTGGTCGAGGAAAGCGGCGGACGCACCGCGTTAGCGCATGTCGTGGGCGCGGTCTGGGTGCTGGTCACCATCGTCTTTTTCGCGCCGATCCTCGCCTTTTTGCCCAAGACCGCGCTCGCCGCTTTGGTCATCAGCGCGATTTTCGGGCTGATCAAGCTGCGCGAGATGAAGCGGGTATGGGACCATGACCGCACCGAAGCGGCGCTGATCGCGGTCGCGTTCTTCGCGACAATCGGCTTTGGCGTCCAGATCGGTCTGGCGGCGGGCGCGTTGGCGGGCCTGGCGCATTATGTCTGGATCACCTCGCTGCCGCGCGTCACCCGCGTGGCCAGCCACGATGGGGGTGAGACGTTCCGCTCCATCGACCGCGATGAAATCTCGATGAACACGCTGCCCGCGCTCGCGCTTCGAATTGATCGCTCGATCTATTTCGCCAACGCGGCCTATGTCGAAGATCGCATTTTTGAACGGCTCGCCAACCATGACGACATTCGCGCGGTCATCTTTGACATGCGGTCGGTTAACGGGATCGATGCAAGCGGCGCGGCAATGTTCGCGCGACTTGTCGAGCGCATGACGCGCGAGGATATCGCGGTGCATTTCGCGGCCCTGCACGAGCCGGTGCGCGCGCAACTGGACCGCCTGCCGCAAACCAAAACGAGCTTTCATCGCAGCGTCAACGACGCGCTCGAAGCGTGCGATTGCGACCTATAGCCCGCGACGGCGTCGAACCCTCCACGAGAACCTCTCCACCACGCCGCGGCTTCCTAACAAATGTTAGTCGAGGGCGGGTGTGTGGAGTTCTACGTAAAACACTTGCTGGTAAAATACGGGCGCATCACGCCGCTAACCGATGCCGAACGCGAGGCGCTTTCCGGCATGGCCACCGAGAAGACCGCCTATAAGCGCGCGCGCCAATCTGATCGCCGCCTTCCTCCAAATGCCGCGCATCGCTGCGATCTTCTACACCTATGGGCGCTTGAAAACGCGATTTTGAGCGACCGCCTGGTTTCGCTGGGCCGCACGCGGGGGCTGGTGCGCGCGGCCTCGGTCATCATGGAGGTCGTGTGCCGCCGCAGTCTGGCGCTGCAAAAGCCGCTCGCCCGGATCGAGCTTAACATGACGCAGGAGCAGATCGGCCTCGCCATCGGGTTGACCGGCATTCAGGTGAACCGCCTGATGCGCGAGCGACATGTCGAGCGGCGCGGCCTTGCTCTTCGCATTCGACAATCGCCAGATCATCGACGTTGCGGTGCGCGTAGATATCGAAGGTCTTGCCGTCCAGCTCATACGTTCCCACCCGCTCGCGCTGCTGGCGCGACGAGCCGAAGGACAGCACGGTGCGGATATCGTGATTGATCGAGCGATCAAAGTGTCTAACGGCTGAATGGTGCCGGGAATATGGATCGGCTCTTTATCGCACTTGTCGATCCCGAGGGTAGCGGGGTCCACGTGCTTGTTCATCTTAGGCTTTCAGGCGTGGTGATGGCCGGCGTTAGCGGACCCTCATCGTCGCTTGCCTTACTAAATTTGCTGCAGATCACAAAGGTGTCGCTTCGCAACGCCTCGCAGGCGCGCCCCCAAGGAGTCTGAAACGCGCAGCGCATTAGGCGTTCATGCGGCGCGGCGGTTCGCAGGTTAAGTGCGGAACCATGCGCGACCTAAGGGTTTGTGCCCATGAGGAGTATCACGAATGACCAACGAAACAGCGCTGACGCATGAACTGCCCTTCCTGCGGCGCTACGCGCGGATGCTGACGGGGGCCCAAGACACCGCCGACGCCGCTGTTCGCGAAACCTTGCAAGTGATCCTCGCCGCACCCGAAGAGTTTCGCAGCGACGCGCCGGTCCGCACCGAGCTTTACCGCGTGTTCCACAAATTGTGGACCGACGCCGCGCTCAAAACCATCGATCTGCCCACCGTCATCATGGGCGCGCTGTCGCACAAATCGCGCAAGGCGCTGCTGCTGACGTCCATCGAGGAATTTTCGTTCAGTGAAGCGGCTGAAATCCTCGCGATCGAAGAAAGCCAGGTGCGCGAACGCGCCGATGAAGCGCGCGCTGCGCTTCGCTCGATGCTGACCTCGCGCGTGCTGGTGATCGAAGACGAACCGATCATCGCGCTGCACCTTAAAAACCTGCTGATCGACATGGGCAACGACGTCGCCGCCATCGCCGGCACCGCCGCCGAGGCGCTGGCGAGCGTCGAACAGACGACGCCCGAGCTGATCCTGGCGGACATCAATCTGGCCGATGGATCCAGCGGGATCGAAGCGGTCGACGCGATCATGAAAGAGATCGACGTGCCCGTCATCTTCATCACCGCGTTCCCCGAAAAGCTGCTGACCGGAGAGCGCCCCGAACCCGTCTATGTCATCGCCAAACCGTTCAACCCCGAACACGTGCAGGCAACGGTGATGCAAGCGCTCCTGATGAGCCGCGAAGACGAACCCCCCGCGCAAGCCGCCTGAAGCGACAGCCCCGAAGCCATGTCGGCCTAAGCAATTGGTGTTCTTCTAGCTCGGTAATCGATGAAATTCAGTGCACTGTTCTCTTGCGCCCTGCCATTGCGCAACCAACTGTCACACTTTGATAATATTGCCTCATTTCCATAATATAGCCTGCCTAATCCGCGCGCAGTGCACGGGGGCGTTCTCGAAAATCGGCGGTCGCAGACCTCTCGTGCCTCACATTTAGGAGAGACACGTTGAGTATTCGAACCCCCGACTTCACCACGACTTTCACCAGCGCCACGGCCATTGCCACCGCTCTTATAGTCGCGCCCTCTGCGTACGCGCAGGAAACGGTGAGCGACATTCGATCAGAAACCGTTGAAGTCGGCGAAGGCGAAACGCTCGAGGTGACGGCTGAAGGCTCAATCGAGCCGTCCGGCCCCCAGGAAAACGGGGTTGATGCCGAGGATTCCACGACCATCATCAATGCGGGTTCCATCGCCGCGCTCGGCGAGCAATCCAGCGCCGTCGTTGTGGGCGAGAACGCGGTGGTCACCAATTCCGGGCGCATTGTAGCCGCCGATCTTGCAGCGGCTGATCCGTTTGCCGGAGCTTCGGTGCTTCGCACTGATGAAGCGGGCGTCTTCGCAGATGATGGGCTTACGCTGACGAACGAGGCGGGCGCTACGCTTATTGCCGAAGCGTCGAGCGGGTTCACGGATGGCGCCGTCGTTCGCGCGGGCGACGAGGCCACAATTGTGAACGCGGGTACTATCCAAACCGGATCCAACGGGGTCGAGGCGATCTCGGTGGGGAACGATCTTGATTTGAACAATTCCGGCTCGATCCTTTCGGCCCGGGAACGCGCGATCGAAGCGGGAGACGACGCGGCCATAACCAACTCGGGCACGATTGAAGCGAGCGACCGTGCAATCAACCTTGGTGACGGAGCGACCATTACCAACGAAATGGGTGGTCTGATCAACACCACCGGTGACAGCGACACGATCCAGACCGGCGACAACCTGACGATCATCAACAACGGCACGATCAGCAACGAAGGGTTTGACACGAAAATCATTGATGCGGGCGACGGTCTGACCGTAACCAATAACGGCACGATCACGTCGGACTGGAAAGGCGTCGAGGGTGAAGAAAACTTCACGCTGACCAATAACGCGGGCGCGCGTATTTTCAGCACCAACGATGAAGCGGTCGAAGCGGACGGGCCGGGCCTCGTGGTGGTGAACGATGGTGAGATCATCTCACCCAAGGACGATGCGGTCGATGGCGGCGATAACGTCACCATCACCAACACCGGCCTCATCCAGGGCGGCGAGAACGACGGCCTGGAACTGAACTCTGGCACGATCACTAACTCGGGCACAATTGAGAGCCTCTCCAGCGACCCCGATGGCGACTTCATTCTCGATGGCGAAGGCGTTGAAACGATGGACCGCGAAATCGACGCTGCGATCGATTTCGACGGAGGAACCGATGGCAACGAAGATGGCATGGTCACCAACGAAGCTGGCGGCCTGATTGTTGGCGATATCGGCATCAACACCAGTTCGGGCGCGACCGGTTCAGATGCGAACGAAGGGTCGCAGACGATCGTCAACTTCGGCACCATCACAGGCCGCGGCACCAACCCTGAAACGGGGCGCGAGGACGCGGTGCTGTTGGGCGCGGGCAACGACGTGTTCCAGCAATGGCAAACGGGTATCACCAACGGCACGGTCGATGGCGGCACCGGGCTTGGCACCTTTGGTGAGATGGGCGAAGGCGGCGAACTGGAAGAAGGTGCGGCGCTTGAAGACGCCGCCCAAGACTTCGAAATTCCCACAGAGAACGACCAGCTGATCTTCGGCAATAACTCTATGGAAGCGGTCGACCGACTGCTCGCCGATGTGTTCAATCCAGAGCTTTACACCGGCTTTGAATTTATCGGTTTCCTCGATGTGAACGGCGGCGGCATCAATCTGGTCGGCGACACCGATCAGACGCTCAACATTCTGGGCGGGACCGCAACCATTCAGGGCAATGTCACCGAGACGGTGCAGGTCCTTGGCACAGCCGACCTTACCATCGCAGCCGACGCGTCGGTGAATGTCGACGGTGCGGACGGCATCAACGTGGAAGCCGACGACACCGCGATCACGAACCTCGGCTCGATCACGTCCGTCGGTGAGCGCGCGATTGAAGCGGGCGATGCGGATGGCGTGACGATCACCAATTCCGGCACGATTGAAGCAACCGACCGCGCGATCAACCTTGGCGATAGCGCGACCATTACGAACGAAATGGGCGGTCTGATCAACACCACCGGGGACAGCGACACGATCCAGACCGGCGATGATCTGACAATCATCAACAACGGCACGATCAGCAACGAAGGGTTCGACACGAAGATTATCGATGCGGGCGACGGTCTGACGGTGACGAACAACGGCACGATCACCTCCGATTGGAAAGGCGTCGAAGGTGAAGCCAACTTCACGCTGACCAATAACGCCGGAGCGCGGATCTTCAGCACTAACGACGAAGCGGTTGAAGCCGATGATGCGGGTCTTGTGGTCGTGAACGATGGCGAGATCATCGCTCCCAAGGATGACGCGGTGGATGGCGGCGCGGATGTGACGATCACTAACACCGGCCTCATCCAGGGCGGCGAGAACGATGGGCTTGAGCTCGACAGCGGGACGATCACTAACTCCGGCATTATCGAAAGCCTCTCCAGCGATCCCAGCGGCGATTTCTCGGATGCGGGTCTGACCAATCGCGAACTCGACGCCGGCATCGATTTTGACGGCGTGGATGATCCCGACACCCTTGCGGGTCCGGCAACCGACCTGGTCACCAACCTTGCAGGCGGCGTTATCCGCGGCGACATCGGCATCAACGCGAGCTCAGGCAATTTCGTCGACGATGGCGAAGGCGGATCGCAAGCCGGATCGCCCGCCAATGTGCGCTCGCAAACCATCGTCAACTTTGGTGAGATCACCGCTAATCTGATCAACCCGGTGACGGGCCGTATGGATGCGGTGCTGCTCAGCTTTGGCGACGATGAATTCCAGCAATGGACCGGCGCCGTCGTCAATGGCTGGGTCGATCTGGAAGGCGGCGATGACACCTTCATCTTGGAAGGCACCAGCTCCTCGGTGTCGGGCAGCGTCTCAGGAGGGATGGGCGATGACACCGCAATCCTCGCGGGTGACCTCGACAGCGACAACATCGTCAATTTCGAGACGATCCAGCTTGGC
This sequence comes from Pseudomonadota bacterium, assembly GCA_039033515.1. Taxonomy (GTDB): domain Bacteria; phylum Pseudomonadota; class Alphaproteobacteria; order Sphingomonadales; family Sphingomonadaceae; genus Erythrobacter. Next base: position 43,917 of record JBCCCM010000013.1, read on the forward strand.
TCGACGCTGGGCGGCACGCTCAATGATCTTGATATCACGGGCAACCGCGCCATTGCGGGCGACGTCGTGCATGTCGGTGTGGTCAATATCGATCTGGGCGTCGACTCGCTGACGACCTCAGGCTCGATCACGCTGGAGGAGAGCGGTGTTCTCAACATCGGCACTCCGCTGGATGTCGCGCTTATCGGTCAGTCAGTGCTGGTCTTTGACGTTGGTACAGGCTTCACCAATAAAGGCGCGAGCGTGAACATCCTCGATGACGATCTGCTGATCGACTACACTCCGGTCGCCGGATCGCTGCGCGTCAATGTCAGCTCGGCGGATGTCCTCGTGGGCGATACCGACCCGAACCTTGCAGCGGCCAGCTTTGCCCTGGCGCGCGGCCTGACGCAGCAAACGCTTGAGGCGCCCGCCTTTGCCACGCTCAACGCGCTGCCTGATGCGTCAGCCTACGCTGACGCTTTGGCGCAGGCCCTGCCGTCGCTTAGCAACGGCGCGGCGCGCGAGATCTTCGAAACCGGCAATCTCGCCGGACAAGCGCTGGATCGTCACCTGAGTTCGGAAGGCTCGGGCGTTTGGGGCCAGATCGCCGTGCGCGGGGTCGAGCGTGACGCCGTCTCAGCCACTGTTGACGGATATGAGAGCGATCAGCTGGTCTTCACGGTCGGCGGCGATGTGGCGCTGGGTGAGACCCTTCGCTTCGGTGTGCTCGCGAGCTACGCCGACATCGATATCGACGATGAAACCGCCACCGGCGCTCGGCGCAGCCAGCAGGAAATCGAGAGCATTCGCCTGGGCGCTTACGCCGCAGGCACATTCGGCGACCGGGCCTTCGTGAACGCCGAAATCGCTTACCTCACCGGCGAGATTGAAAGTTCGCGCGCAGGGCCGCTCGGGGCCGTGAGCTCGGCTTACGATTTTGATGGTTTCGCGGGTCGGTTTGTGGTCGGCTACGACCTGCTGCCGGACGAGAACGTGGCCCTCACGCCGACGATGGGACTGAACGCCGCGCAGATCAACTTTGACGACGCGGTCGAAGCCGGAGGCCTTGGCTTCACGGTTGATCGCGACGATGCAAACTTCTTCGAAGGCCGTCTGGGCATCGAAGCGAGTGCTCTTTTGTCAGAGATGGTCAACGGCTTCATTCAGGGCACGGTGGTCTACGATTTCCTCGACGATCCGCGCCTCTTGAATCTGACTTCGGCGCAAGTGGGCAGCTTTGCGATCGCACCGGCGCTGCGCGAACAGAACCGGTTCGAGCTTGCAGCGGGCGCGACCGTGGATGTGAGCGAGAACTTTGCGATCGATCTTGGATATCTGGGTGATTTTGCTTCGGGCTACGATGGGCATTCCGGGCGTGTGAGCGTTCGGATTGCGTTCTAACCCTGCGCATCTTTCAGACACTGAAAGGGCCGACCACGCACGTGGCCGGCCCTTTTTGTTGCGCGCTGGAGAGGCGAACGGATCGCGGCTTGCAGCCACCGCCGGGCGGTCGGAATTTTCAAGCGCTTGAGCGGCATTTTCACTGGGGGCGAAGCATGCGGAAACCGCCTCCAAAATATTGAAAGAAAGCACTTTCTCAGGCTCCCTTCCCGATTGGTAATGAAACTGCCCTAATCGTCGCGCGACTGACGCCGTTTCGCCCCGAAGCTATCACACGCAGTCGCTAGCCCTGCATGTGCTGCAACGCATAACAGGGGTGATTTTCATGAGTCTTCGAGCCAACGGCGTGTCACCGCGCGCTCTTCTTTTCGCGGGCGTTTGCCTGTCCGTGACAACGCCCGCTTTGGCCCAGGATGGCGAGCCTTCGACGGACGAGACGACAAACGAAATCGTCGTCAGCGCGACCCCAATTCGCGACACGAACGAAGCCTCGCTCGACCTCAAACGCGAAGCGCTCAACGTCGTCGACTTCATCGCGTCGGACACGATCGGGCGGCTTCCTGACCAGAACCTAGCCGACACGTTGGGCCGCATTCCGGGACTGGCGATTGAGCGCGATCAGGGGCAGGCGCGCTTCATCAACTTTCGCGGTGCGCCGTTTCGCTTCACCAGCATCGCTTTCAACGGCATCGACGTGCCGGGCGCGGAGGATGGGCGGATCCCGCGCTTTGATAGCTTCCCTGCTTCCATCACAAGCGGCATCGCCGTCAACAAGGCGATCACCGCGGATATGCCGGGCGAAGCGGTGTCGGGCTTCATCAATGTCCAGACCGCCAGCCCGTTTGATCGCGACGGCTTCTTCTTCTCAGCGGAAGGGGGGCTTGGCAATCAGGAGCTGGGCGACCAGCGCACCGAGCGTTTGAACGGCCGCATCGGCTATTCAAACGATATGTTCGGCGTGCTCGCCTTTGGCTCGCGCAATCTGCGCGGACGGATCACCGACAACCGCGAATATGAACTCACCGAGGGCGCGAACGGCGTAATATTCCCGGACAATCTCGACTTCCGCTCGTATCGCGGCGAACGCGAGGATCGCTCCTATGGCGGCGAGATTGGGCTGCGGCCCACCGACAAGCTGAATATCTACGCGCGCACTATTTTCAGCGAGTTTATCGACCGCGAAGAGCGCAACCAGTTCGACTTCGATATTCGCGATGGTTCCGAGATCTCGGGCACGCCGTTCACCGCAACGACCGGCTATCAGCCCGTGGTCCTTGTGCAGCGTTTGCTCGAAGATGGCGTGTATAATAATTCAACCTGGGCCAACACGCTTGGCGCGGATTACGAAAGCGACAACTGGCTCATTTCGGGCAGCGCCAGCTATATCGAGACCGAGAACGAGACCTTTCTCCCGATCCCTCTGAGCGCCGGTGGCACCGCCGCGTTATCCTATGATGTCACGGACATTCTCAACCCGCAGGTCAGTCTGTTTGAGACGGGCACGATGAACCCGATCACCGCTGACGACATCACATACGGCGTTGATTTCGGACTGATCTTTGCCAACGCGCTCGACACCGAAAACTACAAGTTCAAGCTCGATTTCGCGCGCCGGAATATCGATTTTCTGGGCGGCGATGCGACGGTCAAATTTGGCGGTCAGGTCGACTTTCGCGAAGCCTCAGGCGGCGACACGCTCAACTTTGGGGGCTTCCCAAGCGATCAGGTCACGATTTCGGATTTCCTGACCGACAGTTTGTGGTCGAGCGGCTTCGACAACACGATCCAGGCGCGCGACTACGACAACCAAGGCTTGATCGCGGCGTGGGAGAGCGCCGTGGGCGGCTTTGACGTCGCGTTTGACGACGATTCCCTCATCAGCATCGATGAAAACATCTACGCCGCCTACGCGTCTGTCGAGACGCTGTTTGAAGGTGGCAGCCTTGTGTTCGGCGCGCGGATCGAGGCGACGGACTTCACCACAACCGGCTCCCAAGTGGCACCCGACGGGAGCCTAACGCCGCTGAGCGTGGACAACAATTACGTCCATTTCTTGCCCAACATCCATGTGAATATCGACTTTGCCGAGGATCTGAAATTCCGCGCCTCGATCTCGACCGGGGTTAGCCGTCCAACCTACAGCCAGCTGCGCGCTTCGATCACCGTCGATCCAACAGACACGCCGCCGACCGCTGGCGGGGGCAACCCCAATCTCGATGCTGAATTCAGTTATGGAGGCGATGTCAGCCTGGAATACTATTTCGCGCCCGGCATGATCGTATCGGCCGGCGCGTTCGTCCGGATCATCGACAACGTGCTCTATTCCGCCGGGGCAACGGTGCCTGATGGATCGGTTGTTGCCCCCGGCCTGATCGAACCGGGCACGCCGCTGGTCTACAACACGACGTTTAACGGCGAAGACGGCCGCCTAGCTGGTGCGGAGTTTAACTTCATTGGACAGGCCACCTTCCTGCCCTCCCCGCTCGATGGCCTTGGCGCGAGCGCCAACCTGACGCTGCTTGGCAGCCGCTTCACAGCGCCAAGCCTCGCGAACCGCCAGTTCGATTTGCCCGGCACCTCCGATACGATCTTTAACGCGTCGATCTTCTTTGAGAAATACGGCATTTCGGCGCGTCTCAACTATCAGTATCGCGACGATTGGCTGTCCACGACCGAGAATGAAGCGCTGAATGAATTCTGGGCTTCGACCACGCGCGTTGACGCCTCGATCCGCTACGCGCTGCCGCAGTTCAGCAACGGCCTTGCGGTGACGCTGTTCGCGGACGCGAACAACATCACCGACGAACGCGACCTGCGCTTTACCAACACCCGCGCCACGCCGAACCAGTTTGAAGGCTTTGGCGAGCGTTGGATGTTTGGCGTGCGCGTCGATTACTGAACGCAACCACAAAGGGGACACACCATGCGTTTTACAATCTCTTGCGCCGCGCTGGCTCTAGCGCTCACGGCGTGCAGCGAACAGGTGACTGAAACCGCTGGCGCAATCGGCGCCGTCACCGCAGAACATGGCGAAACGGCGAACGATTACCTGATCACCTGGGACGGCGGCGCGCCGGTCACAATCGAGGTGTCGACGAACCCGGATTTTGCCGAAGGAGCCGTCTCATCCATCGGTTCTTTTGACGGCGGATCCGCTTCGTGGAGCGCCCCAGATCAAGCCCAACGCCGCTATTTCCGCCTGACCGCCGACGACGGTGCGAAGGAGGAGGTGGCCGTGCGGCTGCTCCCGCTCGAAGGAGGACGCAACTTCCGCGATCTGGGCGGCTACGAAACGGAGGATGGAAAAACGGTCAAATGGGGCAAGGTGTACCGGTCCGGCGTCATGTCGGGCCTGACCGATGGCGATTACGAATACCTCTCCGATCTCGGCATTTCCACGGTCTGCGATTTCCGCGAAGCCGATGAGCGCAAGAGCGAGCCAACCAACTGGCGCGCAGGCGAGATCGATTATCTCACCTTCGCCCCGCCTCCCGAAGAGCGCGACGGAGCCAACAATCCGATGTTTGCAGTCTTCAGCAACCCAGAGGCCACACCCGACGACGTGCGGGCAGCGATGGCGGCGGGCTATCCGGGCATCGCGAAAAACGAGGATGAAGGCTATACAGCGATGTTCGATCAGTTGGCCGCTGGCAATATCCCGCTTGCCTTCAATTGCTCCGCCGGAAAAGACCGCGCCGGGACCGCTGCGGCGATGCTGCTCACCGCCTTGGGTGTGCCGCGCGAAACGGTGGTCGAGGATTACGCGTTGTCAGACGACTATGTCGACTACATGGCCGAATTCCTCAGCGAGGAAGCGCGCGCCAAAGCCGCCGAGGAAGGCGAAGAAAGCCCCTACGGTTTCTTGATGAAGCTGCCGCCCGAAATGGTTGCGCCGCTGATGGAATCGAACCCGATCTATATCGAAACAACGCTTGATGCGATGGAGAAGGAACACGGCAGCGTGCTGGCTTACATACAGGCCGCGTACGATGTGTCGGATGAAGAGCTTAGCGCCATTCGGAGCGCTCTTCTCGAATAGAAAACGGACCGAGCTACGAGTGATAGCGACTAGCCAGGCACAAGGGATCGATTGACCAACGATGAGGCCCAAGGTGACGGCTGGCGCGGCCGAGCGCGCCTATCGCACGGGAGCCGAACGCAGCGATGAGGCGACCGCCTGCAGCATCGGCTTTGGCCTGAGCTGGTCGTCAAACGGGTGCGCTCGTAATGGCAAGTCATCCGCGCGCCTTCCCCAGTCGGGGTAGCCGGGACGGTTGGTGTAGCTTGGCCCATCGCCCAGCGACCAGACCAAGATCTCACGCACATTGGCAAAGTCGAGCGTCACGTCGAGATAGCCCTTGGAATGGGCCGCGACTTCGCGGTCTCGTTGAACGGGATCGGAGGCGGTCACGTTGCGGTCGCTGCAATCGAATTCCGTCAGGATCACCTCAAAGCCCATGTCCTGAACGTGCTGGAGAAAGTCTCGCCATGCGCGCTCATCGCGGGGCCGCCCCAGCGTTTTGCCGATATGGCTCTGGATACCCAGCGCGTGGAGCGGCAGGTCTCGGTTGCGAGCCCTTTCCAGAAGGCGCAGCACCCCATCACGGTGGCGACCGTCGGCTTCCCAACTCATCGTCTCGTTGAGCGTCAGCCGGGTCTCTGGAAACCGGTCAGCCATGATCCGGAAGGCAAGGTCGAAGAACCGATTGCCGATGGCTTTGGTGAAATGGGTTTTGCGCATCTCGCCGGTCGCCGGGTCAATCACCTCGTTCATGGCGTCCCAGCATTCAACCTCGGGAAAACGCCGGGCGAGATAGGAAGCGTGCCGCCACATATGCCGGGTGACCTCACCGGCGTCGGCGCGCGATGTCCGCGCCGCGATATCAACCAGCCAGGGTGGCATGCGCTCGTGGTGGTTCCACAAGAAGCAGTGTCCGCGCATTCGCTTGCCGTTCACCTCGCTGAACTCGCGCAGCCAGCGGGCCTCGCGATCGTCGTATTCTCGCTCAGCGGGTTCGAGATATTGCCATTTAAGCGCGTTTTCGGCGACCAAGGTGCCCGAATGGTGCAGCACGAGATCGGCGTAATCGAAATCGCTCATGGTCGTGAGCGAAACCGCTGTACCGAATCGAAGACCAATCGTTTGCGCAAGATCATGCAGAGACACAGACTGGCCTTGTGCGCCCGCGAAAGGAAAAGCGGCAGCGACGGCCGCCATAACTCCAGTTCCGATAAAGTCTCTGCGTCTCATAATTTCATCAATTGAACACTTAATTTGTGTTTAATTGCAAAAAGCTGAACCTATTGGTAAGTTAACTATTAACTAACCCTCATGCGGCCCGACTTCAGCGTCAGTTCATCGCATATAGTTATTAATATCCAAGACTGAAAAATGTTCCAATGTACCCTCTGGGGTCTCCAACAGGGAGCGTAGCAGGGGATCTTTATGCGAGTTTTGGTTTTGGGCGGCGATGGGTTCTGCGGATGGCCCACGGCGTTGCATTTATCCGCCTCTGGTCATGACGTCACCATCGTCGACAATTTGTCCCGGCGTGACATTGATGCGCAACTCGCCGTTCAAAGCCTCACCCCGATTTGCGACATCAACGACAGGGTCAAAGCGTGGGAAGATGTCACCGGCCTGACGCTGAAATTCCTGCTGCTTGATATTGCGAACGAGCCAGACCGGCTGAGCGAATTGCTGGAGACGACCCGCCCCGATGCGGTAGTGCACTTCGCGGAACAGCGCGCGGCGCCCTATTCGATGCGCGGCCCGGCCGAGAAACGCTACACCGTCAACAACAATGTCAGCGGCACGCACAATCTGCTGGTCGCGCTGACGCATCATTCGCCTGACACCCATCTGGTCCATCTGGGAACGATGGGCGTCTATGGTTACAGCGGCAACGGCTTCTCGATCCCGGAAGGCTATCTTGATGTCGAAGTGCGCGATGACGCGGGCGAACGGCACAGCCGCGAGATCCTGTTCCCGACCAAGCCGGGCAGTGTCTACCATATGACCAAATCGCTCGATCAGCTGCTGTTTCAATTCTACGCGCAGAACGATCGGCTCAAGATCACCGATCTGCATCAGGGGATCGTCTGGGGCACGCAGACCCGCGAAACGCGGCTTGATCCCCGGCTCGTCAACCGCTTCGATTACGATGGCGAATATGGGACGGTGCTGAATCGCTTCCTGGTCGAGGCGGCGCTTGGCCATCCTTTGACCGTACATGGGACGGGCGGGCAAACGCGCGCCTTCATCAATATCGAAGACACAGCGCGGTGCATCAAACTCGCGATTGAGGCGCCTCCTGAACGCGGGGACCGGGTGAAAATCCTGAACCAGGTGGCTGAAACGCAAACGGTTGTGGATCTGGCTCATCTGGTGGCCGCGCGCACGGGCGCGGAGATCGCTCATGTGCCCAACCCCCGCGCCGAAGCCGCTGAGAACGAGCTGGTCGTGAGCAACGCCACATTCCGGGCTCTGGGCCTTGATCCGATCCTGCTCGACAGCGCGCTTTTGCAAGAGACGATTGATCTTTGCCACGCCAACACGGACCGTGTGAACCTGGCGAGTATACCCGCGCGCTCGACTTGGAATGCGGAGCGGGAAGAGCGTTTGAAACAAGCGAAAAGCGACGCAGCCGAACAGCTGTGCGACTAAAAAACCTCGCGAAACGGGAGCAATAGATATGCGGTTGGCTGGACTGGGCGTCTTAGCGCTTTTCCTCGTGGGAATTCTGATCTTTCTGGGTCAGAGCGGCGCTTTTGATGGCGCGCGCGAACGCCCCCGCAGCGACGAGGCCGCGCGTTTTGACGATGCGAACAAAACCGTGCTCGCCAATCTGGACACCGATGGAAGCGCGGTGTTTGGCGCGCCGGTTATCCAAGACACCCCTCTGATCTTGTCCGGCCTGCCCTCTTATGCGGGCTTGCAGTTTCGCCTCCCGGTCGATGCGCGCCCCACTTCGGGCGATTTTGACCTGCTGTTCACCAGCCTCGTCGCCGAAGATGTCGAAGGCGTCCTTCGCGTCTCGATCAACGGCGTCAAACGCGCCGACTATCTCCTCAACCAAGGCGAGCAGACCGATCGCGTTCAAGTGCAATTGACCCCGGCCGAATTGGCGTCCGGTGTCATCACTATCGGGCTCAGCCTCCAAGGGCGCGGGCCCATCGCGGAATGCACGGGCGACGATGCAATCGCGGCGGTTGTTACAGTCAATGGGGCGAGCGGGCTGCAATTGAACCTGTCAGACGCTCCCGCGTCCGCGCGCGACCGTCTTGCGCTGTGGGGCGACCGGGTGCCGGTGGCCCTGTCCGGCGCTGATGATGCGAACATCATCCACCAGGCCGCGATCCTGAGCGAGAAAGGCTACAGCCCGATCATCTCCGACAATGGCGTGGCGCTTGAGGCGCTGCGCTCGCTCGCCGGTGAGGCGGCCCGGCGCAACACATTCAGCGTACCGGCCGCCTATCCCATCACGCTATCGAGTGACCCAGTGAACAAAGGGCTGCGCAAATTCACCCGCCGGGTCAATTGGCGTTACGCTTATAACGCGGCGCAAATGCCTGACGGACGCTTGCCATCGGCGCTGGATCTGCGGCTGCAAGTGGGCCCCGCCACTGATCAATTGCAGCGCGACCTTGTGGTCACGCTCAACGACAGCCTCCTTTTCTCGCGCCGGATCGCCAATGGGACGGAACGCGTGAACCAGTCCATTGCGCTTCCCGCGCAGGTTCAATCGCGCATCAACACGCTCGACATTTCGGTGTCCGCTTACGACGCGCAGGATCTTCGCTGCGGAGACATTGCGCAATCGGTCGCGCAATTGCTGCCGGAGACCGTCCTGCAAGTCGGCGACGCGCTGCCCGAAGGCGAATTGGCTGTTCTGCGCGCGGCGATGATCCAAGCGGGCAATGTGAGCGTTAAAGCCCAAGGCCTTTCGGCGCCGGATGCGGCGGCTGCGATCGCGCTGCTTTCAGCTCTTTCCCCCTCACAATGGGCGGTCAGCGCTGGCACAAAAGGCGCGCGGGTCCAGACTGTACCCAACGGCGCAGCCGCCGCCCGGTTGGACCGCGAAACCGGCATGAGCCATTGGATCGTCTACAGGCAATCCGCGCCCGGAAAGAAAGTGAGCGTCCAACGTCTCCCTGCCCCCGATTCGGACACAATCGAAGGGACCTCGCTGGTCGTTAGCGTCCATAACGCATCACACGCGGCTCAGCCGTCCGTAACGCAATCCACGCCGCAAACATGAGCCCGGCCGAAGACACGGCCACCAGCAAGGGGATCGTCTTTCGATCGGTGGACAGCCAACCCGAAGGGCTCTCCGTGCGCGTCTCCGCTCTGCGCGCGCCGGCTTTGCTGTTGACCTTTGCCATCCTCTCTGTGCTGCAACTGTGGCTGTTTCAAACGGGCGTCTACGATTGGATCTTTCCCCAGCGCGACTACGTTTTTGCGCCCTATACCGGCGAGCACTCGATCGCGATCCGTACCTATGTGATTTCGTTCTTCATTTCGTTTGCAATCTTCGGTTCCGGCAGCCCGCAGGCCCGGTTCAACTTTGCCTGTGATCTGGTCTTGCGCTTTCTCGCGATCTGCGCGCTGTTGGACCTGATGAACTCGGTGTTCCTCCAGCTTGTTGGAGAGCCCTACCCCTTGTCGGTGGTGCAGATTGTCGCGGGGCTGATCGGCTTTGCGCTCTTTTCAATCATGCTGGTCGAGCGCGGTGCGATGCCTGAAGCCATACCGGTCAAAACGGGGGATCAGCAAAACCTTCGCATGGCTTTCCGCTTTGTCATCACCGCTCTTATCGCAGGCTTTGTTTCCGCTTTTATCGGATCGCTGGAAAGCCCCGTGGTGCGCGAGATGCGAGAGCTCACGCTTCTCGGCGGGATCGGACCGGGGGTCTTCTTGTTCCTGCCGCTCTTCTTCTTCCAGCTTTACATTATCGGCGTGGTCGAACGCGCCATCTCAGCGGCCAAGGACTTCGAAGCGCCGATCAGCATCATCGTGCCGGCGTTCAACGAAGAACACATCATCGCCGAAACGATCCGGCACATCGACGAAGCGGCGCACGTCTACGGCGCGCCGGTCGAAGTGCTGATCCTTGATAACAATTCCGCTGACGCGACCAACAATGTGGCAAGGGCCGCTTTGGATGCGGCCCCTTCGATTGCGGGGCGCGTCATCCTTATCGAGCGAGCCGGAAAGGCCCACGCGCTCAATGTCGGCGTGGCTGAAGCCAAGCACGACTTCATCCTGCGGATTGACGCCGACACGCAAATCGCGGCGGACAATATCGAGCTTGCGATCCAGAACTTTCACGACCCGCATGTGGGCGTTGTGGGTGGTATCCCGATCCCTCCCGGCGGCGGCCTGTTCGACCGTGCGCGCCTGGTCGAGGTGTTGCTCAAGCACGGATATTACGCGCCCGCGCTCAGCGCCTTCTGGGGGCTGATCGGTGTGCCGGGCATGTTCGCGCTTTATCGCGCCGATGCGCTGCGCGAGGCCGGATCCTTCGCCACCGGCATGAACGGCGAGGACACCGATATGTCTTTTCGCATCTCCGAGCTTGGCTATCACGCGCTGGTGGACCAACGCGTGCGCTACGTGTCCGAAGTGCCCGCAAGCGTCGCGCACATGCGCGAGCAGCGCATGCGCTGGTTCCGTTCGGTCTATCACATTTCGGCCCGGGCAAAGGACGCGCTCGTCTCGCGCAGTTTGAGCGTGCGAGGCAAGCTGGTGCTGCCTTACATGCTGCTCAATTCCGCGCGGCGCGCAATGATGGTGCCAATCCTGATTTTCGGCGTCTTTCAGCTGCTCACGGGCACCGGCGACGACAGCGCGCTGGTTTGGCAGTCCATTATCGCCGTCCTTGTGGGCGCGCCCGCTCTGGTCGCCGTGGCTGCGATACTGATCAACCGGGAATGGGTGGCGCTGCTTGGCATGCCGGAATACCTTGCGTTTCGCGCGATGCGAGCGTGGTACACGCTTGAATCGGTCCTATCCATCCGCATCCGGCGATCCGCCGATCCCGTCTCCCGGCCCCTTTCAAAAGACCCAGCGAGCCCATCTTCATGACCCTGCGCACCTGTTTTACCACGATCCTGCCCGCGCTGTGCGCCGCGTCCATGGCCTCTGCCGGTATGGCTCAAGATCAGGACGGCGCAATCACCGTTGATCTTGAAGTCTTTGGCGGGCGATCCGTTGTGCCGCCTGACATCATCGAAAACGATATCGATCAGGAACGGCTCGAAGGGGTCATCGGCGGCGATTTCGTCGTCACCTACCGCGAAGGCGACACCCGGATATTTGTGGGAGCCGGGGCTGAGGCCTTTCCGACAGACAACCTCCTCAACCGCTACGCGTTTGGGTTAGGCGGCAGTCAGGACATACCGATTGCCCAAGGTGGCCGTATTCGCCTGCGCCTGGGCGGCGCCTATGATCACGTGCGCGGCGATCAGGGCCGGGTCTTTGATCGCGCCCGCGCCGACGCGCAAATGATCGCGCGCCACGGCGGTGGCCATTCGAGCCTTGGTCGCATCCGCTATGGATATCGCGATCAGAGCGAGGAACGCTTCACCGGCTTTGACCAAAGCGAATGGCTGGGCGAATTGCGCCACACTTATCGTATCCCCGGCACGCAGACCTCGATAAGCGGCGCTCTCTTAGCGCTCGATGTCGATGCGGAAGATGATCGCTTCAGCTTTCAAGGCCTTGGCTTTCGCGTGATCGGGCGCGTTCCCCTTGGCAATGAATGGCTCGGGTTTGGCCGGGTTTCCTATTTCAATCGCGATTACGAGGATCCCTTCAACGCCGCCTTCCCAATCGCGCGCCAAGATGATGTCTGGCGGATAAGCGGCGGGCTTGAACGCCCCCTAACGGACACGCTGAGCGGATTTGCCGAGCTGGGCTATATTGACCACGGATCCAATATTCCCGTTCGTGATTTTTCCGGACTTCTGGGCCGCGTTGGCGTTCGCATGCGGCTGCGGTGATCGAAGCAGCGAGGGGCCCGCTGAGCCGAGCGCCTTTGTCGATTTCCCTTTGATCGCTTTTTGCGATCAAAGTGTGTATTTATATCCACTTCATCCGAATGATCCGGCGGCTCTAAAGATCCTTCGTAAGCGCCGGACGCCCCCCCCCCGCACCCCCCGCATGGACACATCGATCGGCGCCTCACAACTCACAAATGGACGAGAATTGATCTGATGAACCTGCGCTCCAAACTCCTCCTTTTCGCGGCGGTTTCTGCGCTGGCTGTGACCTCTGCCGGGGCGACCCCTCCGGGCTTTAGCCAAGGCGGGATGGGCTCTGCGCCGGTGAGAGCGGGGGAAGGTCAGCCGCGATCCGTGCCGCACTGGCCGACCTCCAGCGCCTGCGTCAAAATGAGCAAAAACCCGACCCGTTCGGCGAGGATTTGGACTATCCCAAGGCGTTTGCCTCGCTCGATCTCGACGCGGTGAAAGCTCACTCACCGCGATATGGGGCCATCGGCGCGTTACGCAGGATCGCAAGCGCCCGCTGAGCAATATAGCTGGCAAGACCCGCTCCCCGAACTCGCCACGCCGGTCATCAACGCCTCGGACATTGCCCGTCTGAAAGCGGCGATCCGTGACACGGGCCTGAGCACATCGGAGCTCGTTCGCACGGCTTGGGCTTCGGCGGTCACCTATCGCGACACGGACCTTCGCGGCGGCGCCAACGGTTCGCGCATTAGTCTGGCTCCGCAAAAGGACTGGGCCGAAAACGATCCGGAGACCGTCGCGAAAGTCGTCGGCGCGATGGAAGCGATTGCCGCGCAATTCAACGCGAGGAGCCCGCGCCATGTCTCGATCGCCGACCTTATCGTGCTCGGCGGCGCGGTCGCCATCGAAGACGCCGCGAAGGCCGCGGGTCATTCGCTCACGGTCGATTTCACGCCTGGCCGCGTGGACGCGTCCCAAGAGATGACCGACGCGCGTGGCATTGAATTGCTGCGCCCGGCGGCCGACGGGTTTCGCAACCACTATTCCGCCGCCGCGCGCTTGACGCCAACCGAAATGCTGGTGGACCGCGCGGACGTGCTGGGCCTTACCGTTGCGGAGATGACCGCGCTGATTGGCGGTATGCGGGCGCTTGACGCCAATTCGGTCGGAGCAAAGCACGGCGTGTTCACCGACACGCCCGGCGCGCTCACCAACGACTTCTTCGTCAACCTTTTGGACATGGGCACCGTGTGGGCTCCGTCCGAGGGCGAAGAAGGCGTGTTCGAAGGCCGTGGTCGTTCGGATGGCGCGCTAAAGTGGACTGCGACGGCAGTCGACCTTGTGTTCGGCTCCAATTCGGAGCTGCGCGCGGTGGCGGAAGTCTACGCCTACGCCGATGGAGAAGAGCGCTTCATCAACGACTTCGCGCAAGCGTGGCACAAGGTGATGATGCTTGATCGCTTCGATGTAGAGTAAGCGGAACTCGGCTGCGACCTGAGCCTAGCGTGCGCTCAGGTCGCAGCTTCTCTTCCTGGAATCTTGGAACAGGAGCGGGCTATGCAAACCCGATGAAACGCCATTGCGGGACTTGGGGTCGGGGCTATCGGCCTGATGGGCGGCGCTGCAACCGGGCCGCTGCTCGCCCGGACGGCGTACACCATCACCATGCAGAACGCCGATCCTGCCGACCCATCCAGCGGCATGGCGTTCAGCCCCGATCTCCTCAAAGTGCGCGCCGGAGCAAGCGTAACCTTCACGGTCGGTTCGGGCGCACACAATTCGCAATCCACTTCGGGTATGCTGCCCGACGGCGCGCAAGGTTGGCGATTTGGGATCCGCAAGAGCGGCACGGTAACCCTCACCCGGCCCGGCTTTTATGGCTATCACTGCCTGCCGCATCGCCGGATGGGTATGGTTGGCCTGATTATCGTCGAGGGCGAGGGCATGACGAACAATCTTGAGGCCGCCAAAGCGCGTGACCACCCCGGCAAGGCAGCCGCGCGGTGGGCGGATCTGTGGCAACGGGCGGAGCGCATCATCTGAAGCGTTACAGGCCTTCGCCCACCATCCAGCCTGCACCGCTAGACGCCTGGCACAGCCGCGATGCTCTTCGCCATTTCCAGCGCTGGGTCGCGGGCTTCGCGAAAAGCGGCGACCGTCATCGGCGCGGCGATATCCGGTGTCATGCCCATACCCTTCTCAAAGTCCGCGACATTGTTACGCAAGAGGAAAAACGGGAGGCGCAGGCGCACCCCGCTTTCCGGCAGCGTCAGCGTAAATTGCAGCCCGGCGGTGACACCTTCCGCGCTTCCCCCGGTCCGCTCCCCAACCAGAACCGCGCGGTCGAGTTCTTTAAGCCAGGCGCTCATATTGGTACTGCCCGAGGAATTGGTGTCGCTGGTGAGTACGATCAGCTTGCCCTCAAACGCGTATTTGGCCGGTTTGACCGTCTTCAGGTCCGAACTCACAAGACGGCGCAGAGTGTAGGTGCCATCGTCATTCTGGGAAAAGCGCAGCGGATTGGGATCAAGCGCGCGCGAATCCCAGGTCCACAGGTAGGGCCGGATTCCATCGAGATCGAGCGTCTTGGCGCGCATCTCTTTCAGCGGTTTGTATGGCTGGTCGATCAGGTTCGCGAGCAGCTCATATTGCGCGTCACTCGACCCGCCGCCATTGAGCCTGAGGTCAAGGATCAAGGATTGCACGCCTTGATCGCGCATTTGCTTGAAAAGCGGCTGGAAGACTGTCTTGGGCTTCACCGGATCGCGGTAATTCACGAAAGTGTCGACGCTCAAATAGCCCACGCCGTCGCCGATCGTCTTGTAGGTCACCGCGTCCTTGAAATTGGCTTCGCTCTTGCGCCCCAGCTTGCTCCAGTCGGAGAAGCTGACGCGCTCCATCGCCACCTCGCGCTGTTCGCCGTCAGCGCTGCGCACGGCCAACTGCGCGGTCGCAGGAACATCCCACAAAAGCGCGCCGAAATGATCTACGCCGCCGCCCATGAATTCGAGCGACTGGCTGATCCCGCTGCGGCGTGACCATTCCGTGTAGCCATCCACGGGGATGTATTGGGACACCGTCTGGACGACTTCGGCGATGTCGCGCCCGTCGATCATCATGATCTCATCCCCGCGCTGAACGTCCGTTCCCGGAGCGGCTGTGTCGATCAAAGCGCGCCCTTCGATCCATTCCCAGCGCAAGGGAAGGTATAGCGGCTGCCCTTTGCGCTGCGCGCGTATTGAGCGGGGCAATTCCGCCTTGGTGTGATCACAGCGGATGGTGGTGAGCGCGCCGTTCACCGCCAGATAAAAGTCACCCAAGGGCATACCGGAATTGGCGTCCGCCTGCATCTGGATCGCGGCCCAGGCCGATGCCATGTCCTGCGCGCTGGCGTAGCGGGTGTAGCCGGGATGGACGCGCGAGAAGGCCTCTTCAGCCAAGGCAAGATCGCGCGACACCTGTTCGGGCGTCAGCACCGCATCAGCGGAAACGTGGGACATTTTGGCGGGTTGATCGCGCGCTTCGCTGCCTGAAAAGGCGGAGAAGAACAGCGTCGCGCCAGCGGCGAGAACGGCAAGGGATAGGGCAAGCTTCATGGGGACACCTCCTGATCCGCGCGCCTGTGGCACGCGAACGAAGACGGCTCGCCTCAAATCAAACCGCGACGCAAGAAATTTGCAATTTGAATTAGTCGTTCGAATTGTCCAACTATCTGGACACTCGCGCTTTTCGATACTCGCTTGGGCTGACCCCCTCATGCAGTTTGAAAGCGCGATTGAAGCTTGCCTTTGAACCAAATCCGGCGGCTAAGCCGATCTCGGTGAAAGAGCGCGTGTCGCCCACTTCGATGAGCGCTCGTGCCCGCTCGACACGCAACCGATTGATGAAGCCGTTGAAGTTGCACCCCAGCCCTTCGTTGATCGCGCGCGACAAATAGACATGGTTCATCCCATAGCGGCGCGAGAGCGTTTGCAGCGAGAGACTGGCTTCGAGAAACCATTCGTTCTTAACAACCGCCTCGCGTACCCGCTCGCCCTCCCTCGCCCAATCGCGCGAGGGCATGGGATCGGCAACCGGATCGGTTCCCGCCGCATCCTCGGCCTTTTTGGGGAACGCCTGATGCAGGCCCAACAGCGCCTCAAGCGCGATCACGAACACCAGAAACAGCGCGATCAAATCCAAGGCGAAGCTCTGGAAATAATCGAACTCGTACCAGATCGCGATGGCGGACTGGGCAATCCAGTAGACCGACGCCGCGATCGCCATCATTATAAGCAGCCTCAGCCATGTGGGATCAAACGCCTCGTTATCGGCGTGGTTATCGCGCAACCAGACAGCGTAGCGTCGACGCAGCCGAAACGCGCCAAAAACGCAGCCCGCGATCAGGGCCCAGGTGAGTGCGGTGACGGCCGGAGAAACGTAAGGGCTGTGGACGGCGCGCGTGTAAGCCCACTTCGCCTGCGCGTCGCCCAGCATCGTGAACGCCCATAGCTGATAGAACCAATAGAGCGCGCCGGGCGCCAGCAACCCCAGATGCCAGCGCTGCGGCGTCCCAACCATCAGCGCGTGCGCGTGCAGGAAGATCAGGGGGCCCAGAAACAACGTCGTCTCGGTCGGCAAAAAGGTCAGGCCGGGCCAAATGTCATAAGCCCCGGCGAACCCGATGAGGTTTGGCACAGCACCAAAACAAGCAAGCGCCACGAAGGCGGCGAGAAACGCGCTCGCCGCAGGCTCCACCCTGCGGCGCAGGAGGAACGCGGCGGCGAGGAGAGCGCACAGCATGATCGATCCGGTCGAAGCCGAGCGCCAGTTCAAGGTTAGCTGATCAAACCCTTCGGGCATCGCGGAACTTCATATCGGGCACATCACGTCCTTTGCGCGCTAGCCCGGCGCACTGGGCGCGGCGACTTATATCTCCAAAAGCTGCAACGCCGCGCCAGCTTTTTATGATTTGCGCCGTTTGCTTTGCGCGGTTCTGAAGGCGCGAGCGTTACACCGCCGCAACCGGTGCGGCGCTCAGCCCTCTGGAGACTGCCGCTTTGCGACGGCGGCTGATCGGAACCTTGAGCCCGCAGCGCAGCGTTGCTTCATAGGCCGAACCCAGCGGTTTCACATCGAGGATCTGCTCGCGCGCAACCCACCACGACCGATGGGTCTGAATACCGCCCATCCCGGCGAGAGCGCGCAGCGCGTCTTCGAACCGCATCGTAATCATCGCTTCGCCCAGCGGCGTGTGCACGCGCACGTAATGGCCCTCGGCGGACAGCGCATGCGGCGTCTGACCGCGCAAAGCGGGAGGTAAGGCGGAGGTGAGAAATTGCGCCGTGTCGCTGCTGGCGCGGGATTGCACGTGGGTCAAAAGCGTGTGCGTCAGCAGAATAAGCGGCGCGATCACCAGGCTCGACAAAATCAGATGGCTGACGAAATAGTATGTCCAAGACGCCGGGATCGCGAGCCCGGTCGCGTTATTAATCGCGCTGTGCAGCGCCGCCAGAAACACCGAATTGAGCGCGGCAAAGGGCACGAGAACCGTGAATTGTTCGAACACCAGCCCGCGATCCCCAAAGGCCGCGGCGAGCGCTTTCTCGATAATCCACCAGATCGCAAAGCTGCCCAGCGTCAGCCCGATCCAATAGCCCAGCCGCAGAGGCAAACCCATCGTTCCAAAGGTTCCAAACGGACCGATCAGCGCAAGCCCTACGCCCGCAATCAAGGCGAACACCCATCGCCCAGCGCCGCTTTGCACCAACCAGTCGCGGCTTTTATCGACCGTTCGTGCCGCATGAACGGTAGATTGCGACCGCTCAGGAAAATTCATCGACCGCTCTTGCATCGCCGCTTTCTCCGCTCGCTTTGAGCGCCAAATCTAAGCCGCAACCGTCGCCATTGGCAAGGCCCCTTCGGCGAACGGCTGATTGGTATCGAGGAGGAGAAAGCTCTTGAAGTTCCGCAACAAAATTACGCTCACCGCCATGGTCGCGCTGGCTGTTTCGCTGCCGGCCCTCGCTGAAACCGAGGGCGAAGGCGGCCAGGCCGTCACGGTGCGCTTTACCGGCGTTGATCCGGAACAAGGCACGCTGTGGATCAGCCTTTGCACCCGCGAAGAAGCGCCCAAGATCACGCGCGGCGGCTGCGCTCACAACGCAAAGATCGCGGCCAAGGAAGGCGCCCAGCACACTTTCAAACCCAAGGCTCCGGGGACCTATGTGATCAGCGCCTATCACGACGATAACGACAACGGACGCTTTGATTTCAACGACCAAGGCATTCCGTTCGAAGCGATCGGCAACAGCCGCAACGCGGTCGGCGAATTTGGTCCGCCCAGCTTTGATCAGACCAAGTTCGACGTGCGGCCTCGCTCCGAGACCTCGCAGGTGTTGAGCATGACCATCGAGATGCGGCGGATCGAGATGCCATGACATCGCCGCACCTCAGACCCTTCCTGCGCCGCTGCAGCTCCCTGACCAGCATCGGCGTGCTGACCCTCAACTCCGGTGCGTTGGCGGCGCAGGAGGACACTAAGGGGTCACAGCCACCCGAAGAAGAACCCGCAGCCCAGGAAACCCGCGACCCTGATGAGCCCGAAATCATAGTGCGCGGCAACCTAATCAAAGGGCGCACCTTTGGCGGGTACGAGCCCGAGCAAGTGTTGTTGCCTGAGGATATCGCGGCCTATGGCGCGGGCTCTTTGGGCGAACTGGTGGATCTGATCCTGGCGGAAACGTCGAGCGGGCGCGGGCGCGCTTCGGGTCCACCCGTTGTGCTTATCAATGGGCGGCGCGTCTCGGGTTTTCGCGAGGTCGGGCGCTACCCGGTCAGCGCAGTGGCGCGGGTCGAAGTGCTGCCCGAAGAAGCCTCGCTAGCCTACGGGTTCGCCGCCGATCAGCGCGTGCTCAACTTCGTGCTCAAACCCAATGTCGATATCACCACGCTTACGCTGCGTGGCGGGACACCGACCGAGGGTGGGCGGGTCTCGAGCGAAGCGGATGGCCAGTTTCTCAAGGTCGATGGCGCACGGCGCTTCAGCCTTGATGGCACCTTCGAGCAGGCGGATGCGCTGCGCGAGGCGGAGCGCGACCTCGTGTTCGCCGATGGTTTTCCAGGAGCGCCCGACCGCACCCTCGCGCCGGAAAGGCGCGAATGGAGCGCGGGGTTTTCGGCGAGCGTTGGCCTGCCCGCCGGAAGCGTGGCGACGCTGTCCGGCTCGATCGAAGACCAGCGTTCAAAAGCGCTGTTCGGCAGCGACCCGCTGGCCACCAACGTGTTCAGGCAGATCACCGACACTCAGGACATCTTCGCCGGGCTCAACGTCGCGAGCGGCCTTGCACGCTCCACCTGGACGCTCAACGCGAGCTACGCGCGGGTGAATGATGCGACCCGCACCGATATTGCCTTTGCGCCCGACCGTATCCGCGAGACCGATCTATCGCGCGATAACTTTGAGGCGAACGCGCTTCTCAACCAACGCATAGCCGATCTCGCAGCCGGCCCAATGACGCTCACCGCGTCGCTCGATATGAGCCTTGAGCGCCAGGACGCCGCCATACTGCAAGACGCTATTGTGAACGCAAACGCGATTGCGCGCGACACCTTCGCTGGAGGTTTAAGCCTGGAGGTTCCCATCCTCGCGCCGGCGCCAATTCCTGGCGAGCTTGGTTTCAACGCGAATGTCGAGCTGCGCAACCTGTCTGACTTTGGCTGGCTCGCGACCTATGGCTATGGCCTGCGTTGGAGACCGGTGCCCAGCTTGCGATTGCTGGCGTCGGTCACGCGCGAAGAGGGCGCGCCCGAGCTCAGCGATCTGGGCGCGCCGCAAGTGTTGACGCGCGATGTGCGCTTGTTCGATTTTCAGGCCGGGCAAGACGCGCTGGCGACCCTCGTAACCGGCGGCAATCCTGACCTGGTGAGCGATAAGCGCCGCGTCCTAAAACTGGGGGTACAATGGAACCCCAGCGATGAACCACGGATCGGGGTCAATGTCGATTACACCACCTCGCGCATCGAGGACGAAGTGCGCCGTTTTGCTCTTCTCACGCCGGATTTCGAGAACGCCTTTCCCGAGCGAGTGACGCGCGATCCTGTTGGGCAATTGCTGGCCTTTGACATCCGCCCGATTCAAGCGACGGTGGGGCGCCGCGACGAAGTGCGCACGGCGATCACGTTCTCGCAGCGCCTGAAAACCAAACGCACTCGTCGCCGCAATGAAGGCCGTCCGACAAAACGGCGGCGCAGCGGACGCCCCGGCTCTCTGCGGGTGAACGCGATCCATCGCCTGACCCTGCGCGATGAGGTTCAACTGGGCGAAGGGGGCGCTGGCCCCGTGCTTGATCTGCTCAACGGCGCTTCGATTGAGCGCGTTGGCGGAACGCCGCGCCACCAGATCGATCTGTCACTTTACCGCTGGAAATATGGATTTGGCTTTGCCGCTGCCGCCCGCTTTCAGAGCGCGACGCGGGTGACCAATCCAGCCGGTGACCTGCGCTTTTCCGATCTCACGACCATGGGCATGCGCGTGACGTATGAATTCAACTATTCCGACGCGATCCTGGCGAAGCTGCCCTTTCTTGAAGAGACGCAGGTGGCGTTCAACATCGGCAATCTGTTCAACCAGCGCCAGCGCGTGACCGACGCGCAAGGGCGCACACCCGACAATTTTCTGCCCGAACTGCTCGACCCTTTCGGGCGAAGCGTGCGTCTGGATATTCGCAAGCGGTTCTAGCGCGGGGCCTAGGAGGCGAGCTACAGGGCGATGAGGACGGCTGACACCGCAGCTATCGCAAGGTAAGCCGCCTGCCATGACCGATCATGCAGATAATCCCGACGCGCCTGATCCGCGTTTTCATCCCGCTGCTGGCGGGCTCGTGCCGTATATGTGCATCACGCTGATCGATTAGGGCGAGGGCTGGCTTGAGGCGCGCATGCCGATCACGCAAAACCATCTGCGATCCGGCGCCAAGGCTCTGCACGCGGCCAGCATGATCGCGCTTGCCGATAGCGTATGTGGTTTTGCTGCGGGGCAAGTGCTGCCGCAGGGCGCCAAGGGCTACACAACGATTGCGTTAAAATCGAACTTTGTCGGCACCGCGAACGAAGGCGTCTTGATCGGGCGAGCCGAGGCCGAGCATCTGGGCCGCACGACGCAAGTTTGGAAATCAACCGTCACACATGAAGAGACCGGCCGGGCCTGCGCGCTGTTTCGCTGCACGCAGATGATCTTGTATTAGCGCAGACCCTTTTCCTCGGTCCGCTGCGCACCCGAATACGGCGTCAATGCGGGCCGTGGCACTGCGTTAGATGCCGCACCTGCTCGCGCAATTGCGCTGGATAAGCGGCCTCGATCTCGGCCACGCCCTCCTCGCCATAGAACCGCGTGAGCGTCGGCCCGGCGGCGACGAAGTATTCGATTGCCGACAGGATCTGGAACACCCCGGCGAATTTCTCCGCAAACGGCCTTTGCGCCAGCCCTTCGATCTGATCCAGCCGCCCCACGATATCGTCGAGGAACGTCTTGAGATACCATTCGTCAGGATTGGCCTTGCTGCGATGAACCTCCAGCAGCTCGCGCATCAACACTTTGACATCATCCGGATTAGCGCGCGCGGCTTCATAGACGCCAAGGATCATCGCTTCGAATTGCCCCTCCGGGCTCGCATCGGGCTCAACGCCCGCGCGCATGCCGGTCAGCAGGCGTTCGGCAATCCGCTTCAAAACCTCGGCGTAGAGGTCTTCCTTGCGCTTGAAATAATAGAGCAACGCTTGCTTGGTCAGGTCCAGCTCGCCCGCGATCTGCGCAATGCTTGCCCCGTAAAACCCGCGCTGCGCAAACTGGCTGAGCGCGGCGGCCAGCAGCCGTTCGCGCGTGTCGTCGCCGCTGTCGACCCGCGTGTAGCGGTTCGGAGGATCAATCTGTGTCATGCGCTCCCCTCAGTCAGCGACCTTGCCGAAAGCCCCTCCAAAGAAGGTCAGCGGTCTCCCATTAGCCGCCTGTCGCATTCCCGTCACTTCGCCAAACACCATAGTGTGGTCTCCGGCGGGGTAAAGCGACCAGTGTCGGCATTCCAGATAGCCGAGCGCTCCCGCAATAACAGGCAAACCGTTCTGAGTGCTCTCAAAATCGGCCCGGTCCAGCTCGCGGCTCCCTCGCACCGCGTAACGCCGGGCGAGGTCTTGCTGATCTTGCGCCAGAATGCTGATCGCAAAGGCGGGCGCTTTGGTCCAGAGGTCAAACTGGCTCGACGCGTTGCCAAGGCTCCACGCGACCAGCAGCGGGTCGAGCGAGACCGAGACAAAGGAATTGACTGTGATCCCGGCAATGGCGTTGTCCATTCCATCAACGGTCGCCGGGGCCGACACGACACAGACACCGGTCGCGTACTGCCCCATGAGCCGACGAAACGCGGCTGTGTCCAACGGGTCGGCAGGCAAGACGTCGTGCAAGAAAAAGCTCCAGAGCATGGGCTGGCCAATGGCCCGATCGCGAGGCGGGTGCCGTATAGGGCGATGGGCGCGCGTTGTTCCAGTTGGCGCCCGGTGTCAATGAACTGTCGATCAACGAGCGAAGCGCGAAGCGGTGCCCGAAGGCCCGCGAAACCGAGGTGACCGCTAATCAACGGAGGAAGATGGCGCGGCGGCGGCCTCCCATGATCCGCCGAGAACCAGGTTCAAGCCGATCCATTGTTCGATACGCTGTCGGCGCACGCTTACCAGATTGCGCTCGGCCTGAAACAGGCGTTGTTGGAAGTTGAGCACGTCGATCAGGTCGATCTCGCCTTCCTGATATTGCAGCTGAGCGAGCGAATAGGCGGTGCCCGCGTCTTCGGCTGCGGTTTCCAGAATGAGCTCACGCCGGGCCAACACCTGCACCGCGTCAAGGTTGTCTTCGGCCTCGCGCAGCGCATCAAGCGCGGTCGAGGCGTAGAGCGCGACAGCCGCGCGGCGCGTCGCATCCGCCTCGTCTTCCTGCGCGCCGCGAAGGCCGGAATCGAACACCGGCTGAAGCAAATCGCCGATTACGGACCACACAATATTGCCGGTGTTGAGCAGATCGCCGAGGCTGGTTGACGCCGCGCCAACCGCGCCGGTCAGCACCAATTGCGGCAATTGCGCCGCCTTCGCCTGATCGAGCGCGCCGAAAGCGGCGGCGACGCGGCGCTCGGCGGCGATCACATCGGGGCGGCGTTCGAGCAATTGCGAGGGCAGTCCCGCAGGCGGGGGTGGCGGAGCTTCGGGCAGACCGTCAGCCAAAGCCACTTGCTGCGCGGGATAGCGCCCGAGCAAAACCTCTAGCGCGCGCTGCGCCGTGCGTGCGCCTTGGCGTGCTTGCTCAAGCCCGTCGCGCGCCGCTTCAAGGTCGGCCCCGGTGGTCGCGGTGTTCTGGCGCGAGGCGAACCCTTCGCGATAGCGCACGCGCACGATCCGATCGATTTCGGCAAGAGCGTCAAGGGTGCGCTGCGCCACGCCCACTTGCTCGCGTGCCTCAATGCTGGCGAAATAGGCTGAGGCGACCCCGGCGGCGAGCGAATATTGGGCGAAACGTAAGTCCGCTTCGACCGCCTGCGCGCTCGCATAGGCGGCGTTCGCACCCGCTTGCACCCGGCCCCACAAATCCACTTCCCAAGCGCCTTGCAAGGTGCCCTGGTAAAAGACCCGGTTCAGCGCGAAGGGGTTAGGCGTCTCGGTCCGGTCGACATTGAAATTGGCGTTGATCTGCGGATAGAGCGCGGCGCGCGATTGGATAACCAGCGCGCGCGCGGCGTCGAGATTGGCCGCCGCCGCGGTGATATCCGGGTTGTTCGCTTGCGCCTCGAACACAAGCGCGGTCAGAACCGGATCACCAACCGCTTCAATCCAGCCCACCCGCACCTCTCCCGGCATCGCCCCGTCAACGGCCCAGATGTCGGGCAGTTGCGGCAGGCTTTCGGAGACCGCGCGCGCCACGTCTTCATCGGTGCTGAGCGTAGTGCAGCCAGCCAACGCCAACGGCGCGCCCGCGAGAAGCACGGAAAGCAGGAGGCGGCGTCTCACCATGCGCGCGCTCATGCCAGCGCCTCCTTCGCACCCGTCGGCGGCGGCTCATCCGTCTTGGGCGAGGTATCCGCGCGCTCCTTGGTCGAAATGCCAAAGACAGCCGCGTAGACCACCGGGATCAGCAACAAAGTCAACGCGGTCGCGAAAGTCAGGCCAAAGACCAGCACCACCGCCATCGATTTGAAAAACGCATCGGTGAAAAGTGGGATCACGCCCAAAACCGTTGTGCCCGAGCCAAGCAGCACCGGGCGCACGCGGCTCGCCGCGCTATCGACCAGCGCGTCCATGCGCGGCTTGCCTTCGGCGATCTCAAGATCAATCTGGTCCACCAGCACAATCGCGTTCTTGATCAAAAGTCCGGCCAGCGACAGCACGCCCAGGATCGCCATGAATTCAAACGGCACATCCATCACCAGCAGGCCAAACACGACCCCGACCAGCGCCAGAGGGACGACAGACCAGATCACAAGCGGCTGACGCAGGGCGTTGAACAGGATGATGGTGACCAAGATCATGGCTCCGAACCCAAGGGGGATCACACTCGCAAGGTTTTCGTTAGCCTCAGCCGAGGATCCCTTTTCGCCGTCCCATTTCAGACTGTAGCCCGGCGGCAATTCGATCCGCTCGACCGGGCCTTCGACGCGCGCCTGCAAATCACCGGCGATAACGCCCGGTGCCGGATCCGCCTGCGCCTTGATCGACCAGACATTGTCGATGCGGCGCAGTCGGCTGTCGCGAAAGATCGTGTTGATGCCGTCGGTGATCTGCTCAATCGGCACCGAGGCGCCCGCCGGGTTGATCACTTGAACGCTGCCAATATCGGCCACATTAAGCCGCTCGTTCTCTGGTGCGCGGGCGAGGATCGGGATGAGATCGTCATTCTCGCGGTACACGCCGACTTGCTGGCCGGAATAATTGCGCGCCAACGCTTCGCCCAGATCAGCGCGGCTGACACCGGCGCGGCGGCCCTTCACCTCGGAATAGACCGGCTCAATCTCTGGCACGCGCTGGCGCCAATCGTCCTTGATCGCGATGGCCCCGCCATCGGCGTGGTAGACCTCCTTGGCTTGGTCGGCGAGCGTGCGCAAAACGTCGGGATCGGGGCCTGAGAATGTGGCCTCAATCTTCGACCCACCGCCCGGCCCCAAAACAAAGCGCCACACCTTGCCCTGCGCCCGGCTGAAATTAGCATCGATGTATTGCTGAACCTGAGGGATGAGCGTGTCGAGCCGTCCGTAATCGTCAAGCTTTACAAGCAGTTGCCCATAGGAGGAGTTCTCGCTCTCAAAACTGTAGATCAGCATGTAGCGCAAGGTGCCCTTGCCAACGATCGTGTGGACGTCCTCCACCCCGTCAAGCGTGCGGATATACTCGGTGAGCTCCAGCATATCCTCATTGGTTTGGACGATATCGGTGCCTTCGGGCAGCCAATAATCGACCACCATTTGCGGCGTGGTCGAGGCGGGGAAGAAGCCCGAGGTTACAAAACCAAACCCAAAGACGGAAACCGCAAACACCCCCGCCGCTGCGCCAAGGGTCAATATTCTCTGGCCGACCAACACCGTGATCAGGCGTTTGAACCGCTCCATCAGTCCGCCTGTCTTTTCGCTGCCGGTCTTGATTGGGCCGCTCTCAGCGCATTGATCTTCGATGGATTTGAACAGGATGGAGCACAAAAAGGGCGTGATCGTGATCGCAAAGATCCAACTGTAAAGCAGCGAAATCAGGATCACCCAGAACAAGTCTCCGGTGAACTCCGCCGTGCTGCCCGGCGCCAGGCCAATCGGCGCAAAGGCAAGGATCCCGACGAGCGTCCCGCCCAACAGCGGCCAGATCGATTGTTTGACCACATCGCTGGCGATCTCGATGATTTTGCGGCCCTTTTGGCAACCGGTCAAAATGCCATCAGCGACCACAATCGCGTTATCAACCAGCATCCCCAAAGCGATAATCAGCGCGCCCAGCGAGATCCGGTGCATCGGAATATCGCTGAGATACATCGTGCCCAGCGTTGCCGCGATGGTAAGCAGCAGGCCAATCCCGATCACGAGACCCGATTTGACCCCCATAAACACAACCAGCGCGCCGATCACAATCAGCAGCGCGACGATCACATTGACCACGAAGTCCGAAACCGATTTGTCGACCACTTCGCCCTGATTGTAGAACTCGTTCAACTCCATGCCGACCGGGCGCTGGCCTTCAAGCTGGACAAGCTTGGCCTCAAGACGCTGCGCTACATCGACCACGTTGGAACCCGAGACCGCTGCTACGCCCAAGACAATGCTAGGCTCCCCATCCCAATAGGTCAGAAAACTGGCCGGTTCGCGCAGGCCGCGCGTGACCGTTGCGATATCGCTCAGCTGCACGACGCGCCCTTCGCTGGAGGACACAAGCAGGTTCGAAATTGCCGCGACGGAATCGATATCGCCGCTGGGCGTGATCACCAACCGCTTGCCATCGACCTCGACGCTGCCGCCGCCCACAACCGTGTTCTGGGTCGAAAGCTGCTCGAAAATGGCCGATGTCGTTGTGCCCAACGCAGCGCCTTTCTGGCGCGGGATTTCGACGTAGATGACCTCATCTTGCTCGCCATCGATTTCGACCTTGCCCACGCCATCGACGCTCAGCATGTCCTGGCGCAAAAGCTTGGCGTAATGGCGCAGCTCAGGCATCGAATAGCCCTTGCCGGTGAGCACATAATAGATGCCGAAAACATCACCGAAATCGTCAAACACGACGCTGGGCTGAGCGCCGGGCGGCAATTCGCGGCTCGTATCGCGCACCTTGTTGCGCAGCTTGTTCCAAACGCCTTGCAACGCGTCTTTATCGGGGCTGGCCGAATATTCGATATCGACCGTGATTTCGGATTTACCCGCTGAGGATTCCGAGCGGATTTCCTCGACCTCGGGCATATCTTGCAACGCTTCTTCGAGCGGAGCGGAAACCTCGCGCGCGACCTCTTCGGGCGAGCCGCCGGGGTAAAAGGTGAAGATTTTTGCGGTGCGGATCGTGAATTCGGGATCCTCAAAACGCGGCATCGATTGATAAGCGGTCCACCCGGCAAAGAGCGACAGCGCGATCACGATCCCCATGATCAGCCGGTTGCGAATGCTGAACGCTGCAATGTCCATGGTGAGCCTGCCCCCTGCTAACGCTTTGGTGTCGAGCCGCCAGGGACCGGAATTACTCCCTCCATTCGCGCACCTTGGCGCCCTCGCGCAGAAAATCGCCGCCGGTCGCGACAATGACGTCACCGGTCTCCAGCCCGCGGCTGACAGTGACTTCGTCGCCCACGCCGTCTTCGACAACGACATCGCGCCGCTCCAGCGCTTTATCCGGGCCCTTCACGCGCCACACATAACGTTTGTCGCCATCGACCATGATCGCCGCCAGCGGCACCCGCACGCCGGCGGGCTGCACCTGCGCGCCAACCGGTCGGCTGTCGTAAAACAGCCTCGCGGTCATGCCGGTCAGAACGAGAAGTTCGGGCGGCGGGGTAAAGTTGAAATGCGCTTCGTAGGTTTGCGTGGAGCTGTCAGCCAGCCCGCGCGCCTCACGGAAGGTTGCGGGAAACTGACGTCCGGGCGCTGCGTCCAGTTCGACGAAGACGTTGGAGATTTCCGTGCGGTTTGAATTCAGTACGAAGCGCGCGGGCACATTGATAATCGCTTCGACCTGACGGCTTTGGAGAACCAGGATCGGTTGCTGGGGCGAGACGTTCTGAAACTGCTCCACATTGGTGCGCCCCACGCCGCCCGTGAAGGGCGCGCGCAGAACGGTGTCGCTCAAATTCTTCTTCGCCGTGTCGAGGGACGCCTTGGCCACTTGTCGCTGCGCTTCGCGGCTTTCCAGCACGCTTTTGGAGATCGCGTCTTCGGCGATCAGGCGCTGGGCGCGTTCGTATTCGCTGCTGGCGTTGAGATATTGCGCCTCAGCCTGCTCCACGGTCGCCTGAAAACTGGTCGCATCCAGCCGCGCGATCACATCGCCTTTTTGAAAAGAGCCGCCATCGCGCGCGTTCCATTCAACGATCTGCCCGCCAACCTGAAAGGCGAGATCCGTGCTGCGCACCGCGCGCACAACCGCAGGAAAGCTCCCCGAGCGTACAGCGCTGGCCGCTTCGATTGTGACGAGTTTGGCTGGTCGGATCGGTTCTTCGGCTGGTTCGACCGCCGCATCCCCGCAGCCGGTCAGGGTCAGCGCGCCTGCCACAAGCAGGGAACATCGCCAGCCCGCAGCGCCAAGGATCGATTGCAATGAAATCAAACTCGTCCTCCTCGGACCCAGTGGATGTCCCCCTTGCTGGGCCGTGCTCTACGTCGCTTGGCGCTCCGGAACAAATCCAGCGATCCAACCGACAATCGAGGCGTGATTACCCGAGTTTTCTTTTGAGCCTTGCAGCCTCGCGCACGATTCGCAAGCGCCGCGGTTTTTCGGGCACTGATGCACCTTTTGCACGTTAAGACCGAAAACGGGCAAAACACACAGCATTTAGGATGGCGAATGATCGGTCGATTCGGAGACGCGCTAAAGGATTTTCTCAAGCAGGAAAGCGCGGGCGGGATCGTTCTGATCGCCTCGGCGGTGCTCGCGTTGATCATCGCCAACTCGCCGCTCGCGCCTTCGTATTTCGGGACGCTGGAGACCAAGCTGAACCTGTCTTACGGCGCCTTCGAGATCAACAAGCCGCTGCTTTTGTGGATCAATGATGGGTTGATGGCGGTGTTCTTCTTCCTCATCGGGCTCGAAGTGAAGCGCGAAATGCTCAGCGGCCAATTGTCGAGCTGGGACAAGGCCTCTTTGCCCCTGATGGCCGCGATTGGCGGGATGGCGGTGCCAGCCCTCGTCTTTGTCGCGTTCAACTATAACGAGCCGGACAATATCGGCGGCTGGGCCATTCCGGCCGCCACCGACATTGCCTTTGCGCTGGGCATTCTCTCGTTGCTCGGCCCGCGTGTGCCGGTAGCGATGAAAGCCTTGCTGCTAGCGGTTGCCGTCATCGACGACATCGGCGCAATCACTGTCATCGCACTGTTTTATTCAGGCGAGATCAAGACCGACATGCTGATCGGCGCCGCGATAGTCTTCGCTCTGCTCTTCGTGGTGAACCGGATGCGGGTGGCCTCGGGCATGCCCTATGTCATCCTGACGGTCATCATGTGGGTGTTCGTGCTCAAATCTGGCGTTCACGCGACGCTTGCCGGGGTGGCGGCGGGGATGATGATCCCCACCCAAACGCGCGAGGGCACCAACCTGCTCTACGAAATGGAGCACACGCTGCATAAATGGGTCGCCTTTATGGTGATACCGATCTTTGGCTTTGCCAATGCGGGCGTGTCGTTGATCGGCGTGTCGCCGGCCATGATCCTGGAACCGCTGCCGCTGGGCATTGCGCTGGGCCTGTTGATCGGCAAGCAGATCGGCATTGTCGGCATGGCGTGGATCGCGGTCAAAGTGGGCTTTGCCTCGCTTCCCGAGGGCATCGGCTGGCGCAAAATCCATGGCCTGTCGCTGCTGGCGGCGATCGGCTTTACGATGAGCCTGTTTATCGGCGGCCTCGCCTTCGACAACCAAGCGCAGGTCGACGCGGTCAAAATCGGCGTGCTGGGCGGATCGCTGATCGCGGCGCTGGGTGGCTACTTCCTAATCAAGGCGGCGCTGCCGGTCGAGGAAGTGGACGAGGCCACCGAAGACAGCCGCGACACATTGCCTGATTTTATGGACGGCGAGCCAGGCTTCCTCGACGATAAATCGAAGCCCGCCTGACATGTTCACCAGAAAGGCCGCAATCCCCGAGCGCGAGGCCATAGCGCGCAGCATCAGCGTTGATGGGGCCAGGGTTGCGTATTGGGAATGGCGCGCCGATCCTGGCAACACCGAGGCCCCGCTCTTCTTCGCGCATGCCACGGGCTTTCATGCGCGCGTGTTCGACGCAATGATCGAGCACTTCCCGGGCCGCCGCATCCTGAGCGTCGATCTGCACGGGCACGGCCGTTCCGAAGGGGGCCCAATTGCGGCTTGGAGCGAAGTGATCAGCAAGATCGCCGCTCTGCTTGACCAACTGCGTATTCGCCGCGCAGTCGGTGTCGGCCACTCGATGGGCGGGCACACTCTCGCGCAATGCGCGGCTGACCAACCCGATACGTTCCGCACGCTGGTCCTGTTCGATCCGGTAATCATCGACCCACGCCTTTATGAGGACGCATCCGGCGTTTTCTCCGGCGACCAGCCTCATCCCGCGATCCGGCGCAAGCGCGACTTTGCCAGTCCTGAAGCGATGATGGAGCGGTTTCGCACGCGCGATCCCTACGAACTGTTCGAGGCCCGAGTGTTCGAGGATTACTGCCGCTATGGCCTTACCAAAAAGGCCGATGGCGAAGGGTACGAACTCGCGTGCCTGCCAGAAGTCGAAGCCAGCTTCTACGGGGCAAGCCGCACAAATATGGGCATCCATGAAGCGGTGACGCGCATCATCGCACCCACAACAGTGGTGCGCGCCAAGCAGACGCAGGCCATGGATTTCAAAGGGTCGCCCACGTGGCCCTTGCTCGCCGATCAGATCCCGAACGGCATCGACATGCCGCGCCCGGACCGCACGCATTTTCATCCATTCGAGGATCCCGCAGACGCCGCGCGGATCATCAAAGACGCCATCGCCGCCTAAGACACCGCGCCCAGCACATCCCGAAAATCATCACGCGCCTGCGCGATTTCGGCGTAGCGCGGGTCTTTCATGCTGCGCCCGATCACATCGGCCAGTCCGCCATAGAACTGCACCAGCGCCTCGCGCACCGGATTGTCCGGGGCAACCGAGCGCGCGAGATAGATCGCTATCGAATGCGCGCGCGACAGCGGATCGCGCGGCGCGGTTTCGGGCGCGCGTTCCAGCGCGACCAGCGCGTGGCCCAAAGCCGCCACCGCTTCCTCCAGACAGATACGCGTCAAATCCGTGGCCGCCGAAGCCTCGATCCGCGCGTCAAGATCGACCCGGCGATAAGCGGCGGCAGGGGTGCGAAGCAGCGGCCGCATGTCTTACTCGCTGGAGATCTCAAACTGCTGACGGATAAAGGCAAGCGTCGATTGCGAGGCGGCAATCTGACTCTCCGCGCCTGAGAAGCTGCGGGTGAGCTGCGCGCGCAGATTTTCCTGTTGCTCAGCGATCCGGCCAAGGCGTTCATCGTTGCGCTCGATCTGGCCTTCGAAGCGGGTGATCGACCCGCCCAAAGACCCCGGATCACCGATTGTCGTGTTGTCCCGCGCGAGCTCATCAATAGTCGCGAACACTCCGAAAACGCCGGTGGTGAAGAGCGCCGAAGCGCCCTCTGGGCTGTCGGTAAGCGTGCGCTCCAGCCGCGCGGTGTCGATCCGGAAACTGCCATCGCGATTGAGCGAAAGGCCCAGATCACCCAGCGTGTTCGGCGCATCAGGGTCGGCGCTCGGATCGATCACTTCGCTGGTGAGCGCGGACAGATCGCGGCGCAATTCGCGCGCGCCCGGATCGCTCAGCAGCGGATTGTCGCCCTCCTCGCTGCCCTGCAACAGGCCAACAATATCGTTCAACGCGGCGGCCAGATCGTTCATGACCCCCGTGATCGCGCTGTTGTCCTGTGTGAAGGCGATATCGGTCGGGCTGCCGACATTGGTGCCGAGCAGGTTCAGCTCAAGGCCTTCGGGCAGGCCGGTCACTTGGTTGCTGGACGAGCGGATTTCGACCGTGTCCAATTCAAAGATCGCGTCGCGCGCGGTGCTGCGCAACTGGCCGCTATCGCTCGCTGGCGACCACGCGAGAAAGGTAAGATCGCCGGGCGTGTTGGCAGGGGTCGACGCACCGCTGGTCGGCTCCAGGACGAAGCCGCTATTGCTCCCCTCGCGCCCTTTGATGACCAATTGCGCGCCCTCGGTGCCATTAGCGACATAGGCTTCGAGCGCGCCGTCGCTTTGGCTGGTGATCTTGGCCGCAAGATCGACCAGCGTGTCGCTAGCCTCGACCGTAATATTCAGCGCAGGTTGGTCGGTATCCTCGGTGAAGCTCGCGCCGTCGACCGCACCGAACCGAATCGCAAGCGAGCCTTCTCCGACCAGATCATCCGCGTTTGGAAAAGCTGGCGAGACCAGCGTTTGACTGTCCGCCAATTGGCTCACTTCAAGCGTGTAACTGCCACTGGGGCTCGTGCCCGGCGGGGCGGACACGTTGGCAACGCTGGAATTGCCGATGCTTGCGCGCGGCGCGACATCGCCATTACGGATGCGGTCGCCCAAGGCGCTCGATAAACCGGTCAGCGAACTGCGCAGGATCGAGGCGGCAGAAATCTGCGCCTGCAAACTGTCGTTGCGCGCCTGCAAATTCTCGCGCTGAAAGCTGAAGCTCGCATCGGAGATATCCGTGGCAAGCTGGGCAAAATTGATCCCGCTGCCCGCGCCAAGCGCGGTGATGATCGAAGAACCGGTGTCAGACATACGCGTTAGAACGGCGGCCCGCCTGCGGCCTTAAGGGGGGCGCTTCTAAGCATGGGAGGCCTTCGCATCAGGGCGCCCATCGCCATCGAAGCGCAGCGTTTCGGGCACTTCGACGCTGGGCTTGGGCGGGCGCTCGCCGCGCTTGAGCGAGAGCACGAACGCCACCAGCGCGGCGATCGCGACATAGAGCTCTTCGCGCACCATCTGATTGGCCTGCGTCGTGAAATAGACCGACCGTGCGAGCGCCGGATATTCAAGGATGGGCAAGTCTTCCTCACCCGCAATATCGCGCATCGCCAGCGCGGTTTCGCCCCGCCCCTTGCATAACAGAACCGGCGCAGGCGCGAGGCTGGGATCCCAGGTCAGCGCGACCGCGAAGTGCATCGGGTTGACGATGACGAACTGCGCCTCCTTCATCGCCTTGGCCACACCGCCGCGCGCCAGATCGCGCTGGCGCTGTTTGCGCGCGCCTTTCATTTCCGGCGAACCTTCGGCCTGCTTGGTCTCATCGCGCAGCTCTTTGAGGCTCATTTTCAGCCGCTTGTTGCGCTGAAACCGCTGCAAGGGATAATCAACCGCTGCGATGATCGCGAGGCCGATGATGAGGAGGGACAACAGCTCCATTGATGCATCCCAGGCGTAGGCCAGCTGCGCTTCGAGAGACCCGCGACCGATCCCCAGCACCGCGCTCATATTCTGCGAGGCCCAATACCACGCGATGCTCGACATCAGCGCGAGTTTCAGCACGCTCTTGCCCAATTCGATCAGGCCCTGCGTGCCGAAAATACGCTTGAGCCCCGAAAGCGGATTGATCTTCGACCCCTTGAATCCGATCGCTCCCGGATTGAAGCGCGACCCCTCACCCAGCAGCAATTGCGAGATCAGCGTTGCGATGATGACCGCGCATCCAATGGTAAAGATCGGTGGCATGACCGCGCTTGCGGCGGAGGAGAACAGCGCGCCCGGATCAGAGCGTTCGAGCGCGGCGGCGTCGAAACGGAACGCGGTGAGCGCGACGCTTTCCATCCCGCCAAACAGCCACGGCCCGACCATAGTCAGCGTCAGCGCGCCGGTCGCCACAGCGGCCACCGTGGCGAGCTCCTTGGAGCGCAGAACGTCGCCCTTTTTGGCCGCGTCCTGCTTCTTTTTGGGGGTCGCATCGAAATTTTTGTCTTGGCTGTCGTCGCTCATAGCGCAGCGCCCGGCGTGTTGGCCTGCGAGGCTTCGATCAGCTCGCCGGCCTGATCCAGCGTCACTTCAAGCAGGCTTACAAACTGCTCCATCAGAATCGGCAGACAGATGATGAGCGCGGTGATCCCCGCCAATGTGCCCGCCGGCAGGCCGAGCGCGAACAGGTTGAGCGCCGGCGCGGCGCGCGCGATGACGCCGGTAACCAGTTGAACGAGCAACAAAACGAGCACCACCGGGAGGGAAATGGCGGCCGCCGTGGCGAGGCCATAGCCCATGAACAGCACAATCGCCTGCCCGGCCTGTGGGCTGAATACGAACGATCCGGCGGGCAAAATCCGATAGCTTTCAAGCAGCAACTCAAACCACAGCAGATGGCCGCCAATCGCGTAGAACAACAAGGTCAGGATCAGCCCGAAATACGTCCCCAACGCGCCCGACTGCGCGCCGCTGGCCGGGTCGATGGAGGTGGCGATGGCGAGGCCCATCGTGCCCGATATCTGCTCTGCCGCGATCAGCGGCACGGCAAAGGCCAGTTGCAAGATGATGCCGAGCGCCGCGCCAATGGCGACCTCCTGAACCAGCGCAAGCACCGCTTCAAAGCTCATCATGTCGGGCGTTTGCACAGGGGGCACCCAGATCGCGACGAACACGGCAAAGGCCAGCGCCAACAGCGCGCGCAAGGTCGGCGGCACCGCCAGCACGCCGACCATGGGCGCAGCGAGCAACGCCGCCCCGACGCGCGTTGACAGGAAGAGCAACTGCCACAATTGCTGGTCAAGCGGACCAAAGCCGAGGTCAAAGACATTCATCGTGTCAGAGCCCTCGCGCGGCTCACGCAGCGATAGCCGCGACCTGCGCGAAAATCTCGCGCATGAAATCGCCGAGCAGCGCCATCATCGTGCCGCCCAATATGACAAACACGACTGCAACCACCGCTAGTTTAGGGACAAAGGTCAGCGTCTGCTCGTTGACGGATGTGGCCGCCTGAATGATACCGACCACCAGGCCCACAACCAACGCCGCGAGCAACACCGGGCCTACGATCAGCGCGGTCACCCAAAGGGTCTGATCCGCTAACGCCATCAGCGCCGCGTCTTCCTGAAGCGCGCCGCCCGCGCTCATGAGAAACTCATCGCAAGGCTGCCCATCAGCAGCGCCCAGCCATCCACCAGGACGAACAAAAGCAGCTTGAAAGGCAGCGAAATGATCGTGGGCGACAGCATCATCATGCCAAGGCTCATCAACACGCTGGCTACGACGAGGTCGATGACGAGGAAGGGCAGAAAGATCATGAAACCGATCTGAAACGCGGTCTCCAACTCGCTGGTGACAAAGGCGGGGAGCAGGATCGAAAACGGAATGTCACTCGCGCTGCCAAACTGGCCTGCGCCCGCGATGTCGGTGAACATCAGCAGGTTCGCCTCGCGCGTTTGGCGGGTCATGAAGGCGTGGAACGCCTCGCCCCCTTGCGCAATGGCCGCATCCGCAGACAGCGCGCCGCTGGCATAGGGCTCGATCGCCATGGCGTTCACCGATTCCAGCGTCGGGCCCATCACGAAAAGCGACAAGAACAGCGACAAAGCGATAAGCACCTGCGTGGGGGGTGAGCCTTGCAGACCCAGCGCCTGGCGCAGGATCGAAAGAACGATGAGGATCCGCAGGAAACTGGTCATCATCAGCACCAGAGCGGGCAGGATAGTCAGCAGCCCCATCACGATCAGAAGCTGGATCGAGGTACTCAGCGGGGCGTTCTCGCCATCCGCCTGTGGCCCCTCGCTTCCTAGCGCGCGTTCAAGCGCAGCGCCGATCCCGGCGGGCTCTGGCGTATTGGCAGCCGCCAAGGCGACCTCGGGGGCCAAAAACATGGTTAACGCGGCAAAGCATGCGATGCCCGCAAAGAAGACCCGGACGCGCATCAGCGGGTCGCTTTATCAGGGGAGGCCAAGACCGCGCCCGGCTCCGCTAGGGGACGATCCGATGTGGTCTCACTCAATCGCACCAGCCCTTGGCGCGAACAGCCGAGCAAAATCTCGCGGTCGTGAAAGCGCACCACCGCCAGCTTCATGCCCGGTGCAAGCAGCGTCGTCTCAAGCAGCTCCATGCGCCGCGCCGCGCCCGTTTGCATCCCCACCATGCGGGTTTGCAGATATTTGGTAAGCCGCAGGCTGCCCCAGATCAACAGGCCGAGCAGCGGTAAAAGCAGCGCCAGCCGCGCGAAATATTCGAGCATCATGAGGCCGCATCCCCGCTGTCCTTCGCGTCACCACCCTCGCCGGGCGTGACGTCATCAAGCGCGTCGCTCAATTCATCGAGCGTGGAATCGAGCAAGTCGTCGAGGCTATCGCCAGAGGACGAGGTATCAGCGCTAGCCTCCCCGACGCCTGACTGCGCTTGCGTCGCTTTAGAAGGCGGCGCACTGGGTGTTGGCGAAGGCGTTGGCGGGGCTGCGTAAGCGGAAGGAGCGTCAGCGGGCGCCATACCCGCAGGCGTTGCTGGCATCGGATCCGTCATAGCCGGGGCCCTAGGCATCGGTGGCGCGGCGCTGGCTGCGCTGGGATCTTCGCCCACAAGGCTCACAATCCGCAGCGCGAATTTGCCATCCTGCGCGATCACTTCACCCTGCGCGACCACCTTGCCGTTGGCGGTGATATCGAGCAATTCATCGGTCAGCCGGTTCAGCGCAACCACGCTCCCCTGACCCAGCGAGAGGACGTCGCGCAACGGCATATCCGTGCGGCCAAGCTCGACCGAGAGCCGCACCGAGACGTCACCGAAGCGCAGCAGAGCGGGACTGAGATTGCTCATTGGCTCGCTCCATCGCTGGCGGAGATTTCGGAGGCGGCGGCAACGCTATCCACTCCATTCGGCAAGCACGTCACTCTCAGCGCCATGCGATCTTCCTTTGTGCCGAGGCTGCCGCATGCGACCACTTGCGCGCCGAGCCGCAGGGGGATGTCGCGCGCGATGGCGATGGGGATCTGATCGCCGGGCGCCAGCCGATCAAGCTGACCGAGCGAGAGCTCAAACTCCGCCAGAACCGCCTGAAGCGACAAGGGCACCGCGCCAAATACGGCTTCGTGCGCCTTCGCCGCCTCGGCTTCATCACCGGCGTGCGCGTCGTCATCATTGGCGGGCACACCGCTGCCCAAGCCGGGCAACAGGCTGTCGAGCCGATCCGCGGTCATGGCCAGCGTGCCGCTCCATGCGGCGCCGTCGGTTGTCTTGAGCTCAATCGTGAAGAGCGTGCATTGCGCGGACGGGGTGAAGGGTTTGAGGCGCGAAGCGTTCTCGCTGCGAATAATCACATCGCCTTGCGCCAGCCCCTCCGTCTCCGCCATGTCCCCGGCCGCGCTGACCCGCGCAATGGCGCTCGCAATGGTGCACGCGACCTGTTCGATCAGCAGCGAGGCCGAGCGCGGCAGCGCGGTCACGGGCTCGTCCACCGGCTCGCCCGTTCCGCCAAAACTGCGATCGGTCAGCGCGATTGCGGTTTCTACCGGAAAACTGAGCAGAGCGGTCTTATCGTCCCCGCCGCACCGGATCAGGCTGTTCGCCGCTACCGCGCCGACTCGCTCAAACACCGCCGCGCCGCGCGCGTTCTCAGCCTCGCTCACGTTCGCTTCAAGCTTTGCGCCTGACAAGATCTCGGCCATGTCCTGAGCCACCTCGCGCGCCACATCGCGGCGCCAGGTGGCCAGGTATTGCGCGCGCTCTTCGGGCCGGGGCCCGCGCTCGGTCAGTTCCGCGCAATGCTGGGCAATGGCGCGCGCCGGGTGGAATTGCTGGGCGAGGTTCATTGGACCAGAAACCCCTTGAAATGGACCGCATCGATCCCGCCAAAACCTTCCTTTTCCTCAAGCTCGGCGTTGATCGCTTTGGTCAGCCGCTCCTTGAGCTTCTTGCGCCCCTCGACATCGAACACATCGGCCTCTTTCGTGGCAGCCAATTGCACAAGGATCACCGAGCGGATCGCCAGTTCGTGATTTTGCACCCAGGCGAGCACGCGCCCGTCATGCTGAGTTGAAACCGCCACCTCGACCTGGATCAGCGCGGGGGAATCCGACAGGTTCGAGGTGAAGCTTTCAGAAAAGCTGTAATAGGCGGTGCGGTATTCGCTGCCGCCTTCGCCATAGACGGGCGCGCCCTCGTCCTTCTTCTTGCCAGGCAGCGCGTAAGGATCGCTATCGCCCTTGCGCACGAGTTTGGGCAGATCAGGACCGCCATCGCCGTCCCCTCCGATCAGGCCCGCTGCAAAGGCGCCATAGGCCCCTCCCGCGCCGACCGCGAGCATCGCCACGCCGCCAATCACCATTTTCATTGCGCCGCCCTTCGACTTGCCGTCTTCGGATTTTTCGGCATCCTTAGCCATGGCCGCTGCGCTCCTGTTCGCGTGTGCTCAATTCGATCAGGCGAAGCGCGCGCCGCCGGGCCCCTGTGAAGGGTCCACCACAATGTCGCGCGTGTCCGCCGCAGCCCGTTTCGAACCGCTGTCGCTCTCTTCACCCGAATATGGTTTCGCCGGTCCTTGATCGGACCCCGTGGAAGACCCGTAGCGCTCACTTTGATGGGACTGCGCACCGCCCCCCGAACCCGCGCCGAAACCTGCATTTGATTGGGACGAGCCCGAACTTTGGTCTTGCCCGCGTTGGGAAAAACCACCGTTCTGCGCCATGGCGGTTTCGCTCGCGGCGGCGATGGATCGGTCGGCCAGCGCAGCTTGCACGGCGGGCAGAAAGCCCGGATCGCGCGCAACCAGAGTGGCGCGCCAGTCGTTCACGCTTGCCCCCGCACTGGTGTCGAGGCGCACGGACACCGCGCCGAATTCACCGGTCCGCACGGTCAGCTCGGGGCGCAGGCCCCGTCCTGCCTCGCGCGCATCGGCGATCTGATCGACAATCGGGTCAAGCGCGGTGGCCGAAAGCGCGCTCGCATTGGTTGCAAACGGGGCGGATGTCGCCGATGGGGCCGACAGCGCGAGCGCCGGTGGAGGCGTCGTAGAGGAGGCGGCGGGAGACGCCGAAACGGGCTCAGCCGCCGGTGCAGCCGACGTGACAGGCGACGTGGCCGATTTGGGGCTCGCAGATTTCCCTTCTGGGGCAATAATCGAAGGTGTCCACACCACATTGCGAGGGACCGACAGCCCGTCATCAGCCGCGACCAATCTGCTCGTCGCACTCACTGGCTCCATCGCGGCTCTCTTTTTGCTCGTAGACAGCGTAAGCTCCTCGCCGACCGGGTCCAGACCTGAGGGGAGGGGGCCTGATGCGGGTGAGAGGTTTGGTTCCTCCAGACTGGTGACAAGCCGCGGCGCAATAGGCGTGAGGGGCGTCGTATTCGTCGCTGACCCGCTTTGGGGTGAAGGCGCAGGCTCAGTAACAGCTGCTCGGCGTGGCGCGTCCTCCAAGCCCACGATGTGCCCATTCGAGGGGTCCGACACAGCGGGCTCGTCGGCTGAGGATTTAGGCGGCAAAAGCTCGCCTCCGGGCGGCAGGGGATTGCCGAATGGAACAGGCGTAATGTCCAAGGGCTCACTCGGTGTTAGCGGCAGGTTCGCTGCCGCTGGTGCGCTCGCGTCGGGAGAATCAGGTGAGGGGCCAATTACGTCCGCCTCTCCTGTCCCGGACAAAGCGTCTGAAACCGTGCGCGCTGGAGTTTGGCTGAGCATAAGCTGTGCCGCAAAATCATCTGTGCCCGCAGAGGAAGCGGTCCCGAAGCCATACGTAGCTTCGGCGCTTACCCGAACGCCCGTTTCCGCGCTCACCACCCTTCCCAAAACGCCGCCCGATAGGCTGGTGGTCGCGAGCGGTTGCGATTGAGGGGAAAGCGCGGGGAAGGTCATATGGTGGTCCTTGCCGGCCTCGTTGCGCCGGAATGCGGGTTGGTGCTCGTTACATCTTGCGTTGTGTCGTGCGTCTCGCTGTGCATGACGCGTGCCAAGCTCTTGTGCGAAGGCGTGTTCGAGGGGTCATGCTCGCGGCGTTCACGGGCGCTTCGATAGGCGGCGAGCGCGCCTTCCAACCGCTCGGACTGGAGGCGCGCGCGTGTTTGCGCCTGTCCCAAGGTTTCGGCCTGCCAGCGCGCTTGCGCCTGAGCGTCATCGCGCGCTGCCTCGGCGTCAGTCGCCAGATGCGCAATCGCACCCGCAAAGCGCGCGGTGTGCGACAGCGCTGC
This sequence comes from Pseudomonadota bacterium, assembly GCA_039033515.1. Lineage (GTDB taxonomy): Bacteria > Pseudomonadota > Alphaproteobacteria > Sphingomonadales > Sphingomonadaceae > Erythrobacter. Next base: position 84,123 of record JBCCCM010000013.1, read on the forward strand.
CCCATCACTGGCCTGCGAGCGCCCGCCATAAGCGCTTGTCAGCGCGCGGCTGCGCTCAGCCAAAGCGGCGCTGCGGTTCTCTTCAACCAGCGCGTCGGCAAGGCCGCGCATAGCGGCGCGCTGGCTCACATCGGCGAGCAGCATCTGGCGGCGCGCCAGCCGCACCCGGCGTTTCTCGCGCTTCATGAAAGCTCCGTCAGCTCGCCAAGGCTTTGGGGCAGGCTCACGCCTTCGCCGCGCCGTTGCTGAAGGAAAGCGTCGATCACGGCGGATTTCTCAAGGGCTGCGTCCAGCACCAGGTCTGAACCCGCACGATACGCGCCCATCAGCACCAGATCGCGGTTTTCCTCACGCGCCGAGATCAACGCCCGCACGCGTCGCGCCGCCTCCAACGTTTCGGCGTTTACCAGATCGTCCATCACCCGGCTGAGCGAGGCGGGCACGTCAATCGCGGGGTAATGGCCGCGCTGCGCCAATTCGCGCGAGAGCAATATATGACCGTCAAGGATCGCGCGCGCGGTGTCGACCACCGGATCATTCGCATCGTCGCCATCAGCGAGCACCGTGTAGAGCCCGGTTACAGCGCCGCCTGTGCTCGCCGAGTTGCCCGCGCGCTCGACCAGCTTGGTCACCGTGGCGAGCGCGCTGGGGGGATATCCACGCGCGGCGCCCGGCTCGCCCAGCACCAGCGCGAGTTCGCGCGCGGCGTGGGCAACGCGGGTCAGGCTGTCGAGGATGAGCAGCACCCGCTTGCCCTGGCTGCGGAAATATTCGGCCACCGATGTCGCGTATTGCGCGGCGCGCAGCCGCAGATTGGGCGCGTGATCTGCGGGGACGGCGACCACCACCATGCGCCCTCGCTGGCTGCCCTGCATATGGCGGGCGACGAAATCGGAAACCTCGCGAGCGCGCTCTCCGACAAGAGCAACCACGGTCACATCCGCGCTCGAATGCGCGGTCATCGTGTCGATCAGCACCGATTTGCCAACGCCCGATCCCGCGATCACGCCGAGCCTCTGGCCGACGCCCATCGTCGCGAGCGCGTTGATTGCCCGC